>DASTYG010000060.1:0-2563 GCA_035765105.1 Glycomyces sp.
ACCGCAGTTGGGCGCCGACGCTGCCGAACGCGGCGCCGACCAGCACGAAGACGACCGCGAAGCCGGCCACGAAAAGCAGCGACCCGACCAGCATCCGCCACCGGTGGCGGGCCGCCTCGCCGGCGGCGAGGTCCGCCCCGGAGAGCCCGGTGGCGTAGGAGAGGTAGCCCGGCAGCAGCGGGATCACGCACGGGGAGAAGAAGGAGACCAGCCCGGCCACCAGGGCCACCGGGATCGCCAGCATCAGCGACCCGGAGGCCGCGGTCTGCTCGAACCAGTCACCCATCCCTGGTCCCCGCTGTCTCCGCGACGACGTCCTCGGTGACCTCGACCAGGGTGGTCCGCGACGGCAGCTGGCCGATGATGGTCGCGGCCACCCGGCCCTCGGCGTCGAGCACCACGAAGCTCGGGATGGCGTTGGGCGGCAGGCTGCCGAGCGGCAGCAGGGCCTTGCCGTCGGGCGAGTAGAAGGACGGGTAGGGGACCTCGAAGGTGCGCACGAACGACAGCGCCTGGGCGGTCGAGGCGTCGCGGATGTTGACGCCGACGAACTGCGCCCGGTCGCCCAGGTCCTCGGCGGCGCCGACGACGTCGGGCGCCTCCGCCCGGCACGGGGCGCACCACGAGCCCCAGACGACGACCACGACCGGCTTGCCCCGGAACCGCTCGAGGTCCAGCGGCTCGCCCTCGAGGTCCTCGCCGGCGAGGCTGACCGGCTCGCCGCGGTCGGCCGCGTCGTACTGCACGATCCGGCCGTCACCGGTGATGTAGCCCTTGTCGCCGGTCGACTCCAACGACGTGCAGCCCGTCAGCGCGAGCAGACAGGCGAGGACGAGCGCGGGGACGCGGAGACGGGTCAGGGCCGGTTCTCCTCGGGGGCGCCACCCGCCGAGAACGGCGCCGCCTTGTCGCGGACGGGGATCATGTCGCCGGCCGGCTCCGAGTAGCTGACCTGGGCGAGGGTCCCGTCCACGAAGTGGAAGGAGGTGAGCGAGCACAGCGTGCAGGTCCGCTGGCGCGGGTCGTGCGGGAAGCGCCGCTTCTCGGCGGCCAGCCGGGCCACCCAGATCGGCAGCTGGTGGGAGACGATCACCGCCTCGTGGCCGCGGGCCGCGTCGCGGGCGTCCTCGACGGCGGCCATCATCCGGGCCGCGATCTGCCGGTAGGGCTCGCCCCACGACGGCTTGAGCGGGTTGTAGAGGTAGCGCCACAGGTGCGGCCGCTTCACCAGCGTCCAGGCGCCCTCCCCGAAGTTGAGTCCCTCGAACCGGTTGCTCGACTCGATGACCCGCTCGTCGACCACGATCTCGAGCCCGAGCGCGGACGCGAGCGGCGCGCCCGTCTCCCGGGCCCGCTCCAGCGGCGAGGACCGCACGTGCACGATGTCGCGGTCGCCGATCGACTCGGCGACCCGGTCGGCCATCCGCCGGCCGAGCTCCGAGAGGTGGAACCCGTCGCGGCGGCCGTAGAGCACGCCACCGGGGTTGTGCACCTCGCCGTGGCGCAGCAGGTGGACGACGGTGGTCTCGGTCATCGCGGGTCCTTCGAGGCGGCGGCCGCGCGGGCCGCGCCGGGCAGGGCGTCCAGCACCGTCTGGACGGCGCGGTCGTCGTGGGCGGAGGACAGGAACCATGCCTCGTACGCCGACGGCGGCAGGTAGACGCCGGCGTCCAGCATGGCGTGGAAGAACGCCGCGTACGCCGCGGTGTCCTGGGCGGAGGCGTCGTCGAAGTCGCGGACGGCGCTCGCGTCGGTGAAGAACACCGAGAACATCGTGCCGGCCGCCTGCACCAGGTGCGGGACGCCGGCGGCGGTCAGCGCCTCGCCGGCCGCGGCCTTGATCGTCTCGCCGGCGGCCGTGATGTGGTCGTAGACCTCGTCGGTGGCCAGCCGCAGCGTGGCCAGGCCGGCGGTGGTGGCGATCGGGTTCCCCGAGAGCGTGCCCGCCTGGTAGACCGGCCCCTCCGGCGCCAGCCGGGCCATCACGTCGGCGCGGCCGCCGAACGCGGCGGCCGGGAACCCGCCGCCCATGACCTTGCCGAACGGCATCAGGTCGGGCACCCAGCCCTCGACGGCACCGTCGAGACCCCACTGCCCCGCGCGGGTCACGCGGAAGCCGGTCATCACCTCGTCGCTGACGAACAGCGCGCCGTGGCGAGTGCAGATGTCGGCGAGGAACGCGTTGAACCCCGGCGCCGGCGGCACCACTCCCATGTTGCCGGGGGCGGCCTCGGTGATGAGGCAGGCGATCCGGTCGCCGTGCTCGGCGAAGGCCGCCTCCACCGCCGCCGGGTCGTTGTAGGGAAGCACGAGGGTGGCCGCGGTCGACGCGGACGGCACCCCCGGCGTACCCGGCACGGCGAAGGTGGCGAGGCCCGAGCCCGCGGAGGCGAGCAGGGAGTCCACGTGCCCGTGGTAGCAGCCGGCGAACTTGACGACGAGCTCGCGTCCGGTGAAGCCGCGCGCCAGGCGGATGGCCGACATCGTCGCCTCGGTCCCGGAGGAGACGAAGCGGAGCTTCTCGACGGGAGTGCGACCCACGATCTCCTCGGCCAGCTCGACC
>DASTYG010000061.1:0-14093 GCA_035765105.1 Glycomyces sp.
CGAGGCGAACGTGGCGGCCTTCCGCAAGGCCCTCGATGAGACGGGTCTGAAGGTCACCACGGCGACGACGAACCTGTTCGGGCATCCGGTGTTCAAGGACGGCGGGTTCACCCACAACGACCGGGACGTGCGTCGTCTGGCAATCAGCAAGGTCATGCGCAATATCGACCTGGCCGCCGAGCTGGGCGCGCAGGTCTATGTCGCCTGGGGCGGCCGCGAAGGCGCCGAGACCGGCGGTTCCAAGCACGTCCAGAGCGCCCTGGCCCGCCTCAAAGAGGCGTTCGACATCCTCGGCGAATACATCGTGGAGCACGACTACGACATGGTGTTCGCGATCGAGCCGAAGCCGAATGAGCCGCGGGGGAACATCCTGCTGCCGACGATCGGGCATGCGTTGGCGTTCATCAACGAGCTGGAGCGTCCGGAGTTGGTGGGGATCAACCCCGAGATCGGGCATGAGGAGATGGCCGGTCTGGATTATGCGGCCGGTATCCGGCAGGCGCTGTGGCACGGGAAGCTGTATCACATCGATTTGAACGGGCAGACCGGTCCGCGGTACGACCAGGATCTGCGGTTCGGGGCCGGGAACGTGGGTGGGGCGTTCTGGGCGGTGGACGCGGTCGAGGAGGGGATCGCCAAGGGCCAGTACTCGGGGCCGATCCACTTCGATTTCAAGCCCCCGCGCACCGAGGATGACGAGGGTGTGTGGGTCTCGGCTGCGGCGTGCATGCGCAACTACAAGATCCTCCAGGCGAAGGTGAAGGCGTTCCGGGCCGATCCGGAGGTGCAGGAGGCGATCAAGGCCGCGCGGGTCGACCAGTTGGCGGTCGCGACGCTGGCCGAGGGGGAGACCTGGGCCGATCTCAAGGACGTCGAGGTCGATGTCGACGCTCTGGCGGCCAAGGGCATGGCGTTCGAGCACCTCGACCAGCTCGCTCTCGAACACCTCTACGGCATCCGCTGACCGCACCGGTTCCCGCTGGCAGTGGCCCCGGAGCCTCGTTCCGGGGCCACTGTTCTGTCGGATACCTGATTGAATCTAATCGATATACCGAAAATAATTTCTCAAAGGTTCCAACACGCCGACGCAAAAGTTATCCTTGGCAGAAGTGCTCACTTATGGTCAGGGGGTGAAACTGATGACGAGAACAGTGATCAACCTCGACGACGACCTCGTGGCCCAGGCCAGCGAGATCTTCGGGACCACCACCAAGGTCGCGACGGTCAACGCCGCGCTCAAGGACGCGGTCGACCGCGAGCGGAGGAAGCGGTTCGTGCAGTGGGTGATCGATGGCGGGCTCGAGCTCGACGCCGATGAGATCCGGGAGCGGGCGTGGTAGCGGTCGCGACGCACCTCGCCGACACCAGCGTGCTCGCACGTCTGCGGAAGCCCGCCGTGGCCGAGGTGCTCGTGCCGCTGATCGACCGCGGTCTGGTCGCGATCTGCGGTGTGGTGCAGATGGAGATCATGGTCGGAGCCAGGAACCCGAACCACCGCGACGACGTGCGCGAATGGCTCCTGGGCTTCGAGCGGCTCCCGATCACCGACGATATCGTCAGCCGCGCGGAAGATGTCCAATCGGCGCTGGTGGAGACATCAGGGCACCGCACCGTCAAGCTCCCCGACCTGCTCATCGCCGCCACCGCCGAGCGGCACCGGGTGACGGTGCTCCATTACGACAAGGACTACGAGCGCATCGCCGAGGTCACCGGGCAGTCGACCGAATGGGTGGTCCCGCCCGGCGAGGCCGACTGACCGCGACCGACATCCCCCATACACCGACAGGCCGGGCCGGAGCGCCGCTCCAGTCCGGCCGAGCCGTATCCCCGCCCGTTCGACCCCTTGACCGGTGATCGCGTTCCTGCTGGAATACAAGTCGCCCCGAAACTTCCGTGGAAAGCGAACCGATAATGGCTGAAACTTCCATTGACCGCGACATCCGGCGGCACCGCGCCGCCGACGCCACGCTCACCCTCACCGCGAACGGCGAGCCGCTGGCCGGACGTGAAGTGCGGCTCGAACAGCTCCGGCACCAGTTCCTCTTCGGCTGCACCGCCTTCGAAGCCGTCGAACTCGCCGGCGGCGGCTCGGACGACCCCGAACGCGACGAGCGCATGCTCGAACTGTGGGAGGGCCTGTTCAACTTCGCGACCCTCCCGTTCTACTGGGGCCGGTTCGAACCCGAGCGCGGCAGGCCCGACACCGAGCGCGTCCTGGCCGCCGCGCGCTTGCTGACCGAGCGCGGCCACACCGTCAAGGGCCACCCCCTCGCCTGGCACACCGTCACCGCCGACTGGCTCCTCGACCTCGACAACGCCGAGATCGCCCGCGTCCAGACCGACCGCATCAAGCGTGAGATGACCGACTTCGCCGGGCTCGTCGACATGTGGGACGTCATCAACGAGGTCGTCATCATGCCGATCTTCGACAAGTACGACAACGGCATCACCCGGCTGTGCCGCGACATCGGCCGCATCCCCATGGTGCGCATGGTCTTCGACGCCGCCCGCGAAGCGAACCCCGGCGCGACCCTGCTGCTCAACGACTTCGACATGTCCGCGGCCTACGAATGCCTCATCGAAGGGGTCCTGGAGGCCGGCATCCGCATCGACGCCCTCGGCCTCCAGAGCCACATGCACCAGGGCTACTGGGGCGAGGAGCGCACCCTCGGCGTCCTGGAGCGCTTCTCCCGCTACGGCCTGCCGATCCACTTCACCGAGACCACCATCGTCTCCGGCGCGATCATGCCGCCCGAGATCGTCGACCTCAACGACCACCAGGTCGACTCCTGGCCCAGCACCCCCCAAGGCGAGGCGCGCCAGGCCGACGAGATCGAACGCCACTACAAGACCCTGCTCTCGCACCCCTCGGTGGAGGCGATCACCTACTGGGGCATGTCCGACGCGGGCATGTGGCTCGGCGCGCCCGGCGGCTTCGTCCGCGCCGACGGCACCCCCAAGCCCTCCTACGACCGGCTCCACCACCTGGTCAACACCGAGTGGGGCACGAACGGCACTCTCGTCACCGACGCCGAGGGCCGCCTGCGCTTCAACGGCTTCCGCGGCGACTACCGCATCGAGCACCAGGGCGCCGCCGCCGAGTTCACGCTGGACGCGGCGGGCGAGGCGGACCTGACCGTCGACCTCGCCTGACCGCTATCGGTCGCCGCGCCGCGCGAGCCGCCGGAGCCGGTCGGCCAGGTCGACCGCTCCGGTCGCGGTGAACCACGGGGCGACGAAGAACAGGAGCACCGGCCACGTCGCCGCCAAGGAGCCGTCGGCGGAGTTCCCGCCGCCGAACCGGAGGTTGACCGCGATCGCCGCGAGCACGGTCGCGATGAGCACCGCCGCCCAGAGCACGCCCCGCCCCGGCTGGAGCGTCGCGGCCATCTGCCGCCGGTACTCGGCCTCCCAGCCGGGCCACTGCTCGGCCTCCGCGCGCAGGGCCTCGCCGCCGAGGCCCTGCGACGGCTCCTCGCCGATCCCGAGGCGCGCCCCGGCCGCGTCGCGCCGGGCGAGGTACGTCCGCACCGCCCGCGCCGCGGCCTCGGTCTCCGCGCTCAGCGCCCGCACGATCACGACCGCGGCGAAATAGCACAGGCCCGCGAGCGAACCGACCACCGACAGCAGGACGATCATGACGGCCCCGCCCCGGCCGCGGGGGAACGTATATCCGGTTGCCGTGCAACGGCGTCTGCAATGGCCAAATCCGTTGTCCATTCGGGTCGAATATCGTGAGTGACCAACAGATTACTGTGTTCGCGCCATCGGCCCGGTACACGCGGCCGCGGCCGGAGCGCACTAGGCTCGAAGGCGGCCGGGCCCGGACCGGCACGGCCGCCGCAGCGAAGGAGCACCACGGCGATGAGCGAGTCCACCGCCCTCGCGGCGCGCTTCGAAGCGCAGCGCCCGCGCCTGCGCGCCCTCGCCTACCGCATGCTCGGCTCCCTCAGCGAAGCCGACGACGCGCTCCAGGAGACCTGGCTCCGCGCCGAACGCGCCGACGCCGACGAGATCGCGAACCTCCCCGGCTGGCTCACCACCGTCACCGCCCGCGTCTGCCTGAACCTGCTCCGCTCCCGCACCCGACGCCGCGAAGAGCCCCTGGACGTCCGCCTGCCCGACCCGGTGGTCGACCCCGAGAGCGGCCTCGACCCCGAGCACGAGGCGCTCCTCGCCGACTCGGTCGGCCTCGCCCTGCTCGTCGTCCTCGACACCCTCGCCCCCGCCGAGCGCCTCGCGCTGGTCCTCCACGACATGTTCGCCGTCCCCTTCGCGGACGTCGCCCGCGTCCTCGACAAGACCCCCGAGGCCGCCAGGCAGCTCGCCTCCCGGGCCCGCCGCCGCGTCGAAGCGCGCTCGGTCGCCCCCGAACCCGACCGCGAACGCCAGAAGGACGCCGTCGACGCCTTCCTCGCCGCCTCCCGCCGGGGCGACTTCGACGCGCTCGTGGCCGTGCTCGACCCCGACGTGGTGCTCCGCTCCGACGGCGGCGCCGCGCGCCCCGCCCTCAACCTGATCCTGCGCGGCGGCCGCACCGTCGCGGGCCGGGCCGCCACGTTCGCCGAGTTCGCGCCGCTGGCGCGCCCGGTGCTGGTCAACGGCGCCCCCGGCTTCGTCGTCGCCGACGAGCGGGGCCCGCTCTCGGTCATGGCCTTCACCGTCGCCGCCGACAGGATCGTCGCCATCGACGTCCTCGCCGACCCCGAACGGCTCGAACGCCTCGGCGTCGCGACGCTTACCGCCGGCCCCCAGGGGTAATCGGCAACGGCGCCGCATGCGCGAGGCCGTTATGGGATGGTGAGATGTGGCTTTGCGGATCGAAGACTACGGAATGCTCGGCGACCTGCACACCGCGGCACTGGTGGGCACCGACGGTTCCATCGACTGGCTGTGCCTGCCCCGATTCGACTCGCCCGCGTGCTTCGCCGCCCTCCTCGGCGACGAGGAGCACGGCTCGTGGCTCCTGGCCCCCGCCGCGGGCGGCACCTGCGCGCGGCGGCGCTACCGCGGCGACACGCTCATCCTCGAGACCGAGTGGGAGACCCCCGAGGGCGCCGTCCGCGTCCTCGACGCCATGCCCCCGCGCGACAACGTCGCCGACGTCGTCCGCGTCGTCGAAGGCGTCAGCGGACGCGTCCCCATGCGCACCGTGATGCGGCTGCGCTTCGGCTACGGCCGCGTCGAGCCGTGGGTCCGCTGCGAGGACGGGCAGATCGCCGCCATCGCCGGGCCCGACGCGGCCTGGCTCGCCTCCGACATCCCCATGACGCTCGACGACGCCACCGGGCTCGCCGAGTTCACCGTGTCGGTCGGCGAACGGGTCGGCTTCGTGCTCACCTACCGCCCCTCCCACGAGGGCGGCCCCATTCCCGTCGACCCCGAGGAGAGCCTCGCCGACACCGAGCGCTTCTGGGAGGAGTGGGTCGGCCACATGCGCTATGAGGGCGAATGGCAGGACGCCGTCCGCCGCTCGGCGGTCACGCTCAAGGCCCTCACCTACAAGCCCACCGGCGGCATCGTCGCCGCCGCCACCACCTCCCTGCCCGAAGACCTCGGCGGCGTCCGCAACTGGGACTACCGCTACTGCTGGCTGCGCGACGCCACCTTCGCGCTCCAGGCCATGCTGGGCACCGGCTACATCTCCGAGGCCCGCGAATGGCGCGAATGGCTCCTGCGCGCCGTCGCCGGCGACCCGGCCGACCTCCAGATCATGTACGGCCTCGACGGCAAGCGCTGGCTCCCCGAGCACGAGCTGGGCTGGCTCCCCGGCTACGAGGGCTCGGCCCCGGTGCGGATCGGCAACGCCGCCTCCGACCAGTTCCAGCTCGACGTGTGGGGCGAAGTCCTCGAAGGGCTCCACCTCGCCCGCGAGGCCGGCCTCGAAGGCGACGAGTACGCCTGGGGGCTCCAGGTCGCGATGCTGGAATACCTCGAAGACCACTGGCAGGACACCGACGAGAGCCTGTGGGAGGTGCGCGGGGAGCGCCGCCACTTCGTCCACTCCAAGGTGCTGTCGTGGACCGGCTTCGACCGGGCCGTCAAATCCGTCGAGGAGTTCGGCCTGCCCGGCCCGGTCGACAAGTGGCGGGCCCTGCGCGAGGAGGTCCACCGCGAGGTCTGCGACCGCGGCTACGACCCCGACCGGGGCACCTTCACCCAGTCGTACGGCTCGCACGGCCTCGACGCCGCGCTGCTGCTCATCCCGCAGACCGGGTTCCTCCCCTGGAACGACCCCCGCATGGTCGGGACCGTCGACGCCGTGCAGCGCGAACTCATGCGCGACGGCTACCTCCTGCGCTACGACACCGAGGCCGACGGCGGCGTCGACGGCCTCCCCGGCGAGGAGGGCGCTTTCCTCGCCTGCTCGTTCTGGCTGGTCGACGCCCTGCACGGCATCGGCCGCTCCACCGAGGCCAGGGACCTGTTCGAGCGGCTGCTGGCCGTGCGCAACGACCTGGGCCTGCTCAGCGAGGAGTTCGACCCCCGCACCGGCCGCCAACTCGGCAACACCCCGCAGGCGTACAGCCACGTGGGACTGGTCAACTCGGCCAGGCACCTGAGCGGCACGCACCCGGCCACCGCGCCGCGTTCGGTGCGTGAGCAGCAGTCAGCCGATGAAGGGAAGTGAACCGACATGCGCGCCTTGACCGTCATACCCGGCCGCAGGAACTCGCTCGCGCTCACCGAGATGGCCGCGCCCGAGAGGGGCGAGGGCGAACTGCTCGTCGACGCGCTCGCCGTGGGCATCTGCGGCACCGACAAGGAGATCGCCGACGCCGAGTACGGCGCGGCCCCGCCGCGGGCCGACCGGCTCGTCATCGGCCACGAATCGCTCGGCCGGGTGCGCGAGGCGCCCGAGGGCAGCGGCTTCGCGCCCGGCGACCTCGTCGTCGGCGTTGTGCGCCGCCCCGACCCGGTCCCGTGCGGGGCCTGCGCGATCGGCCTGTTCGACGAGTGCCGCAACGGCGGCTACGTCGAACGCGGCATCAAGCAGCTCGACGGCTACGCCAGCGAGGTCTGGACCGTCGAGGCCGAGTACGCCGTCAAGCTCGACCCGCGGCTCGAAGACGTCGGCGTGCTCATGGAGCCGACCAGCGTCGTCGCCAAGGCGTGGGACCAGATCGACAAGGTCGGCGGGCGCTCCTGGTTCGAGCCGAAGTCGGTCCTGGTCACCGGTGCGGGCCCGATCGGGCTGCTCGCCGCGCTCATCGGCGTCCAGCGCGGCCTGGACGTGCACGTCCTCGACCGCGTCGCCGAGGGGCCCAAGCCCGAACTCGTCGCGAGCCTGGGCGCGACCTACCACCACGAGGGCATCGAGGCGGTCGTCAAGGAAGGCGAACCGGACATCGTCATCGAGGCCACCGGCTCCAGCTCGCTCGTGTTCGAGGCGGTCGCCGCCACCGGGCCGTTCGGCGTCACCTGCCTGACCGGCGTCTCGCCCGCCGGGCGGAACGTCAACGTCGACGCCGGGGCGCTCAACCGCGAGGTGGTGCTCGAGAACGACGCGATCGTCGGATCGGTCAACGCCAACCTCGGCCACTTCGAGCGGGCCGAGCGGGCCCTGGCGGCGGCCGACCTGGACTGGCTCGGCCGCCTGATCACCCGGCGGGTGCCCATCGAGCGCTTCGCCGAGGCGTTCGGCGCCGGCGAGGACGACGTCAAGGCCGTCGTGGACCTGGCCGCGTAGCGCCCTAGACGGCGGCCTTCGCCGGCTCGGGTTCGGGCTCGGGCAGGTCCACGCTGTCGCGCAGCCGCACCGGCGTCAGGAACAGCGCGGCGATCACGCCCGCCGCGCTGATGGCCGTCGAGAACAGGAACAGGTGGCCGGTGGCGTCGCCGTAGGAGGCCATGACGACCTCCCGCACGGGCGGGGGCATGCTCGCCAGGTCCAGTGTGGAGCCGCCCGTGTTCTGGCCGTCGGTCGGGAGGCCCAGGGCCTCCAGGCCCTCCCTGATCTTTGCGGCGACCTGGTTCGCGAGGATCGCGCCCAGGACCGAGACGCCGATGGTGCCGCCCAGGGAGCGGAAGAAGGTGATCGAGCCGCTGGCCGCGCCGAGCTCCCGCAGCGGCACCGCGTTCTGCACCACCAGGACCAGGTTCTGCATCGAGGCGCCCACGCCGACGCCGACGGCGAGCATCCCGAAGGCCATGTAGACCAGCGAGGTCTCGTGGTCCACGGCCGCGAGCATGGCGAAGCCGCCGGTGAGGATGAGCGTGCCGGTGATGATGTACGGCTTGACCCTGCCGCTCCTGGAGACCAGGCGCCCGGCCACGGCCGAGGACACCAGGACGCCCAGCATCATCGGCATGGTGAGCAGGCCGGCCTCGGTGGGGGAGTAGCCGCGGGCGACCTGGAAGTACTGCCCGAGGAAGACCGCCCCGCCGAACATGGCCATGCCCACCGACAGGCTCGCGACGATGGCGAGCGCCGGGTCGCGGCGCTTGACGACGTGGACCGGCACCACCGGCTCGGCCACGCGGGTCTCGACCCATACGGCCGCGGCGAGCAGGACGAGGCCGCCGCCGACCATCGCGGCGGTCGGCCACGAGATCCAGTCGAACTCGCCGCCGACGAAGGTGACCCACAGCAGCAGCAGGCTGACGCCGGCCGCGATGAGGCTCGCGCCCGCGTAGTCGACCTTCGTCTCGGGGCGGCGGGTCTCGGCCAGGTGGAGGGTGCGCGAGAGCATGACCAGCGCCAGGATCGTCAGCGGCACGGCCATGAAGAAGCACCAGCGCCAGCCGAGCCACGAGGCGTCGGTGATGAACCCGCCCAGCAGCGGGCCGCCGACGGTGGAGACGGCCATGACGCCGCCGAGGTAGCCGTTGTAGCGGCCGCGCTCCTTGGGGCTGACCATCGCGCCGATGATGACCTGCACGAGCACCTGGAGCGCGCCCATGCCCAGGCCCTGGACGACGCGGAGCGCGATGAGCTGCTCGGTGTTCTGCACCAGGCCGCAGCCGAGCGAGGCGAGGCTGAAGATGACGATGGCGACCTGGAGCAGCCGCTTCTTGGGGAACAGGTCGGCCAGCTTGCCCCAGATCGGGGTCGAGGCGGTCGAGGCCAGGAGCATCGCGGTGACGACCCACGTGTACTGCGACTGGCTGCCCTTGAGGGTGCCGACGATCTGCGGGAGGGCCACCGAGACGATGGTGGAGCTGATCATCGCCGCGAACAGGACGATGAGCAGGCCGCTGAGGGCGCGGAGCACCTCGCGGTGGGTCATCGGCGCGGCGGCGGTGTTCGCGGGGGCGCTCATGGGCGGCCTCCGGCGGTGGTGCTGGGAGCGTGCGGAGCCACAGGACCTCCGTGGACGAGGATGATTGGATTGCAGGTGGCGGGCGACGTCAGTGAACGCACCGTCTCGTATTCGACGCTAGCATTTAGTGAACGTTGCGTTCACTATCAAGGGAGTCCAGGTGACTGAATCCACACCGGGCCGCCGCCGCGGTCACGAGCTGGAGAACGCCATCTTCGAAGCCACACTGGAGGAGCTCTCCGAGGTCGGCTACGCGAATCTGCGCATGGAGAGCGTCGCCGCCCGCGCCCGCGCGGGCAAGGCCTCGCTCTACAAGCGCTGGCCCAGCCGCGCCCACCTCGTGCGCGCCGCCGTCCGCCACCGGGGCGCCACCCGCGACATGCCCTTCGCGCCCACCGGCGACGTCCGCGCCGACCTCGAGCGCGTCATGCACCGCATCGCCGCCTTCCAGGAGGGCCCCGACGGCGAGGCCATCCGCGGCTACGTCGGCGAGCTCACCGCCGCCTCGGACGGCGAGGAGCTGCGCGACGACATCGAGCGCCCCCGCGTCCGCATGGTCACCGAGATCTTCGAGGCCGGGATCGCGGCCGGGGTCCTCCGGCCCGAGGCGCTGACCCCGCGCCTGGTCAACCTGGCGCCCTCGCTCATGACCCACTACTTCCTCACGCGCGGCGAGCCCGCGCCGCAGGAGGTCGTCGACGAGATCCTCGACATGGTCGTCATGCCCCTCATCGCCGAGCCCGGCCGCGGGTGAGCGCGGCGGCCCGGCCCGGCGCTACTCGCTCCGCTCGCGGCGCCGCTGGCCCCGGAGCGAACCGGGGTGCGCCTTCGCGGTGGGGTCGCGTCGGGTTTTGAGCAGGCTCGCCACCGTGACGACGGCCAGCACGCCGATCACCACGCCGAGACTGATCTCGGTCGGGATCTCCGGCACCGAGGTGTTGATGTCCACGTGCGCCCAGTGCAGGATGAGCTTCACGCCGATGAACGCCAGGATGATCGCCAGGCCGGTCGAGAGGTACACGAGCCGGTCGAGCAGGCCCTTGACGAGGAAGAACAGCGCGCGCAGGCCCAAGAGCGCGAACGCGTTCGCGGTGAAGACGATGTACGCCTCCTTGGTGACGCCGAAGACCGCGGGGATGGAGTCCAGGGCGAACAGCAGGTCGACGCTGCCGATGGCGATGAGCACCACGAACAGCGGCGTCACCATCTTGCGGCCGTCGATGCGGGCGAGCAGCTTGCCGCCGACGTACTCGCCGGTCACCGGCAGGATGCGCTGCGCCCCCTTGACCATGAGGTTGTCCTCGATGTCGGGGTCCTCATCGCGGTGGCGGTAGAGCTGCACCGCCGTGTAGACCAGCAGCAGGCCGAACACCAGGAACATGAACGAGAACAGGTTCAGCAGCGCCGCGCCGGCGGCGATGAAGATCGCGCGCATGATCAGCGCCAGGATGATCCCGAAGGTGAGCACCTTGTGCTGGTGCTCGGTGGGGACGGCGAACGTGGTCATGATGATGACGAACACGAACAGGTTGTCCACCGAGAGGCTCTTCTCGATGATGTAGCCCGCGAAGTACTCGGTGCCGAAGCTCTGGCCGTACTGCGATCCGAACCAGATGCCGAAGCCGACGGCGACGAGGATGTAGAACACCGACCAGGCGGTCGCCTCTTTGAAGCCCACCTGGTGCGGGCGCACCGCGGCCAGGACGAGGTCCACCGCGAGCAGCGCCACGATCAGTCCGATGGTGACGGCCCAGGTGGCCGTGCTGATCTCGAGCATGCCTTCCTCCGGTTCGGTTCATGCGTCGGCGGTCGAGCGGAACGCGGCGCCCGCGATCCCCGCACTCCGTCCGAAGCGAGGGGCGTCCAGAGTGCCGCCACGGCGACTGCGGACTGGCATCATGCTGCTCGAGCATCGTACGTGAAAGCCGACGGTGACGCCGCACCGCATGCGGCGCTTCACCGGCCGTCCTCCGGAGCGGTGCGGATGGTGAGGTCGAAGGCGGCCACCAGCCGCATGAACCGCTCGGTGAACGCCTCGGGGTCGAGCGGGTCCTCGCCCTCGGCCACCCAGGTGTTGACGAACGCGGTGCCCCCGCCCGCCAGGAACAGCGAGAGGTCCTCGACCTCCCGGTCGTCGGCGTCCTCGCCCAGCGCGTGTCCGACGACCTCGCGGCCCGCCTCCAGCAGCAGCCCGGTCAGCGCCCGGTTCAGGGCGAACGCCGCCGAGCTGCGGCATACGGCCCGGTAGAAGCCGCGGTGGGCCGCGAAGTGGCGGGCGACCAGGAGCGCGCGCTCGCGCGTCTCGCCGGCGTCGTCGAGGCGGGGCAGCAGTTCGGACCCGATCAGGTCGACCGCCGCCTCCAGCAGGAGGGTGTCGCGGTCGCCGAAGTGCTGGTAGACCAGCTGCCGGCTCACGTCCGCGGTCTCGGCGATCTCGGACAGTGGCACGGCGGCCGTACCGTGTGCGGTCACGAGGTCGACGGTGGCCTCCAGGAGGGCGGAACGGGAGCGCCGCACCCGGCGGTCTTTGGCGGGTGCGTGGGGTGACAGTCCGAACTTCATTCGGCAAGCGTATACATCAATGCGTACGATGACAAACGCCTACTAATTGACACCTGTCAGCACTGCTCGCGAACTGGCCTCGCGATCCCTTGCGGGAGTAGCATCCGAGCATGGTGATCTGCGTGTACGGCGCGGGCAGCGTCGGCTGCTACGTCGGCGGACGGCTCGCCGCCGCGGGCGCCGACGTCGTGTTCATCGGCCGCGAGCGCACCGCCCGCCAGCTCGCCTGGCACGGCCTCACCCTCACCGACTGGCGCGGCGCCGAACTGCGCGTGCCCGAGCCCCGCTACGAGACCGCCCCGGACGCCGCCGCCGAAGCCGACCTCGTCCTCCTCACCGTGAAGTCGGCGGCCACCGCCGACGCCGCCGTGGAACTGGGCCCGCTCCTCAAGCCCGGCGCGGTCGTCCTCAGCCTCCAGAACGGCCTGCGCAATGCCGAGAAGCTCCGCGACCTGCTGCCGGGGATCGACGTCCTGCCCGGCACGGTCGGGTTCAACGTGGTGAACCGCGGCGCGGGCTGGTTCCACGGCGCCACCTCCGGCGACCTCGAAGCGCAGGCCCACGAGGCGCTCGACGCCTGCGCCGCCGACTTCGAGCGCGCGGGCCTGCCGCTGGTCCGACGCGAGGACATGCGGGGCGTGCAGGCCGCGAAGCTGCTGCTCAACCTCAACAACGCCGTCAACGCCCTGTCCGGCCTCCCGCTGAAGGAAGAGCTCTCGCAGCGCGCCTTCCGGCGCTGCCTCGCCGCGGCGCAGCGCGAGGCCCTGACGGCGTTCGCCGCCGCGGGCATCGCCCCGGCCCGGCTGACCCCGCTGCCGCCGCGCTGGGTCCCGGCCCTGCTCGCGGCCCCCGACGCCGTCTTCACCAGGGCCGCCGCCCGCATGCTCGCGATCGACCCGCTGGCGCGGTCGTCGATGTGGGAGGACCTGGAGGCCGGGCGCGCCACCGAGGTGGACCACCTCAACGGCGAGATCGTCGCCCTGGCCCGCGCCCACGGCACCGAGGCCCCCGTCAACGAACGGCTGGTCGCCCTCGTCCGCGACGCCGAGGCGGGCGGCAGGCGGGACTGGACCGGCGCGGCCCTGCTCGCCGAACTGCGCCCCTGAAGGCCCCGCTCACCGCCTCAACCGGTCAGCCACTCGCAGAGGGGCGCCTCGACGGCGCTCGAGCCGATCCCGATGGCACCGGTCTCCCAGTCGACGGCGAGGAACAGGCCGTTCACCGTGAACACGCAGCTCACGGTGAACGGTTCGGCGCCCTCGCCCGCACCGGCGGGAACGACGTCGATCTCCACCGCGCCGGTCTCGACCGTCCCGACCCGCGGGCCCTGCGGCGTCATCCCGCCCCCGGGCGCCACGCTCGGGTACCGGACGACCCGCCACGGCTGGGACGGGTCGGCCTCGGTGAACGGGTGCTCCCCGGCCAGCGGACCGAACGGGCAGCCGGGTTCGCGCTCCGCCGCGCACGCGTCGAGGTGGTCGCGCAGCGCCCGGTCGACGGACGCCCGGCCCTCCTCGGTGAGCTCGGGGTCGGCCTCGAGCAGCCGGTCGGCCGGGTGCTCCTCGCCCAGTTCGATGAACTCGCCCCCGAGGACCAGCACCGAGGGCATGTTCATGTCGGCGATCGTCGTCGGCGGGGACTCGTAGAAGTGGTACACGCCCGGCAGCAGCCGGGCCTCCTGCGTCGGCCCCGCCACGCCGTTCGCCTCCAGCACGCCTATCGTGTAGAACCCGCCCTCGGTGAGGCGGTCGGCGATGAGTGGCCCGTCCGGTGCGAACACCACCTCGTAGCGGTGCGCGAGGCGGGTCCCGTCGGGGGCCATGATCTCGGCGTACACCTCGGCGGCGCGGACGCCGTCCTCGTCGCGCTCGTAGGCGACCTGGGCGACCTCGACGATCTCCCAGTCCGCGTTCAGCGCCTCGGGCACCAGGAACGGCCCCGACGGCGCCTCTTCGAGCCGAGCGAGCGCCGCGTCGACATCGCCCGCGCGGACCTCCTCCAGGAAGGACCGGACCGCCGCCTCGGCGGCGGGGCGCTGGATCGGGAACCACGTCAGCACCGCGGCGAGGGCCGCGGTGAGGGCGGCGATCAGCGCGAGGCCGAGGTTCGACACGCCGCGGCGAGGCCGAGGAGCGGGCCCTGGGAGCGGGAGCTCCCGCCGTGGTGCGCGATGGGGGTGGTGCACCGAGTACTCCCGGATTCCGTACCGTTGTCTGCGAACCAGCCTAGTGTCCCTGAGCAAAGGACCCCTCATGGGTTTGCGTCGCC
>DASTYG010000062.1:0-16294 GCA_035765105.1 Glycomyces sp.
CCCCGCGTCGTCGGCGCGTCGCCGTCAGCGCACGGTCAGCTGCGGTTCGACGAGGGTCGACTCGGGGACCTCCAGCCCGTCGAGCTTGCGCATGAGGTGGCCCACGGCGATCTCGGCGAGGCGCTCGGCGGGGACCAGCACCGACGGGAGCGGCGGGTGGACGCGCTCGCCGACCTCGTCGGGGCCGATGACGACGACGTGGAAGTCCTCCCCCACGCACTTCCCGGCGTCGGCCAGGGCGTGCATCACGTGCGGGACGGCCGGCTCGTTGTGGACGGCCAGGCCGGTCAGGTCGGGCCTGGAGGCCAGGAGCTCCTTGACGGTGCGCTGCACCGAGACCGGGTCGTCGGGGCAGGGCACGGCCGCGGCCGATTCGGCGAGGCGCGGGCCGGGCCCGGCCGCGGCGCGGCCGTCGCCCCGGCGGTCGAGGAAGCCGGAGCGGACCCGTTCGGCGAAGCCGGTGCGCCGCTCGTAGACGGCCTCCGAGGCGCCCAGCAGGGCGATGTCGCGGCAGCCGCGTCCGATGAGGTAGTCCGCGCATTCCCTGCCCGCGGCGGTGAAGTCGAGGTCCACGCACGTCAGCCCGGCCGCGTCGGCGGGGAATCCGAGGAGGACGCTCGGCAGGCCGAGGCGGCGCACGGCCTCCACGCGCGGGTCGCGGACCTCGACGTCCATGAGGATGAGCCCGTCGACGATCGAGGAGGCGGCCACGCGCGCGAGCCCGGCCGGGCCCTCGTCGGCGGTCATGAGCAGCACGTCCTGGTCGTGGCGGCGGGCCTCGGTGACCGCGCCGGAGGCGAACTGCATGAGCACCGGCAGGTGCATGCCGTCGCGCAGCGGCAGCATCATGGCGATGACGCCGGCGCGGCGGGACGCGAGCGAGCGGGCCCCGGCGTGCGGGTGGTAGCCGAGCTCGGCCACGGCGTCCATGACGCGCTGGGCGGTGGCGGGCGAGATCGACCGCTTGCCGCTCAGCACGTACGAGACGGTGCTCGCGGCGACCTCCGCCCGCGCCGCCACGTCGGCGATGGTGACGCCGCGGGGGCCCTTCACTGGGCCGCCTGCCCGAAGTGCAGCGAGGCCAGGCGGACCGCGCCGTTCTCGAAGCTGACGTAGAGGTCCTTGACGCCCTCGACGCGGCCCAGGTCCACGGTGACGTCGGTGTAGTCGTAGACGCCGCCGGTGGCCGGGGTGTCGATCTTGGCGAGGACGTCGCCGTCGAGCGGGTCGTCGACGCGCAGGGTCAGCTGGGAGGGCTGCCCGGCGACGCGGGCGGTCACCGTGGCGTACGCCGGTCCGCCGAAGTCGCAGTCGCCGAGCATGATCCAGCCCCCGGCCTCCTCGGCGGCGATGACGTCGCCCGCGACCCGGTCCTCGTCGCACCACAGCACGCCGGAGTAGGCGTCGTTGGCCGCGGCGGCGAGCGGGGCCGCGAGGTCGCGGGGGCCGACGACCTCGCCGTCGACGCGGACCTGCGCCGAAAGGACGATGTCGGCGGCCGAGCGGCCGATCATGAGCCGCTGGCGGCTCTTCTCGACGATCATGCGGCCGGTGACGTTGTCCCAGTGGGCGAGGTCGTCGACGGCGACGGTGAAGGACACCGTCCGCCGCTCCCCGGCGGCCAGGCGGACCTTCGTGAAGCCGCGGAGCTGGCGCAGCGGCTGCTTGACGCGCGAGCCGCACTGGTGGGAGTAGAGCTGGACGACCTCGACGCCGTCGCGGTCGCCGGTGTTGGCGACCTCGACGGTGACGGTGAGCTCGTCGCCCGCGGCGGCGTGCTCGCGGTCGACGGCGAGGTTCGCGTAGGCGAAGTCGGTGTACGACAGGCCGTGCCCGAACGGGTAGAGCGGCTGGCCGAGGTAGTACATGTAGGTGGCGTCGGAGGCGATGATGTCGTAATCGAGCATCGCGGGCAGTTCGGCGGCGTCGGTGTACCACGTCTGGGGCAGGCGGCCCTCGGCGTCGCGGTCGCCGAAGAGGACGTCGGCCAGGGCACGGCCCCATTCCTGCCCGCCGTGGCCCGACCACACGATCGCGGGCACGTGCTGCTTCGCCCAAGTGGTGGCGTAAGGGTAGGAGGAGGACATGACCAGAATGGTATTCGGGTTGGCCTCCAAGGCGTGCCCCAGGAGCCAGCGCTGGTTGCTCGGCAGGAACAGGTCCTCGCGGTCCTCGGTCTCCCGGCCGTTGACCAGCGGGTGGTCGCCGAGCACGACCACGGCCACGTCGGCCTCGGCGGCCAGTTCGACGGCCCGGTCGCGGCCGCGAGTGACGAAGTCGAAGTCGAACTCGGCGGCGTCGGCCTGGTCGGCGACCAGCGCGAGGCGCCCGTCCACCAGGCCGTACCACCGGCCGGCCGCGGCGCCCTCGCCCTTGTGGACCTGGCGGAGGGCGACCTTGCCGCCGGCGACCTCCACGATGGTGAAGGTCTCGGTCACGTCGAACTCGTGCGGGCCGGGCGAGTCGGCGGTCACCGAGCCGTCCTTCGCCCCGTTGAGGTACCTGCCGGTGGCCGCGCTGCGCGCGAGGTAGGACCATCCGCCCCAGTCGAGCAGGTCGAACTGGGCGTCGGCGCCGGTCGACTCGGTGACGCGCAGGGCCGCGCCGCCGTCCTCGACGGTCACGTAGCCGTCGGCGTGGCGCAGCCTGATCCGGTCGACGCCCTCGCAGTAGGTCACCTCGGCGCGCTCGGCGAGGGCCGCGCGGGCGGTGACGGCGTAGGGGAGGGTGCCGGAGTACCAGTCCTCGAACTGGACGTCGGCGAGCGGGCCGATGACGGCGATCTTCTTCGGGGCCCGCAGCGGCAGGAGGCCGTCGTTCTTCAGCAGGGTGATGGACTGGGCGGCGGCCTCGCGGGCGAGCGAGCGGTGCTCGGGGGAGTTCACGGCCTCGTCGCCGATGCCCGCGTACGGGTCCTCGGGGTCGAACTCGCCGAGCCCGAAGCGGACGTGGAGGCCCCGGCGCACGGCGGTGTCGACGTCGGCCTCGTCGAGCAGGCCCCGCCGCATGGCCTCCTCGATGTGGCCGAGGACGGCCTCGGGCCGGTCGTCGTCCTGTGTGAAGGAGTCGAGCCCGGCCTTGACGGCGTGGGCGTAGGCGGTGGGCAGGTCCTCGAAGTAGCCCTGGAGTCCGGCGAGGTTGTTGGGGG
Source organism: Glycomyces sp. (assembly GCA_035765105.1). GTDB lineage: Bacteria > Actinomycetota > Actinomycetes > Mycobacteriales > Micromonosporaceae > Glycomyces. The sequence goes on from DASTYG010000062.1 coordinate 3,149, forward strand.
CGTAGGCGTCCGAGACGACGAAGACCTCGTCGGAGGTCCAGGTGCGCAGTTCGGCGTTCACCAGCGGGGAGACGTGCGCGGGGCGGCCGTTGACGAGGTTGTAGGACAGCATGACCGCCACCGCGTCGCCGCTCGCCAGTGCCGGGCGGTGGGCGGCGAACTCGTACTCGCGCAGCACACGCGGCGGCATGTTGGACGAGGTGACGCAGCGGTCGGCCTCGTTGCCGTAGGCCAGGAAGTGCTTGACGGTGGGCGCGGTCTTCCAGACCTCGCCCTCGCCCTTGAGGCCGCGCGCGTAGGCGGCGCCCATGAGGCCGGTCATCCAGGCGTCCTCGGAGTAGCCCTCCTCGTTGCGCCCCCAGCGCGGGTCGCGCAGGGGGTTGACGGTCGGGGCCCAGACGTTGCGTCCGGCCTTGGCCGGGTCGCGGTGGTGGTAGGCGAGGACCTCGTCCGCCGTCGCGGCGCCGACGGCCTCGACCAGTTCGGGGTTCCAGGTGGCGCCTAGGGCGACGACCTGCGGGAATACGGTGGCCTCGCCGAGCCACGCGAGCCCGTGGAGGGCCTCGGTGCCGGTCTTGAACGGGCCGATCCCGAGCCGTTCGACGGGGCGGTGGTACTGGTGGAGCAGTCCGATCTTCTCGTCGAGGGTGAGCCGTGCGAGCAGGTCGGCGACGCGCTCGGCGCGCGGGAGGCCGGGGTCGCGGAACGGGAGCTGGTCTGCGTTCTGGGTCATGTCGGGACTTCCTAGCTGGGACGCCGCTGTCTTGTCGAAGCGCTTCGATTACGGAGCGGTGAGCGGACCGCGCCTTTCGAAGCGCTTCGATTCAGGAATACATGAGTTCTACACCGGGGCCGCCCCGGGAGTCAAGACGCGCGCTCGCGGCGGGCGCGAACGGCCGTCGCCGCAGGCCCGGGACCTGCGGCGACGATCGAGGTAACAGTTGTGAAACAAAGGCGGTCAGGAGCCGAGCGGGGTGGGCATGCGACCGGCGTCGATGTCGTTGAGGATGCCGGTCGCGGCGCCGAGGGCGGGCGCCTCGTGGCCGAGGGAGGAGACGACGATCTCGGCGCCGCCCGCGTCGGCGGCGAAGGTGCGCGCGGCGATCTCGGTCTCGGCGGCGGGGACGATCCAGGGGCTCAGGGCCTGGTAGTGGCCGCCGAGGACGACCGCTTCGGGGTTGAGCAGGTCCACGGCGAGCGCGATGCCCGCGCCGAGGGCGCGGCCCATCCGCTCGAGGGTCGCGACGACCCGGGCCTCCCCGGCGCGGGCGCGGGTGACGATGTCCTCGACTTCGGCCTCGACCTCGGTGCTGCCGATGTGCTCGGACTCGGCGAGTTCGACCAGGGCGGTGCGGATGCTCGCGAGGTCTTCGACGCGGCCGACGGTCCCGTCGATCTCGATGAGGAGGTTGCCGATCTCCCCGGCGAAGCCGCCGGCGCCGCGGCGCAGCGCGCCGTCGACGATGAGGCCCGCGCCGAGGCCGATCTCGCCGGTGACGTAGATCATGTCGTCGACGCCGGCGTAGGAGCCGAAGCGCTGTTCGGCGACCGCGCCGAGGTTGGCGTCGTTGTCGACCGAGACGGCGTACTTCGGGTCGCGCATGGCCGCGCGCAGGCGGGCGGCCAGGTCGAAATCGGTCCAGCCGAGCCGGGGGGCGAGCTGGACGACGCCCTCGTGGTCGATCATGCTGGGCACGGCGACGGCGAGGCCGAGGATCTGGCGGCCTTCGGCGTCCATCTTGTCCACGGCGCGCTTGGCGAGGCCGGCGAGGGCCGAGACCGACTTGCCGGCGGTGGAGCCGGCGCCGTCGTGGGCGCGCCGCCAGCTCAGGAGCCGGTTGCCCGCCAAGTCGACCGCGACGAGCGCCATGTAGTCCACATTGACTTCGACGCCGAGGGAGGCGTAGTAGCCGGTGTCCACGCTCAGCAGGACGGCCGGGCGCCCGATGTTGCCTATGACCGAACCGGACTCGCGCAGGACGCGGCGCTCGATGAGTTCGGCGACGAGGCTGGAGACGGTGGCCTTGTTCAATCCGGTCTTGGCGGCCAGGTCGGCGCGGGAGCACCGGCCCTCGGCGCGGACCTGGCGCAGGACGTAGCCGAGGTTGTTGGCGCGCACGTCCGTGAAGTCGGCGCGCCGGGCCCGGCCGGTCTCGGTCTCGGCGCCGCCGTCGCGGCTCGCGGCCTTCGCCGCTATGCGCATCGCCATGTGTCTGCCTCCTGCTGCTGCACTCGTGGCCCCTCCACGGCGGAGCTTGCGAGCCGTAGATTGGCATTGTCTTCGACGGCGACAACCTGTCGTCGACCGGTCCCCGCCTGCGACATCGAGGGGTCCGTCGTCAAGCCGCGTTCCCGAATCGTGATCAATCCGCGATGGTTTCGCACGGCCCCTCGCTTGTAGCGGTCATCACCGTGCGCTACTTTAGTTTATCGAGCAGCCGAACTAACTACCGGCTCTCCTACCTCTCAACCCTCACGAATACATGACCGAAAGGACAGCAACGTGGCTACTCCCTCCCGCAGGTCGCCGTTCAGGCGCCGCTCCCTCTTCAAGGCGGCCGGCATCGGCACCGCAGGAGCCGCTGGCCTGCCCATGATCGCCGCCTGCGGTGACATCGAGTCCGGCAGTGGCTCCACCCAGGTGACCGAAGGCTTCGACTTCCTCCCCAACTACAAGGAGTGGCCGCTTCCGATCGAGCCCGACCTGGTCGGCGAACCGCCGCACCACCCCTCCGGGTTCACCAGCTACCCCGAGCCCGTCCAGGCCGTCACCGACCTCCCCTCCGGCAGCGGCACGTACGAGTTCACCATCCCCATGTGGGGCGAGGCGCCCTCCAAGGACGACCCGTACTACGCGGCGGTCCACGAGGCCTGGGGCGGCACCGTGATCAACATCCGCCACGCCGACGGCAACACCTTCGCCGACACCTCCGCGCAGTGGCTCCAGGCCAACGAGTTCGGCGACGGCATCCAGATCTTCAGCTGGATGCTCTACGCCCACCCCAACTTCCGCGAGACGGTCGCCAACACCTTCTACGACCTGACCGACCTGCTCAAGGGCGACATCGCCGACCGCTGGCCGCTGCTGGCCGGGCGCGACACCGCCGCCTGGGGCAAGTCGGTGTGGTCCACCGACCCCGAGGACCCCGAGACCGCGCGGATCTTCGGCATCCCCGGCAGCATCCTCGGCGGCCCGGCCAACGCCGTCTACGGCCGCACCGACCTGCTGGAGGCCGCCGGCCTCGCCATGCCCACCACGGTCGAGGAGCTGCTCGAGGTCGGCCGCGCCTGGTCCGACGACGCCGCCGGCCAGTGGGCCTTCTTCGGCACCGACTGGTTCACCCCGGCCTGGTTCGGCCTCGCCAGCGGCGAGGGCTGGATCTGGGACGAGGAGCAGGACAAGCTGATCCACAACTGCGAGCGCCCCGAGTACACCGAGTGGCTCGAGTTCCGCCGCACCCTGCACGACGAGAAGCTCCAGCACCCCGACGCCGCCAGCGGCACGCTCGAGCCCAAGGACCTGCACAAGGCCGGCACCATCCTGTTCCACCAGGACGGCATCCAGTACTGGTCCGACTTCACCAACCAGGTCAAGGGCGGCGAGGCCGAGGGCGCCATCGCGCCGATCGGCGCGATCGCCGCGAACGGCCGCACCCCGCTGGTCCACGCCGTCAACGACGTCGAAGGCTGGGTCTTCCTCAGCAAGGACCTCAGCCAGGAGCAGGTCGAGGAGATCCTCGACGTCGCCAACTTCTGCTCGGCCCCCTACGGCACCAAGGAGTTCGAGATCCTCGAATACGGCGTCGAGGGCGAGCACTTCAACTACGGCGACGACGGCACCCCCGTCTACACCGAGCTGGGCACCGCCGTCGTCCAGGCCCCGGTCAACTACAAGACCTTCTCCGGCCGGGTCCAGACCTTCCTCACCGGCCAGCCCGAGTTCGTCCAGGACCGGTTCGAGTACAACGCGACCATGAAGGACTACATCGAGGCCAACATCTGGGAGGGCATGCGCGTCGAGTCCCCGGCCGACGCCGTCGCCGCCGACCAGGCCCGGCAGGACCAGGAGAACGACATCGCCTACGGGCGCGCCGAGCTGTCCGAGATCCCGAGCATGGTCGAGACCTACCTCAACAACGGTGGAGAGGCGGCCCGCGAGCACTTCACGGCCGCGTACAAGGCCCTCCACGGCAAGTGAGCGCCCGGCCGGGCGGACCGCGGCAGCGGCCCGCCCGGCCTTTCGCGTCCCGCGACCACTGCAACGGATTCAAGACTGGATTAGACAGAAGCGATGGCAGCACTCCAAACCTCAGCGCCCCCGGCCTCCGGCGGGGGTCAGGCGCGCCCGCGCATCAAGCGCACCCAGACCTTCGGGCAGCGGCTCCGCCACGACTGGCCCCTGCTGGTCCTGACCCTCCCCGCGCTCGTCCAGCTCGCGGTGTTCTTCTACTGGCCCTCGGCGTGGAACATCATCGCGTTCATGGACTACAGCCCCTACCGGCCGTTCTGGGAGAACCCCTTCGTGGGCCTCGCCTGGTTCGAGCGGCTGTTCTCCGACCCGTACTTCCTGCCCGCGCTCGGCAACACCCTCAAGTTCGCGCTGGCGCAGCTGATGTTCGTCTTCCCGCTGTCGATCGGTCTCGCGCTGCTGATGCACAGCGTCGTCTCCACCAAGGTCCGCAGCACCTTCCAGTCGATCGTCTACCTGCCGTACTTCTTCTCCTGGGTGCTGGTCGTGACCGTGTTCATCCAGATGCTCGGCTCCGACGGGCTGGTGAGCAACTGGGCGCTCGGCTTCGGCGGCGACCGGCTGAGCTTCACCACCGACGGGGACACGTTCGTGCTCCTGGCGTGGATGCAGTGGGCCTGGAAGGACGCCGGCTGGGGCATGATCATCTTCCTCGCCGCGCTCGCCTCGATCAACCCGAGCCTGTACGAGGCCGCCGCCGTCGACGGCGCGAGCCGCTGGAAGCGGATGTGGCACATCACCCTGCCGGGCATCCGGCCGGTCATCGTGCTGCTGCTGATCCTCCAGCTGGGCGGCATCCTCACCGTCGGGTTCGAGCAGTACCAGCTCCAGCGCGAGGCGGTCGGCTACCAGGCCACCGAGGTGCTCGACACCTTCGTGTACTACCGCAGCATCATCGGCTCCCAGGGCGAATCCTTCGGCACCGCGGCGGGCCTGTTCAAGGGCGCGATCGGGCTCGTCCTGATCCTCATCGCCAACAATGTCGCGCACCGCCTCGGAGAGCAAGGGATCTACCAGAAGTCATGACCACCACCGCCACTGCCACTCAGCGCCCGCGGACGCGCAAGAGCAACCGCCCGGCGTGGGACGAAGAGCCGTCCTTCGTCGGCAAGTTCGCCAAGGCCGCGTTCATGATCTGCTACGCCGCGGCCATCGTCATCCCCATCTGGGCGATCGTGGCGACCAGCTTCGCCAGCGAGGAGGCGCTCCAGCGCGCCGGCGGGAACCTGCTGCTGCTCCCGACCGACCTGAGCGTCCAGGCCTACCAGGAGATCTTCAGCGGCGGCGCGCTCACCGACTCGCTGCTGCTGACGATCGTCCTCACGGCCATCGGGACCGCGATCAGCATGGTGCTCACCATCGGCGCGGCCTACGGGCTCTCGCGCCCCGGCACGGTGCTGCACCGGCCGCTGCTGCTGCTGATCCTGTTCACCTTCCTGTTCGCGCCGGGCATGTACCCGAACTTCCTGGTGGTGCAGAAGCTGGGGCTGTTCAACAGCTACTGGTCGCTGATCCTGCCGATGGCGCTCAACGCCTTCAACCTGATCGTGCTGCGCGCGTTCTTCATGAACAGCGTGCCGCGCGAGCTCATCGACGCCGCGAAGATGGACGGGGCGGGCGAGTTCAAGACCCTGTTCCGCGTGGTGCTGCCGATGTCGAAGGCGATCCTGGCGGTCATCGCGCTGTTCTACGCGGTCATGTACTGGAACATCTACTTCCAGGCCGTGCTGTACATCCCGAGCCTGGACACGCAGCCGATCCAGGTGGTGCTCCAGCGCATGCTCATGTCGACGCAGGGCCTGCCGGGGGCCGCCTCCTCGGCGGCGCAGTACCAGTCGGACGTCGCCGCGCCCACGGCCGCGCTCAAGATGGCCGTCGTGGTCTGCACCATCGTGCCGATCGTGATCATGTACCCGTTCATCCAGAAGCACTTCACCAAGGCCGTCATCACGGGGGCCATCAAGGGCTGACTTCCGCACCCGGTTCCCGGGCCGCGTCCTCCCAGCGGGGGACGCGGCCCTTTTCGTCGTCCGGCCGCGCGGCGCCGGGCCCGTGCAAGGGGCCGTGCAAGGCAGGTGCAAGGGCCGTGCAAGGCCGGGCCCGCACGCTGGAGCCCTCACTCGGCAAGACGACACCAGAAAGGCATCCCATGCAACACGCGATCGAGGTCAGAGGGCTGGTGAAGGCGTTCGGCGACGTCCGGGCCCTCGACGGCGTCGACCTCACCGCCCCCGCCGGGACCGTCCTGGGCGTGCTCGGCCCCAACGGCGCCGGCAAGACCACCGCGGTCCGGACCCTGAGCACCCTCACCCGCCCCGACGGCGGCACCGCCCGCGTCCTCGGGCTCGACGTGGTCGCCGACGCCGGGAAGGTCCGCGAGCGCATCGGCCTGACCGGCCAGTACGCGGGCCTGGACCACGACCTGACCGGCGAGCAGAACCTCGTGCTCATCGCCCGCATGCTCGGCGCCTCCCGATCCCAGGCGAAGGCGCGGGCGGCCGAGCTGCTCGAGCGGTTCGACCTCGTCCATGCCGCGGGCCGGGCCGCGGGCAAGTACTCCGGGGGCATGCGCCGCCGCCTGGACCTGGCCGCGTCCGTCGTCCGCCGCCCCGAAGTGCTGTTCCTGGACGAGCCGACCACCGGGCTGGACCCGGGGAGCCGGAACGGGCTGTGGGACGTCGTCCGCGGCCTGGTCGCGGAGGGCACGACGGTGCTGCTGACCACCCAGTACCTGGAGGAGGCCGACCAGCTGGCCGACGCCATCGCCGTCATCGACGCCGGGCGCGTCATCGCCTCCGGCGCGCCGAGCGAGCTCAAGCAGATGGTCGGCGGCCTGGTGCTGCGCCTGCGGCCGGTGCGACCCGAGGCCCTGCGGCAGCTCGCCGAACTGGCGAACTGGACCATCGGCGCCGAGGCCCGGATCGAGGAGGGCGAGGCGATCGTCCCGGTCGTCCACGCCGGGGAGGCCACGGCGGTGATGACGCGCGTGGCGCAGGCCGGGATCGACCTGCTCGCGTTCGGACTCGACGAGCCCACGCTCGACGAGGTGTTCCTGACCCTGACCGGCCACCGGGCCGGATCGACCAGCGAGACCGCGGAGGTCACGGTATGACGGCGACGACTTGGACCACCAGGCGCGGCGTGTTCGCGCAGTCCGCCTCGATGGCGGCGCGCTCGCTCGCGTCGATCAGGAACAACCCGGCGACGCTGATCGAGTTCTTCATGATCCCGCTGATGATCCTGCTGTCCATCACGTTCTTCATGGGCGGCCAGATGATGGGCACCTGGCAGGACTTCCTCCAGTACGCGGGGCCGACGATCATCGTCATGGGCCTGTTCTTCGCGATCCCCACCACCGGCCTGGGCCTGTACGCCGACCTCGAGTCCGGGGTGTTCGACCGGCTGACCGCGATGCCGGTCTCCCGGTTCGCGCTGCTGGCCGGCCGCGTCGCCGCCGACATGGTCAAGCACACCTGGGCGCTGCTGGTCGTCGGCGGCGTCGCCTTCGCCATGGGCTACCGGGCCGAGGGCGACGTCCTCGCCGTCGCGGCCGCCGTGGGCGTGGTGCTGCTGTTCATGTTCAGCGCCTCGTGGTCGATGGTGCTGGTGGGCCTGACCGCCAGGTCCGAGGACCAGATCCAGACGTGGATGATCGCCCTGCTCATGCCGCTGTCCTACACCTCGACGGCGTTCATCCAGGTCGAGACGCTGCCCGGCGCGGTCCAGTGGCTCGCCGAGGTCAACCCGCTGACGGCGCTGTCGGAGACGGTCCGGGACCTGCTCGCGGGGAACGCCCCGGGCGGCTACTTCCTGGCGCTGCTGGGCTGGTGCGCCGGGGCCGTGGCGGTGTTCGTGCCGCTGTCGCTGCGGGCCTACCGGCGCAAGCTCACTAGCTGAACGGCCACTTGCCGCCACCGGACATCTCGGCGGCCCGACGCTCCAGGTCGTGGTCGCCGAGATCGGCCGCCACCGCGGCGAGCTGCCGGTAGAGCCGCTTGGAGACCTCGGAGAACTCGGTGTACCTGGGGCGCTCGGCCTCGGCGGCGAGCAGCTCGCCGCGGGCCTCGGCCGGGCGTCCCAGGCGGCGCATGCAGACGGCGGCCGAGACGCGCGCCGCCACGGCGTTCTCGCTGTTCCCGGCCCGCTTGGCGCGGGCCTCCTCGGCGCGCAGCCGTGCCAGCACCGCCTCGGGGTCGTCGCCGTACTCGGCGTCGAGTCGCCAGAGGCTGTCGGCGATGACCGAGTCGGCGGGGTCGGCGCCGAACTCCGCCTCGGCCTCGACCGCCCGGGTCAGCAGCCGCCGGGCCGCGGCGTGGTCGCCCTGGGCCTCGCGGACGCCGGCCAGTCCCTGGAGGGACATGATCAGGCCGAACCGCTCGCCGATGGCCTCGAAGACGGCGTTGCACTCGATCATCTCGGCCGCGGCCTGCTCGGTCCGGCCCGCGCGCTCGGAGTACCCCGAGCAGAACAGCAGGATCATCCCCTTGGCGTAGGCGTCCCGTTCGGCGTCGAGTTCGTCCAGGCACCGGCGCAGCCGCTCCTCGTCGTCGTCGAGCAGGGCGAGCACCGCGGGCACCAGCCGCACGGTCGGCCAGGCGTCGTGGAGGCCGTGCCGCTCGATCAGCTCCGCGGCCTCCCCCCAGGCCGAGGCGGCGTCGGCCGGGTCGAGGTCCCCCGACCACAGCCCCCACACGCCCGACATGGCGACCTTGGCGCGCAGCAGCGGGTCGACGTCCCCTTCCATGCGCCGCACCCGCATCGCCAGCTCCTGGCCCTCCTTGCGGTAGCCGCGCATCCACCAGTACCAGGCCAGGGGCGCCATGACGCGGTGCGCGGCGGCGGCGTCCCCGGCGGCGATCATACGGTGGACGGCGGCGGTCAGGTTGCCGTGGTCGGCGCCGAGGCGTTCGAGCCATTCGATCTGCTCGGCCCGGGACAGGTGCGGTTCGGCCGCTTCGGCGAGGTCGGCGTAGTGGTCGGCGTGGGCCCGGTAGCGCTCGGCCGTCTCCCCGAGTTCGGCGAGCCGCTCGGCGGCGTATTCGCGGACGGTCTCCAGCAGGCGGTACCGGCCCGAGGGGAGCCGCTGGACCAGCGACTTGTCGACCAGTCCGGCGACCACGTCGACCGCGGTGGCGCACACGGCGGTGACGGCCGCGAGGTCGGCGCCCCCGTTGAACACCGCCATGCGGGCGAGGGCGCGCCGCTCGTCGGGTTCGAGCAGGTCCCAGCTCCAGTCGACCACGCCGCGGAGGGTGCGCTGCCGGGGGGCGGCGGTGCGGTCGCCGCGCGTGAGGAGGGCGAACCGGTCGTCGAGGCGGGCGGCGAGGTCGTCGAGCGTCATGGTGCGCAGGCGCGCCGCGGCGAGTTCGATCGCCAGGGGCAGGCCGTCGAGCGCGGCGCAGGTCCGGGCGACGAGCGCGGCGTTCGCGTCGGTGAGCGCGAAGGAGGGGTCGGACTGGCGGCCGCGTTCGGCGAACAGCCGGATCGCCGAGTACGTCTCGGGCGCGGCCCCGCCGCCGTCGGCGGGGAGGGCGAGCGGGCCGAGCGGGTAGACGGCCTCGCCGGTGATGCCGAGGGCCTCGCGGCTGGTGCCGAGCACGCGGAGGCCGGGGACGCGCGCGAGCAGGTGGGCCGTGAGGTCGGCGACCGGTCCGATCAGGTGCTCGCAGTTGTCGACGACGAGGAGCAGTTCGCGGTTGCGCAGCGCCTCCACGAGCCGTTCGCGGGCGTCGTCGGGGCGGCGGGAGAGGATCGACTCGCCGATGCGCAGCGATTCGAAGACCAGGTCGGGGAGCTGGAGCGGGTCGCCGAGCGGCGCGAGTTCGACCAGCCGCACCGTCTCGCCGCGGGCTTCGGCGCGGTGGGCGGCTTCGAGCGCGAGCCGGGTCTTGCCGGTGCCGCCGGGGCCGGTGAGGGTGACCAGGCGGCCCGCGTCCATGAGGCCGGCGAGGGCGTCGAGGTCGGGTTCGCGGCCGATGCAGGCGGTGAGCGGTTCGGGCAGGCGGCTCTCGGCGGGGGCGGGCGGGGGCGCGACGCCGCGGAGGACGTCCAGGTGGGCCTCGGCCAGGGCGGGCGAGGGGTCGACGCCGAGTTCGTCGGCGAGGCGGGCGCGGGTCTTGTCGTAGACGGCGAGGGCTTCGGCCTGGCGGCCCGAGGCGGCCAGGGCGCGCATGTAGCGTCCGGCGTCGGTCTCGGAGAGGGGGTCGGCGGTGTGGCGGGCGGCGAGTTCGGCGAGGACGGCTTCGGCGCCTTCGAGTTCGAGGCGGGCCTGGAGGAGGAGGGAGGCGACGGTCTCGCGGCGGGCGGTGAGCCTGGTGGTCTCGGTGTCGGCGAATCCGAAGTCCGCGGCGTCGGTGAGCGCGGGTCCGCGCCACAGGGCCAGGGCCGCCTCGCAGCGGTGCCGGACGGTGGGGGCGGCGGCGTTGCGGGAGGCCGTCTCGGCTTCGGCGGCGAGCCGTTCGAAGTCGGCGACGTCGGTGGCGACGCCGGTGAGGCGGTAGCCGCCGGAGTCGGAGCCGAGGCGGTCGCCGAGGAGGCGTTTGAGGCGCGAGACGCGGGTCTGGAGCGCGCCGGCGGCGTTGGCGGGCCGTTCGCCCGGCCAGAGGGCGTCGATGAGGGCGGCGGCGGGGACGAGCCGGCCGGGTTCGAGGGCGAGGCGGGTGAGCAAGGCGCGCTGCCCGCCTGCGGGCACCGGCACCTCGGTTCCGGCGCCGTCGGTGACGCGGAGGGGGCCGAGCAGGTCTACACGCATGGTCCAATCTTGCCTGACGGGTGTGTCGGGAGCGGTCCGAGCCGCCGCGGGAGGGGCGTGGGGCGGCGGACCGGCGGTCGTGTCGCCAATCGGACAGTGAACGGGCCCGGAGTGGGCGCGGCGGTGCTTCCACTTCAGTGGAGGTTCGCGCAGACTGTAATGGATCGCAAGGCCAGCAATGGTTTCGGTGATCATTTGCGCCATTCGGACGCGATCGGTCGCTCCTCATTGGAATCTGCTATTTGCATAGGCAGGTTGCCACGGCAAATCTCCGCAATAGTGTCAATTTCCCGACTCATCGCTCATATGGTCCGTTGGCGCACGTACTGTCGTCTCCAAATCCCGACATGACGAGGTGCGGTGTCCGCCATGGCTGTTCATCTTGATTCCCTCTCTCCCGCCCCAGTGGCCCCCCTTGCGGAAGGAGCACCGCCGATGAGCACTGGACCAACGAACGCCCACATCAGCGGCTACTGCGCCGAGTTCAGGCTCGACACCGAGGAGGGGGAGCGGATTCTGCTCGCCTGCGATCCCGACGGGGTCGCCGCCGCCATCGCGACCCTCTTGTCGGCCAGTCTGGTGCAGGTCCCCACCGTGCTCGTGCGCGACCGCCCCGGGTACGAGCCCGGCGGCCGCCCCGACCACGGGCTCAAGATCGCCGCCGACCGCGGCATGGAGATCGGGGCCCTGGCCTACTACGGTCCCGGCGGCGAGGACTACGGCCCCGGCGCGTGGGTCTCCTACTCCGAGTCCGAGTACCACCCCGAGGTCAAGCTCTACCGCGACATGGAGGCGGCCAGCGTCTTCCCCTCCGACTCCCATATCGCCCTGAGCACCCTGGCGCGGGCGGTGGAGGACTTCCGGGCGACCGGCGGCCTGCGTCCCACGATCGTGGCCTGGCGGCCCAGCACGGTCTGGTGAGCGGGCGCTCCCGTCACGTGAGCGGGGCGGGCGGGTTCCAATGAACCTCTGATGGTTTTCGCGTGGAATCCCTAACCGGCGTCCGTAGTGTTCCCTCCATGAGCGGATGAGGGCAGGCACCGGCTTCGCGTTCGCTCATCAAACGACCTCCTCTGGCGGGAGGCGCGATCGAAGGGGTATTGCTTCGTCTGAATGATGGGTGTGGGGTAGCGGCAGGGCCCGGAGCGTTCGCTCCGGGCCCTGTCCGCGTCGGCGCCGCCGTCAGCGGATGCCGTAGAGGTGTTCGAGGGCGAGCTGGTCCAGCCGCTCGAACGCCATGCCCTTGGCCGCCAGAGCGTCGACATCGACCTCGACGTCCTTGAGATCAGCCCAGGTCTCCCCCTCGGCCAGCGTCGCGACCGCCAACTGGTCGACCCGCGCGGCCTTGAGCGCCTCCTGCACCTCCGGATCGGACCGGAACGCCTTCACCTTCGCCTGGAGGATCTTGTAGTTGCGCATGCACGCCGCGGCCGAGACCCACACGCCCTCGTCGTCCTCGGTGCGCGGGGGCTTGAAATCGAAGTGGATCGGCCCCGAGTACTGGCCCTTGGCGATCCCCTCCTCGACCGCGTCCACCGCCCAGAACGCCCCGCCGACGTTCCCGGCGCCGAACCGCAGATCCTGGTCGTACCGCGGACCGGTCTGCCCGTTCAAATCGATGTGGTACAGCTTCCCGTGCCACAGCGCCTGCCGGATACCGGCCGCATAGTCGAGCCCGGCCATCTCCTCATGCCCGATCTCGGGGTTGATCCCCACCAGCTCCGGACGCTCGAGCTCGTTGATGAACGCCAACGCGTGCCCGATCGTCGGCAGCAGGATGTTCCCCCGCGGCTCATTCGGCTTCGGCTCGATCGCGAACACCATGTCGTAGCCCTGGGCGGTCACGTACTCGCCGAGGACGTCGAAGGCCTCCTTCATCCGCGCCATCGCCGACTGGACGTCCTTCGAGCCGCCGGTCTCGGCGCCTTCGCGGCCGCCCCAGGCGACATAGACCTGCGCGCCCAGCTCGGCGGCCAGGTCGATATTGCGCATGACCTTGCTGATGGCCAGACGACGCACGTCCCGGTCGTTGTGGGTGAACCCGCCGTCCTTGAACACCGGATGCCCGAACAGGTTCGTCGTCGCCGTGGTGACCTTCAGACCCGTCTCATCGAGGGCCTTGCGGAAGGCCGCCACGTTCGCCTCG
>DASTYG010000063.1:0-80877 GCA_035765105.1 Glycomyces sp.
TCGTGGATCCTGCGCTACAACGCGGTGAGGCGGCACTCATCACTGGGCAACATCGCGCCCATCGAGTACGAACAGCAGCGGGCTACGATTCCTGCCGCTGTGTAAGAAGGACAGTGTCAACACCACAGGGGTAAGGCCCCCTCCCTCGTGGTCGCTGCCCGCTTGAAGCGCAAGCAAAGACAACCCCAAAGCCATAGAACAGCCCCGGCTCTTTGCTCCCTCGTCATCGCTGCCTGCCTGAAGCCCGCTCGGATACGGCCCTGAGGGTGAAGAGGTGCTGGAGGTCCGCTCGAATCCGATCTCGGTCGGTCAGGGGCGCTGGTCGGACTCGGGCGGGAGGTTCGGGGTTGAAGGGCCGGATGCTCTGGCGGGTCCGGTGCTGGACCATCGACGGAGGGGTTCGTGGCTCGCCAGGCGGGGCTCGTTCGTTATGGCGGTCCGGGCGAACGTGCGGCACAGGTCTTGGAGATGCTCGATGAGTTCGGTCCGCCCGCAGGTGGTCATCGGGTAGGCGTTCAGGTGTGTAGGCAGAGGGGCTTGTAGATCGATCGTGCCGGCCTCGGTCCAGGGCACGCGGTAGAGCCGGACTTCCTCAGGGCCGGTATCGAACACGATGTAGTCGGCACCGGGATCGGGGTAGAGCTCGATGAGGCCCGGTCTGGCGCATGCCAACGTTTCGATCGTCGCTGCGGCGCCGCCGAGGAGTTCGATCACGTCCGCGTCGCACAAGACCAGGTCGCGGTCGTCGAAGCCGACGATCCTCGCCACCGAGAGCCAGCCCTCCAGGGCGCGGACGGCGCAGCAGAGGACGGGGAACTCGCAGTGCCCGTCCATGCCGATCGACTCCTGAAGCTCCTCGAACAGCGCATCGAGTTCGGCCGGCGGTTTGACCTCCTGCGCCGTCCATTCGACTCGGAACATGGCCTCTCCTCGTGGTGGTGCCGGTCCGGGGTGCGGCCGGCCGTAGCCGGGCCTCGCGGCGCTAGCGGACGAGGCGCAGCCCGGCGGTGCCGCCGTCGACGGCGAGGCTGGTGCCGGTGAGGGACTTGTTGGCCGGATCGGCCAGGTAGACCACGGCGCTCGCGACCTCCTCGGCGCTCACCAGCCGCCCGGTGGGCTGGCGCGCCTCCAGCTTCCGGCGCTCCTCCGCCGGGTCCTCGGCCTGGTCGAGGAGCCGCGCCACCCACGGGGTGTCGGCGGTGCCGGGCGCGACGCAGTTGACGCGGACGCCCTCGGACACGTGGTCGGCGGCCATGGCGAGCGTCAGCGAGTGCACCGCGCCCTTGGACGCGGCGTACAGGGCGCGCTTGGCCAGCCCCGTGGAGGCCGCGATCGAGGAGGTGTTCACGATCGCGGGCGCGGCCGATTCGCGCAGGTGCGGCAGGCAGGCGCGCGCCAGGCGCACCATGCCCAGCAGGTTCACGTCCAGGACGCGAATCCACTGCTTGTCGGAGTTCTCCTCCACGGTGCCCACCGCGCCGATGCCGGCATTGTTGACCAGCACGTCGACCCCGCCGAAGCGCTCGACGACGGCGTCGACGGCCGTGCGCACCTGGTGGTCGTCGGACACGTCGCACGTCGTCGACCAGTGGTCGGGGTTCGCGTTGCGGTCGAGCACCGCCGGGTTCGCGCCGCGGGCGGCGAAAGCGTCGGCGCAGGCCGCGCCGATCCCGGAGGCGCCCCCGGAGATGACGACGGTGAGGCCGTCGAATCCGTTCATCGTTTTCCACTCCATTCAGGACCATTCGGGTAGGCGTAGCGCCGGAGGCTCTCGCGGCGCATCTCGGCCGAGAAGCCGGGCGCGCTCGGCGCCCTGTAGCGGCCGTTCGCGATGACGGTGGGCTCGACGAAGTGCTCGTGGAGGTGGTCGACGTACTCGATCACCCGGTCCTCCATCGAGGCGCTCACCGACGTGTAGTCGAACATGGACAGATGGCACACCAGCTCGCACAGGCCGACCCCACCCGCGTGCGGGCAGACCGGCACGTCGAACTTCTTCGCCAGCAGCAGGATCGCCAGGTTCTCGTTGACCCCCGCCACGCGGGCCGCGTCCAGTTGCAGGACGTCGATCGCCCCGGCCTGCAGGAACTGCTTGAACATGACGCGGTTGTGGCAGTGCTCGCCGGTCGCCACCTTGACCGGCGCGACGCGCCGCCGGATCGCGGCGTGCGCGAGGACGTCGTCCGGGCTGGTCGGCTCCTCGACCCACCACGGGTCGAACTCGGCGAGCGCCGCCGTCCACTCCACCGCCCGGTCGACGTCCCAGCGCTGGTTGGCGTCGACGGCGATGCGCACGTCCGGGCCCACCGCCGCGCGGGCGGCGGCGAAGCGGCGCCGGTCGTCATCGAGGTCGGCGCCCACCTTCAGCTTGATCTGCCGGTAGCCCTCGGCCACGGCCTCGCGGGCCAGGCGCACCACCTTCGCGTCGGAGTAGCCGAGCCAGCCCGGCGAGGTGGTGTAGGCGGGGTAGCCCTCGCGCTCGATCTCGGCGACGCGCTCGGCCTTGCCCGGCTCGGCCGCGCGCAGCAGCTCCAGGGCCTCCTCGGGGGTGAGGGCGTCGGTCATGTAGCGCCAGTCGACGCAGTCCACGATCCGCTCGGGGCTCAGGCCCGACAGGTACTTCCACAGCGGCAGGCCGGCGCGGCGGGCGGCGAGGTCCCACGCGGCGTTGACGAGCGCGGCGGCGGCCAGGTGCATGACGCCCTTCTCCGGGCCGAGCCAGCGGATCTGGGAGTCGTGGGTCAGCCGCCGGTAGAACTCGCCGAGGTCGGACGCGTCGCGGCCGACGACGAACTCGGACAGCGCCTCGATCGCGGCGCAGCAGACGTCGTTGCCGCGCCCGATGGTGAAGGTGAATCCGTGGCCCTCGGCGCCGTCGTCGGCGCGCAGGACGACGTAGGCGGCCGAGTAGTCGGGGTCGGGGTTCATCGCGTCCGAGCCGTCGAGGCCCGCCGAGGTCGGGAATCGGACGTCGACGACGTCCACGGCGGTGATCATCGTCCGCTCCGCTTCGGGGCGCGGCGCTCGCGGGCGGTCATCCGGCCCGCACCACGGGGTTCTTCGTCTGCCCGAGCCCGTCGATGCCGACCTCGACCACGTCGCCCTCCTTCAGGTACGGGAACCGGCCCGAGAGCGCGACGCCCTCGGGGGTGCCGGTCAGGAGCAGGTCGCCCGGGTCGAAGGCCATGAACTGCGACATGTGGAAGATCAGGTGCGCCACCGAGAAGATCATGTCGGCGCTGCCCGAGTCCTGCCTGGCCTCGCCGTTGACCTTCGACCACAGGCGCAGCCCCTGCACGTCGGCGATCTCGTCGGGCGTCACCAGGTAGGGGCCGAGCGGGCTGAAGGTGGGGCACGCCTTGCCCTTGGAGAACTGGCCGCCGGAGCGCTCGATCTGGAACTCGCGCTCGCTCACGTCGTTGGCGACGACGAAGCCCGCCACGCACTCCAGCGCCGCCTCCTCGGACTCCAGATAGGAGGCCCGCTTGCCGAACACGACGCCGAGCTCGACCTCCCAGTCGGTCCTGGTCGAGCCGCGCGGGATCTCGATGTCGTCGTGGGGCCCCACGACGGTGTTGGGGTGCTTGAAGAACACCACCGGTTCGGCGGGCGGCTCGGCGCCGGACTCGGCGCAGTGCGCGGCGTAGTTCATGCCGATGCACACCACCGCGCCGGGCCTCGCGATCGGCGGGGCCAGGCGCTCGCCCGCGATGTCGATCTCGGGGAATCCGGCCACGCTGGACACGCCGCCGCGCGCCAGGAACTCGCCGTCGATGTCGCCGATGGGCCCGGACATGTCGTAGTGCTTGCCGCCGTGGGCGACGACGGGGGTCTCATAGCCGGGTCGGCCGATGCGCAGGTACTTCACAGCACTCCTAGTCGGTAGGTCTTCGCCGCCGTCCCCGAGAAGACGTCGGGGTCCTCGCGGCCGAGGATCTCGGTGACCGCGTCCTTGACGCGGGTGTAGGTGGCGGCCAGTTCGCAGACGGGCCAGTCGGACCCGAACATGAGCCGGTCGGGTCCGAACAGCTCCAGGGCGGTCTGGACGAAGGGGCGCAGGTCCTCGGTCCGCCACTGCTGCCAGTCGGCCTCGGTGACCAGCCCGGAGAGCTTCGCGACCACGTTGGGCTGCTTGGCGAGCGGGGCCACGGCCTCGCGCCAGGCCCACAGCCCTTCGGCGCCGCGCCGGACGTCGGGCTTGCCGAGGTGGTCGAGCACGAAGGTCAGCTCCGGCACGGCCTGGGCGGCCTTCGCGGCGGCGGGGAGCTGGTCGACGCGCACGACCAGGTCGAAGGCGGGGACCGCCTTCGCCACGGTCTTGAGGGCGGCGACGACCTCGGGCCGGGCCGGGAAGTCGGCCTCGGGCCGCCCCTGGATCTGGTCCCGCAGGCCCACCAGGTAGCGGACCCTGGGGTGGCCCTGGTAGCGGGCCAGGACGGCGCCGAGGTCCTCGCCGAGCAGGTCGATGTGTCCGACGACGCCCGCTATCTCGGGCACGGCGCCGGCCAGGTGCAGGAACTCGACGGTCTCGGAGGGGTGCCCCCAGGCGGACTCGACGAGGACGGTGCGGTCGACGCCCGCGGCGGCGAGGTTGGCGCGCAGGTCGGCGACGCCGTAGTCGCGCTTGATCGGGGCGAACTCGGGTTTTCCGGCGAGCCAGGGGTAGTCGGCGGTCCAGAGGTGGTGGTGGGCGTCGATCACGAGCCGGGTCGTCATGGCGTGGGTGCCTCCTCGGGCAGGAGCCCCGTGCGCTTGAGGTCGCGCCACAGCGCCTCGGGGATCGGGTGGGCGAACATCGCGAGGGCGTCGTCGACCTCTGCCGGACTGCGGGCGCCGACGAGGATCGACGCCACGGCGGGGTGTGCTGCGGGGAACTGGAGGGCCGCGGCGCGCAGCGGCACGCCGTGCCGCTCGCAGACCTCGGCGAGGGCGCGGGCCTTCGCGGTGAGCGCGGCGTCGGCCGCCCGGTAGTTGAACGTGGCGCCGGGCCTCGGATCGGCGAGGATGCCGGAGTTGAAGACCCCGGCGGCGATCACGGAGACGCCGCGCGAGCGGCAGCGGGGGTAGAGCCGGTCGAGCGCGGACTGGTCGAGCAGGGTGTAGCGCCCGGCGATGAGGGCGACGTCGAAGTCGCCGCGGTCGAGCAGCTCGGCGGCCGCGTCGGTGGCGTTCATGCCGATGCCGATCGCGCCGAGGCGGCCTTCGGCCTTCAGTTCGGCGAGCGCGGCGCCGGTCCCGGCGGCGGCCTCGCCGAGGTGGTCGTCGGCGTCGTGGACCAGGCCGATGTCGACGCGGTCGAGGCCGAGCCGGTCGAGCGATTCGCGGTGGGAGTCGCGGGCGGCCCGGGCGGAGAAGTCGAAGGCGGTGGCCTTGCCGTTGGGTTCGGCCCACAGGTCCCACCGGCCCTCGTGGTCGACCAGGACGCGGCCCATCTTGGTGGCGACGGTGAGCCCGTCGCGGGGGAGCGCGGCAAGAGCGCTCCCAAGGCGCTCCTCGGAGAGTCCGGCGCCGTAGTGGGGCGCGGTGTCGAAGTGGCGGATGCCGCCGTCCCACGCGGCCGTGACGGTGGCGGCGGCGACGTCGGGGGCGACGGGGGTGTACAGGCCGGCGATGGGCGCGCAGCCCAGGCCCAGGGCGGTGACGGAGACGTCGGTGTCGCCGAGTCGGCGGCGTTCCATCGCGGGGCGGCCGTCCCGCGGGTGGCGCGGTGGAGGGTCGGGGCGGTTCACTGCCACGGAGTGTCTCCAATGCGGACATATTGGGTGTTTCTCGAAAAGCCCGGCGTCTGCCGCGGCCTTTGCGCGATATCCTATAGGATATATCCTATGGGAGAAGCACTGGTGGGGCCCGGGCGGCAGACCTTGGCCGACGAGGCCTACACCGAACTGAAGTCGCGGATCATGCGGGGCGCCCTCGCCCCCGGTGAGAAACTCAGCATCGACGGCCTGGCGAAGCGCCTGGAGATCTCCCAGACGCCGATCCGCGAGGCGCTGGCCCGGCTCGAGGCCGAAGGGCTCGTGGGCCGCCGCCCCCTCAGCGGCTACAAGGTCACGCCGCTGCTCACCGGGGAGGAGTTCGAAGACCTCTTCGACATGCGCCAGCTCCTCGAACCGCTCGCCGCCAGGCGCGCCTCGGAGGCCGACCCCGACCCCTTCGGCGGCGACGTCGCCGAGACCCTGCGGGCCCTGGCGCGCACGCCCGACTTCGACGGCGAGGGCAAGCTGGCCCGCCTGGACTTCACCGAGGCCGACCGGCGCTTCCACGGCTACGTCGGCCGCCTGAGCGGCAGCCCGATGCTCGCCAAGGCCATCGACCGGCTCGACGCCCACCTCCACCTCCACCGCTCGTACATCGAACCGAAGGCGATCGCCGAGACCGAGCGCGAGCACTTGGCGATCGCAGAGGCTATCATCGGGAGGCAACCGCTTACAGCGGAGGAGGCCATGAGTCTCCACCTCGAGAACTCCCGCTCGAGGCACGCAGCCGCCTTCCTCAGGTCCGAAGCCGTGGTGGGCCCGAAGTGAAGACGCCGAGCGAAGCCGCCCCGCCCGGCCGCGAAGCCGCGGCGGGCCGCAGACGACGCCCCGCCCCGGACCGGCACCGGGAAGGGCCCTAGGAGAGAGGTGGACCCGAGCCCGTGAGCCGCATAGGCCTGTTCATCACCTGCGTCAACGACGCCCTCTACCCGCAGACGCCGAAGGCGGTCGTGACCGTGCTGGAACGCCTCGGCTACGAGGTCGACTTCCCCCCGGCCCAGACCTGCTGCGGCCAGATGCACGCCAACTCCGGATACCGCGAGGACGCCGCGGGCCTCGCGAAGTCCTTCGACCGCGTCTTCGGCTCCTACGACGCCGTCGTCACCCCCTCCGGCTCCTGCGCGGCCATGACCCGCGACCAGTACCCGGACCTCATCGGCGGCGACATCGGCGAGCGCGTCTACGAGCTCTCGGAGTTCCTGCTCGACCACGCGGGCGTCGAGGACGTCGGGGCCCGCTTCCCCCACACCGTCACCTACCACCCCACCTGCCACGGCACCCGCGCGCTCGGCCTGGGCGACAAGCCGCTGCGGCTGCTGCGGGCCGTCGCGGGGATCGAACTGGTCGACCTGCCCGAGGCCGACCAGTGCTGCGGCTTCGGCGGCACCTTCGCGCTCAAGAACGCCGAGGTCTCCTCGGCGATGCTCGAGGACAAACGCCGCCATGCCGCGGGCACCGGCGCCGAATACCTCGCCGCCGCGGACAACTCCTGCCTCACCCACATCGGCGGCGGCATCGCCCGCGCCGGGGGCCCCGCCCCCATCCACTACGCCGAGATCCTGGCGAGCACCGCATGAGCACCGCGTTCCCCGCCTCCTCGCGACGCCCGCGGAGCGATGGATTCAGTGGAGCGGCGAAGGTCGCGCTCGGCATGCCCCAGCTGCGGTCCAACCTCGCCCACGCCACCGGCACCATCCGCGGCAAGCGCGCCAAGGTCGCCGGAGAGCTCGACGACTGGGAGCGGCTGCGCGACACCGCCGCCGCGATCAAGGCCGACGTCCAGCACCGGATGCCCGAACTCGCCCTCGCCTTCGAGCGCAACGCGACCGCCGCGGGCGCCACCGTGCACTGGGCCCGCGACGCCGCCGAGGCCAACGCGATCGCCGCCCGCCTCACGCGCGAGGCGGGGGCCGAGGAGGTCGTCAAGGTCAAGTCGATGGCCACGCAGGAGATCGAGCTCAACGAGCACTTCGCGGCCGAGGGCATGGCCGCGTGGGAGACCGACCTGGCCGAGCTCATCGTGCAGCTCGCCGAGGACAAGCCCAGCCACCTCCTCGTGCCCGCGATCCACTACAACCGCACCGAGATCCGCGACATCTTCCGGGACCGGATGGCCGACGCCCCCGCGGGGCTCACCGACGACCCGGCGGCCCTGGCCGAGGCCGCGCGGCTGCACCTGCGCCGCCGGTTCCTGTCGGCGAAGGTCGCCGTCTCGGGCGCGAACTTCGCCGTGGCCGAGACCGGCTCGCTCGTGGTCGTGGAGTCCGAGGGCAACGGGCGCATGTGCCTGACGATGCCCGAGACGCTCATCAGCGTCGTCGGCGTCGAGAAGCTCCTGCCGCGCTTCGCGGACCTGGAGGTCTTCATGCAGCTGCTGCCGCGCTCCTCCACCGGCGAGCGCATGAACCCGTACACCTCGGTGTGGACCGGCGCCACCGCGGGCGACGGCCCGAAGGACGTGCACGTGATCCTCTTGGACAACGGCCGCACCGACGTCCTCGCCGACGAGGTGGGACGCCAGGCGCTCTCGTGCATCCGCTGCTCGGCGTGCCTGAACGTCTGCCCGGTGTACGAGCGCACCGGCGGCCACGCCTACGGGCACGTCTACCCCGGGCCGATCGGCGCGATCCTGGCCCCGCAGCTGGAGCCGGGCCGCCACGACGACCTGCCGTACGCCTCGAGCCTGTGCGGGGCGTGCTACGAGGTGTGCCCGGTCAAGATCAACATCCCCGAAGTGCTGGTGCACCTGCGCCAGACCGGCCCGCACCAGGCGGGGGAGCAGGCCGCGATGGGCGCGGCGAAGGCCGTCATGGCCCGCCCGCGGCTGTGGAGGGCCGCCCTGGGCGCGGCGCGGTTCTTCTCGCGGCCGTGGCGTCGGCGCGGCTTCATGCGCAGGCTCCCGTGGCCGGGCTCGAAGTGGACCTCCAGCAGGGACATGCCGGTGCCGCCGGGCGAGAGCTTCCGGGACTGGTGGAAGGAGCGGGAGCGGTGAACGTGCGCGAGGAGATCCTGGAGCGGATGCGCCGGGCCCTGGACGGGGCGCAGGCGCCGCCGCCGGTCCCGCGGGAGCACCGCCGCTCGCTGGAGCCGGGCACCGACGTGGTCGAGCTGCTCATCGACCGCCTCGTCGACTACAAGGCCCACGTGCACCACGGGGCCGAGTCGATCGCGGCGGCCCTCGGCGGGGCGCGGCGCGTGCTCGTCCCGGCCGACCTGCCCGCCGAATGGCGGCTCGGCGGGGCCGAGTTCGTCGAGGACGAGGCGCTGACGACCGCCGAGCTGGACCGGTTCGACGCGGTGCTGACCGGCTGCGCGGCGGCCGTGGCGGTCTCGGGCACGATCATGCTGGACGCCGGTGCGGCGCAGGGCCGCAGGGCGATCACCCTGGTGCCGGACCACCACGTGGTGGTGGTGCGCCGGGACCAGATCACCGGCCACCTGGCCGAGGCGCTGCCGCGCCTGGACCCGGTCAGGCCCCAGACGTGGATCTCGGGGCCCTCGGCCACGAGCGACATCGAGCTGCAACGCGTCGAAGGCGTCCACGGCCCCCGCCGCCTCGACGTGGTCCTCCTCGACGACTGAGCGTCCGCTCTCGGGCAGGTCGGGGCCAGATCAGCCAGCGGGAGCTGAGAGACGACTTCGTGTCCGTGATGACAGCGTTGGAACGCGGCAGAAGCTTCATGCTCACACGTAACGGCGTGCCGGAATCTCCCACCCGTCGATTACGAGGAGAGGCGCGCCGAGGCGGACGAGCACTTCGGGGAAGACCGGCTCGATGACGATCCGTGGCAGCGGACCCGCGGCTGACCTCGAACCATGAGCGCGTCGCTCAGCCGCGGCGGCGGACGCGTTCGCGGCCCAGGAGCCACAGGGCCTGGACGCCGTCCGTCCAGGTGATCTTCTTGCCCGCCTCGCGACTGCGCGCGGTGTAGGAGATCGGCACCTCGAAGGGGCGGATGCCGCGCTTGAGGAGCTTGGCCGTCAGCTCCGCCTCCATGCCGAACCCGGCCGAGCGCACCCGCAGGTCCAGGTACAGCTGCCGCGGCATGAGCTTGTAGCAGGTCTCCAGGTCCGAGATGTAGGAGTTGAACAGGACGTTCGCCGCGAGCGTGATGCCCTTGTTGCCCATGACGTACCAGAACGAGTACGCCGAATGCGAGCCGAACGTCCGCGAGCCGTACACGACCTCGGCCCTGCCGTCGAGGACCGGCGCGAGCAGCTTCGGCAGGTCCGTGGCCTCGTACTCGCCGTCCGCGTCGAACACCACCACGTAATCGCCCGAGGCCGCCTCCGCGGCGGTGCGGATGGCCGCGCCCTTGCCCCGGTTCCTGGTGTGGCGGATCAGCGTCACGCGCTCCTGGTCGTCGAAGGACTGCAAGGCCTCCCAGGAGCGGTCGCGGGACCCGTCGTCCACCGCGACGATCTCGGTCTCGCAGGGGAAATCCACTGCGAGCAGCTCTTTCATCGTCCCGGGTGCGAGGCGTTCCTCATTGAATACCGGGACGAGAATCGACAACAACATTGCTGCTCCATCCCCGCGTGTTCGAACACGATTTCATAACTTTAACGTGAACCCGCCGCGAAGCGACAGTCCGGGACGGTCGTGTTCAATGGAGCGGTGCTGCTCATCCTGTGGCTCCTCGTCCTGCTCCCCGGCCTGGCCTACGCGCTGCGACCCCGCGAGGGCGCCGTGGTCGCGCCGATGCGACTCGCGGTCGTGCGCGCCGCGCTGCCGCTCGGCGCGTGGGCGATCGCCACCGTCGAGGCCGCCTCCGCGCTGGGCGCGCTCACCGCCGGGGCCGTCCTGGCCTCCTGGACCGCCGCCACGGTCGCCGTCGCCGCGGCCGTCGCCGCCCGGTGCCTGCGCGACGCCGCCCCCGCTCGGCACGGCGACCCCGTCGCGGCGATCCGCGACGGCCTCAGGGGCAGGCGCGGGGCCACCCGCCGCACCTGGCGGCGCACCCGGTCCGCCGCGGCCGCGGCCCCCGCCTGGCAGTGGGCGCTGGCCTGCGTCGTCGCGATCCTCTTCGTCAGCGCCGCCGTCCTCGCCATCGCCTCCTCGCCCAACAACTTCGACTCGCAGACCTACCACCTGCCGCGCATCGAGCACTGGGTCCAGAACGCCTCGGTCGACGTCTATGCCACCGCCATCCACCGCCAGGTCGACCTCGGCCCCGGCGCGGAGTACCTGCTGACGCATCTGCGGCTGCTCGACGGCGGCGACGGCGCCTACAACCTCGTCCAGCTCTTCGCGGGCGTCGGCGCGGTCCTGGCCGCCTCGCGCGTCGCCGCCCAGCTCGGCGGCGGCCCCGTGGCGCAGCTCGCCACCGTCTTCATCCTCGCCACCACCCCCGAGGTCCTCCTCCAGGCGTCCAGCACGCAGGTCGACCTCATCGCCGCCGCCTGGGTCGCCTGCCTCGCCACCGTCGTCCTCGACGAGTTCACCCGCCCCGGCGAACGCGCCGCCGCCGCGGGCGCCGTCCCCACGCCCCGCGGCGACGCGGTCTACCTCGGCCTCGCGCTCGGCCTCATCGCCGTCACCAAGACCACCGGGCTGCTCGCGGCCGGGCCGCTCCTGCTGCTGTGGGGCGTCGGCCGCCTCGTCCGCGACGGGCGCCGCCGCCGTCCGTGCCTGTGCGGGCACGAGCCGGGGCACTGCGCGCGCGCCGGCGCCTCGGGCGCGCTCGCCGCGCGCCTGCGCACCGTCGGCGCCTCCGTGGCCGTCGTCGCCCTGGCCGCGGCCCTCGTCGGCCCCTTCCTGGCGCGCATGCAGGCCGAGTTCGGCTCGCCCCTGGGCCCGCCGATGCTGCGCGAGTCCATCGGCGTCCAGACCGCCGATCCGCGCCTGGTCGCCGTCAACGGCCTGCGCATCGCCCACACCGCGCTCGACACGCCGGTCAGGCCGGTCGCCGACGCCTGGGCCGCTGGGATCGAGGGCGTCGCCGGGCTCCTCGGCGTCGACGTCAACGACCCCCGCATCACCTTCGGCTCCACGGCCTTCCCCGTGGCGTCCTGGTACCCCGACGAGGACCGCGCGGCCTTCCCGCTCACCGGCATCGCCGCGCTCGTCGGCGCGGTCTGGTTCCTGCGGAAGGGCCCGGGCCTGCGCCGCGCCTACGTCGCGGCCCTCGCCGTCGCGGTCGTCCTGCTGTGCGCCACGGTCGCCTGGCAGCCCTGGGTCAACCGCCTCGTGCTCTTCCTGGTCGTCCTCGGCGCGCCGGTCGCGGGCATCGCGGTCACGGCCCTCGCCGCGAGGCTCGCGCGGCGCGGCGCGGGCCGCCCGGCCGGGCGGCGGCGCAGGGCCGTCGCCTGGGGGACGATCGGCACGCTCGCCGCCGTCGCCGCCCTGGCGGGGGTCCTCACCGTGGCCTACGGGTACCCGCGGCGCCTGGCCGGGACGTGGTCGGTGTTCACGATGAGCGACGTGGAGGAGCAGTTCGTGCGCCGCCTCGAATGGCTCCCCCAGTACGAGGAGGCCGCCGCGGCCGTGGCCGACTCCGGCGCCGCGACGGTGGGGATCGTGCAGGGCAACGACTCGTGGGAGTACCCGTGGTGGGTGCTCCTGCCCGAGGGCACCGAGCTGGTGGCGCTCCAGTCGGTCGTGCCCGGCCGTCCGGGCGCCGACGTCGCCGACGTCGACGCGGTGGTGTGCGCCGAGGACCTCGACGAGTGCGCGGCCATCGTGCCCGACTCGTGGGAGCTGCGCACCCTCGGCACCGTCGCCTACGCCGTGGACCCGGGGGCGGACTGACGCGTACCACCGCTGCGGCGCCACCGATCGGGGGACGGCCGGGCCTGCGGCGGCGCGGGCGGGTTAGTCTGCTGCCATGCTGCTGAGCGACCGCGACATCGCCGCCGCCCTCAAGAACGGACGGCTGGGCCTGGAGCCCTTCGAGCCCGAGCTCGTCCAGCCCTCCAGCGTCGACGTGCGCCTGGACCGGCGCTTCCGGGTGTTCAACAACCAGAAGTACACCCACATCGACCCCGCGAAGCGCCAGGACGACCTCACCGCCCCGGTCGACGTCGCCGAGGACGAGCCGTTCGTGCTCCACCCCGGCGAGTTCGTCCTCGCCTCGACGTTGGAGGTCGTCACCCTCCCCGACGACCTGGCCGCGCGCCTCGAAGGCAAGTCGAGCCTGGGGCGCCTGGGCCTGCTGACGCACTCCACGGCCGGGTTCATCGACCCCGGGTTCTCCGGGCACGTCACCCTGGAGCTGTCGAACGTCGCGAACTTGCCGATCACGCTGTGGCCCGGCATGAAGATCGGGCAGCTGTGCGTCTTCCGGCTCTCCTCTCCCGCCGAGCACCCGTACGGCTCCGAGGTCAACGCCTCCCGCTACCAGGGGCAGCGGGGGCCGACGCCGTCGAAGTCGTGGCAGAAATGGCGCACCTGGCCCACGTAGCCGCACACCCGCCCATCCGTCGCCCGATCCGTTCGCGGACGCCCCACGAATTGCGGCTCTATTGCTCCAATAGCCGGAATGGCACGAATATCTGTCTTAGTCTGCGGACATGGACATCATGCAGAGCCTTGAGAACGCCTTCGACTCGGTCGTGCAGTTCGTGCCGAAGCTGATCGCCTTCCTGGTGATCCTCCTCATCGGTTGGTTCGTCGCCAAGTGGATCGGCAAACTGATCGGGAAACTGCTCGGGAAAGCCGGTCTGGACAAGGTCGGCGACAAGTCCGGCCTCCGCCGATTCACGGGCCGGTTCGAACTGAGCGAAGTCTTCGGCAAGCTCGTCTACTACATGCTGCTGCTGTTCACGCTGCAGCTCGCGTTCGGCGTGTTCGGACCGAACCCGGTCTCGAACCTGCTGACCTCGCTGGTCGCATGGCTGCCGCAGCTGTTCGTCGGCATCCTGCTCGTGGTCGTGGCCTTCGCCATCGCCAACGCCGTCCACGGCATGGTCGCCGGGATGCTCTCGGAGACCAGCTACGGGAAGACCGTGGCGCGCATCGCGCAGGTCGCGATCGTCTTCATCGGCGTCGTGGCCGCCACGAGCCAGGTTGGCATCGCCGACAGCGTGACCCAGCCGCTGATGTGGATGGTGTTCGCGGCGGTCGCCGGCGTCGTCATCGTCGGTGTCGGCGGCGGTCTCATCACGCCGATGCGCGAGCGCTGGGAGCGGATGCTGCACTCGGCCGAGAACGAGACCTCGAAGATGAAGTCCTCCACGCGGCAGTCGCCGTCGGACCCGATGGGACGCGGTTACACCTCGGAGCGGTACGGCAGCGACAGCGACGTCCAGACCGGCACCGCGCGGGCCCCGGAGTCCACGCGCGCCGCGGGCACGGACGCGCCGGGCGCCACGGAGACGCCGTACCGCGGCTCCCGTCTGGACCGCCCCACCGAGGAGCCGTGACGGGAAGTCCCCGCTGCGGGGCGTGAACGCGTTGCGCAGCAACGCCTTTCGAGGCAAAGTCCATCCATGTCGAATATCGCTGCTCGACCGCCGGCCGTGCTCCCGCTCTGCGGAGCACGGCCGGCGCCGTGTCCACTGGGCGTGACATGCGAGTGACTCCCGTTTGCCGATAGCCTGGACACCATGCCG
This sequence comes from Glycomyces sp., assembly GCA_035765105.1. Classification (GTDB taxonomy): domain Bacteria; phylum Actinomycetota; class Actinomycetes; order Mycobacteriales; family Micromonosporaceae; genus Glycomyces. Next base: position 14,310 of record DASTYG010000063.1, read on the forward strand.
AACCTCGACCCCTGGGTCGTCATTGTGGCGGTGGCGCTCCTCTCCGCCCTCGCCGTGAGCCTGGCGCGCCTGCTGATCAAGTGGCTGCTGCTGCGCCACGCCTCCGAACGGGCCTCGCGACTCATGCACAAGGCATTGCGGCCGGCCCAGCTCATGGCCGCCACCGGCGGCGTGCAGATCCTCCTGTACATGCAGAGCGACGTCCCCGCCGACGGATGGGACGACGGGTGGAACATCAACCTGAGCCGGACGCTCATGTTCGGCACCGTCCTCTCCGGCGCGTGGCTGATCTCCAACCTGCTGAGCATCGCCAAGGACCCGATCCAAGGGCAGGTGGGCTCGCTCGTCGAGGACGACGTGGGCGGCCGCCGCCGCCGCACGCAGGCCATCGTCACCTACCGACTCGTCGCCGCCGGAGTGTGGATGGTCGCGGGCGGGATCATCCTGTTCAACATCCCCGCGCTCAAGGTCCTCGGCACCTCGCTGCTGGGCGCGGCCGGCCTGGCGGGCGTGGTCGCGGCCCTGGCGGCCCAGACCATGCTCCAGAACCTGTTCGCGGGCATGCAGCTGGCGTTCGGCGACGCCCTCCGGCTCGAGGACGTCGTGGTCATCGAAGGCGAGTGGGGCCGCATCGAGGAGATCACCCTGTCCTATGTGGTGGTGAGGATCTGGGACGAGCGGCGCCTGGTGCTGCCCACGTCCTACTTCAAGAACCACCCCTACGTCAACTGGACCCGCAACGACCCCGCCGTGCTCGGCACGATCCTGATCGACGTCGACTGGCGGCTGCCGGTCGACGAGGCCCGCGCGGAACTGCGCCGGTTTTTGACCCTCAGCCCGCTATGGGACGGGCGCTCCTGCGGCATGGAGGTCAACGACGCCACCGGCCCCTACATGCGCCTGCGCATGACCATCTCGGCGGCCAACCCCTCCCACCAGTGGACCCTCCGGTGCGACGTGCGCGAGCACATGATCCGCTGGGTCGTCACCGAGTACCCGCACTGCATCCCGCGCATGCGCGTCAACAGCTTCCAGTCGGTCATGGACGTGCGCAACGGCGCCTTCCCCGAGCAGCAGGCCGAGGCGCACGACGTGGACCCCTCGGAGATCCAGATGCTCCTCAACGAGACGCCCTTCGAGCAGCGCAGGCCCGGCCCCGAGTCCTAGACCGCACCCGCTCCCGCGGACGCGCACCGGGCCCGGATAGGGGGCTTTTGCTCCATGCGCACGGGACTACGCCGGAGTAGCCTAACGCGGGTGAGCCTTGATCTGACCGATAAGCGCGGCGGCTCCAAACGCCGCCGCGAGATCCTCGACGTCGCGGTGAAGCTGCTCGCCAAGCACGGATACCACGGTGTGTCGATGGACGACATCGGGGCGGCCGCGAGCATCACCGGGCCGGCGCTGTACCACCACTTCAAGGGCGGCAAGGAGCAGATGCTCGCCGACGCGCTCATCCCGGTGTCCGAGCGGCTCATGACCGGAGGCAAGCACTACGCGTCGCTGCACTCCGGCGATCCGCGCGCGGCCCTGGAGGCGCTGGTGGACTTCCACCTCGCCGTCACCGTCGACTCCCCCGAGATCGTCATCCTCCACCTCCACGAGCTCGACCGGCTCCCGGCCGAGCCGCGCCGGGAGGTGCGCAAGCTCCAGCGCGTGTACGTCGAGGAGTGGGTGCGGGTCCTGTGCGAGCTGCGGCCGGGCCTGGGCGCCGAGCAGGCCCGCGTGATCGCCCACGGCGCCTTCGGCCTGATGAACTCCACGCCGTACCTGGCACTCGGCGAGGAGGTCAGCGCCGAGGAGACCGCGGGCCTGCTGCGCGAGGCGGCCCTGGCGGCGCTCGATCCGGAGGGCGTTCCCAAGCGAAGGCCATAGGATGGACAACCTGCACTGAGAGCGGCCTGCGGCCGACGAGCGAGCGACCCGGAGGCGCGACGATGCACCGACCCGACCAGATCGCACTGCGCGAGGTGGGCCCGCGCGACGGGCTCCAGAACGAGCCGCCCGTGCCCGCCGCGGACAAGATCCGCCTCATCGACGCGCTCTCGCGCACCGGCCTGTCCCGCATCGAGGCCGTCAGCTTCGTCCACCCCAGGGCCGTCCCGCAGATGGCCGACGCCGCCGAGGTGTGGGCGGCGGTCGAGCGGCGCCCGGGCGTCCGCTACAGCGCCCTGGCGCCGAACCTCAAGGGCGTCGAGCGCGCGCTCGACGCCGGATTCGACGCCGTCGAGGTCGTCGTCTCGGCCTCCGACACCCACAACCGGGCCAACGTCGGGCGCACCGCCGAGGAGTCGATCGCCGAGTTCGCCGACATCGTCCAGCTCGCCCACGAGCGGCGCGCCGAGGTCGAGGCCATCATCGCCACGAGCTTCGGCTGCCCCTACGAGGGCGACGTGGCCCCCGCCCGGGTGGCCGCGATCGTCGACGCGGCGGCCGCGGCGGGAGTCGACCGCGTGGCCTTCGGGGACACCACCGGCATGGGCACGCCCCGGCGCGTGAACGACCTGCTCGACGCGGTCGAGACGGACCTGCCGGTGCTCATGCACTTCCACGACACGCGCGGCACCGCCCTGGCGAACCTGCTGACGGCCCTGGACCGCGGCGTCGTCGAGTTCGACGCCAGCGTCGGCGGCCTCGGCGGGTGCCCGTACGCCCCGGGCGCCTCGGGCAACGTGGCGACCGAGGAGGTGGTGCACATGCTGCACGACATGGGGGTGGCGACCGGCGTCGACCTCGACGCGCTCATCGGCGTCGCCGAGCTGGCGCAGGAGATCGTGGGCCGCGAGCTCGAATCGGGGGTGCTGCGCGCCGGCCCCCGCACGCGCCTGACCGAGCGGTAGAGGCGAGGGCGTCGGGCCGCTCGCACTGCGGCGGTGTTCGCGGTGCGCGCCGCTGCGGGAACGACCCAGGGTCCGCGGGTCTCGAACCTCCCGCGGGCCCTGGCGCCGGGCGCGACCGTCACCGGCCGCGCCCGGGCGCCGGATGAACCTCCGAACATCCGGCCGTCTACTCGTGCGGCGTGTGCTCCGCGAACTTCCACGTCGCCAGCACCGCCGCCACCACGACGAGCCCCATCGCGCCCCGCCAGCCCAGCGCGGGCACGACGAACAGGCTCCCCACGCCCCCGGCCACGCCCGCCAGCACCGCCGCCGCCGAGACCGCGATCGACCCCGTCCCGTCGCCGACCTCGGCCGCGACGACCACGCGCCCGGCGATCGCGACGACCAGCCCGCCCGAGACGCCCAGTATGAACGCCGCGACGAGCATGAACGGGAAGTTCGGCGCCAGCGCGGTCGCGAAGGCCGCCGCGGTCAGGCCCGCCAGCGCAGCCGAGCCGGTGTACCGGGCCGGGCCGAGCGCGCCGGCGCGGTGCGCGGCGTTCGCGGCCGCGACCAGCCCGAGCGCGAGCGCGGCGAGCGGCCAGAGCCTGGCCGCGGCCGCCACCGTGAAATCGGCGGCGGCGTCGGTGACGACGAAGGCGAGCACGGCCGCGGACGCGAAGGCGGTGGCCTGCGCGTACGCCGCCGAGACCACCGGCGCCCACCGCAGTCGGGCGGCGGGTCGGCGCGGACGAGTCGTGATAGCCATGCCCTCGAAGCTAAGCGCCTGCGCGCCACGGGAAGTAGGTCGGACGACTGGGCTCGGCGACTGGGTTCGGCCCGGACGCCGGACCCGGTCGGGGACGGCCCCGGCACACCCCAGTCGTTTGACAGATGCGCGTTCGCGGGCCGCCGTGGCACGCTGGAAGCGTCCCCCACGCACTGCCGAGGACTGGAGCCGCCGTGAAGCCCACCGTCCGCCCCGCGACCGGGGCCGCGCATCGGAACGAGACGGCGGAGCGCGCGGTCGGCGCGGACACGGCCCCCGCCTACTGCGAGACGCCGCACGCCTCCCGCACGGTCCTGTACGGCCGCGACGTCGAACTCGACTCCCTCCAGTCGCTCCTGGACGGCGCGCGCCTCGGGCACGGCGGCGCCCTGGTGGTGCGCGGCGAGCCCGGCATCGGCAAATCCGCGATCGTCGACGCCGTGGTGCCCCGGGCCTCCGGCTTCACCGTGCTGCGCACCCTCGGCGTCGAGGCCGAGCACACCTGGTCGTACGCGGGCCTCCAGATGCTGCTCCACCCGCTCCTGCACCGCATCGGCAACCTCCCCGCCGCCCAGGCCGAGGCGCTGCGCACCGCCCTGGGCATGGGCGACGGCACGGCCCGCGCCCAGCGCCTCCAGGTCGGCCTGGCCGTGTTGAACCTGCTGGTCGACGCCTCGGCGCAGCGGCCGGTGTACGTCGTGATCGACGACGCGCACTGGCTCGACCGCGACTCCACCGACGCGCTGCTGTTCGCCGCCAGGCGCCTGACGACCGAGTCGATCGGGATGGTCCTGGTCGTGCGCGACGGCTTCGCCCCCGAGTTCCCCGCGCCCGGCATCCCCGAGCTCACCCTCGGGCCGCTCGACATCGAAGCGTCCCAGGCGATCCTCGACACCCGCTCGGACGCGGTGCCGTTCACCAGCCGCGACTGGATCCTCCGCCTCGCCGAGGGCAACCCGCTCGCGCTCCTCGAACTCCCCGCGGCCGACCACGAGGACCCGCTGCGCACCATCGACGCCTCCAACAGCCGCTACTCCACGACCTCCCGCATCCGGCAGGCGTTCACCGAGCGGATCATCGCGCTCCCCGAGGCGACGCGGACGCTGCTGCTCGTGGCCGCCGCCGAGGAGACCGGGGAGACCGCCGTCATCGCGGAGGCCGCCGAGAAGCTCGGCGCGTGCCTGGGCGACCTGGAGCCCGCCGAGATCGACGATCTGGCCCGGTACCACTTCGGCCGCATCGAGTTCGTGCACCCGCTGATCCGCTCGGCCGCGTACCACTCGGCGACGCGGGCCCGCCGGATCGACGCGCACCGGGCGCTGTCCGAGGCGTTCGGCAACGGCGACATCCGCCACGCCCGCCACCTGGCGGCGGCGACGACCGGCCTGGACGAGAAGGCCGCCGCCGCGCTGGAGTCCATCGCCTCCTATGAGGCCGAACGCGGCGGCTGCGTGGCGGAGATGGTGGCCCTCGAACGCTCCGCGTCGTTCACGCCCGAGGCCGAGGAGCGGGCCCGCCGGCTCGTCGCGGCCTCGCAGACCGCGTACGTCGCCGGGCTGGTGGACAAGGCCATAGAGCTGGCGGAGAAGGCCGAGCGGCTCACCGAGAACCACGAGCTGCTGGCGCGCACCGCGCTCATCCGGGCCACGATCCTCTCCTGGGCCGGGGACGCCGGCGCGTTCGACGTGTGGATGGCCTCGGCCGAGCACTACGCCGTCAACGGCCACGAGAACACCGGCTACCCGCTGCTGCGCGGCGTGTGGAACGCCTGGGAGACCGGCGACTTCGGCAAAGTGGAGTACGCGAACGAGCTGGCGACGCGCTTCGGCGGCTCGAACAACACCTGGGCCAAGCGCCTGGCCCGCGCCGCCGCCGGGCTGAACCGGCGCCCGTGGGTGAACGCGGGCGAGGCCGTCGACGCGCTGCGGAGCCTGTACGACTACTACCAGCCGCTCCACGACGACTTCCGGCGCTTCGACCAGGTCCTGGCCTCGCGCTGGCGGCTCCTGGCCGGGGACGTCCCGGCCGCGCACACCGCGGTGAGCGGGCAGGTGCGGGACTGCCGGGAGGCGGGCGCGGCGAGCCCGCTCATCCAGGCGCTGCTCGTGCAGGCCCAGACGCAGCTCCACTACGGACGGTACGCGGACGCGCAGGCGGCGGCCACGAGCGCGATAGAGCTCGCGCACGAGCAGCACGACCGCCGGGCCCTGATGCAGGGCCGCGTGTGGGTGCTGCTGCCGATAGCGGCGATCCGCGGCGAGGAGCGGCGCTGCCGCGAGCTGGTGGCCGCCGCGATCGAGGACGCCCCCGAGGACTCGGTGATCCCCGCCGACACGGCGCTGGGCCTGCTGGACCTGGGGCTGGGCCGCCACGAGGCGGCGTTCGAGCGGATGCACCGCATCGCCGAGGGCACCACGCCGATGGAGATCCTCACGCAGGTGCCGACGCTCGTGGAGGCCGCGTTCCGCTGCGGGCGGCTCGGCGAGGTCAAGGAGGTCTTCGGCTGGTTCGCCGACTGGGCCGACGCCACCGGGCGCTCCTACTGGGAGGCGCTGGTGGAGCGGTGCCGGGCGATGCTGGAGCCGGAGTCCGGGGCGGGCGCGCACTACGCGCGCGCCGTGGAGCTGCACCGCGCCGACGACGTCGACCCGTTCGAGCGGGCCCGCACCGAGCTGGTCTACGGCGAGTGGCTGCGCCGCGAGCGGCGCATCAACGAGGCCCGGGCGCACCTGCGGGAGGCCACCGAGGTCTTCGAGCGGCTCGGCGCCGTGCCGTGGACCGAGCGGGCCCAGGGGGAGCTGCGCGCCGCGGGCGACTCCTCGGCGATCGAGGCGAAGCCGGACCTGGCCGAGAAGCTCACCCCGCAGGAGCTGCAGGTGGTGCGCCTGGCCGCGGACGGGCTGACGAACCGGCAGATCGGCGAGCAGCTCTTCGTGAGCCCGAGGACGGTGGGCTACCACCTCTACAACGCCTACCCGAAGCTCGGCGTCTCCTCCCGGACGGAACTGGCCAAACTCGACCTGTGAGGACGCCGGGGCGCGGTGCGCCGCCGCTCGGCGGCGCACCCCGGTCTCACGCGGGGGCCGGGCCCCGCCACGGCCTGCCGGCGGTCATCGCCGCCGCCCCCAGCAGGAGGATCGCCGCCACGGCCCAGGCCGAGAGGCGGTAGCCGTCCACGGCCGTCGCGCCCAGTCCCCACGCGAGCGCGGCGATCACCGGCCCCAGCGAGGTGCCGATGGTCCTGGTCGTCGCCATGAACGCCCCGGCGGTCCCGGCCTGCTCGTTCGGCGCCGTCGCCAGCAGGTGCGTGTTCATCGGCGTGTTGAACACGCCGAACGCCAAGCCCAGCAGGGCGACCCGCGCGCCGATGCCGAGCAGGCCCGCGGTCTCGTCGACCAGCAGCAGCGGCACGACCGCGAGCAGGATCAGGCCCGCGCCGGCCAGGGCGACCCGGCCCGCGCCGAAGCGGTCGGCCAGGAACCCCGAGACCGGGGTCATCAGCCCGACGCCGCCGATGAACGCCAGCAGCACCGTGCTCACCAGCTCGGCGGGCGTTCCGTGCACGTCGGTCAGCAGGAACGGCAGGCTGAAGTTCAGCAGGCCCGACACCGCCGACATCAGCGTCAGACTCAGCAGCGCCGCGGCCATGACCGGGGCGCGCAGCAGCGCCACCGTCGCCCGCGACGAGGGCCGCCGCACCCACAGCGCGCCCAGGGCCACGCTCGCGGCCGCGGCGCCCAAGGAGATCCACGGCGCCGTGTCGAGGTATTCGAACGCCAGCAGGAACGCCATGATCGCGCCGCCGGAGGTCGCCACCTCGATGAGGACGACCCGGTCCAGGCGCGGCAGGCCCGTGCCGTTGCTCGGCACCGTCGCCCGCAGTGCGGCCATCGCCAGTGCGGCCATCGCGAAGAAGACCCAGAACAGGCCCCGCCAGTCGGACGCGGCGATGATGAGCCCGCCCGCGCCGACCATGCCCATGCCGCCGACGGTCATCAGCAGCGTGATCACCGACATCGCGCGGCCGCGCTGCGCCTCGGCGGCCGAGGTGACGACGATCCGCCCGGTCATGCCGAACAGGAGTCCGCCGACCAGGCCCTGGGCGGCTCTGGCGGCGATGAGGAGTTCGAAGGTCGGGGCGAGCGCGGCGGCCAGGGAGCACAGCCCCAGCCCGCCCATGGAGCACACGGACACCGCGCGCATGTCGGCGCGGTCGGCCAGGCGTCCGGCCGCGATCGCGACCGCGCCCATGGGCAGCGCGTAGGCGAGCAGGACCCAGGCCGTGGCCGCCTCGGAGACGGCGAAGTGGGTGCGGATGGGGGGCAGGCCCACGGCGAGGGCGGACATGCCGCCGGCGACGACGAGCTGCGCGAAGCCGACGGCGACGATCGCCGCCCAGCGGGTGCGTCCGACCGCGGGGGCCGGTTCGGTTGCGGTGGTCATGGCCCCGACCCTAGGAGCGGGCCCGCCGGTCCGGCATCTGCCGAGCGACTGGCGGGGGCGACGGGCCCGCGGCGGCCCCGGACCGGTCGGCGGCCGGTCGGTCGACGGATGCCGCGCAAGTCGGTCCTTTCGTAACTTCGTCATCGTTCCCGACACGGACGACGAAACGAGGAGACCATGTCCGAGAAGCTGAAGCTCGCCGTCATCATCGGCTCGACCCGCGAAGGCCGCTGGGGGCCGGTCCCGGCCGAGTGGATCGCCGAGACCGCCGACCGCCACGGCGGCTTCACGGTCGACCTGATCGACCTGCTCGACGCCGAACTGCCCCAGCACATGACCGAACCGGACATGTGGTCGGGCGCGGGGGAGCCCTGCGCGGCCGTCGCCGGGCTCGGCGAGCGCCTGCACCGCGCCGACGCGTTCGTCATCGTCACGCCCGAGTACAACCACTCCTACCCGGCCCCGCTCAAGCACGCCATCGACTACTACATGTCCGAGTGGGCGGCCAAGCCCGTCGGGCTGGTCACCTACGGGGGCGGCGCCGGAGGGCAGCGGGCCGCCGAGCACCTGCGGCAGGTCTTCCCCGAGCTGCGGGCGACGACCGTCCGCCACACGCTGATGTTCCCGATGTACTGGGAGCAGTTCGACGAGAACGGGCAGTTCACCGGTTTCGGCGACACTGAGCCGCACGCGAAGGGCTTTCTCGACGAACTCGAGTGGTGGGGGCGGGCACTGGTCAACGCCCGCAAGGAGACGCCGCTCCCGGCGTAGTCCCCGCCGGGCGACCGCCGCGGCGGTTCGCAGCCTATAGCCCCTGCGGTGAAGGTCGTGGCGCACGACCGGTGCCTACGGGGTTATAGGCCATAAGCGTTGTTTCGGGCCGTTCGGGCGGCGCTATCGTTGCATGCGTGCTGTATGGACGTGCCTCCGAGACCGCCGCCCTTGCCTCACTGCTCGACGACGCGCGCGCCGCACGCGGATCGGCCCTGGTCGTGCGCGGCGAGGCCGGGATCGGCAAATCCACGCTCGTCGGCGCCGCCGCCGAGACCGCCGCCGACTTCACCGTGCTCCGCTGCGTCGGCGTCGAAAGCGAGCACTCCTGGTCCTTCGCCGGGCTCCAGGCGCTCCTGCGGCCCCTGGCCGACCGCCACCTCGGCGCGCTCTCCCCGGCCCACCAGTGCGTGCTGGGCATGGTCCTGGGCCTGACCTCCCCGCCCAAGGACAAGGAGGGCGCGGGCAAGGACCGCTTCGCGATCGGCGTCGCGGTGCTCGGCCTCCTCTCCGAGGCGTCGGCGGTGCGACCGGTCCTGTGCATCGTGGACGACGCCCACTGGCTCGACCCCGACTCGGCCGACGTCCTGCTGTTCGTCGCCCGGCGCCTGGCGGCCGAACCGGTCGCGATGCTGCTCGCCGTCCGCGACGGCTACGCCCCCGACTTCCCCGCGCCCGGCCTCGACGAGCTCGTCCTCGGCCCGCTCGACGACGAGGCCGCCGCGAAGCTGCTCGGCGAACGGCTCACCGGCCTGCCCCTCCACGCCCGGCAGCGCCTCCTCGCCGCCGCCGAAGGCAACCCGCTCGCCCTGCTCGAACTGCCGCCGGACGAGCCCGCCGCGCGCCCGGCCGCCGACCGGCCCGGCCGCCGCCGCTCCACGACCACCCGCCTCACGCAGGCGTTCGGCGACCGCATCGAACGCCTCCCCGAGGCCGCCCGCACACTGCTGCTGGTCATCGCCGCCGCCGACACCGGCGACACCGGCACCGTCCTGACCGCCGCCGGGAAGCTCGGCGCGGGCCTGGCGGACCTGGCCCCGGCGGAGGCCGACGACCTGATCCGATTCCACCAGGGCCGCTTCGAATTCGGCCACCCGCTCATCCGCACCGCCGCCTACCGGGGCGCGCCGGGCTACCGGCGCATCGAGGCGCACCGGACCATCGCCGAACTGCTGAGCGAGGACGACCACCGCCGCGCCTTCCACCTCGCCGCCGCCGCGACCGGCCCCGACGAGTCGGTGGCCGCCGCGCTCGAAGCCTCCGCCGAGTGCCTGCGCGGCTGCGGCGGGCACGCTGTCGAGTACTCGGTCTTCGAGCGCGCCGCCGCCTTCACCCCCGGCGGCGACGAGAAGGGCCGGCGCCTGCTGCGGGCCGCCGAGGCCGCCCTCCTGGCGGGCAGCGGCCGCAAGGCCGGCGAGTTGGCGTTCCAGGTGGGCCTGCACACCCGCGACCGGGCGGTCCTGGCCCGCGCCACCACCGTCGGCGCCTCGGTCGCCTCCTGGGGCGGGGAGATCCGCGAGGCCTACCGGATGTGGATGGAGGCCGCCGACCACTACACGGCCTCCCAGCCCGAGGCCGCCGGGTACCCGCTGTTCCGCGCCGTCGAACTGGCCTGGGAGGGCGGGGACTCCTCCCGCGCCGAGGCCGCCGCCGAGTACGCCGAGCGGCTCGGCATCGGCCACGCCTCCTGGGTGCGCGACCTGGCCCAGGCCGTCGGCGGGTTCAACCGCTGCTGCGCGGTCGGCGTCGAAGACGGCGTGGCCGCGCTGCGGCGCCTGCTGCACATCCACGACGAGCTCGGCACGAGCGTCTCGCTGCACGACCGCGCCATGCTCCTGTGGTGGCGGACGCTGATCGGCGACGTCGCCACGGCCGAGCGGGCCCTCGCGGAGCTCGTGCGCGAATGCCGCGAGGCGGGCGCCTCGGGGCCGCTGCCGCGGGCGCTGGCCCTCTACGCCGTCACCGAATTCCACAGGGGACGATGGGCCGACGCGGTGGCCCTGGCCGAGAACGCGGTGGCGATCTCCTACGAGCTGGGCCAGCGCATCGGTCCGGTCAAGGCCCGCGCCTGGGTGCTCGCCCCCATCGCGGCGCTGCGCGGCGACGAGGCCAGGGCCAGGGAACTCATCGACGCGGCGACCGCCGAGTCGCCCGCCGACACGCTCGTCGCCGTCGACACGGCGGTCGCGCTGCTCGACTTCAGCCTCGGCCGCTACGAGGAGGCGCTCGACCGGTACATCGCGCGCTTCGAGTCCGACGTGCCCGGCGACGCGCTGACGCACGTCCCGGCGGCGGTCGAGGCCGCCGTCCGCATCGGACGCCCCGACCGGGCCGCCGACGCCTTCGCGTGGTTCGACGCCTGGGCCGAGGCGACGGGCGTCCCGCACTGGCGGGCCCTGGCCGAGCGCTGCCGCGGCCTGCTCGCGCCCGAATCGGAGGCCGGAGCGCACTACGAGCGCGCCGCGCGGCTGCACCGCGAGGCCGACGCGTTCCCCTTCGAGACGGCCAGGACCGATCTCGTCCTCGGCGAGTGGCTGCGCCGCTCCCGGCGCGTCAACGAGGCCAAGACCCGGCTGCGCTCGGCCGCGGAGACCTTCGAGCGCCTCGGGGCCGAGCCGTGGACCGAGCGCGTGCGCCGCGAACTGCGCGCCGCGGGCGACGCGGGACCGGTCGAGGCCGGGCCCGGCCTGGCCGAGCGGCTGACCCCGCAGGAGCTCCAGGTGGTGCGCCTGGCCGCGGCGGGCCTGAGCAACCGCGAGATCGGCGAGCAGCTCTACCTGAGCCCGCGCACCGCCGGATACCACCTCTACAAGGCGTACCCGAAGCTCGGCGTGGCCTCCCGCACCGAGCTGGGCAGGCTCGGCCTGTGACGCCCGGGCCTCCGGTCAGCCGCGCCGCGCCCACGTCCTCGCCGCGGCCTGCTTGGCGTCGTTGACGGTCTCCACCTCGATGACCTCGATCCCGGTGTGCCGCTCCGAGACCGAGCCCTTCGGCACGATCGCCGTCTTGAAGCCCAGCCGGGCCGCCTCGGACAGCCGCCGGTCCGCGTTCACCGTCCTGCGCACCTGCCCGGTCAGCGACACCTCGCCGATCGCCACCAGGTCCGCGCTCACCGCGATCTCCTGCTCGGCGCTCACCAGCGCCAGGGCCAGCGCCAGGTCCGAGGCCGGTTCGCGCACCCGGATGCCGCCGATCGTCGTCGCGTACACCTCGCGGTCGAGCAGCCGCATCCCGCCGCGCCGCGTCAGCACCGCCAGCACCATGTTCAACCGGGCCTGGTCGAGCCCGGAGACGGTGTGCCGCGGGATCGCGCCGTCCTTGACCGACTTGCCCACCAGCGCCTGCACCTCCACCGGCACGGCCCGGCGGCCCTCCATCGTCACCGTCACGCACGTGCCCGGCGTCGGCTCGCTCGGCGCGTCGTCGAGGAACAGCCCCGACGGGTCGGCCAGCGACACGATCCCGTCCTCGGTCATCTCGAAGCAGCCGACCTCGTCGGAGGGCCCGAACCGGTTCTTCACGCCGCGCAGCAGCCGCAGCATCGAGTGGCGGTCCCCTTCGAAGTGCACGACGGTGTCCACCAGGTGCTCCAGCGCCCGGGGCCCGGCGATGCCGCCGTCCTTGGTGACGTGCCCGACGAGGATCACCGCCATGTTGCGGGCCTTGGCCTCGGCGATGACCGCGCTGGCCACCGACTTCACCTGCGTCACCCCGCCGGGGACGCCGTCGGCGTCGCCCGCGATCACCGTCTGCACGCTGTCGAGGATCAGCAGCCCCGGCTTGACCTCCTCGATGTGGCCGAGCACCGCGCCCAGGTCGGTCTCGGCGGCCAGGTAGAGCTCCTCGGACAGGCACCCGGTGCGGTCGGCGCGCCGCCGCACCTGCGAGGCCGACTCCTCGCCGGTGGCGACCAGGGCCCGCCCGTACCCGGACTCCCCGAACCGGTGCGCGACGTCCAGGAGCAGCGTCGACTTGCCCACGCCCGGCTCGCCCGAGATGAGCGTGACGCCGCCGGGCACCAGGCCGCCGCCCAGGACCCGGTCGAACTCGCCGATCCCGGTGGGCAGGCTCGCGGCCTGCTCGGCGGAGACGGTGCCGATCCGCTTGGCCGGGGTGGCGGGGCGGCGCGCGCCCCCGCCGACGGCGGCGGGCCCGGCCGCCTGCCGGGGCGGCGCCGCCGACTCCTCCATCGACCCCCACTCCCCGCAGTCGGGGCACTGCCCGACCCATTTGGGGACGCGGTGGCCGCAGGCGGCGCATGCATAGGAGATCCGCTGGCTCTTCGGCATGGCGCAAGCGTACGGGGCGCCCCCGACAGCCCCCGATAAGCGGGCGAACACGTCGGCCCATGTCATTAGACTGGCGGCATGACACCTGAAGAGCCGACCAACGGCTCGCCGGACCGCTCCGCCGACGAGACGCGCGACGGGCGCTCGCCGCTCGAGCGGTCCGCCGGTCCGCGGGCGGCGCTGCTCGACCGCGGCGAGGGCCCGCGGGCCGCCGGGCGGGGCGGCGCGGTCTTCTTCGACCTCGACAAGACCGTCATCGCGAAGGCGAGCGCGCTGGCCTTCAGCAGGCCCCTGTACAAGGGCGGCCTGCTCGGGCGCCGCGACGTCCTCAAGGTCGCCTACTCGCACCTGGTCTTCCGCCTCGGCGGCTCCTCCGACGAGGAGCAGATGGCCCGCACCCGGGACTACGTCGCGCAGCTCTCGCGCGGCTGGCCCGCCGAGCAGGTCCGCGCCATCGTCGACGAGACCCTGCACGAGCTGATCGACCCGTTCGTCTACGCCGAGGCCGCCGCGCTCATCGAGGCGCACCGCGCCGCGGGCCGGTCGGTGGTCCTGGTCAGCGCCTCCGGCGAGGAGATGGTGGCGCCGATCGGCCGGATGCTCGGGGTCACCGACGTCATCGCCACCCGGATGGTCATCGGCGAGGACGGCCGCTACACCGGCGAGGTCGAGTTCTACGCCGCGGGCCCGGCCAAGGCCGAGGCGATCGGGCGGTTCGCCGCCGAGCGCGGCATCGACCTGGATTCCTCCTTCGCCTACTCCGACTCGATCACCGACGAGCCGATGCTGCGCGCGGTCGGGTTCCCGCGCGCGGTCAACGCCGACCGCGGGCTGCGCCGCCTGGCGCTCGACGAGGGCTGGCCGCAGCTGGTGTTCCGCCGCCCGGTGGCGCTGCGCCCCACGATGCCCGGACCGGACCGCCTCAAGTACGCCGCCGCCGGAGCCGGCGTTGCCGCTGTTGCATATGTGGTGTGGCGCGTATGGAGGGACCGTCGCCTCAGGACCGCTTGAGCAGCGCTTTCCCACGGTGGGTAGCCTCAGCGAAATGGAACGCAAACAACCGGCCCGACTGGCCGATGTCGCCCGAGCCGCCGGTGTCTCGGTGGCCACCGCCTCCCGCGTCCTCAACGGTTCCCCCCATCGGGTGAGCGATCAGTTGAGCGAGCGGGTGCGGGAGGCGGCCCGCCGGTTGCGATACGCCCCGAACGTGGGGGCGCAGGTGCTGGCCCGTTCGACGTCGCAGACGGTGGCGCTGCTGCTGCACGACGTCACCGACCCGTACTTCGGCCAGATCGCGGGCGGCGTCCTGGCCGAGGCGGCCCACCGCAACGTCCGCGTGCTCATAGCGGACACCGGCATCGACCCCGACTCCGAGGTGCAGCACCTCGACTCGCTGCGCGGCTACCGGCCGCGCGCGGTCATCGTGGCCGGTTCGCGGACCACCGACGAGGAGGCGGAGGGCCGGCTCGCCGACCACCTGTCCGACCTGCTCGAACTGGGCGCGACCGTCGTGAGCATCGGGCAGGCGGGCCTGCCGGGCCGGGTGGTGCGCCCGGCGAACCGCGAGGGCGCGGGCGCGCTGGCGCGGTTCCTGGTCGAGCAGGGCCACCGCGACTTCGCGGTCGTGGCCGGGCCCGAGCAGCTCCAGGTGGTGCGCGAGCGGCGCGACGGGTTCGTCGGCGCGCTGCCGCCGGAGGCGAACGTGGTGCACGTGGCCTCGGAGTTCAGCCGCGACGGGGGCTACCGGGCCGGGCGGAAGCTGCTGACCGGCGGCGCGCTGCCGACGGCGGTGTTCGTGACCGGCGACGTGCAGGCCACGGGCCTGTGCACGGCGCTGCGCGAGGGCGGCGTGCGGATTCCCGAAGAGGTCTCGGTGGCCGGGTTCGACGACATTCCGATCGTGCGGGACCTGACGCCGTCGTTGACGACGGTCGCGCTTCCCTTGCACGACATGGGTGTCAAAGCGCTCCAGGCGGCCTTGGAGGAGGACGGGGACTTTCCCGAGGAGCTTTCGGTGGGGGCCGAACTCATCGAGCGCGATTCCACCGCGCCGCCGCGTGAGAAGTAATCGTATTCGTTTCATGACGAGTCGTATGGGCGCCGCCGAGGCGTTATGCGGCTCGTTTTCATTGTGTGGCGCGGGCGTCGTTGTGCGGCGGCGCGCAATACGGCTCCGGGCTTCTTGCTAGTGTCCTCTCGTCGGGAAACGGTATCGAACGTTAGTTTGGGCGGTATCCTATAGGATGTACCCGCAGTCGATATGGGCTGCGGTTCCGTCCCGTTCTAGATAGTGAGACGTTCGTCACCTACGGAGAGTGACCTCTATCTCACTCTAAAGCTGGCAAACGATTAAATATAGGCGTATTTGGATATAACGCCTGCTAGTCGTCCGTCCGATCGACTGAGAATGGTCACATTGTGAAAAGTGATCGCCGAATGGTGGTGGTCCGGTTGGTCCGGGCGGCGTATTCTCGGCGTTAGGTCCGGTGAGGGCAGTGGTGCAGCCTTCTCTCAGACCACTGGGAACCGAAAGCCTTAGCGTGCTGGAAGCGTTGTCGTTACCGCTTGGCCACAACGCGAGGGCATATTCACGGTTGGAACTGGATTAATGGCGGCGCGGCCGTGTCCAGGGACGACTGGGAACCAATCCGGAAGGAACACGATCATGGTGCGAGTCACCGTCGAAGCCGAGACGCCAGTCTCGCCGGTGAGCGGCGAGACGATCTCCAAAGCCGACGCAGAGCGCATCGCAGGTGTCCTCAAAGCACTTGCGGACCCGAACCGACTGCAACTCATCAGCCTCATCCAGGCCTCTCCCGAACAGGAGGCCTGCGTCGCCGAGCTGACCGAGCCGCTGGGACTGTCCCAGCCGACGGTGAGCCACCACCTCCGCATCCTGGCCGAGGCCGGGGTCGTCCAGCGCGACAAGCGCGGGGTGTGGGCTTACTTCCGCCTCGTCCCCGAGACGATGCGGATCGTGGCGGACCTGCTCACGCCGCCGAAGCGCCGTCGCCGCCGCTAGCACGAGCCGAACGGCAAGGCGTCTCACCTGCCGTGACACTCGGTCAACATTGGATAACTGAAAAACGGGAACTCGACTGAAGTTGTGTCGGGTCATACACTTGTGACATGACCGGCAGACACCGCAGACCGCGACGCCTCTCGAAGGAGGGGCGCCGCCTTCTCGGCGGTGCCGCCCTGCTGGCGGTCTTCGCGCCGGTCACCGTCTACACGTTGAACGCGGCCATCGCCCACGTGCAGTCATGCGGAACCGAGACCACGCTGACGGTGGCCGCGGCCCCCGAGCTCGCCCCGATCCTCCAGGACTTCGTCGCCGACGGCGGCGGCGCCCCCTCCCGGGGATCGGACGTGTGCGCGGAGATCACCGTCGAGGCCGTGCCCACCACCGCGATCGCCGAGTCCGACGCCGACGTGTGGATTCCCGAGACCGAGCTGGTCCTGGACCTGCCCGGCACCGGCCTGGCCGAGCGGTGGGAGGTCTTCGACAACTCCACGGCCTCCGACGCCGTGGGGCTCGCGCTGCCCGAGGGCGTCGACGCCGCCGGCATCCACCCCGAGTCGGCCCCGATCGTGCTGGAGGACCCGCGCACGGACCCCGCCAGTCTGCTGTGGATCGTCCTGCTCGGATTGGACGAGGCCGACGTCTCGGGCAAGGACCCCGACGCCTTCCCCGTCGTGTCCGGCGCGGAGGTCCGCCTGCGCAACGCCGAGGACGGGGCCGGCCTCGCGCCGCCCAGCGGCACCGTGCAGGTGGGCCAGTTCGAGTACCCGATGCTGGTGGCCGCCGACCTCGACGAGGCCCGGCGCGAGGCCGCCGCGAACCTCCTGCGCTCCTATGGCAGCCACAAGTACACCGACCTGCTCATGACGGCCGGGTTCGGACCGGCCGTCCCCGAGGGCCCGCCCCGCCCCGAGTCTGCCGTCGCCGCAGCGGTCGAGGACTGGGAGTCCTACTCCTCCAGCGACTTAGCCTGGTTGAGCACGTCGTTGAGGATCGGCTGCGCCTCCGCGGCGAGATCCGCCCGCACGTCCGCCACCGCCGTGACGTGCAGGACCGCGCCCCCGTACTCCACGAACACGCTCAACGACGCCTTCCACTCCCCGTACGGCTCGCGGCTGGAGAAGCCGACGTCGCCGTTCTCGAAGGACTGGAGCGGCTGGTAGGGCAGCTGCTCCTGGAGCGCCTGGCGGGCCTCGTCGCCGCAGGAGCCCTCGCACACCGTCCAGCCGATCTTCACCGACGACTCGCCTTCGGGCGCCCCGCACACGGCGGACTGCTCGCCCTGCTCGCACTCGTAATCGCCGGGCACGCGGAACGCGAACGGCCAGCCGGTGAGCGAGACGACGCGCGTGTCGTCCTCCTCGGCGAACAGCTCGCCCGCCACCGACAGCTCCGGCGCGTCGGCCCGCCACTCGGGCGCGGCCCGGTCCTCCTGCCCCTCCTCGGCGGCCCCGTCGGGGGCCTCCTCGGCCTCGGCGGGCGCGGGCGCGGTGGACTGCTGCTCCGAGAGCGAGCGGTCGGGGCCGTCCCCGCCGTCGCCGCCGGAGACCAGCGTCGTCCAGATGACCCAGCCGCCCACGAGCAGCGCCACGATCCCGATCACGCTGGCGACGGCGATGAGGATGGGCCGCGCCTGGGAGCGGCGCCTGGGCGGGGCGATCACGACCACCGGCGGGGACATCGGCGGGGCCGAGGGCGGCCCGGCCGGAGAGGCGGGCGCCTGGGGCCGGTGGGCCGCCGCGGCGGGGCCGACGGGCAGCGGGCCGGTGGCCGGGCCGAGCGCCAGGAGCCGGTCCATGATCCTGTCGGCGCCCCGCAGGCGCGCGTCGTGCAGGACCACCACGTACGGCTGCTCGGCTTCGAGGTCGGCCACGAGGATCGGGGCGTCCTCGGGGCCGGCCGTGGCGTAGGCCCAGGCGACCGTGTCGGACAGCAGGCCGCGCCTGGCCGGGTCCTTGGAGGAGGTGGAGCCGAGGGTGAGGATCTGGACCGGCCGACCGGTCTCGTCGCGGCCCTCGCACAGCTCGTAGGCCCCTTCGACGCGCGCGGTCGCGACGTCGTCGTACGGCCCGACGGTGCGACTCATCGAGACCCTCCCTCCCATTCCGAGCTACCGGTCGGTAACCCGGCTCTGCGAAGTGCTGACGAGCCGGACGTACCGCGAATTACCACTAAGTATGGCCCGGGTCCGCTCGTGCGCCGACACAAGGTGGCACCGGTCCCCGACCTGCGCGATCGCGCCCGCGACGGCGGGTGCGCGAGTGCCGTGAGCGCACTGGAGGGAAGGCCGTGCGCCGTGACGGCCCGCGTGCCGGGAAGGTGCCGCGGATCATCGGTCGGAGGACCGAGGCGCGGGGCGCGGCAGGCTGGTTAGGCTTGCGATGTGACGAACCACCGAAGCGCCCGAGGCGGTCCGGGCCGCATCCATCGGGCCCGGTCCGGGGCGTCCGCGCACGTCTCATCCCACCTGTCCACCGAGATCGCCGGGCGCCGGCTGCGGGCCGCGATCGCGAGACCAGAGGACGACCATGCTCAATGAAACCCTGGCGTTGACAACGGCCGCAGCGGGCACCGGCGAAGACTACGGCGGGTTCATCGGCTGGGTGCTGGGCCTCATGACCGACTTCGGCGAGATCGGGGTCGGCCTCGCCCTCGCCATCGAGGTGATCTTCCCGCCGATCCCGAGCGAGCTCATCCTTCCCGTCGCCGGGTTCCTCGCCTACGGCGGCAAGATGAACTTCTTCCTGGTCATGCTGTTCGCGACCCTGGGCTCGATGCTCGGCGGCTGGTTCTACTACTACGCCGGGCTCGCCTTCGGCCGCGACAGGACCCGCTGGCTGTTCAAGAAGCTGCCGCTGTTCGAGGTCAAGGACTTCGAGCTGGCCGAACGGGTGTTCGCGAAGTGGGGCGTCGTCGCGGTCCTGGCGGGCCGGTGCCTGCCGATCGTGCGCAGCGTCATCTCGATCCCCGCCGGGATCGAGAAGATGCCGTTCTGGAAGTTCTCGCTGTTCACCCTGATCGGCAGCGCCGTGTGGAACGCGATCTGGGTGGGCCTGGGCTTCGCCTTCGGCCCGCAGATCGAGCCGATCCTGAACCGCTACAGCGACCTGCTCAGCAATATCGTGCTGGTCATCATCGCCGCGCTCGTGCTGTGGTTCGTCGTCGCCCGCACGATCAAGCTGATCCGCAAGGGGCCCGGCGACGACTCCGGCTCGGGGACGCCGAACACCGACACCGTCATCCTGCGCAAGGTCGAATAGCTCGGCGTCGAACGGTACGACGGGGGCGCCGCGCGGCGCCCCCGTTCGCCGTTCCGCCCCGGGGCGCCCCGCCTTCCGGCGTCTTCCGTCCGCGGCGTCCCGCGCGGCCCCTTCCCCGCCCCCGCCCGCCGGGCCCGGCGACTGAGACACGCCGATACGGCGATGTTTTCGAATTTCTTCGCGTCGAGGCGTAACCGTTTCCCCGCCTGCCTAGTTAGTCAGGGTGGCTGCGCGATCACGAGATCGGCGGCCCGCGGCCGGAAGTGTCACCGGCCCGCCAGAACCGCGCGAGGGTTCTCGACCCCGCAGGCGTCCAGCCGGCGAGGTCGCGGCTGAGAGCCCGTCCCGGAAGCGGCGCAGCGCGCCGCGGCCCGGATCGCCGGAAGATCATCGACAGGATTGACGACAATGGCCCACACGGTGGGGTGGTTCGTGCTGCGCTGCAACCACAGCCGCACTGCCACGTTGTGCGCGGCCAGGAGAAGGGCAAGCAAGCAGATGAAAATGCGCAATGTGCGTAAGGCGACACTCGTCGGAGGCATCGCCACGGGGGCTCTGCTGTTCGCGGGAACGGCCGCTCAGGCCGCCGAGACCGAGGTCGAGGAGGCCGGACTGGACGCCGTCCAGTCGGCGCCCGAACTGCTCGGCGGGCTGCCGGTTCCCACCGACGCCGTTCCCGGCCTGGACGCGGTGCAGCACCTGCCCGTGCCGGGGCTGGGCAACCAGCCGACGGAGTACCAGGTCACCGACGCCGACAAGGCGGGCGGCCAGGCCGACGGGGACCAGTCCTCGGGCAACGCCGTCACCGACCTGCTCGGCAACCTCGGCGGCGGCCTCCCGGTCCCGCTGCCGTTCTAAGGCACCACTGCACCGGCAGGACACAGGCTCGGCCGCGGACGGCATCGACCGTCGCGCCATTCGCGGTGAGCACCTCGGTCGGCGGGCGCACCCGGCGCCAAGGGCCCGGTCCCGGGAGGCCCGCCGATCAACCACAACTCTCCTCGTCTCCAAGGCACCCCGTTTCGGCGAGCACCGCTCGCCACCATGAACGTGCACAAGCCATTGGAGCCGTCGGAGCTTCACGGGGGATACGTGATGGAACAACGAGAACGATTTCCCTGAAAGGTGACGGTTCGTGAACAACTCATGGGCACGTAAGACTGCACAGACCGGCGTGATCGCGGCGGGGGCTGTCCTCGTGGCGGGCGCCGGCACCGCGCACGCCTACGGCCCCGACGTCCAGACGTCGGACCAGGTCGGCGCGGTCTCGGGCAACCAGCTGGTCGCCCCGATCCAGGTGCCGATCAACATCTGCGGCATCGCCGCCTCGGTCCTCGGCACGGCGAACGCCGGCTGCGAGGGCGGCTCCGAGGCCGAGCTCGAGGGCTTCGGCGGCGACCTGACCACGAAGGACAACACCGGTCTGCTCAACGGCAACCAGGCGTACGCGCCGATCCAGGTTCCCACCGAGGTCAGCGGCATCGCCGCCGCCGTCGGCGGGGCGGCGGCCGCCTGGTCCGAAGGCGGCTCGTCCGCCTCGATCCCCGAGTCGGGCCGCTACGCCGAGTCCGACGACGTGACCAGCAAGCGCAACGTCGGCCTGCTCTCGGGCAACCAGCTCCTCGCGCCCATCCAGGCCCCGATCGACGTCTGCGGCAACGCCGTCGCCGTCGCCGGCGGCGCCGGAGCGGGCTGCGAGGGCGGCTCCGAGGCCGAGCTCGAGGGCTTCGGCGGCGACCTGACCACGAAGGACAACGTCGGCCTGGGCAACGGCAACCAGCTGTTCGCCCCGATCCAGGCCCCGATCAACGTGTGCGGCAACGCCATCGCGATCTTCGGCAACGCTTTCGCCTCCTGCGAGGGCGGCTCCGAGGCCGAGATCGACGTGCCGGACGACTCCAGCCACAAGAAGTTCGACCACAGCGAGTCCGCCACTGTCGAGGCGGCCGATGTGGACGTGACCGAGGCGCAGCTGCCCACCGGCGGCGTCCCCGGTCTCGACGCGGCCACGGACCTGGCCGGCGACCTGCCGGTCGCGGGCGGTCTGACGGACGGCCTCGGCAGCAACGTGACTCCCGAAGACGTTGCTTCCACGGCCACCGCCACCGTCGGCAGCGTGACCGAACTGGCCGGAGCGGGCCTGCTCTAAGCGCCGCACGGTAACCTGCGCGAAAAGGCCGGCGCCGCGACTCCACGTCGCGGCGCCGGCCCGCCGTCGTTCACCTGCGCGCGGCCCCGACGCGCTCGGCCAGCGCCGCGTTCATGGCCTCCAGGTCCGCCGCGGCGCCGTCGAGGCGGCCCGACAGCACCGGGAGCAGGACGCCGGTGACGCGCTCGCCGTGGGTGAGGAGGGTCGTGCCGTCCTCCTGCGGTTCGAGCACGAGGTAGTGCTCGCGGTCGAAGCACCCGCCGGGGCCGAGGCGGTCGAGCCAGCGGATCTGCCGGGCGGGGGAGACGCGGAGGACCGCGGGGCGCAGTCGCCGCGGCTTCCCGCCCTCCTGCGCGCGGGTGACGTCGAGCCGCTCGTCCTCGGCCAGTTGGCCGCTGACGGCGGTGAAGAGCGGGTTCCACTCGCCGTAGGAGCCGAAGTCGGTCAGGACCGCCCACACCTCGTGCGCGGGCGCGTCGAGCCGCGCGGCGGTCTCGGTCCGGCGGTCCCGGCGCAGCGCCCAGACGCAGTAGGCGGCGACGGCGACGGCGATCGGCACGATGATGAGCAGTGCCACTATGGCGACCTCTGTCTCTCTCCGGGAGGGCTTCCCTTGCGGTGGGGGACTCAGTCTCCCATGTTCCACACTCTGATCACGCCGTCCTCGGAACCGGTGACCGCGATCGTGTACCGGTCGACCGGCGCGGTGGCCGCGGCCGAGACCGGCGAGTCGGCCGAGGAGCGCAGGACGCCGTCGGCGGCGCCCTCGGGGAACGAGTGCAGCCGGGCCTCGTCCTCGCCGTAGGTGAGGAGGAAGTCGTCGCCGCCGAGCACCAGGGTCGTGCGGAGGTAGCCGGCCTTCGGGTCGCCGAAGGCGCCGCTGACGCCGGCGAACCGGCGCGCATCGAGGTCCCACAGGTAGTAGGCGCCCTCGTTGCTGTAGGTCATCGCGTAGGCGGTGGCGCCGGTGTGGACCGTGCGCAGCGCGCCCACGACGTCGGTCTCCCCGTCCCACGCGGAGGGGCCGGGGCCGAGCGGTCCGCCGCCGGCCTCGCCGGTCGCGGCGTCGAAGAGCCGCAGCGAGCCGTCGGCGTGGGCGGTGACCAGGGTGGCCTCGCCGTCGACGAGCGCGAAGTGGCGGTAGGCGTCCCGCTGCTCCTCGGTGTACTCCAGCTCGGCGATGACGCCGAGCGTCTCGAGGTCGAACAGGCCGTAGCCGTCCGCGGTCGCGACCGCGAAGGCGGCGTGGCCGTCCACGGTGCACGGCATGATCCTCTCGGGCGTCGTCGCGGTCATGTCGGATTCGATGAGCGTCTCGACGGCGAAGGAGACCGGGTCCCAGGCGTGCACGCCCAGGTCGCCGTCGAGGGCCACCACGCGCGGTCCGTCGGAGAAGTCCATCAGGGCCAGGGAGTTGACGTCGTGCTCGAAGTCCCGGGACTCGATGAGGTCGCCGGTGGCGGCGTCCCACTGCCGCACCGATCCGTCCGCTCCGGAGGTGAAGAGCACCGTCCGGTCGTCGGTCGCGACGGGGAGCACCGCCGTGACGGCGCCGTCGTGCGCCTGGAGGTCCCCGCCGAGCTGGTCGAAGCGGGTGCCGCTCTCCAAGGACTCGTCCATGATCGCCAGGGCGTCGCCGTCCGGGGCGTGGTCGGCCCCGGCGTCGGGGCGGAAGACGACGACGAGGGCGATCACGATCAGGATGTCGACGATGATCACCCCGATGACGACCTTCCTGCCGATGCGCCTGGCCTTCGCCCGGTCCTCCGGGCTCGGCGGCGGGGCCTGCTCGCCGTCCCCGGGCGGGCTCGGCGGCAGCGACCGCTGCGGGGAGGCGGGGGCCGCCTGCGGGGCGGGCGGCGTCCGCTGCGGCCGGTACTGCGGCTGCGGCGTCACCGGCCGGGGCGCGGGCGGCTGCGGCGGCGCGGCCGGGAGCGGGGGGCCGGTCCACAGCACGCTGCCCTCGGCGACGACGACCTCCGGCTGGTCGAGCACGGTCGGGGGCAGGCCCAGGGCGCGGTGCAGCATCGTCGCCACCAGCGGCATCCGGCTCGCGCCGCCGACGAGGAAGACGCCCGCGCTGCGCGCGACGTCGAGCCCGGCGGCGCGGACGACCGACCGCGTCACGTCGACGGTGCGCTCCAGGAGCGGGGCGGCGATCTGCTCCAGCTCGGTGCGCGTCAGGTGCGCCTCCACGTCGAGCAGCGGGATCGCGAGGTCGGCCTGCTGGTGGCGCGACAGGCGCTCCTTGGCGCCGCGGATCTCCTCCTGGAACTCGCGGAACCATCGGCGCTCCTCGGCGGTGGCGGGGTCGACGAGCCGCCGCCAGCCCTCGTGATCGCCGTAGGTCGCGGCCAGGTGCTCGACGACCGCGGCGTCGATGTCGAGGCCGCCCAGGTCGCCCCGGCCGTCCAGGGCCACGGTCGTGAAGCCGTGCGCGGTGCGCCGCACGACGCTCGCGTCGAAGGTGCCCGCGCCCAGGTCGTAGACCACGATGGACGATCCGGCGGCGACGTGGTGCCCAAGGGCCTTGGCGAAGTAGGTGGCGGCCGCGACCGGCTCGGGCACGAGCCGCACCGCGCCGAGGCCGCTGCGGACGGCGGCGTCCTCGACGACGCGGCGGCGGGCCGGGCCCCATTCGGCCGGCACGGTGACGGTGACCTGCTGCGGGGGGCCCACCACGCGGCGGCATTCGTCGGCCACCGCCCGCAGGACCGCCGCGACCGTCTCGACGAGGGGGAACTCCCGGTCGGCCAGGAGCACGGTCGCGCGGTCGATGTGGCGCTTGGGGTTCGGTTCGAAGCGCTCGGGGTGGCGGCGTCCGCCGTGGAGGGCGTCGCGGCCGACCAGCAGGCCCCCCTGGGCGTCCGCGCACACCGCCGAGGGCATGAGCGGCGAGCCGTCGAACAGCAGGGGCCGCACGGAGCCGTCGGCGCGGCGGACGACGGCGATGGTGTGCGAGGTGCCGAAATCGATGCCGAGCGCGGTGGCGGCGGGCCGGGGGAGCATGGAGTGATCGTAACGAAACGGCGGGAGCGTTCAATATCACCTTGAATTAGTCGGGTCATGCGTCGTAATGTCGGGGGACCTGTACCCGACGATCGGAAGCACATGGGCCCTGCCGACACCGGACACCCGCGCCCGGGTGACCACTCCGCCGACTACCTCGACCCCGCTCTGCCGGTCGCCGAACGCGTCGAGGCCATCCTGGCCCTGATGACCGACGAGCAGAAACTGCGCTGCTTCGACGGCGTCCCCGAGATGACCCTCGCCGACGGCCGCACCCTCCCCGCGCACGGCAACCGCTTCGCCGAGGTCCTCCACGGCTCCGGCCACCACGCCGACGCCACCTTGTTCCCGCAGGCCATCGGCCTCGGCGCGACGTGGGACACCGAGCTGCTCGAACGCATCGGCGAGGTCGTCGCCACCGAGATGCGCGAGCGCGACCCCGAGGTCCTGGCCGCCTTCGGGCCCGTCGCCGACATCCGCTCCAACCCGCTGGCCGGCCGCTACGAGGAGGGCTTCGGCGAGGACCCCCTCCACGTCGGCGCCATGGTCACCGCCTACGCCCACGGGCTGCGCGGCCGCCACCCCGAGTACGTGCGGGTCCTGCCGCAGATGAAGCACTTCCTGGGCTACAACCACGAGCTGCACCGGCACCGGACCTCCGCCTCGATGGGCGTCCGCGCGCTCCACGAGTACCAGGCCGTGCCCTACCGCAAGCCCGTCGAGGCCGGCGCCGTGCTGGGCGCGATGACCGCCTACAACCTCGTCAACGGCGTGCCCTCGGTCGTCAGCCCCATCATGGACGTCCTCCGCAGCGAATGGGCCCCCGGCGGCTTCATGTTCCTGCCCGACGGCTGGGACTCGGTCAACCTGAACACCACCAAGGGCGCGCCCTTCGACACCTGGGAGACCCCCGAGGGCCGCGACGTGCCCTACCCGCTGGCCCTCGCCGCCGAGGAGGGGCGCGAGGTCGACAGCGAGGAGATCTTCGTCCACGCCTGCGGCCTCATGGTCAAGGCCGGGCACACGCACCTGCGCGACGGCTCCGACCTCCCGTTCAACGCCGGTGCGGCCGAAGCGATCCGGCGCGGCCTGTTCGGGCTCACCATGGCCGACGCCGACCGGGTCGTGCGCGACTGGCTGACGTTCATGGTCAGCACCGGGCGCCTGGACGGCGACGCGTGCCCGTACAACCGGATCGAGGTCCGCGCCGACGCGCACACCAAGCCCGAATCGCGCGAGCTCGCGCTCCAGGCCGCCCGCGAGCAGCTCGTGCTGCTCAAGAACGAGGGCGGGCTGCTGCCGCTGCCGCCCGCGCCGCGCGTGGCCGTGGTCGGCCCCCTGGCCGACCACAACCTGCGCGACTACTACCGCCCCCAGGTCGCCGACGAGCACCGCGTCACCCCGCTCCAGGCGCTCACCGAGCGGCTCGGCGAGGCGAACGTCGCCCACCACACCGGCAACGACGTCGTGTCCTGGTCCTGGGACGGGCGCCACGTCACCGCCGGGCCCGAGGGCGTCCTGAGCGCCACGGCCGAGACGGTCGGCGCGGACGAGTCGTTCGAGATCTACGACTGGGCGCACGACCAGTACATGTTCCGCAACGTCGGCAACGGCAGGTTCGTCAGCGCCGACATCCTCTCCCGGAACGACGGCCCGGCCAGCTTCACCAACCAGATCGGCGCCAGCGGCAAGGGCGAGGGCCCGCTGCTCGCCGCCGCCGACGAGAAGATGGTCGATGCCAACGCCTGGTTCACCTTCCAGAACTTCCACTACCGCCAGGCGGGCGAGCGGGCCGAGACCGCGCGCGGGGACCGGCGCGAGGTCACGATCTTCGGGCTCAACCACGTCGAGGCCGACATCAGCGCCGCCGACGCCTTCCACGTCGGCGTCGCCGAGGACGGGACGCTCCCGCTCGCCAAGGGGCGGCCGGGCGCGCCGCTGACCGAGACGACGATCGCCGACGGCCCCGCGGCCGCCGCCGCGGTCGCGGCCGAGGCCGACTACGCCGTCGTCATGGTCGGCAACCACCCGCTGATGAACGCCCGCGAGTGCTTCGACCGGCCCGGGCTCGACCTGGCGCCGCGCCAGGCCGACCTGGCGCGCGCCGTCGCCGCCGCCAAGCCCGGCCGCACCGTCGTCGTGGTCGTCTCCTCCTACCCGCTCGCGATCGGCGAGCTCGCCGCCGACCCGAACGTGGCCGCGATCGTCTACACCTCGCACGCCGGGCAGGCGGCCGGGACCGCGCTGGCCGAGGCCCTGCTCGGGGACTTCTCGCCCGCCGGGCGGCTCACCTCCACCTGGCTCGCGGGGATCGAATCGCTGCCCCAGCCGGGCCCGCGGACCGAGGAGTTCCGGGTCAACGCGGTCGACATGCTCGAATACGACGTGATCTCGGCGGGCCTGACCTACCGGTACTCGGACGCCGAGGCGGTCTACGGCTTCGGCCACGGCCTGACGTACACCTCCTTCGCGTACGGCGATCTGGAAGCGCCCGACGAGGTTCCGGCCGACGCGCCGTTCACGGTGGCGTTCGACGTGACCAACACCGGCGAGCGGGCCTCCGACGAGGTCCTGCTGGTGTTCGCCGCCGCGCGCGAATCGGCCTACGGCGAGCGCGTGCCCCGCAAGCAGCTCGCCGGGTTCAAGCGGGAGAAGGACATCGCGCCCGGCGAGACGCGGCGGGCGGTGATCGCGATCGACCCGGCCGACCTGTTCGTCTGGGACGCCTCGCGGGGCGAGCGGATCGTCGAGACCGGCCGGTACCGGTTCGTCGCGGGCCCCGACGCCGAGGGGCCCGGCAAGGACGTGCGGATCCGGGGCGGGGCGATCGCGCCGCTCGACCTCGCCGAGACGCGCAACGTCTGGGAGGCCGCGACGATCAGCCGGGGCGTGACGTACTGGGAGGTCTCGAAGCGCAACACCGCCGACCGCCGCGGCGGCTACCACTCGGTGGGCTCGCGGCGGCCGGGCGACCACGTCGGCTTCACCCGGGCGGTGCTCGACGGCGCGACGGCGGTCGAGCTGCGCTGCGCCACCACGGCCGCCGACTGGGCGGACCTGGCCGACCCCGTGATCGAGGTCCGCGCGGACGCGGCCGACGGGCCGGTCCTAGCGGAGGTGGCCGTCCCGATCACCGGCGACCTCCAGCGGTTCGAGGACGCCTCGGCGCCGCTGCACGGGGCCGAGGGCACGCGGGACCTCTATCTCCGGTTCCGCGCCGGCGGGGTCTACATCGACTCGATCCGCCTGCGCCGCTGAGCGTTCCGGTCGGTCAACGGCCCGGCTCGCCCGCTTCGGGCAGCCGGGCCGTGCTGATGACCTCGTCCAGGATCTCGCGCGTGCGCGCCAGGTCGGTGATCGCGCGGTCGATGCGGTCGCGTTCGGAGGCCAGCTCCTCGACCAGCCACGGCGTCGCGGACTCGTTCGGGCCGCCGTCGCTGTCGCGCATGCACGGCAGGATGCGGCCCACCGCCTCGCTGTTCAGGCCCGCCGCGAACAGCACCTGGATGCGGACCACCCGGTCGACCGCCCACGCGGCGTACTCGCGGTGCCCGCCGGGGGTCCGCTCCGAGGCCAGCAGGCCCTGCTGCTCGTAGTACCGCAGGGAGCGCTCGCTCACGCCCGTGCGCCGCGCGAGTTCGCCGATCCGCATGGTCTTCACCACATTCCATTGAACTTGACATTGGTGTCAGGTTCTACGGTACCGGCATGACGAACGCGAACCAGGCCCCGAGCCTCTTCGAACCCGCCCGGATCGGATCGCTGGACCTGCCGAACCGGCTGGTCATGGCCCCGATGAGCCGCAACCGCGCCACCCCTGCGGGCGTGCCGCGCCCGATGATGGCCGAGTACTACGCCCAGCGCGCTTCCGCCGGGCTCATCGTCGCCGAGGCGGCCACGCCCGCGCAGGTCGGCTTCACCTACCCGAACATCCCCGGGATCTTCGACGAGGAGCAGGTGGAGGGGTGGCGGCGCGTCACCGGCGCGGTCGCCGAGGCGGGCGGGCGGATCTTCCTCCAGATCGAGCACGGCGGGCGCATCGGCCACGCCGAGACCGGCGGCCTCCACCCGATCGCGCCCTCGCCGATCCCGATGCCCGGCCGCATCCAGACCCCGAACGGCAAGCGCGAGGCGCCGGTGCCGCGCGAGATGACCGCCGAGGACCTCCGCGAGACGCGGGAGGCGTTCGTCGCCGCCGCCCGCAACGCGATCCGTGCGGGCTTCGACGGCGTGGAGGTCCACGCCGCCAACGGGTACCTGCTCAACCAGTTCCTCGCCACCAGCACCAACCGCCGCGACGACGCCTACGGTGGGACGATCGCGAACCGCATTCGCTTCGTCGTCGAAGTGGCCGAGGCCGTCGCCGAGGCAGTCGGGCCCGAGCGCACCGGCCTGCGGATCTCCCCGGGCAACCCCGACAACGGCATCCACATGGACGACGGCGACGCGCTGTTCCCGGCGCTGCTCGACGCGCTGGCCCCGGCCGGGCTCGCCTACCTCCACGTGGTCTACGCCGACCCGGAGGAGCCCCTGTTCGGCGCGCTGCGGCGGCACTGGAGGGGCGCGCTGATCGCCAACCCGGTGCTCGGCCGCGGCGACACGCTGCCGGCCGACGGCGGGCGGAGCAAGGGGGAGCGCCTGCTGGAAGCGGGCGCCGACCTGATCGCCTTCGGGCGGCCGTTCCTGGCGAACCCGGACCTGGTCGAGCGCCTTCGCCTCGGCGCGCCGATCAACGCGCTGCGCCCGGGCTACCTGGCCTACGGCGGCGACGAGGAGGGCTACCTCGACTACCCCACCCTCGAAGCAGCAAAAGCCTGAACCGCGAGCGCCCCGGCGTCCACCGGGCCGACCGACGCGGTCGAACCGGTGGTCGTCTTTCTGGACGCGGCGCTCGGTAGCGTT
This sequence comes from Glycomyces sp., assembly GCA_035765105.1. Lineage (GTDB taxonomy): Bacteria > Actinomycetota > Actinomycetes > Mycobacteriales > Micromonosporaceae > Glycomyces. Next base: position 43,743 of record DASTYG010000063.1, read on the forward strand.
GAGACGCAGCGCGCAGTCGACTACACCATGTATCTGCTCGAACTGTTCGCGAAAGAGATCGGAACCTTGCTGGAGACCCTGATGCAGACCAAGTCGCGGCCGTACCACTCGGCCTACAGTGACCGCCTCCGCGAGGAGGGCCTTGAAAAGGGCCTTGAGGAGGGCCTCGAGAAAGGTCTCGAGAAGGGCCTTGAAGAGATGCGCCACGTCCTGTTCGACCTCTTGGAGAAGAAGTCGCAGGGCGCCGACGCCGAGCAGCGCCAGGCCATCGAAGGCTGCCGCGACCTCCACCGGCTCCGGCTGTGGATCACCGAGGTCGCGGTCGACGGGCGCTTCGACCCGGCCGCCGGACAGGGCTCCGAGGAGCGGTAAGGCGGAGGAGCGCCGGGCGCCCGACCTAGTCGTGGCGCTCGGCGGCCACGATCCGGTCGGCGGCGGTGTGGAAGACCCGGAACGAGCCCTTCTCCAGCGGCGGGCCGTCCGGCGCCGCCGCGCCCAGGCGGCGGCAGAAGTGCGCCGCCAGCTCGTCGATCGTCTCCCCGTGGCCGCAGACCACCGCCGGACGGCCCTCGGCGAGGAGCCGGTCGATCCGCTCCGCCGCGCCGCCCGGCCCGCCCGTCCCGGGAGTGAGCTCCGGCAGGCCCGTCACGGGCACGCCCGCGGCCGCGCAGTACGGCAGCAGCGTCTCCAGGCACCGGGAGCTGGTGGCGCTGTACGCCTCCCCGATCGCATAGCCCGACAGCAGCGCCGCCAACTGCCCCGCGCGCTCGCGTCCGCGCCGGTTGAGCGGCCGCAGCTCGTCCCGGTCGAACCAGTCCGCCTTGCACCGCGCGACGGCGTGGCGCACGAAGACGAACGGCACCGTCGCGCGCTCGCCGTGCGCGGCGAACTCGTCCAGCACCGGCCGGTCCCGCTCGTGCGTGAGCCGATCGCGGGCCCGGCTCAACGGCACCCACTCCATGCCGTCGACCTCGCCCGGGTCCGCCGCCCGCCCGGCCGCCCCCGGCGACGCCGTGGCGCACCAGTAGTCGACGCGTTTGAGGCGGCCCTCCTTGTCGTAGAACGAGGGCGCCAAAGGCCGGCCGAGGACGGGCCGGACGCCGGTCTCCTCGAACACCTCCCGCTGCGCCGCCGCGAGCAGGTGCTCGCCCTTCTTGAGCTTGCCCTTGGGGAACGACCAGTCGTCGTACTTGGGGCGGTGGACGAGCGCGACCTCGGGCTCGCGCTCGCCGCGGCGCCACAGCACGGCGCCCGCGGCGAAGATCTCGGGTTGGTTCAACTGCACTCCTGTGACGACCGGTAAGCGGTGCTCCCGCATGTACTCCTCTTGGAGGTCGACGCCGCCTCGCGGGCGGGACCACAGGCCGAGCGGGCCGAGACGCCACGTCCGGACGTCCCCGTCCATCCCGCGTTCGAGCATCGTCATGAGCCGGTCCCGGTGCTCCTCGCCGGTCACCTGCACCAGCACTTCGACGCGGCGGTCCAGGTTGCGGTGCATCAGGTCCGCCGACCCCAACCATACTTCCGGGCGCCCGGCGTTCGCGAACACGTACACCCGCGAGTGCTCCAGGAAGCGGCCGAGGACGCTGTGGACGCGGATGTTGTCGGACAGGCCCGGCACCCCGGGCCGCAGCGCGCAGATGCCGCGGACGAGCAGGTCGACCGGCACGCCCGCCCGGCCGGCGCGGTAGAGCGCGTCGATCATGTCCATGTCGGTCAGCGAGTTGCACTTGAAGCGGATGCTCGCGGGCAGGCCCGCGCGGTGGTTCGCGATCTCGCGCTCGATCCGCTCGATCAGCCCCTGCCGCAGCGAATGCGGCGCCACCAGGAGCCGCTGGTGCTCCTCGGACCGGGAGTACCCGGTGAGGTGGTTGAAGACGGCGTTCACGTCCTCGCCCACCGCCTGGTCGGTGGTCAGCAGCCCGAAGTCCTCATAGAGCCGCGCGGTCTTCGGATGGTAGTTGCCGGTGCCTATGTGGCTGTAGCGAAGCAGGCTCCCGTCGTGCTCTTGGCGCACCACGAGCGCGAGCTTGCAGTGGGTCTTGAGGCCCACGATCCCGTACATGACGTGGCAGCCGGCCTGTTCGAGCTTCTGCGCCCAGTCGATGTTGGCCTGCTCGTCGAAGCGGGCCTTGATCTCCACGACGACCACGACCTGCTTCCCGGCGTCGGCGGCGCTGATGAGGGCGTCGACGATCGGGGACTTGCCGCTGGTGCGGTACAGGGTCTGCTTGATGGCCAGCACCTGCGGGTCGGCGGCGGCCTCTTCGATGAGCCGCTCCACCGAGGCGGTGAACGAGTCGTAGGGGTGGTGGACCAGGACGTCCCGCTCGCGCATGACGGCGAACAGATCGGCGTCGGGCGGCAGCGCGGCCTCAGAGGGCCGGAAGGGAGGATATTTCAGTTCGGGGCGTCCGAGGTCGGCGATGGCGTCGAGGCCGGACAGGTCGAGCGGCCCGGGGAGGCGGTAGACGGCGCTCTCGTCGACGCCGAGTTCGGCGGTGAGCCGGTCGAGGACGACGGGGTCGACGGTGTCCTCGACTTCGAGGCGCACCACGGGCCCGAAGCGGCGGCGCAGCAGCTCGCGTTCGAGGGTCTGGAGGAGGTTCTCGGTGATGTCCTCGTCGATCTCCAGGTCCTGGTTGCGGGTGACGCGGAAGGTGTGGTGGGCGACGATGTCCATGCCGCCGAACAACTGGCCCAGGTGGGAGGCGATGACGTCCTCCAAGGGCACGAAGCGGCCGGGGGCGACGGCCATGAAGCGCGGCAGCAGCGGCGGGACCTTGACGCGGGCGAAGCGCATGGCGCCGGTGCGGGGGTCGCGGACCTGCACGGCGAGGTTGAGGGACTGGCCGGAGATGTAGGGGAAGGGGTGCGCGGGGTCGACGACGAGGGGCGTGAGTACGGGGTAGATGCGGGTGCGGAAGAGCTCGTGCATGAGCCGCCGCTCGTCCTCCTCCAGCGCTTCCCAGCGCAGGATCTCGATGCCCTCGGCGGCCAGGAGCGGGGCGACCTCCTCGCGGAAGCAGCGGGCGTGTTCGAGGCTGAGGCGGCGGGCGATGTCCGCGGTGCGTTCGAGGACGCTCTGGGGGTGCAGGCCCGAGGAGGTGCGCACGGGCAGGCCGGTGGCGATGCGGCGCATGAGCCCCGCGACGCGGACCATGAAGAACTCGTCGAGGTTGGAGGAGAAGATGGACAGGAAGCGGACCCGTTCGAGCAGCGGCAGCTCGGGGGACTGGGCGAGGCGGAGGACGCGGCCGTTGAAGCGCAGCCAGCTCTCTTCCCGGTCGAGGAACCGGTCGGGCGGCAGGTCCGTCCCGGCGGGTGGAGCGGGCTCGCTGTTCGTCATGCAACACAATATCGACGCTGAACGTGAACGCTCAGTGAATCAGTTTTGAAATTCCTACGCGTTCATGGGACTGTCCATGAATCCACTGTGGTGCATCGGGTCGCCGTCCTCGGCGGCGCGCCGGCCCACCGGGCGCAGGCGCCGCCTGTGCCCCGCGGAAGGGCTACGCCCCGGTGCGGCCGTCGACGCGCTCGCGGATGAGGTCGGCGTGGCCGTTGTGGCGCGCGTACTCCTCGATCATGTGGAGGTAGACCCAGCGCAGGCTGGTAGTGCCGTGGTGCGGGTGCTCGAAGGTGTGGTCGAGGCCGTGCCGCCCGGCGGCCTGCTTCGCGTCCTTGACGGCCGTCCGGAAGCGCTCGAACGCCTCGGCCGGATCGGCCCGCCCGGCCTCGGTGAAGTCGGCGTCGGGGTCGTCGTCGTGCCCGTAGTAGGGCAGGTGCTCCTCCCGCTGCCCGTCCACGCGCTCGCAGAACCAGCTGTACTCGACCTCGGTGAGGTGGCGGACGAGCGCGAGCAGGGAGAGCGCGGAGGGCGGGACCGAGGCGCGCTTGAGCTGCTCCTCGTCGAGTCCGGCGCACTTCGCCAGGAGGGTGTCGCGGTGGTGGTCGAGGAATCCCTCGAGGAGCACCCGCTCGGAGGCGGCCCCCTCGGGCTCGGAACGGGTGATCTCGGGCGCAGTCCATGTCATGCGATGAGGGTAATCCGGCCGTGCACCGCGCGGCGGCCTGATTACGCGCCGCCGCCGGGGGTAACCCCCACGGCCAGCGAAGGAGGAGCGATGGCCGACCGTGAGCCCTACTCGACCGACGACAAGGACGCGTTCGAGTGGATCGACGACATGGAGCAGAGCGAGCAGCCCGTGGAGGACGCGATCCTCGACGCCGACGACTACGAGGGCGCGGACCGGTACGGCACGACGCCCGCAGAGGAGCGGCGCGGCGTCCCCCTGGAGGAGGAGCTCGCCTCCGAGGAGCCGGACGTGCCGAGCGCGTCGGTCTCGGACGAATGGCGGGAGGGACCGGACCCGAGGGCGGGGACGCTCGTCGACGACGGCGAGCTGACCGCCGAGGAGACCTCGGACGGCGACGCCGATCTGGGCGAGATCCACGTGACCGAGGACGACCGCGACCGGGCCGGGTCCATGCGCGAGTCCTGGGAGGAGGGCCCGCCCCCCGACCCGGAGGCCGCCGCCGCCCTGGACGAGGACCGGGACCCCGAACCCGAGCCGGACGACTGGCGCTGACCGGCCGCCGCGACCGGTCGGCAGGGCCTCCCCGTCCGGCCTCCCGCCGAGACCGCGGGACGGCGGCCTGAGTCCCGGCCGCCTTATGGGCTTGACATTGACACGGTGACAAGGTCTTGACTTGGGGCCTGGAGGTGATGCCCCATGACCACGGCACACGAGAGACCACCGGACCCGCGCCTGATGGGCGCCCTGTCCGCCGGAGCCCCGTCCACGCGGCTCAAGGCCGCCCTGGCGGCCGGCACCCACCCTCACCCGGCGCTGCTCGACGCGCTCGTGGAGCGGTGCGCGGTCGAACCGGACTTCTTCGTGCGCGACATGCTCACGTGGGCGCTGACCCGCCTCCCGGCGGACCTCACCGTCCCGAGGCTGCGCACGGAGCTGCGCTCGGAGCGGGCCCAGGCCCGCAGCCAGGCACTGCACACCCTGTCCAAGATCGGGGACGCGAACGCGTGGCCCGCGATCACGCGGCCCCTGCTGCGCGACCCCGACGACGAGGTCGCCCGCAGCGCCTGGCGCGCCGCCGTCGCCCTCGTGCCCGAAGGGCGGGAGGGCGCACTGGCCGGGGAGCTGGCCGCGCTGCTCGGCCGCGGCGACCGGGAGACGCGGCTCAGCCTCAGCCGCGCCCTCGTCGCACTCGGCGGGGCGGCCGATGCGGTGCTGCAGGAGGCGATGGAGGACGGCGACCCGGTCGTCCGCGCGCACGCGAGCGCCACGGAGCGGCTCCTGCTCGACCCGGACGCGGGCTTCGAGCTCGACGTCGACGAGGCGAAACGGATCGTCGCGCTCGGCGGAGAACCGCGTGCTGATCGGTGAGGTCGCGCGCCGCTCGGGCGTGAGCGCGAGGATGCTCAGGCACTATGACGCCCTCGGGCTGGTGCGGCCGACCGGCCGCACCGTGAGCGGCTATCGCGAATACGCCGATGAGGACATTCGGCGGATCTTTCACGTCGAGAGCCTGCGCACGCTGGGCCTGTCGCTGCGCCAGATCGGCCGGGTGCTGGACGACCCGGGCTTCACGCCCGCGGCGCTCATCGGCGACCTCATCCGGGAGAGCGAAGCGCGCCTGAGCCGGGAGCGGGAGCTGCTGCGGCGGCTCCGCGCGGTCGACGCGTCGGAGCCGTCCGGCTGGGAGGACGTCCTGGGCATCGTCGAGCTCCTGCACGGGCTCGGCTCGCCGAGCGCCGCGAGGCGGCAGCAGGCCGTCCTGGCCCCGTCGGCGGACGCGCCCGCTCCGCTGCTGGCCGAAGCGATCCTGACCGAATCCGACCCGAACGTGGCAGGGGCGCTGCGGTGGGCGCTCGCGCGGGCGGAGCGCGACACCGCGGCGAGCCTGGCGCCCGGCCTGGAGTCGCCGGACGTGGACGTCCGGCGGCGCGCGGCGCAGGCGCTCGCCGAGGACCCCGGCGACGAGGCGGCCGCGGCGCTCGCGGACGCGCTCGGGGACCCGGACGCGGCGGTCCGCGGGCACGCCGCCCTGGCGCTGGGGGCTCGCGGTGCGCCCGAAGCGGTGCCCGCACTGCTCGACATGGTCGTCGAGGGCGCGAACGACGTGGAGGCGGCCGAGGTCCTGGGGGCGATGGCGCGCGACGGGGGAGCGGCCGACCGGATACGGCGCGCGCTGCTCGACGAGTTCGCCGCCGGGGACGCCGCGGCGCGGCTGCGGCTGGTCCAGGCGGCCGCCGAACTGCCGGGCCCCCTGGCGCTGGAGGTGCTGCCGCGATTGGCCCGCGACGCGGACCGGACCGTGGCCCGCACCGCCCAGGCCCTCGCCGGAGTGCTCGAACGGCGGGCGCGCGGCGACGTTCGGGGCCCTTGATCCGCGAGGCCGGGGGTGGCGCGACAGGGGCGGACGACGCCCTGTCAAAGCGGCGTCCGTCCGCCGCGAAGCGCGCGAGGCAAGCGAAAAGCCCCGGTGCGATGCACCGGGGCCGTCTGCGGTCCCGACGGGATTTGAACCCGCGACCTCCGCCTTGACAGGGCGGCGAGCACTCCTAACTGCTCCACGGGACCTTGAACTCGGATCGAAATCCTTCAAGGTCGCAAGACCTCTTCAGTTATACCAGGCGATTCCGAGTGATCGGCATCGCGTCTGGCCGTACCCCCAACGGGATTCGAACCCGTGTTACCGCCTTGAAAGGGCGGCGTCCTAGGCCTCTAGACGATGGGGGCGCTCAGTGATCCTGACACGTGACGCATTGCGCCGCATCTCGTTTTCACCGGCTTACCACCGCGGAACTCCGCTTGGGCTCGACAAGCATACGTGACCGCGGCAGGCCCGTCCACGGCGGGGTTCCAGTGAGACGGCCATCTCAGCGGGAGGCCGCTCGGCCGCTTGGAGAGCGCGCCCCGGCGGGCTTGCTAGCGTTGGCGCATGGAGTTCGCCTACCTGGGGCCGCGCGGCACGTTCACCGAGGCCGCGCTCCGCCGCCTGCCCGCCGCCAAGGGTGCGCGCACCACCCCGATGCCCTCGATCGCCGAGGTCCTCGACGCGGTGCGCCGCGGCGAGGTCGACGCCGGCTTCGTGCCGCTCGAGAACTCCCAGGAGGGCACCGTCCCCGTCACCGTCGACGAGCTCGTGGGCGGCGACCCGCTCGTCATCGCCGGGGAGGCCGTCCTGCCGGTCACCTTCGTGCTCGCCTCCGCGAAGCCCCTCGACGCGATCGCCACCGTCGCCTCGCACCCGCACGGCCTCGCCCAGGTGCGCCGCTATCTGCGCCGCGAGCTGCCGCGGGCGCGGGCCGTCGACGCCCTGTCCACCGCCGAGGCCGCCGAGCGCGTCCGCTCCGGCGAGTTCGACGCGTGCGTATGCGCCCCCTTCACCGCCGAGGCCGCCGGACTTCCCGTGCAGGCGTATGACATCGGCGACAACACCGCCGCCGAGACCCGCTTCGTCCACGTGGTGCGGCCCTGCCCCCCGCCCGAGCCCAGCGGCAACGACATCACCTCGCTCGTGGTCTACATCGACCACGACCGGGTGGGCGCCCTCCTCGGCGTCCTCACCGAGTTCGCCATCCGCGGCATCAACCTGACCCGCATCGAGTCCCGCCCCACCGGCGAGGGCCTCGGCCGGTACGCGTTCTTCCTGGACTGCGCCGGGCACCTGGCCGACGCCCGCATGGGCGAGGCGCTCATGGGCCTGCGCCGCATCTGCGCCGACGTCCGCTACCTCGGCTCCTACCGCCGCGACCACGCCGACGCGCCGGTCGCGCCGCCGCCGGGGCTGACCGACGAGGACTTCGCCGACGCCGCCGACTGGCTGCGGCGCCTGCGCGAGAGCGGCAGTCAGGGCGGACCCGCGCGGGAGGCGGGCGCGTCCTAGGGTGGAGGGCATGGTCTCTCTGGTCGACGAACTGCTGCTGCTCGCCTACGACGACGCCTCGGGCCGCAACCGGGCCGATCACCTCGAGATCGGGCTCGGCGGCGCGATCATGCTGGAGCTGACGATGGCCGAGCGCATCGACGTCGTGGACAAGCGGGTCCGCGTCCTCGACGCGAGTCCGACCGGCGACCGGCTCCTCGACGAGGTGCTGCGCCGTATCGGCGAGGACAAGCCGCGCAAGCCGCAGGCGGTGGTCCAGCGCGCCTCCAAGGGCCTGACGCAGACCGTGCTCGACGACCTCGTCGCGCGCGGCGTGCTGCGCTTCAACCGCGACCGGCTCCTCGGCGTCTTCCCGTTCCACCGGTACCTGCCGGCCGACCCGACCGCCGAGGCCGACGCCCGCGCCCGGCTCGAGGCCGCCGTGGACGCCGGGACGGCCCCCGACGCCCGCACCGCCGCGCTCGCCTCGCTGGTCTACGCGCTCAAGATGCACTCGGTCGCCCTGCCGGGGCGGAACCAGCGCGAGGTCCGCAAGGCGCTCAAGGACATCTCTGAGGGCTCGTGGGCGACCGACGCCGCGCGCAAGGCGGTCGAGGCGGCGCAGGCGGCGATGATGGCTGCGGTCACGGCCGCCGCGGTGGCGAGCGCCAGCGCGGCGGGCAGCTGAGCACTTCCCGAGTCGCCCTCGCGTCCGTTGCCGTGCCCGCGCGGCGGCGGGCATCTGAGCATCCGTCTGCGGCGGCCGCGGGGCGTGATTAGCTAGAGGCATGCCTGAAACGCCTGCTTCGAAACCGGGGCCCGCCATGCCCGAGCCGCCGAAGCCGCCGAAGCCGCCCGTACCGCCGAAACTCCCCGCGCCGCCGGTCGTGCCGGAGGGCTCGGGGGAGCCCGCTCCGTTCCGGGGGCCGAAGATCTCCGACCCGGAGGTGCTGCGGGCGCTGGCGCACCCGGCCCGCCTGGCGGTCTGGGACTTCCTGGGCACCTGCGCGCTGGAGGGCAAGGACGGCGCGACCGCGACCGAGGTGGCCGAGGTGGCGGGCATGACCCCGAGCGCGATGAGCTACCACCTGCGGACGCTCGCCAAGGCCGGGTTCATCGAGGAGGCCCCCAGCCGCGGCGACGCGCGCGAACGGGTGTGGCGGATCGGCATGCACAGCTTCAGCTTCGGGGCCGAGGCGGATTCGCCGCAGAGCGTCAAGCTCGCCGAGGCCGCGGCCTCGCAGGCCCTCGCCGAGAAGACCGAGGAGTACTTCGAGCGCTGGCAGGCCCGGAAGTACGAGATGGACGCCGAGGTCCGCGACGCCGCGATGTTCACGCAGAGCCGGATGCGCCTGACGCTCGAAGAGGCGGAGGAGATCAAGCGGGGCCTGGAGGCCCTCTTGGAGCCCTATACCCGGCGGACCTTCAAGCGCATGGAGACCGAGGACGCCGAGGACGGCACCATGATCTGGAACTACGGCGCGCGGCTCTTCCCGCACCTGCCCGAGTGAGCCGCTGAAAAATCTCGAAGAAAATCTGAAAAAGGTCTTTCGAATCAAGATATGAAAGTGTACTTTCGAAGTATGACTTTCACATCCCCGCTCGACGGCACCCGCTGGTCCGACATCCACGCCGCCATGGCCTGCGCCCTCCTCGGCGGCACGGCCATGTTCACCGCCGACTTCGCCCTCGTCCTCCACCTCCAGTCCACCGGCCTGGGCGGCGCGGCCGTCGCCACCCTCATCTTCTGCGCCACGCTCCCCTTGGTGCTGCTCGCGCCGCTCACCGGCCGCATGGCCGACCGCTTCGACAGCCGCGCCCTCATGGTCGCCAGCGGCCTGCTCCAGGCCGCCGCCATCATCGGCATGATCGTCACCGACGACCTGCCGCTCCTGCTCGCACTCGTCGTCCTCAACGCCAGCGGCACCGCGCTGCTGAGCCCGACCGTCAGCGCCCTCGTCCCGGCCATCGCCAAAGGGGACGACCTGCCGCGCGCCGTGGCGATGGTCCAGACCGGCACGCTCGTCGGCATGACCGCCGGCCCCGCCACTGCCGGGTTCGTCGTCGCCGCCCACGGCACCGACGCCGCGCTCGTGGTCGCCGCCTGCTGCGCCCTCCTGCGCGCCGCGCTCTGCTGCGACATCCGCACCCGCCGCGGCGGCGTCCGCCGCGAGCCCGCCGCGGTCGGCGCCGCCGAGGCCCCCGCCTGGAACCTGCGCGGCGACCGGCTCCTGACCACCATGGTCATCGGCATGGCCGTGGTCATCGCCTGCCTGTGCTCGGTCAACGTCCTCGAGGTCTTCCTCGTCCGCGAGGTCTACGGCGCCTCCGAGAGCACCTACGGGCTCATCAACGCCTCGTGGACGGCCGGCATGGCCGTCGGCGCCTGGATCGCCGCCGCCGTCATCGGCCGTCTCGGCCGGGACTCGCAGCTCGCCTGGATGCTCATGGGCTGCCTGGCCGTGACCGGCGTGCTCTGCGTCGTCTTCGGCATGCCGCTGCCGACCGTGGCCCTGCTCGTGCCGCTCTACCTGATCGGCGGCGCCCTCAACGCCTGCCAGAACTCGGCCATGCAGATCTCGGTGGCCCGCCGCGTCCCCGAGCGCTTCCGGGGCCGCGCCGGAGCCAAGGTCAACGGCACCGTCAACGGCGCCACACTCATCGGATTCGTCCTCGGCGGCGCGCTCTCGAGCGTCCTCCCCACGCAGACCGCGTTCGTCGTCATCGGCATCGCGACCGTCGCCGCCGTGGCCTGCTGCGTCCCGCTGGTCCGGCGCGGCACCCGCGAGGAGCCCGCGGTGGCCGAGGCCGCGCCCGAGCCGAAGCCCGAACTGGTCGCGGCGTGAGGCCCCTAACCGGGGTAGGCGCGGATCTCCGCGGCCTTGACCGCCGCCCACACGCGCATGCCGGAGACGAGGCCCAGCTGCGCGGCCGCGCCCGGCGTGATGTCGGCGGCGGCCCGCAGCGGACCGTCGAGCTGGACGCGCAGGTCGTCGCCGTGGCGGTGGACGCCCGCCACGGTCGCCTCCCAGACGTTGCGCGGACTGCCCTCGGGCCGGTCGGCGTGCAGTGCGACCGCACTGGGCGCGAACACCGCGAAGGCGTCGCCCTCGATAGTGTCGGACGCGGTCAGGACCGTCCCGCCTCCGAGCCGGACGCGATGCCCCTCGGCCCGGCCGCGGTACAGGTTCAGACCGACGAGCCGGGCGACGTAATCGGTGCGGGGCCTGGCGGTCACGGCCTCGGCGTCGCCCTCCTGGACCACCGCGCCGTCCTCGACCACGACCAGGCGGTCGGCCAGCACGAGCGCGTCCACCGGGTCGTGCGTGACGAGCACGGCCGCCCCCTCGTGCCGCTCCAGGCGGCGGTGCAGCTCGGCCCTGGTGTCGAGCCGCGTCCGGGCGTCGAGCGCCGCGAGCGGCTCGTCCAGCAGCAGCAGCGTCGGCTCCACGGCGAGCGCCCGCGCCAGCGCCACGCGCTGCGCCTGGCCGCCTGAGAGCTGGTGCGGCCTGCGGGACGCGAAGTCCTCCAACCCCACCCGGGCCAGCCACTCGGCGGCGATCTCGCGGGCCCGGGCCCGCCCGGCGCCGCGCCTGCGCGGCCCGAACGCCACGTTCTCCAGGGCCGTCAGATGCGGGAAGAGCAGATAGTCCTGGAACACCACGCCGATGCCGCGCCGCTCGGGCGGCACCCAGATCCCCGCCCCCCGCTCGGCGGGGCGGTCGAGGTCGCGCCCCGCGAGGGTCACATGGCCCTGCGAGAGCGCGTGGAGCCCGGCGAGCGCGCGCAGTGCGGTGGTCTTGCCCGCGCCGTTGGGGCCCAGCAGCGCCACGGTCTCCCCGGCGCCGACGCGCAGCGGCAGATCGAGCCGGAAGGCACCCCTCTCGGCGATGAGGCGGGCGTCGAGCACCGGGTTCACGGCGCGGCCGTCCAGCGGTCGCGCAGGCACGCCAGGACGGCCACCGAGACGGCGAGCAGGATGAGGCTGAGCACGATCGCGGCCTCCAGATCGGTCTCCAGAGCGAGGTAGACGGCCAGCGGCATGGTCTGGGTGCGGCCGGGGAAGTTCCCCGCGAAGGTGATGGTCGCGCCGAACTCGCCGAGCGCGCGGGCCCAGCTCAGGACCGCCCCGGCGGCGATGCCGGGCGCCACGAGCGGCAGCGTCACGCGTGTGAACACGGTCCAGCGGCCGGCGCCGAGCGTCGCGGCGGCCTCCTCGTAGCGGGCGTCGGCGCCGCGCAGCGCCCCCTCCACGGCGACGACCAGGAACGGCATCGCCACGAACGTCATGGCGGCCACCACCCCGGCGGTGGTGAACGGCAGGCTGACGCCGAACGCCTCGTCGAGCGGGCGGCCGACCAGGCCGTTCCTGCCGAAGACGAGGAGCAGCGCCACGCCGCCGACGACGGGCGGCAGCACCAGCGGCACGGTGACCAGGGCCCGCACGAGGCCCTTGCCGCGGAAGTCGACGCGGGCGAGGAGCCATGCCAGCGGGACGCCCAGCAGCAGGCACAGGCCGGTCGCGGCGGTCGCGGTCGTCACCGAGAGCCGCAGCGCCTCGAGGACCTCGGGTTCGGCCAGCCGCCGGGGCATGGTGCCCCAGGGGGCGCGGACCAGCAGCCCGGCCAGCGGGAGCGTCAGGAAGACCAGGCCCAGGAGCGCGGGGACGAGCAGCGCCACGGGGACGCGCCGCCGGTCGGGGCGGCGGGGGCCCCGGCGCGCGGTGCCGGGCGTGCTGCGGGCGGCGGTGGACATGGCCTGGCGGCAACCGGTCAGGGGGCCTGGAACCCGGCGGCGGTGAGCACGGCGAGCGCCTCCTCGGAGGCGACGTAGGCGGCGAACGCCTCGGCGGCGGCCGGGTTCGGCGCGCCTTCGAGCGGCGCGAGCACGCAGTCGTTGACCGCCGACGCGGACTCGGGGAACTCGACGGCCTCCACGCCCTCGGCGGCGGCGACGTCGGTGCGGTAGACCAGGGCGGCGTCGACCTCGCCGAGGGTGAGCTTGGCGAGCGCGGCCTTGACGTCGGTCTCGTAGGTGGCCGGGGTCAGCGCCACTCCGGCGGCGTCGAGCGCGGTCCGGGCGGCGGCCCCGCAGGGGACCTCCTCGGCGCACAGCGCGACCTTGAGCCCGGGGTCGGCCAGGTCGGCGAGGGCGGCGACGCCGTCGGGGCCGCCTTCGGGGACGGCGATGACGAGCTGGTTGCGCGCGAACGTCCGCGGGTCCTCGGCGTTCCCGGCCTCGACGACGGTGTCCATGTTGGCCGGCGCCGCGGAGGCGAAGACGTCGGCGGGCGCGCCCTGGTTGATCTGGGCGGCCAGCGAGGAGCTGCCCGCGAAGCTGAACGCGACCTCGACGCCGGGGTGGGCCGCTTCGAAGTCCTCGCCGATGGCGGTGAACGTCTCGGTGAGCGAGGCCGCGGCGAAGACGGTGAGGGCGCCTCCGAGTTCGCCTCCTTCGCCCGTCCCGTCGGCGTCGGCTCCGCAGGCGGTGAGGGCGAGGAGGGCGGCTGCGGCGATCGCGATAACGGTTCGCATCAAGGGCGCTGCTCTCGGTCGGGGGGAGTGGCCCGCTCGACGACGACGGTCGTGGACTTGACCACGGCGACGGCGACGGACCCGACCTGGAGGTCGAGCTGGTCCACGGCTTCGCGGCTCATCAGCGAGACCACCCGGAAGGGGCCCGCCTGCAGATCCACTTGGGCCATCACGGCGTCCTTGGTGACGGCGGTGACGATGCCGCGCAGGCGGTTCCGTGCGGAGGAGGCGTCGGCCCCGGCCTCGGGTGCGGCGGCCCGGGAGCGCGCGAACGCGGCGAGGTCGGCGCCGACGACGACACGGTGGCCGTGGTCGTCGCGCGAGGCGGGCAGGCGGCCGCCGTCGATCCAGCGGCGCACGGTGTCGGCGCTGACCCCGAGGAGCTCGGCGGCCTCGCCGATGCGGAACATCGTCACGATACGGCAGTCTACCCCTCGCGTCTGCGAGGGTAAATCGCAGAACTACCGGTATCTGCGTCCAGAGCGGCCGGAACGGGCCGCAAACGCGGGCGGGCGCCGCTGGGGCGCGGGCCTCGCCGCGAGAGGGGCGGTTCAGCCCCAGCCGAGCTCGTGGAGGCGGTGCTCCTCGATGCCGAAGTGGTGGGCGATCTCGTGCACCACGGTGATCGCGACCTCCTCGACCACCTCCTCCACAGAGGAGCACATCCGCAGCGTCGGCCCGCGGTAGACGGTGATCGTGTCGGGCAGGACCCCGCCGTACTCCCAGCCGCGGTCGGTCAGCGCCGTCCCGTGGTAGAGCCCCAGCAGGTTCGCGTCGGGCCCCTCGGGCTCCTCCTCCACGAGGATCACCACATTGTCGAGCATCGCCAGCAGCTCTTGGGGCACCTCGTCGAGGGCGTCCGCCACCGCCGCCTCGAAATCCTTCTCGCTCATTTCAACCGCCACACGCCCACGATATGGCTTTGAGGCGCCGATGCCCAGGCCGGTAACCTGGTGGACGTGATCGATCTGCGTGCATTGCGAGAGAACCCGGACATCTACCGCGACAGCCAGCGCAAGCGCGGCGCCTCCCCCGACGCCGTCGACGCGCTCCTGTCCGCCGACTCCGAGCACCGCAGCGCCCTCCAGTCCTTCGAGACGCTCCGCGCCGAGCAGAAGAGCCTGGGCAAGCAGATCGCCAAGGCCGCGCCCGACGAGAAGCAGGCGCTCCTGGACCGCACCAAGACCCTCGCCGAAGAGGTCAAGTCCGCCGAGATGCGCGTGACGGCGACCGCCGCCGACTTCGAGGCGGCCGGCAAGGCGCTGCCGAACCTGGTGGCCGACGCGGCCCCGGCCGGCGGCGAGGACGACTACGCCGTCCTGCGCGAGGTCGGCGAGAAGACCGTCCCCGACGGCGTCCGCGACCACCTCGAACTGGGCACGAGCCTGGGCCTGCTCGACACCGAGCGCGGCGCGAAGACCTCCGGGGCGCGCTTCTACTACCTGACCGGCGACGGCGCGATGCTCCAGCTGGGGATGCTCAACCTGGCGATGCAGCAGGCCGTGGCGACCGGCTTCATGCCGATGGTCCCGCCGGTGCTGGTGCGCCCGGAGGCCATGGAGGGCACCGGGTTCCTCGGCGAGCACGCCGAGGAGATCTACTACCTCGAACGCGACGACATGTACCTGGTGGGCACCTCCGAGGTGCCGCTGGCGTCGTACCACTCGGGCGAGAACCTCGGCGAGCTGCCCGAGCCGAGGCGGTACGCGGCGTGGTCGTCGTGCTTCCGGCGCGAGGCCGGCTCGTACGGCAAGGACACGCGCGGCATCATCCGCGTCCACCAGTTCGACAAGGTGGAGATGTTCGCCTTCTGCCGCCCCGAGGACGCCGAGGCCGAGCACGAGCGGCTGCTGGCCTACGAGGAGCAGATGCTCCAGAAGATGGAGCTGCCCTACCGGGTCATCGACGTCGCCGCGGGCGACCTGGGGACGTCGGCGGCCCGCAAGTTCGACTGCGAGGCGTGGGTGCCCAGCCAGGGCCGCTACCGCGAGCTGACCTCGACGTCGAACTGCACGACCTTCCAGGCGCGGCGCCTGAACGTCAAGTACCGCGACGGGCAGGGCCGCAACGCCGTGGCCGCGACCTTGAACGGGACGCTCGCCACCACCCGCTGGCTGGTGGCGATCCTGGAGAACCACCAGCGCCCGGACGGGTCGGTGGCGGTGCCGAAGGCGCTCCAGCCGTACGTGGGCAAGGACGTCATCGAGCCGAAGTGACCGGACGTGCGAGGAGGCCCCGGCGGGCGCGCCCGCCGGGGCCTCCTCCGTGTACTCCGGGCCGGTCCGGCCCGCGCCGCCCGGTACGCGTCATGGGCTCGTAACGTCCCCTGTGCGCGCGTCGCGGCCCGTAGGTCCGCTACGTGCCCTTTTCGCCGATCTCCTCCTCGCACCACGCCTTGAGCACCGCGGCGTGGTTGACCTGCGGGTCCTTCGCGGCGTAGAGCAGCGTCACCGAGCCGGACCTGGCGGCCTCGACGATCTGCTCGGCGTGCTCGGGATGCGAGTCCAGCTCGGCGCGGTAGCGCCCCGTGAACTCCTCGAACCGGTCGGCGCTGTGCCCGAACCAGATGCGCAGGTTCGGCGACGGCGCCGCGTCGGGCGCCCACGTCACGTCCTCCATGTCCGCCTTGCTGACGCCGCGGGGCCACAGCCGGTCGACCAGGAACACCGCACCGGTCGGCGCGGGGTCGCCTCGGTAGTCGTAAACGCGCTGAATCGTGATGTCGGCCATGTGAGAACCGTAGGCCGCCTACGGCCCCGATGGGCAATTTTGGTCTGATCGGCGTCGACGTGAGTTCAGCCGCTCGGCCCCTTACCGTTCATCTCGGGGCGGCTACGGTTGAGAGGTGCCAGAGAACACCCCGACACCGATCCGAGAGGCCCCGCCCAAACTCGTCGCCGTGGACCTCGACGGCACCGTCGTCGACTACCACCACGAGCAGGCCACTCGGCCCACCAAGGCCGTGATCGACGCGATCCGCGCCGTCCGCGACGCGGGCGTGCCCGTCGCCATCGTCACCGGCCGCGCCGTGTGGGGCGCCGTCCGCACCGCCGACGACCTGGGCCTGGACCTCGGCTACGCCTCCTCCTCGCACGGCGCCTGCGAGTACGACCTCTCCCTGCGCGAGTTCTCGCACCAGGAGTCGGTCGACACGCGCACCGCCGTCGAGCGGTTCCTCGCCGCCGACGCGAGCGTCGAGTTCGCGGTCGAATGGGACCTCGAAGGCTGGTACCACACCAAGGGCTTCAAACGGGACTTCCACGCCAAATGGGCCGGTGAGATCACCGTCGACGACCTCGTGTCCCGCCCCACCGGCCGCCTCGTGGCCCGCGTGGCCTCGGACAACCCCTACGGCGTGGGCTCCCGCTGCCCCCACGCGATGCGCCTGGCCGACGGCGCGGCGCTCGACGTGGCCGACTACCACGTCGAGGTCGGGTTCAACGGCTGGATCGACGTCGGTCCGCCCGGAGTGAGCAAGGCGTCGGGAGTCGCCCGCATCGCCGACTATTACGGCGTATCATCGGCCGACACCGTCGTATTCGGAGACGCCCACAATGACCTGACGATGTTCGAATGGGCCGGGCACGCCGTCGCGATGGGACAGGCCGCCCCCGAGGTGCGCGCCGCCGCAGACGAAGTGGCCCCCTCCGTCTGGGAAGACGGCGTCGCGCGCGTACTGCGGCGGTGGTTCTGACCCGGCGCCACGGGCGCGGCGATGGCGGACCGACGCTCGGCAACCAAGGAGGACGCATGATCAACCTTTCGAAGGCCCCCCGGCTCGTCGCCACGGACCTCGACGGCACGCTGGTCCGCTCGGACGAGACCGTCTCCCCCCGCAGCATGGCCGCGCTCAAGCGACTGGCCGCCTCCGGCGTCATCGTCGTCGGCGCCACCGGCCGCGGCCCGCGACTGCTCGACCTGTGCCGCAACGACGTCCCCTCGGCCGACTTCCTCGTCATGGCCCAGGGCGCGTTCGTCTACGAATGCCGCTACGACGACTCGATAGTCGAACTCGCGAACCGGTCGGTCGAAGGCGAGATCATCCACGAGGCCCTGCGGCTCATCGAGAACGAGGCCGGCCCGCTGCGCGCGATCGCCGAGCCGGCCGAGCCCCACCGCCCCCTCTCCGGCGACGCGATGCCCAACTGGCCCTGGCCCGCCGTCACGCTCAAGGTGACCCCGCGCGAAGAGGCGTTCGAAGGCTCGATGGTCAAGGGCTACTTCGTGTCCGACACCATTGACGGCCCCGAGCTGCTCACCCTCGCCCAAGGGGTCGTCGACCCCGACAAGGTGACCGTCACCGAATCGGGCGTCGGCATCCTGGAGGTGTGCCCGGTCGACGTCAACAAGGCCGCGGGCCTCCAGGTCGTGCTCGACAAGTTCGACATCGAATGGGACGACGTCTTGGCCTTCGGCGACGCGACCAACGACCTGCCGATGCTGCGCAGCGCCGGACACGCGGTGGCGATGCCCCACGCCCACGAGTGGGTCAAGGAGGCGGCCGACGAGATCGCCCCGGCGGGCAACGACGAAGACGGCGTGGCCCAATACGTCGAGGCCGTCCTCGACCTCCTCTGACCCGAGCCCCGCTCGCGAACTTCGCAGCGGCCCCGGCTGCGCGCCGCCGGGGGCCGCGGCGGTTCAGGGAGCGGCGAACTCCAGGTCCGGCTCGCTCAACGCCTGATCCGACATGTCCTCGTAGCGACCGGCCCGCCGCATCACCTGCTGCCATCGCGAGACCAGCTCGGGTCGTGACAGCTCGCGCCGATGGGCCATCGCGATGAAGTTGAACCGGGCCTCGACATGCGCGACGCCGCCTTCCACGGTGAGAGCGACCTCCTCGGCGGCGCCGACGCCTTCGCAGCCGCCGATCCCGTCGATCGCCACCCGCAGCCGGTGCGTCCCGGCCCCGGCCGGAATCCACCATCGGCCCCAGGCCGCGCCCAGGTCCTCGCCGTCGAGGAACACCCGCGGCGGCGAGACCCAGTCGACCGGCTCGTTGTAATAGAACTCGTAGTAGGACCTGCGCCTGGTGTCCCGCAGGCGGCTGGAGAAGCCGATCATGTTCAGCGTCCGCGGGCGCGGACGCACCCGCAGCACGATGCCCGACCGGTCCGGCGGCGGGCCGACCGCGGCGGGGAGCACGAGCGCGCCGCCGCCCATGCGGAGGGGCGCTGTGGCGACCTCGCCGGGGTCCTGAGCGGGACGGCGCGCCGCCAGAGCGGCGACGGCGCCGCCGATCAGCCCCACGGCCGTCGCCGCCGCCAGCGGCCACAGGACCGCCTGCGAGCCGTCGAGCCCGAGCGAGCGCCCGGCGACCCCGGCCAGGGCCGCGAAGAGGAAGAACGAGAGCGCCCACAGGCCGACGCCGCAGCCCGCCGCCCGCGCCGCGGGCGAGCGGTCCGAGGCGAGCGCCCGGTCCACGTACGGTTTCGACCCGACGTAGAGCCGGTCGTCGCCGCTCTCCCGGTCCCGCTTGTAGGCGATCCGCAGCTCGGCCTCCTCGCCGCGGCCCAGGTCGACCAGGACCGTCTCGTAGGACTGGCCGACCATGACCTCCACCCGGTGGCGTCCGGGCCGCAGCGGCACCTCGGTGCGGCGCGCGGGACCCCGGACGCCGATCTCGCGGCCGTCCACGCGCACGGCCGGAGCGGTGACCGACCGGTGGACCGCTCCGGTGACCGAGTCGGGGGATATGTCCTCAGTGGTCAGTGCGGGGACGTGGACGACGAGGCGGGCGCTCACCTCAGCATCCCGGCGGGGGCGTCTCGACGATGACGACCAGTTCGATCTCCTTGAAGATCTGCTCGATCTCGGCGTCGGCCCCGTCCCAGTCCTCGCCGGCCTGCCGGATGTTGTCGGCCAGGAGCTGCACGGTGGACTTCGCCTCGGTCATCAACTGCTTGAGGTCCTCGACCTGCCGGTTGTAGTCTCCGGCGAAGAACCATCCGGTGATGCCCCAGGTGAGATCGTCCTTGGAGGTGCCGGAGACCACGTCGGCGACGCCTGCGGCGTCCTCGGCGATCTTCTCGAACACCGGCGCCGCCTCCGTGATCTCCGCCGGGTCGACCGAGAGCGACAGTCCCGGGCCCTGCCCGGCCTGGACGGTCTGGAAGGAGCCTTCGGCGTCCTGGCTCATGCCGATCGCGTCGGGGATGGAGTTGCGGAGCGCGTCGATGGCGACCACGGCGGTGTTGCTGGCGCCGATCTTGGCCAGGACCCCCATGAGCTTTCCGAACAGGCCGGTCATCTGGCTGATCTTGGAGGCCACGCTGGTGGCCGTCTGGGCGGCCCGCACCGACGCCCAGGCGACGCCGGTGGCGGCGGTGGCCCCGAACGTGGCCGCGCCGGCGAGGATCATCGGCGCTATCTCGGTGATGAAGTACTTGATCAGCAGCGAGATGAGGAACTTGACGACCGACTGGATCGTGTCCGCCATGACCTGCGCGGCGGCCAGGCAGCCGGCGATCTCGTTCGACATCACCCCGGCGCCGTAGAAGCCGGCGGCGGTGAGGTCGGTCTTGAGCGCCGCGGCCGCGCCGTCGCGGCCCGCCCAGTTGCTCAGGGGCTGCATGTTGTCGACCACGGCCTGGCTGAGGTCGACGTTGGCCTGTGCGACGCGTTTCCACAGCTCCGCGGCGTCCTCCATGTCGCCGGGGCTGCCGGTGACCCAGTCGAGGGCGTCCTGGAGGGGCGTGACCAGGGACAGCAGGATGTCCAGGCCCCAAGCGGCGAGGGTCGCTATGGGGTCGGCGATGAACGCCCCCGCCTGGGAGCCCAGGGAGGCGGCGCCGAGCGCGATGTCGGTCAGCCCTTCGGCCACGCCGGTGTCGCCGTTCACCATGTCCCAGACGGTGCCTGAGGCGTCCGCGACCTGGTTGACCCCCTGCACCGCGCTGATGCCCGGCAGGTTCCCCATGAAACCGTCGACGGGGTTGTCGGACGAGGCGTCCGTGTCGACTTGGATGCGCTCGTAGTCGCTCATGCCAGATCGCCTTTACGAATTTCCGGGGAGACTTGAGAGGAATTGTAACTTCGATCCGCCTCTCACCGGGGACCAGCGGAGGCGGGGCCCGGCACCGATGCTCCTATGGCCCAGGGAGGGCGTGCATACGGTATGCGCGGCAATGCGACCGGTCGGGGCTCAACGCGTGCGGCGGCGGTTCCAGTCCGATGAGGAACGGAGGACTGCCGCCCAGCGGCCGCCCTCCGTGCTCGGTCCGGCGCTCACGCTCAGACGTCGACCTCGGTCCAGCCGTCGAGGCACATCAGCGCCACGTAGCCGGTGGTGTCCTCCAGGTAGACCTCCAGCCAGTGGAAGCCGTCGCCGCACGGCTCCCCGTACGTCCCGCCCGGAGTCGAGTCGCAGGACGCCGAGTACCACGTGCCCGGCTCCATGTAGCCCAGGACCTCGCCGTCGGTCGACGCCTCGGCCCGGATGCGCACCTCCGAACGGCCGGTGCGGGCCGCGCAGTTCTCCTGCCTGACGTCGTCGCTCTGGCCGACGTCGACCTCGGACTGCGGCATCGAGCCCTCGGGCCGCATCTGCTCCTCGGCGCTCTCCGCCGAGGCCGTCCCGGATGCGGCGAAGGTCAGCGCCAGTGCCGCGCCGGTCGCCGCGAGCGCGCCGAACACCCTTGTCCGTACCATGCTTGCTCCTTGCTCCATCGGTGTGCGGAGATCTCCGCACACCGCATGCTGCCAACGCCCGCCGCCGGCAGAGGGGAAACGGACCGCGATTCGGATATCCGACAGTTCGGGCCGGTCGGAGCGGCGTCCGCGAACGGGTGATATGCGCGGACGCGGGCTTCAGCGCACGTCCCAGACCGGCTCGTCCGATTCGACGACCTCGCCGTCGTTCCGGAACACCAGGTAGCGGTCGAAGCCGCGCGCGAACCACCGGTCGTGCGTCACCGCCAGCACCGTGCCCTCGAACGAGGCCAGGCCCGTCTCCAGCGCCTCGGCGCTGGCCAGGTCCAGGTTGTCGGTCGGCTCGTCGAGCAGCAGGCACGTCGCGCCCGAGAGCTCCAGCAGCAGGACCATGAACCGGGCCTGCTGCCCGCCCGAGAGCGTCTTGAAGTCCTGCTCGGACTGGCCGGTGAGCTCGTAGCGGTTCAGCGCGCTCATCGCCCGCTGCCGGTCGAGCGAGGGCCGGTCCTCGTCGCCGTCCCAGAGGATCTCGCGGAGCGTGCGCCCCTCGAACTCGGGATGCTCGTGCGTCTGCGAGAAGTGCCCGGGGCGGACGCGGGCGCCGAGCCGCGCGACGCCGTCGTGCGCCACCGGGTCGAGCGCGCGGTTCGCGGGCGGCCCGGCCTCGGGGTCCGAGCCGCCCTGCGCGAGCAGCCGCAGGAAGTGGCTCTTCCCGGTGCCGTTGGCGCCGAGGACGGCGACGCGGTCGCCGTACCAGACCTCCAGGTCGAACGGGAAGGTCAGGTCCTCCAGTTCGAGCCGCTCGCAGATGACGGCCCGCTTGCCGGTGCGCCCGCCTTCGAGCCGCACCTTGATGTTCTGCTCGCGCGGGGGCGCGGGCGGGGGACCGGCCTCCTCGAACTTCCGCAGCCGCGTCTGCGCGGCCCGGTACCGGGAGGCCATGTCCGAGTTGAAGGCCGCCTTGTTCTTGTACATGAGCATGAGCTCGCGGAGCTTGTGATGCTCCTCGTCCCAGCGCCGCCGCAGCTCCTCGAACCGCTCGTGCCGGGCCGATCGGGCCTCGTGCCAGGACGCGAAGCCGCCGCCGTGCGTCCAGGTGGTCCCGGCCTCAAGGGTCACGATCGACTCTGCGGCGTTCGCGAGCACTTCTCTGTCGTGCGAGACGAACAGGATCGACTTGTCGGACTCGCGGATCATCCGCTCCAGCTCGCGTTTGGCGGGCACGTCGAGGAAGTTGTCCGGCTCGTCGAGCACGAGCACCTCGTCGCGGCCGCGCAGCAGCAGTTCGAGCGCGAACCGCTTCTGCTCGCCGCCCGAGAGCGTGCGCAGGGGCCGGTGCTTGGTCTCCTCCCACGGCAGGCCGAGGATCGCGACGGAGACGGTGTCGCACAGGACGTCGAACTCGTAGCCGCCGATCTCGCCCCAGTCGGCGAGGGCCTGGGCGTAGTCGAGCTGAGCCCCGGTGGAGTCGTCCTCCGCCATGCGCCGTTCGGCGGCGGCGAAGCGCTCGGCGGCGGCCCGCAGCGGGGGCGGGGCCAGGGCGACGGCCAGGCCCCGGAGCGGGGTGAGTCCTTCGCGCATGCCGACGAGCTGGCGCATGACGCCGAGCCCGCCGCTGTGCGAGACGGTGCCGGAGTCGGGGGTGAGGGCTCCGGTGACGATGTTGAGCAGCGTGGTCTTGCCCGTGCCGTTGGCGCCGATGAGCGCGACCTTGGCGCCTTCGCCGACTCTGAAGGACACGTCGGCGAACAGCTCCCGTCCGTCCGAGAGGTGGTAGCCGACGCCTGAGAGATCCACGAAACCCATGCGGCGATTGTCTCGGCGCGCGGCGCGGGCGTCAAAGCGATTTGCGGAACGAGCCGTCGGCGCGGCGGGTGCGCCCGGGGGACGTATGACTCCCCCCGTGCGCCGCCCGGGGGACATAATCCCTTTATGAGCGGACGTCCGATCGGTGAGCGGCACCGTTGGCTCGCGCTCACCGTGCTGCTCATCCCCGCGGCCCTCGCACTGCTGAGCGTCACCAGTGTGAACGTCGCACTGCCCGCGATCCGAGCGGGCCTCGGCGCCGACGCCGTCGGCCAGTCCCTCGTGCTCACCGCGTACGCGCTCGTCTTCGCGCTGATCCTGCTGCCCGCCGGACGCTGGGGCGACCAGTTCGGGCACAAGAAGGTCTTCATCGCCGGGGCCGTGTCCTTCACGGTCTCCAGCGTCTGGTGCGGTCTCGCGCCCGACGTCACCCAGCTCGTCCTCGCCCGCGCGCTGGCGGGCCTGGGCGCCGGACTGGTCATGACGCCGGTGAACGCCCTCATCCAACTGCTCTACCAGGGCCCCGAGCGCGCCCGCCCCTTCGGCGTCATGGGCGCCGTCTTCGGCGCGGCCAGCGCCGCGGGCCCGCTGCTCGGCGGCCTCCTCATCGAAGCGGGCGGCGAGCTCGGTTGGCGCCTCGTCTTCCTGACGAACGCCCCCTTCGGCGTCCTGGCCGCGGCCCTGGCGGTCGTCGTCCTCCCCGCCGCCGAGCCCCGCGGGGCGCGCGGCGCGGACCCGGTGGGCCTGACGCTCTTCACCGCCGGGCTGATCGGCACCATGCTGCCCTTCTCGCTCGGCGCCGACCCGCACGCGGGCGACGCCGCGCTCCTGGCGGCCGGCCTGGGCCTGCTGGCGCTGTTCGCGCTCTGGGCCCGCCACCGCGAACGCAGGGGCGCGTTCACCGTCGTCCCGCCGCGGCTCTTCCGGCAGCGGGCGCTGCCGATCGGCGTCGCCGTCACCTTCCTCGGGTTCGCCGGGTTCACCGCGTCCTTCCTCCTGCTCGCCCTGCTGTGGCAGGACGCCCTGGGCCACAGCCCCCTCGCCGCGGGACTGCTGGTGACGCCCTTCGCGCTGGGCAGCGTCGCCGGCGCGAGCAGCACCCAGTCGCTGACGCGGCGCTTCGGCACGCGCATCGTCACCGCGGGACTGACCATGATCACCGCGGGGCTCGTCGCCGTCGGCGTACTGGTGCTGGCCTTGGCCCCCGCGCTGAACTTCTGGATCATGCTCGTCCCGCTCCTGGTCACCGGCCTGGGCGTCGGGCTCTTCGTCGGGCCGAACACCAACGCCTCGTTCGCCCAGACCGAAGGCGGGGACGCGGGGGTCGCGAGCGCGATGGTCACCGCGGCGCAGCGCTGCGGCACCGCCGTGGGCATCGGGCTCCTCTCGGTCCTCTACGCCACGCTCCCCGGCGGCCCCGCGGCGCTCGGGCCGCAGGCGGTCGCCGCCTTCGTCACGGCGGCGTTCGCCGGGGCGGCGGCGCTGCTGATGGTCCTCTCCCGGCGCTCGGCGCTCGACCGCTGAGCCCGGCGGCTGTGGCAGCGTGCCGCGACGGCCGCCGCACTGCGCCGATCGCGGGTTCGTCTCGCGTTCGGCGCTGCGGCGATGAATCCACGGGCCGGGCGGCGTCTACACGGACATAGGCACCGAACCGTTGGGAGCGCCCGCCATGACCGAGACCATGATCGACTTCAAACCCGTGACCGACCGGATGGCGGCGCTGCTCGACGGCATCGACGACGCCATGACGGCGGGCCCGACGCCGTGCGAGGAGTTCACGGTCGGGGCGCTGCTCAACCACGCGCTCGGCCTGACCGTGGCCTTCACCGGCGCGGCGCGGAAGGAGCGCGGCCCCCACACCGACGATCCCCCCGAGACGCCGTCGCCCGAGGCGGCCCCCGAATGGCGCGCACTGCTGCCGCGTCGGCTCGCCGTGCTGGCCGAGGCGTGGGCCGACCCGGGGGCCTGGGAGGGCGAGGCCACCGCGGGCGGGGTGACCATGCCCGCCGAGGTGATGGGTCTGGTGGCGCTCAACGAGGTCGCCGTTCACGGCTGGGACCTGGCCCGGGCCACCGGACAGGACTACGACCTCGAACCCGAGGTCGTCGCCGTCCTGACCGCCTTCGACGGGCAGGACGCCGACGACCAGGCCGCCAGAGAGGGCCTCTACGGCCCGGTCGTGGCGGCCGCCGAGGACGCCGCGCCCCTGGACCGGCTCATCGCGATCACCGGCCGCGATCCCCGGTGGCGCCCGTGACCCGGCCGCGCCGGCCCGAGGCGCCCCACGGATTGTCGATCACGTAGCGCCACAGCCCGTCGTCGCCGCGGCGCGCCACGTCCGTGGCCGTGCTGCGGACGTCGACCGGCCGCCCCCGGGCGTCGCGGCCGGTGATCGCCCAGTCCACGATCAGCAGCGCGACACCGCCGTTCACCGACACCGAGCGCGGCGCGACCGTGATGGGCGGCCCGAGGGCCATGATCGCGGCGTTCGCCGCGCGCCGCTCGCGCCCCGAGAGCGCCGTCCCCGTCTCGGTCATGAGGACGCCGCCCGGTTCGTAGAGCAGTTCCACCGCGTCGGGGTCGCCGGAGTTGAACGCCGCGGCGAAGACATGGGGGTGGGCCGCCGGATCGGCGGTGAGTGTCACGCTTGCACTGTCCATGGAGACGAGTGGAACAGGAGGCCGCGTGGCTTACCAAACGGTGCGTGACTGGGACCACGAGCTGGTGCCGACGACGGCGGGCAGGACGGACGCGCCGGACCCGGCGTGCCCGGTGGAGGCGGCCCTGCGGGTGATCGGCGGCCGGTGGACCACGCTCGTCATCCGCGAGCTCCTGCACGGCCCGGCGCGCTACGGCGACCTCCGCAGGGCCCTGCCGACGTTGAGCGACAAGGTGCTGAGCGAGCGGCTGGCCGCCCTGCGGAGCCTCGGCGTGGTCGAACGGCTCGCGTCCCCGGGGTTCCCCGCCGCGGTCGCCTACCGGTTGACCGCGCGCGGTGAGACGCTGCGGCCGCTGATGGTGGAGCTGTACCGGACGGGGAGCGCGCTGCTCGCGCCGGACGAGGGCTGAAGGGGCGCGGCCCGGACGGTCAGCGGTCGGCCGCCGGGGGCTCGGCCCGCGTGAAGCCGCCCGCCACGAGCGCCTTCTTCAGCGACCGGTGCGAGAGGAACGAGTCCAGGTCGGTGTGGACCGGGGCGGCGCCCGGGCGGGGCGACCACACGAGCTTCAGTCCGCGCGTGCGGTGGTCGATCGGGCCCTCGCCGGGGGCCCAGAGCCGCACCGACTCGACCGTGACCTCCTTGCCCGTGGCCGTGTTGACCACGACGCCGTGCTCGTAGACCTCCAGCATCGCCACATCGGTCGGCCGGGGCTCCTCCTCGCCGGTGCGGACCCGGCCGAAGATGTATCCGGCCACCGCCAAGACCGCCGCGAGGGCGATCCAGGCGGGCCCTCTGCTGTTGAGGAGCTGCGCGAGGCTCACGGCGAGGCCCGCCCCGGCCAGCGCCAGCGCCCAGGGGGCCAGCGACGTCAGGCGCCGCTTGTCGTACACGTCGTGGAGTTCGCCGAGCGCGGCCGCGGCGGGCGGCGCCCCGTCCTCCGCGTCGTCGGCGTAGTACGGGACGGTCGGGAGCCGCGACATGTCGACGCCGCTCGCCTCCTCGAAGTCGAACCACAGCTCCAGGAGCGCCTCGTCGCGGCCCTGGACGGCCTGCCGCCGCACCGCTTCGAGGATGGCGACGGACAGCGCCACGACCAGCGGGTCGGCGGCTTCCGGCAGCGCCGCGTCGGGATCGTCCGGGGTGTCGGCGGCGGGATCGGCGGCGACGGGCGCCGGTTCGATCGCGGCCAGGGCCGTCCACTCGCGCACCGCTGCGACGAGGCCGGTCAGGCCGGTGCCGTCGACCAGCGGCCAGGTCGCCGAGTCGGTCTCGAACAGCATCGCCTTCAGGTGCGCCCGGGCCTGCGGCTCGCCCGGGTGCAGCGCCTCCGCGGCGCCGTCGACGCCTTCGCGGACCGCCGCCGTGAGTTTCCGGCGCGTCCGCAGCGGCAGCCGGTCGGCCGGGCGGGGCGTTTCGGGCTCGGCTCCGGGCTCGACGGCGGCCTGTCGCACCCATGCGGTGAGCGGGTCGGCATTGGATTCCAAGGGGCACCTCCGAAGGGACGACCTCTTGCAGTCTATGGGCACGGCACGAACGGCGCAAAGAGGAGCAATCGGCGGAGGCCGCCCCGGGCCGGGGCGCGCTCGGGCTCCGGGTTCAGTCCCCGGGCGCGAACACCGCCTCGATCGTCGCGGCGTAGGACGCGAGGCCGGTTCCCTTCGCGTCCACTGTCATCGTGACCTGTGCGATCGCCTCGACGGTCGTCATCGTGCCCTCGGGCAGCTCCAGTTCGAACAGGAGCCGGGCGTCGCCGCCGAGCGACACGGCGGCGTCTCGGCCGATCGATTCCGGCGGGGGCGGGACGGCGACCTCGACCAGGTGCGTCCCGGCGGGGAGCCGGTACTCGTTCACGCCCCAGATCGCCGGAACCGACGCCTCCCCGACGGTGACCCGCGGCGGGTCGACCCACGGCCGCACCGGCGGCCGCCGCGCCTCGCCGAGCAGATCGAGGCCGCGCTTGGCATGGGCCTTGGCCTTGCCCGACGCCGACCAGATCTCCCGCTGGGCGGCGCGGTGCTCGTCCCAGATCCGCTGCTGCCCTCGGCCGAGGTCCTCCAGGCCCTCGCCGACCTGCTCCTTGAACGTCTCGGAGGGCCGGGGCCGCTGGGGCTCCCGCCGCTCGGTGAGCGCGTCGTCCGTCAACGCCGAGGCGGTGAGCCCGAGTTCGACGCTCTCCCCGCTCGGCGGCTGCACGTAGGCGAGGTCGAGCCGGAGCACCGCCTGGCCGGGCTCGGCGCGGGGCCGCCGCGGGTCGCGCGGATCGACGGCGCGCCAACGGCCCTCGGCCGCCGGCTCGGGTGCGCGGGCGCGGCCTTTCAGCGCGAGGTCGAACTGGCCGTGGAAGTGCGAGGTGCGCCGTTCCGTCGTCCGGTGGTCGAGCAGCCGGGGGACGGTGGAGGCCAGCGCGACCCGGCCCTCGGAGGGAACCTCCACATATGCGTAGGCCCCCGAAGCGCCGCACTGGACCTGCACGAGCCTGAGACCGGCCTCGACTTCGATCACGCCGGTGCCGAAGCCCGAGGCGGCGGGCCTGCCGTCGACGAGGAAGACCGGCGTGAAGGGCCTGGGGCGACCGTGCGGCCCGGGCGCCGCGCCCGGTGCGGCGCGCACACTGGCCGACCGCACCGCGATCAGGCCGCGTCCCGGTCCGGCCCCGCGGACCCGGCCCCGCACCGGGAAGCCGCCGACCGGGTGCGGGGCGAACCAGTAGTCCCGCTCCCCGGTCGGTATGTACCGCAGCCGCCTGATCAGGCCCGGCAATTCAGGCGCCTATCTGATCGGCCATGCCCGCGACCGTGTTGATGCCCACCTTGTAGTCCTTCAGGAAGTCCAGCACCGGCTTGATCGTGGTGAGGACCTGGTTGGCCATCTCGATGGCGTTGGCGGCCTTGGAGAAGATCTCGCTGGCCTGCTTGATCCGCGAGATCGCCCGCATCACCAGCGAGGCCACCTTGTAGACCGCGTCGGCGATCGCGGTGGCGAGGGTGGCGCCGAACGTGGCGACCGCGGCGGCCACCTGCGGCAGCAGCCGCGTCAGCGCCCAGGAGACGCCCTTGGCGAGGAGGTCGACGATGTCCTGGCGCAGCGCCTTGGCGAGGTCGGCCATGCACGCGAGGATGCCTTCGAGGGCGACCGCGACATAGCCCATGCCGCGCACGGCCTCGCCCGCCTCGTTGACGCGGGTGCGGGCGGCGTCGCCGTCGGTGCCGATCCAGTCGCTCAGGTTCTCGTCGCCGATGGACTGCACGTAGTCGGCCACCTGCGGGGCCCCGCCGGAGATCGCGTTCCACATCGAGGACGAGGTGCGCATGCGCGACTCGTTGCCCGAGACCATGCCGACGAGGTCTTCGAGGGGCTGGAACACCTGGATCAGGAAGTCGATGAGGGTGCCGGCCAGCCATTGCACGGGGTCGAACTTCGGGTCGGTGATGCCTTCGACCATGCCCCAGAAGTTCTCGGCCGCGCCCTGGATGCCGGTGATGCTCCCGGCGAGACCGGTGATGAGGTTCGTGTAGCCGTCCCAGTCGGTGAGGCCGTCGATCTTGCCGGCGTTGGTGACGGTGCTCTGGACCGCGTTCACCGGGGCGGCCACGCTGCCGAACATGTTCAGGCCGGAGGTGCCGTTGTCCGTGGCGGAGGGCGAGCCCTGGCCGGTGACGGCCTTCCACGCGTCGGCGCCGCTGGGGGCCCACGCACTGCCCTCGTCGGCGGTGGGGGCCTGCGTGGGGGCCGAGTCCTGCCAAGTGGGCGCTTCGATGCCGTCGGACATCAGGAGCCCTCCCCTGCGAGTTCCTGGCCGATCTTCTCGAGATCCTGGGCGATCGCCTCGTCGTTGCCCTCGTGCTCGGCGGCGCAGTCGTCGAGGCGGCCCGCCAGTCCCGAGACGGCCTCGCGGGCGTCGCTGATCGAGGAGTGGAAGATCTCGGCCACGCCGAAGTAGATGGGGGCCATGACGAGGCCGGCCACGCCCCAGGTCCACCAGTCGGGGTCGGCCTCCTTGGCGTAAGTGGCGAGGGCCTCCACTTCACCTTCGGCCTGCTGGAGGCCGGACGCGGCTTGTCTGAGCTTCTCCGCGTCGACGTCGATCCACGACATCAGAACCACCTTCATCGTGAGGGCGTGACAGCAGCGGGCACTGCTCGAATGCAGTGTATGGGCCGGCCGCCACCGCGCGGACGGAGCGTGCGCCGTGCGGGGTTCAGGCCGTCCGGGCGAGGCGGAGGGAGACGTAGTGGTCGAATCCGGCCTTGCGGGCGAACCTGACCGGCCGCCGCTCGTATTCGGTGAAGCCGAGCTTGGCGTAGAGGCCGAGCGCGGCGGCGTTGTCGTCCTTGATCTCGCGGAGGACGAACTCGTCGTAGCCGGGCAGGGCGATGAGGTGGCGCATCAGCGCGGTCGCCACGCCACGGCCTTGGCGGGCGGGCGCGGTGGTGACGAAGCCGATCTCGGCCAGGCCCTCGCGGGCGTCGTCGGGGGCGCCGAGGAACTGGCTGCGCACCACCATGTGGCTGATCGTGCCGTGGACCGCGCCGAGGTGGCGGCGGAACTCGGCGGCGCGCGGCGCGAAGCACTCCTCGTCCCCGGTGGTGAGGGAGGCGACGGCGGCGGGCTCGCCGTCGACGAGGGCGGCGTAGAAGCGCTCCAGGATGAGCATGTGCGCGAACGCGTCCGCGAGCTTGTCGGGGTCGGGGGAGAAGTACGCGAAGTCCTCGGCGAAGCCCCTGACGAGCACTTCGGTGATCCCGCGCCGGTGGGCCTCGCCCAGCCGGTCGCCGCGTTCGACCTCGATCATCGGCCGCTTCCTTCCGTGAGTGTGCGCATGACGACGTCCGCGTCGGGGAGGGCCAGGTCGGCGCGGAGCGCGACCCGCATCGCCGTCAGGCCGCCGAGGGTGGCGAAGTAGCAGGCCGTGAGCTGGGCCGGGTCGCCGCCGCCGAACTCGCCGGACTCCTGGCCGCGCCGGACGAGGTCCCCGAAGGCGCTCCACATCGTCCGGTGGGCGCCGCGGAGCCGGTCGAGCGAGCCGGGCGGCGTGTCGGTGGTGAAGGCGTGGTCGAGGACGAGGACGAACTCGGCGGCGCCGTCGTCGGCGCGGAGGTCGTCCAGGAAGCGGGCGGTGAAGGCGCGGGCCAGCTCAGCGGGGCTCCCCGTTCCGGCGAGGTCGTCGGCGAGCGCGGCGAGGCCGGTGACGCCCTGGTCGAGCAGTTCGGCGTGCAGCGCCTCCTTGGAGGCGTAGTGCCGGTATACCGAGCCGACGCTCATGCCGGCCTCCAGGGCGATGTCCCGGATGGTCGCGGCGGCGAAGCCGTGCCTGGCGAACACGCGGACCGCCGCGGTCAGGACGGCGTCGCGCGTCGCCGCGCGCATCGCCGCGTTGTGCTCGGCAGTGCGGGCCATGTCCCCTCCCGGGCCGCAGAATGTAATGAACTTATGTTCATTGTATCGTGGGGCCGGGGCCGCCCCGCTCGCCGGTTCCCGCCCCGAGCCGGGGGCACGGCAGACTGGCGGGATGGAGAAGTCGCGCAACGGCGCCGGAACGCGTTGGTGGAGTTGGATCGTCGCTGCCGCGGGAACAGCGGTGGTCCTGGCGGGCGTGGCCGCGTGGTGGCTGGTGGACCCCATGTCGGTGAGCGAGCCGAACGACCGGGCCAGCGCGATACAGGCGGCGTTCACGATCGCGTTCGGCTTCGGCGGCGTCGCCACGCTGGGGCTGTTCACGAGGCGCCAGTGGCATCAGGAGCGGGTCCACGAGCACGAGCGGCGGGTGGCCGCCGACGCGAGGCACGACGCCGAGCAGCGCCGGATCACCGAGCAGTACATGAAGGCCGTCGAGCAGCTCGGGCACGAGAAGGCGCCGGTGCGGCTGGGCGGGCTGTACGCGCTCGACCGGCTGGGGCGCAGCCACCCCGAGCAGCGGCAGGTGATCGCCGAGGTCTGGTGCGCCTATCTGCGGCGCAGGTACGCGCCTCCGGCGGCGATCCTCGCCGAGGAGGCGGCGCGGGAGACGGGCGCGGCCGAGGAGGGCGACGCGCCGCCCGGCCGCACCGCAGGGGCGGTCGAGGCCGAGGCGGCCGACGAGTACGAGGTGCGGATGACCGCCCAGCGGCTCCTGATCGGCCACCTGAAGGACCCGCGGCCCCGGGGGGAGCGCGACGGCGCCAGGCCGGAGGAGACGGAGGAGTACTGGCATCTCGACCAGGTCGACCTCACCGGCGCGACCCTCATCGGGGCCGACTTCAAAGGCTGCCGGCTGCCGAGGCTGAAGGCCGACCACGCCCGTTTCCACCGCCTCACCTGGTTCATCGACGTCCATTTCGAAGGCAACGCCCTGTTCGGCGAGGCGCGGTTCGAGGGGAACGCCTGGTTCACCGACGCCCGGTTCGCGGGGGACGTCTGGTTCAGCCGGGCGGAGTTCAAGGCCGACACCGGGTTCAGCAAGGCGCGCTTCGACGGCGAGGGCTGGTTCGACGGGGCGCGGTTCGCGAGCACCGCGTGGTTCGATGAAGCGCGCTTCAGCGGTGACGCCGTGTTCATGAACGCGCGCTTCGATGACGACACCTGGTTCAGCAGCGCGCGGTTCGAGGACGGGGCGGGGTTCGTGGGGACGCGGCTGGCGGGCATCGCCGGTTTCGGCGGCGTGCGGTTCGACGGCGGCGTCTGGTTCGACGGGGCGCGCTTCGGCACCGCTGCTGGGTTCCGCCGGGCGCGGTTCGCGAGCGCCGTCAGCTTCACCAACCTGGCGCTCGGCACCGAGGAAGCGCCTGCGGGCGTTGCCCGGATCGAGATGCGGGACGCGGTCGTGGACCGGGTCGACTTCGAAGACCAGGCGCACGTATGGCCCCGTGGGTGGGCGCCGGTGCCCCACGGGAGCGAGTGGAGGATGGCTCGGATCGCGGACTGAGGGACGGTGTTCTGGGCGCCTGGTGTCCTCCGGCGGTCGCGGCGACCGCCACCGCGGAGACGCGGCCGAGGCGCTTAATCGATCGAGACATGTGCACTTCTTTGTGTAGATTTGCCCGTTCGCATCGCCCGCCCGGGCGATCGGGTTTCATGAGCATCGACCACGTCTGCGCGGAATCGGCCCGGTTTCGGCACGGCAGTGCAGTGCATGGAAACGCGCGGTCTAGTAACGTTTCGCGTACTGGCTGCTTGCTTGCGTCTCTTGGCCCTCGGCGTCGCCTCGGCTGTGACGGCGGAGGCGGTCAGGTGAGGCGAGTTGTGTTCGACCCCTTGAGAGGCCCTGCCCCGCAATGAGTTTGATAGACGACGTCATCACATCGATCGATGCCGACAAGCAGGCCGCAGAGGAGGTATCGGTGCTGATCGCCGCCAGCAGGCGGCAGGCCGAAGAGGTGCTGGGGCGGTTGCAGGCGTTGGGCGTCAAGGCGGAAGGGCACGCCTTGAGCGCGGCGAAGCAGACGCTTGAAGAGTGCGAGACGCAGTGCGCGGCTCTGACCCGGCAGTTCGAGGAGGCGCGGACGGCGGCCGTCGCTGCCAAGGGCGGCGGACGGTCGGCATGAGCGCGATGGGGGAGTTGGCCGAGCGGATCGAGGCCGACAAGGAGCGCGTAGCGGAGCTGGCCGCGAAGGTCGCGGCGACCAGGCAGGCGCTGGAGACGGCGACCGGCAAGGCTGAACAGCTCGGTGCGGAGGACATAGCTCGGGACCTTCGCGGTGTGGAGCGTGAGCTTGAGGAGGCCGAGAGCGGCCGGGCCGTACTCGAAGGGAGCTTGGAGAAGGCGCGCTGGCAGGTGATGGCCGCGATCCACGGGATCGGGCCGGGCGCTCCGAAGGGCGACGGGGGGATGCTCCGCGAACACCATCCGGACGGGCTCGACGCCGTGCCGCCGCACGTGCGGTTCGGCGCGGGCCCGAGCGGTGACGAGCTGATGGGGAAAGACCCGAGCCTGAGCCCGTTCCAGAAGGAGCACGAAGGAGCCGAGGAGGATCGCGGGAAGAGTCGGGCGCAGCGGTTCAGCCGCAAGTTGGTTCGGAACATTGAGGATATCGCCAGCGCTTCAAAGACAACCGCGAAGTCTTCTTACCAGTCGATGAGTGACGGATATCAGCCGCCACGAAATCCGCAACTGTATGAGACCGTAGGAACTCCTGACCACGTGCCGACCAGTGTCGGACCTCAGCCAGCACCCAAGACAGCCGTTGAAGACACGGTTGCTTCAATGGTTGTACTGGCCGTGGTCGCGGTTGAGGGGGTCGCCAGATTCGTGAAAGCAAGGAAAGGCAAGGACGATGACAAATTATCCGCTATTTCGCGAGGTCATGAGAGCCGCCGTGTCTGGCGATGCCAAGCGCGCAGGAGAACTCGATGACCAGATCACTGATGGAGACCGGAACGCTTACAATGTTTATGTGACCGCTATGTTCTGCGGAGCCATTGAGCATCGTTTCACGGCAGACCAGAGTCACGCCGCGATTAAACGGTTCGTGGATGAGATGCGATACGACTACCGTAATGTGCAGCCGCCGGTTCAAGCGCTGGTAGCCGAGGGGCTCATCCGCGCGGTTTTCGGTGAGGATCATCTACTCGATGAGATCAGCGGTCAAGACCAACTTCGCTATCAGCTGTTGGCGCTTCGGAAGATCGTGGACCAGTCGGCTGAAATGCGAGATAGGCTCGAAGATTACCTGACTGATGCCGAAACGCTTGCGGCGCAGTGGCAGAGCGAAGGTTAATCGGGGCTCTTCGATTCATTGGCGCTTGTGACTCAATCCTTTTGGTTTGCGTCACAAGCGTTTTCGTTTTCCACCTAGACGTTTTCGGACCCGGTGTTGACGACTCATTCGCCATGAGTCACCATATTGTCTACATATCCGCGAGTGCACAAGCAGCTCTGCGGTTTACGAACCGAACAAATTTACTTACGACCGATGCGCTTGAGGCTCTGAAAAGCCGATAGGGCAGAATGCAAGCCGCCGCCCGGTGGTCCACGACTACCAATCTGATCCACCGGGCGGCCCAAACACAGGAAGGAAACCTTCTGTGTCCTCTACGACCATACGCTATTCGACGCTGCCTGAAAACAGCCAGTCGATTAGCCTCGCCTCCGCCCACCCGCCGCACTCCGATCCGCTCCCCGACCCCGACCAGTGCCCGCCGCGCCTGCGGCACCGTCCAGGCGACACGTTCGAGATCGGCGGCAGGCCGCACGACCCGCTCGGCCCCGGCCCCTACGGCTCGCCCGGCTGGTTCCAAGACCGCCGCACCGGCCGCCACCGTCGCGGCGAACTCCCCGACCCGCTCCCGGACGCCCAGCCCTCATCTCGACCGGTGCACGAGATCCACCCTGGCCCCGGCACGGACGACACCGGCGCCCTGGACCTTCCGCCCGGTCCGCCCCCGTGGGCCGTGCCCATCACGCCTCCGCCCGAACCCGATACCGACGGCCGCCCGCACCCGACTCCCTCCCCGGTCCTGCCGGTCGACGAGGCCCGTCCGAGCCCGTACCGTCGCCGCCGCTGGGACGGCTGCGAACAGGGCTCCGCATACGACCCGCGACACGGCACCGGTTCCGCATGCCGCGACGCCGACACGCTCCACCGCTTCTCACCGCTCCGCGAAGGCGCGATGCAGCGCTTCCTCGAACTCTCGCAACCGTTCCGCGACGCCCATTTCCAACCGCAGCCGCCCGCCTTCGGCGCTCGCGTCCGCTGGCTCCTGCGATGGCTCCTCTGCATCGCGGCCTGCGGCCTGGTCCCGTCGCCGCGTCGACTCGCAGCCGAGTGCAGACCCATGCTCGCCAACGCCAACGCCAACGCCGCTGACGCGGGCAGCGACATCGCCGCCGCCACTGCCTGCGCCGCGAACGCGGGCGGCGGCAGCGTCCCCTCCGGCGTCCGCGCCACCAGCGTCGGTCCGTCGCACCTGCACGGAGCACCGCGCCAGGAACGTCCGCGTTCCGCCGCCGCCCAGACGCCGTACATCGCCGCCTGGGAGCACCGTTTCGACGCGCAGTCGCCCGCCCGCTCTCGGTTCCACCTTCCCCTTGCCGGAGGCGGTCTGCTGTGAGCTCCCGCTTCGCGCCGCACCGCGCCCGCGCGCGCTACCTCAACGCGCTCAAGGCGCTCCCGATCCCCGTCAGCCTCACCGACCCGCCGGACCCGGCCAGGATCACCGTCCTCGGCACCGCGACCGTCGCGGACCGCACCGTCCGCTTCGGCACCATCGCCTCCGCTCCGCGCCTGTGGATGTCGCTCGACGCCGAAGGCCCCCTCCTCGGGTACGTGACCGGCCTCGTCGCGGGCGAACCCGACCTCTGGGTCTGCGAGGGCGTCCACCGCGACTGGGTCCTCAACGCCGCCAACACCCGCGAACTCAAACACGCCGCCGCACGCGTCTGGTTCACCTGCGTCGAGCACGGCAGGGAATGCGAGGGATGACCATGAACTACGCAGAGCGCCGCTCGCTCTTCTGCGAGCACGCGACCGCCATGTTCCGGGGCGACTGTGCCGGGGCCCAGCGGACCGAGCGCCTCATCTACCCGCGGCACTGCGCGGCGCATCAGCTCTTCGTCCAGACGCTGTTCGTCGCGTGCGTCTTCGAGCACTTCGGAGCGACGCTCGACTGGGCCGAACTCGACCGCTTCATAGCCCGGCTCCGGGCCGAGCGCCCCGGCGTCTCGCCGCTCAAGACCGAGGCGCTCGTCCGCGCCTTCTACGGCGAGACGGGGCTGTACCGCGAGATCCCGCAGGTCGACCACTGGCCGTGCATGTGGACCTCGGCTCAGATGATCGTCGGCGTCGACCGGAGCGACGCCGAGCTGTCCGAACTGTACGAGCAGGCCGAATCGATCGGCCGCGAGATGGTCAAAGACGTGTTCGCCTCCAGTGGCCCGTTCGGTCTGCTGGACGAGGGGGCGCGATGACGCCGGAGGAGCTGCACCGGGCCGTCATCCGCGCGGTGGCGTTCGGCGACCTCGAACGCGAACGCCGCTTGCGTCGTCGCTTCCGGGGGCTCGACCACGACAGCGCGGACGACTACCTGTACGCCACCGCTGCCGTCTGCCTGGCCCACCGGTTCGGCGAGGTCGCCACGCCCGAACGCGTGGGTCGTGGTCGTGCCGGTTCTGACCATGTGGTTCTCGGGCGCGTGGGTCTTGACCTCGTAGATTACGACCGCCCGGACTCCGGAGGGACCGGTTCCGGCCATGCGGATTCCGGCGTGTCGAGCCCCGACCGTACGGGACTCGGGCGTGCCGCCCCTGACCGTGCCGTTCTTGACCATGCCGAGCTCGGGCGGTTCATGGCCGAGCTGCGGTCCGCTGGCCCGTCGCTCTGTCCGCCGAGCAACTTCCTCGAAGTCGAGGCCGTCGTCCGCGGCCTCTGCGGCGAGCCGCACCTGATCGAGGAGGTCGGCGCGAGGCGGCAGCGCGAGGCGCTCGCGTTCGTGCTCCGGTACCTCGCCGACGCCCTACCGGAGATCCGCGAGGACTTCGACGCCGTCGTCGACCGCGCCCAGGTGCTCCAGCGCCGCTGGCTCGTCGGCCCGGCCGCCGACGAGCCCGGCCCGCGCGGCTCGTGAGCCGGTGGTGGGGCGCCCGGGCGCCCCACCACCGGGGGAACAGGAGACCGCCAC
>DASTYG010000064.1:0-5992 GCA_035765105.1 Glycomyces sp.
GGACCCGCCCGCCCCTGCGCGCTGTGGATGCGCCTCGGCCGCTACTCGCCGTGCCGGTCCCGCATCTTCGAGACGGCGTCCTGGGCCTTCTCCTTGGCGTTGTCGAGGAAGCCGCCCTTGTCGTCGTCCTCCCGGTCCTCCTGGTCCTTGTTGAACATGTCGCCCGCCTTGTCCTTGGCGTCGTCGGCCATGTCCGAGGCCCGGTCCTTGGCATCGTTGAACTTGTCTTCCATCCCCACGATGAATCCCCCTTCGTGCGTGAGTGAGATTCAATATAAGGGCTTTGCGGCGACCCCGGGGCGTACTCGCCGAAGACCACCGGGAGACCCCGCACTACACCCCCGGTCGACCCCCGAACGCGACTCCAGGCTGATTCGCCGCGCCCCCGCACCGCCATACCGTGGCCGCAAGGACCACCCAGAGCGGAGACCGACATGACCAGCACAGCCAACGACCGGGCCAAGACCGCGATCATCATCGGCGGCGGCGTGGCCGGACCCACGGCCGCCCTCGCGCTGCGTCGCGCGGGCATCGAGGCCGTCGTCCACGAGGCCCGCCACCCCGGCACCGGGACGGCGGGCGGGCCGCTCTCGGTCGCCCCCAACGGCCGCGCCGCCCTCGCCCTCGTCGGCGCCGACGGCCTGCTCGACGGCCTCGCCACGCCCACGCCCCGGTTCATCATCCAGAGCTACACCGGCAAGGTCCTCGCCGAGATGACCGACAGCCCCGACCTGCGCCCGCGCGCGACCCTCCCGCGCGGCGAGCTGACCGCGGCGCTCCAGCGCCACGCCGAGTCCGAAGGCGTCGCGTTCGTCTACGGCAAGCGCTTCGTCGACGCGGTCGACACCGGGCGCAGCGTCATCGCCCAGTTCGACGACCACACCACCGCCGAAGCGGACATCCTCATCGGCTGCGACGGCATCCACTCGGCCGTGCGCGCCACCATCGACCCCCGGGCGCCCGAACCGCGCTACACCGGCCTGGTGAGCTTCGGCGGCCACGTCACCGGCACCGGCCTGCCCGACACCGGCGGCGCCCAGCACTTCGTGTTCGGCCGCAAGGCGTTCCTCGGCTACCAGATCGAAGGCGACGAATGCGGCTGGTTCGCGAACCTCCCGGTCAAGCACATCGAACCCGACGAGCTGCGCCGGACCGGCTTCGCGACCTGGATGGAGCGGCTGCGCACCGCCTTCGCGCACGACGCGAGCCCCGCGCAGGCGATCCTCGACCGCGTGACGCCGGAGAACTTCATCCCCGCGCACAAACTGGAGGACCTCCCGCGCCTGCCCCAGTGGTCCAAGGGCCGGACCGTCCTGGTCGGCGACGCCGTCCACGCCACCTCTCCGTCCTCGGGGCAAGGGGCGTCGCTCGCCGCCGAATCGGCCGTCGAACTGGCCCGATGCCTGCGCGACCTCCCCGTGGCGGCGGCCTTCGACGCCTACCGGCGGCGCCGCCGCGAACGCGTCGAGCGCGTCATCGCCCTGGCCGCGCGGACCAACCGGGCCAAGGCCGCCGGACCGGTGGTGGCGCGGTTCCGCGACCTGCTCATGCCGTTCTTCATGGAGAAGTTCAACACCCCCGAGAAGACCGCCTGGCAGTACGACTACCGCATCGACTGGGAGGAGACCGCAGCCTAGCCGGCCCCCACGGCCGCGGTGAGCCGCTCGATGAAGGCCCGCTCGCCCGGGCTGACCGCGACCTTCTTGCTGAAGAAGCCGCCGGACTTGGACTTGGCGGCCTCGCTGACGCGCGTGGCGATGCGGACCAGCCACGCGCCGTACGCCTCGGCGTCGGCCGCGTCCTTCGACCGCAGCAGCGCCAGCACCTGCTCGGCCTGCGCGATCGCCGCGGCCATCGCCTCCTCCGACTCGGGCAGGCCCTGCCCGGAGGACCGCTCGGCGGACCCGCGCTCACGGATGCCGTTCGCGACCTCCCGTATGAACGGGTGCTCGTCCTTCTGCGACTCCCGGAACACCTTGGCGCCCGCGGAGAGCTCCTTGAGGAACTCCATGGGGCTCGGCCGCCCGTCGGCGACCACGGCCGCCGAGAGCACCGCCCCGGGGGTGTCCAGGATCTGGGTGCGTTCGTCCTCGCTGCAATCGGAGAGTGTCGTCATCGCCGCGCTTTCGGTCGTTCCACGGAGTTTCCGGCCCGAATATATAGGAACCTCGCAAAGTCTCCGCCGCGCCCCCGCCGCCGCGACCGGCGCGCCGCTCAGACCTTGGACGACTCGGCGCCGGTGAGGCGGTAGGCGTCGTACACGCCGTCGACCTTGCGGATCACCTTGATGATGTGGTCGAGATGCTCGGGGTTCGCCATCTCGAAGGTGAACCGCGACAGCGCCACCCGGTCGCGGGTCGTGGTGACCGTCGCCGACAGGATCGACACGCGCTCGCCCGACAGCACCTGCGTCACATCGGCCAGCAGCCGGTGGCGGTCCAGCGCCTCGACCTGGACCGTCGCCACGAAGGTCGCCTGGTCGTCCTCGTCGGACCAGCGGACCTCCAGCACCCGGTCCGGCTGGAGCTCGACGCGCTCCTCGGCGTTCTCGCAGTCGCGCCGGTGGATGCTGATCACGTGGTAGCGGGTCGCGAAGCCGATGATCGAATCGCCCGGGATCGGATTGCAGCAGTGCGCGAGCCGCACCGGCATGTCGCCCTCGTCCATGCCCGCCACCGTCACCGCGACATGGATGTCGCCGTGCGCCTCGGGCACGATCCGGGCCGGCTGCGTCGGCGCCGTCGCCTCGGCCATGTCCTCGGTGGCGCCCTCGGCCCCGCCCTGGACCTCCAGCAGCCGCGTCACCACGTGGGTCGGGCTGATGTGGTGCTCGCCCAGCGCGGCGTACAGCGCCTCGACGTCCTTGAGGTTCAAGTCCTTCGCCAGCGAGGTCAGGTTGTCGTGCGTGAGCATCCGCTGCAACGGCATCCGCCGCTTGCGCATCGCCCGCGTCAGCTCGTCCTTGCCGAGCTCGATCGCCTCCTCGCGGCGCTCCTTCTTGAAGTGCTGCTTGATCTTGGTGCGCGCCCGCGGGCTCTTGACGAAGTTCAGCCAGTCCTCGCTCGGCGCGGCGGTCTCCGAGTTCGAGGTGAACACCTCGACCACGTCGCCGTTCGACAGCGTCGACTCCAGCGGCACGATCTTCCCGTTGACCTGCGCGCCGATGCACCGGTTGCCGACCTCGGTGTGGACGGCGTAGGCGAAGTCCACCGGCGTCGACCCCGCGGGCAGCGCGATCACATCGCCCTTCGGGGTGAACACGTACGCCTCCGAGGAGGCCAGGTCGAAGCGCAGCGCGTCGAGGAACTCCGAGGGGTCGGCGGCCTCGCGCTGCCAGTCGAGCAGCTGCCGCAGCCACGCCATGTCGTCGATGTGCGCCGGGGGACCGGCGACGGTGGAGTTCTTCGTCTCCTTGTACTTCCAGTGCGCCGCGATGCCGTACTCGGCGGTGCGGTGCATCGCCAGGGTGCGGATCTGCATCTCCACCGGCTTGCCGTTCGGCCCGATGACCGTCGTGTGCAGCGACTGGTACATGTTGAACTTCGGCATCGCGATGTAGTCCTTGAAGCGACCCGGCACCGGCTGCCAGCACGCGTGGATCACCCCGAGCGCCGCGTAGCAGTCGCGCTCGTCCTCGACCAGGATGCGCAGGCCCACGAGGTCGTAGATGTCGTTGAAGTCGCGGCCGCGCACGATCATCTTCTGGTAGATCGAGTACAGGTGCTTCGGCCGCCCCGACACCTCGGCCTTGATCCGCGAGTCCTTGAGCTGCTCCTTGACCTGCGCGGTGACCTGCTGGAGGAGCATCTCGCGCTGCGGGGAGTGCTCGGAGACCAGCCGCGCGATCTCGGCGAAGCGCTTCTTGTACAGCGTCGCGAACGACAGGTCCTCGAGCTCCCATTTGATGGTGTTCATCCCGAGGCGGTGGGCCAGCGGCGCGAGGATCTCGAGCGTCTCGCGGGCCTTCTGCTCCTGCTTCTCCGGCGGCAGGAACGTCAGCGTGCGCATGTTGTGCAGCCGGTCGGCGAGCTTGATGACCAGCACGCGCGGGTCCTTGGCCATCGCGACGACCATCTTGCGGATCGTCTCGGCCTTGGCCGCGTCCCCGAGCTTCACCTTGTCGAGCTTGGTGACGCCGTCGACGAGCAGCGCGACCTCCCCGCCGAACTCCTCGGCGAGCTCGTCGAGCGTGTACTCGGTGTCCTCGACCGTGTCGTGCAGCAGCGCTGCGACCAGCGTGTTCGTGTCCATGCCGAGCTCGGCCAGGATCGAGGCCACCGCCAGCGGGTGCGTGATGTACGGGTCGCCGGACTTGCGGAACTGCCCGTTGTGCAGCATCTCGGCGCGCGTGTACGCCTGCTGGAGGAGCCTGACGTCGGCCCGCGGATGCGCCGACCGGTGGGCCGCCACCAGGGGCTCGAGGACCTCGGGCAGCGTCGAGGACTGCCAGGGCGCGTTGAACCGCGCCAGGCGGGCGCGCATGCGCCGGCCCGTGGGGGGCCCGACCGGGGCGGCCTCGGCGCCGGAGGCCTGCGTCCCGGTGTCGGTGGACTTCCCGCCGGGCTCTACGGCTTGTTCGGTACTCACCGTGTCGCCTCCTCGAACTCACTGGACCAATGCGGGGCCTGCGATCGCCCCGCCGCGGGCGCCGACCTGCGAAATCGCAGCCCGGCGGCGTCGCCGCGGGCACCGGTACCGCTCATCAAGCTTAGGCGCCCATCGTAGCCGGGGCCAGCAGCGGGCGGCCCCGGCGTGTGGATCACATGGCCCCGGCCGCGGCGACCTCCTGCACGACCTCCAGACCGGAGGTGACCTGCCCCAGGATCGTGTAGGCGGGCGGGAGGCTCGTGTCGTCGTAGACGATGAAGAACTGGCTGCCGGTGGTGCCCTCCCCGGCGTTCGCCATCGCGAGGGTCCCGGCCGGGTAGTTGTTCTCGGCCTCCTCGGGCAGGTTCTCCTCGGCCATCTGGTAGCCGGGGCCGCCCATGCCCGCGCCCTGCGGGTTGCCGGACTCGATCGCGGCGCGCGCGTCGGGGTCGCCGCACTGGAGGACGAAGATGCCCTCGGTGGTCAGCCGGTGGCACTGCGAGCCGTCGAAGTAGCCCTGGCCGGCCAGGTGGGTGAACGAACCGGCGGTGCACGGCGCGTTCGCGGTGTCGATCTCGGCGGTGAGCGTCCCCAGGCCGGTCGTGATGGTCATCTCCTGCGTGCCGGAGGCGGGCTGCTCGGCGGCCGGCGTCTCGCCGCCGGAGGTGGGCGTGTACGCGCACTCGGCGGTCGCGCCCCCCTCGGGCTCGCTCATGGTCATCGAGTCGATGACGACCGGCTCGACCGGCATGCCGTCGGGGACGGTGGCGGGCGTCTCCTCCTCGGCCGGGGCGGTGGTGTCGGCCGGGTCCGAGGCGGTGTCGGCCTCGTCGTCGTCACCGGTGAAGGTGGTGAAGGCGAACCACGCGAGGAGCACGAGCGCGACGAGCGCGCCGACGCCTCCGATGCTCCACCAGACGGTGCGCTGCTTGCGCTCCCGCTCGGCCTTCTCGGCCATGCGCTGCTGGAGCTGCTGGCGGGCGGCCATGCGCTGGGACTGTTTCGACGCCACCGTCGGGTCTCCTTCGAATTCGTCGTCTGTCGGGGGGCTATTCGGTTGCGGCCTCGGTCGGCGTCGCCTCGGTCTCGTCGGCCGGGGACTCGCTCGGCTCCTCCGCCGGCGCCTCCTCCGGCTCGTCGGTGGGCGCGGTGGCGGGCGTCTCGGTCACGGCCGGGTCGTCGGCGGGCTCCTCGGCCTCGAAGAACCCGCTCTGCCACAGGTACCCCGCCGTCAGGAGGATGACGATGGCCAGCAGTCCGAAGGAGGCCTGGAGCCGGCGGCGGCGGCGGAGCTTGCCCGCAAGGCGCGCGTTCTTCTTCGCGTTCGCGATGCGCTGCTTGCGCCGCTCCATGTGCTTGGACTTGGCGGGCACTGCGGGGCCTCCTCGTTTGCCGGTCTCGGACG
>DASTYG010000065.1:0-30137 GCA_035765105.1 Glycomyces sp.
AGCAGGACCAGCAGGTCCGCCTTCGCCACCGACAGGTCCGTCACCCGCTCGACCTCGCGCCCCGACACGCTCCACGAGGCCACGTGCGGGTCGTGGTAGGCCACCTCGGCGCCCGCGTCGATGAGCTTGCGCGCCACCGGCTCGGCCGGGGACTCGCGCTGGTCGGCGATGTCCGGCTTGTAGGTGACGCCCAGCAGCAGCACCCGCGAGCGCGACAGCGCCAGGCCGTGCTCGTTGAGCCGCGACATCGCCCGGCTCACCACGTACTCGGGCATCCGGTTGTTGATCTCCTGCGCCAGCTCCACGAACCGGAACGGGTAGCCGAGGGTCTTGACCTTGTAGGACAGGTAGTTCGGGTCGATGGGGATGCAGTGCCCGCCCACGCCCGGCCCCGGATAGAACGCCTGGTAGCCGAACGGCTTGGTCTTCGCCAGCGCTATCGCGTCCCACAGGTCCACGCCCAGCTCGCGGCAGAAGACGGACATCTCGTTGACCAGGGCGATGTTGACGTGCCGGTAGGTGTTCTCCAGCAGCTTCGCCATCTCGGCCTCGCGCGTGCCCTTGGCCTCCACCACCCGCTCGATGAACCGCGTGTAGAGCGCCGCGGCCGCGGCCGTGCAGGCGGGCGTGAGGCCGCCGACGACCTTGGGCGTGTTGACGATCCCGTAGACCGGGTTGCCGGGGTCGACGCGCTCGGGGGAGAAGGCCAGGTGGAAGTCCTCGCCTGCCTTGAGGCCGCGGCTCTCCAG
The DNA here is from genome assembly GCA_035765105.1 of Glycomyces sp. Classification (GTDB taxonomy): domain Bacteria; phylum Actinomycetota; class Actinomycetes; order Mycobacteriales; family Micromonosporaceae; genus Glycomyces. Next base: position 750 of record DASTYG010000065.1, read on the forward strand.
CAGCGGCGCGACGATCTCCTCGGTGGTGCCGGGGTAGGTGGTGGACTCCAGGACCACCAGCGTGCCCGGCCGCAGGTGCTCGCCCGCGGACTCGGCCGCGGCCACCACGGCCGCCAGATCGGGGCCCCCGGCGTCGGAGAGCGGCGTCGGCACGCAGATGACCACGGCCCCCGCCCGCGCCTGGACCGACGGGTCGGTCGTGGCGGTGTAGCCCTGCGCGAGCATGGCCGCGAGCGCGTCGTCGCCGATGTCGTCGATATGGCTGGACCCGGCGTTCAGCGCGTCGACGATGCGCTGCGAGCGGTCGAGGCCGACCACGGTGAGCCCTCGGGCGGCGGCCGCCTGGGCGAGCGGGAGGCCGACATAGCCCTGGCCGACCACGACGAGATCGACAGCGTTCTCGTTCGCGCTCGCATTCGATCGGGCAGTCTCATTCGATGCCACAGTGGAGTCCTTTGCGGTTGTGCGCGGGGTGCCGTGAATGTGCAAGTCCGAGATTAGCAACGGCGCGCCGTCCCCGCTGACCAGGGCGACCGGCGATCCCCGCGTTCGACGTCCATTCATCCGGCGGCCATGCACCGTCAATGTAGCGGCGGATTCCGGCGGTTGTTCATCCATTGATCAACAAGAGTTCATCGCCGCCGCCGCGCCCGGCCGCACGGCGTCGGGACCGCGGCCCACGTGCCCTTATGCGCGTTTTTTCCCGGCCCCGCCGCCCGCGCTTCGGCCGGTGTCGTTGCCCCTGCGGGGTTAGTATGAATTTCATGCCCGCATTGAGCATCGTCATCCCCGTCTACCAGGCCGAGGAGTACCTCGCCGGGTGTCTCGACACCATCGTCGGCGGCGGCGGGGACCGGCTCGAGATCGTCATAGCCGACGACTGCTCGCCCGACGGCTCCCGGGCCGTCGCCGACCGCTACGCCCGCGCCGACCGCCGCATCCGAGTGGTGTCCACACCGGAGAACTCCGGCTCCGGCCCCGCCCGCAACTTCGGCCTCGCCCACGCCACCGGCGACTACGTCTGGTTCGTCGACGCCGACGACGAGCTCAAGCCCGGCGCCGTCGACCGCGTCATCGCGGCCGTCGACATCGAGGGCGACCGGCCCGACGTGGTCCTCGTCCAGCACGAGAAGGTCCGCGACACCGGCGCGGTCGAGACCGGCGAGCTCGTCGAACTCGCCGCGCAGAGCCCGGTCGACCTCGACGGGTTCACCTTCGAGGAATGGCCCCAGATCGTCGACTACACCCACACCCCGTGGACGAAGGTCTCCCGCCGCGAGTTCCTCAACTCGATCGACCTGGCCTTCCCCTCCGGCTGGTACACCGACATCCCCTGGACCTACGGGCTGTTCCGCCGCGCCAAGCGCATGTCGGTGGTCACCGACTGCTGCTACCAGTGGCGCCAGCGGGCCGGGTCCTCCATCACCCGCACCCGCGACGACCGGCACTTCGACGTGTTCACCCAGTGGCAGCGCACCTGGGACGACTTCGACGGCGTGGCCGACACCGGCGTGCGGGTGGCCCTGTTCAACCACATGGTGTGGCACCTGCTGCTCGTCATCGGCAACACCGAGCGCGTCGACCCCAAGAAGCGCCGCGAGTTCTTCCGCCGCACCTCCGAGCTGTACCGCCGCTACCACCCCGGGCCCGAGGCGTGGCGGCCCGCCCCCGGCGTCGCCGGGCTCAAGCAGCGCCTGCTCGCCGCCCGCGCCTACCTCGGCTACGAGGCCCTGCGCCAGGCCTGGCGCCTCGGCCAGGCCACCCGCCGCCGCGTGCACCGCGGCGCGGGCTCAGCGCCGAAGGCGGCGCAGCAGTCCACGCGCCCGTCCGGCCACTCCGTTGGCGGGGCCCGCGGCTCCCGCCCCTGACGCTCGGGGCGAAGCCTCGCCGAGCAGCGCCTCCACCAGCGGCCCCTCGGTGACGCACTCGGCGCCCCACACGTCGGCGATGTCCGCGCCCAGATGCGCGGCCCGCGCCGCGGCGGCGGTGCGCACCAGGCGGGCGGTGCCCGCCGGGAGCACGACCTCCAGCCGCCCGAGCCGGGCCTCGTTGGCGTGCGCGATGAGCGCCTCGACCGCGCCGGGCGCGGGCCGCGCGGCGGCCGGCAGCCAGACCCGGTACGGCACGGCCCGGTCGTCGCGCACCTCCGAGTCCAGGCGGACCCGCGGCTCGCCCCGGAACGACTCGGCCAGCAGCCGCGCCTCCAGGTCCGGGTCGTCCAGCGGGGGGTGGCGCTCGGGCGGCGGCCCCGGCCACTCGCCGAGCAGCGTCACCCGCACGTCCGGGACGGTCCCGGTCAGAATCCGGTCGACGCAGTCCTCCGCGCCCGGCCCGGCGTCGACGACGACCTCCGCCAGCGGCGTCTCCCAGCCGCGCCGCGCCCGCGGCCGCTTGAGGTCGAGCTCGGGCACCCGGCCCGCGATGAAGGGCCTGCGGTAGCGCTTGGCCAGCTCGCCCCGGGCGCTGATCTGGCGCGGGCCCAGGTGCCACGACGAGGAGTCGCCGTCGGGCACGAACGCCGCCCCGGCCTGGTGCAGCCGGTAGCCGAAGATCGTGTCCGAGCCCAGCAGCACGTCCGCGTCCATCCCGCCCGCGGCCTTGAACAGGCTCCGCGGCACCGAGAACGTGGCCCCCACCAGGACGCGGAACGCCCGGTGGTCGGCGTCCCTGAGCGCGTCGGTGCGGTCGATGATCGCCTCGATCCACTGCGGCTCGGCGTCCTCGGCGCGGAACAGCTCCGCGGCGCGGCCCGCCGCCACCCGCTCGTAGACCTCGCGCGGGTCCAGGTCGCCGTCCCGGTAGTCCACGAAGCGCTTGTGGCCGAGGACGGCGAGGTGGTCGGCGGCGTGGTGCCAGCGCATCTGCGACTCGACGTGGTCGGCGAACGCCAGCATGTCCGAGTCGAGCCTGAGGACCACGTCGCCGTCGGAGCGCTCGACCCCGGAGTTGGTGGCGTGGGCCGAGGCCCACCCGCCCGGCAGCGGCTGCACGACCTTCGCGTTCGCCGGGCGCAGCTCGGGCAGGCGCAGGGCCGGGTCCGAGCCGTCGTCGACGACGACGACCTCGAACAGCTCCTCGGGATAGGTCTGCGCGGCCAGGGCCGCGAGCACCACGTCGAGCCGTTCCTGCCTGCCGTTCGCGGGGATGACCACGCTGACGCTCAGATGCGGCGCCCACTCGCCGAGGGGCCGCCGCAGCGGCCCGTAGTCGTTGCGGCGGACGCCGTGGAGCGTTCCTTCGGCTGCTGCGGACATGCGGTGCCTCCTCAGTCTCAGCGCTTCAGCAGACCGCGCAGTCGCGCGCGCTGGCGGGCGTTCAGGAACCGGCGGGCGAGGCGGCGGGCCGCGTCGGCCGGGACGGGGGTGAAGGCGGTGTTGCCGGGCTCGGCGGCGGCCAGGCCCTTGTGGGTGGTCGCGCCCCAGATCCCGGCGACGACCCGGTCGAGGTCTTCGCCGGAGGCGATGTGGCGGGCGCGCGCGAAGGCCGCGGTGCGCTCCAGCCGCGCCGGGGCCGAACCGGGCAGCTCGGCCAGCACCAGGCCCGCGTCGGCCCGCTGCGCGGTGCCCAGGAGCCGGGTGAGGCTGTCGGTGCGCAGCGGCGCGGGCCGCGGCAGGAGCAGCCGGTAGGGCACGGACGGGTCGGCCTCGGGCGCGTCGGAGGCGACGCGCACCCGCGACTCGGCGTCGTACATCTCCTCGATCAGGCGCAGTTGCGCGCCCTCGCCGGAGAGGATCGCCTCCCGGTCGTGCGAGGGCGGGGCCTGCCCGGTGACCAGCGTGATGCGGACGTCGGCGTCGGTGCCGGCCAGGACCGGCGCCACGGCGGCGTCCACGTCGGCGACGGTGGCCTCGCCGACGCCGATGACGACGTCCACCAGCGGCACGCGCCAGGCGCGCGGCGGGGCCGAGCGCCGCATGCCGTGCAGCGGCACGCGCTGGGCGATGTACGGCAGCCGCTGCATGCGGCCTTCGGCCTCCTTCTCCTGCATCTGCGGGAAGCCCAGGTGCCAGGCCGAGGAGGTCCGCTCGGGCACGAACACGGCGCCCGCCTGGGCGAGCCGGTAGGCGAACTCGGTGTCGCTGCCCAGGCGCAGGTCGGTCGACAGGCCCCCCGCGGTCTTGAAGAAGTCGCGGTGGAGCGAGCCGGTCGCGCCGATGAAGACCCGGTAGTTGCCCGGGTGGTGGACGGTGAGGCCGTCGGTGTCGTCGATGACCTTCTCGATCCAGTGGGGACGGCTGGACTCGATCGCGTACAGGGCCCGGCCCTCGCCGCAGAGGATCTTCTCGTAGACCTGCTCGGGCGTGCGGTCCCCCTCCCGGTAGTCCACGAAGCGCTTGTGGCCGAGGACGGCGAGGTAGTCGGCGGCGTGGTGCCAGCGCATCTGGGCCTCGACGTGGTCGCGCCAGGCGACCATGTCGGCGTCCAGGCGCAGGATGACCTGGCCTTCGGCGTGGGCGACGCCGGTGTTGACCGCGTGGGCCGAGCCCCAGGAGTCGTCGGTGGTCACCACCAGGCGGGTGTGCTCGGGGCGCAGCTCGGGCAGGCGCAGCGGGGGGCTGGAGTTGTCGTCGACGACGACGACCTCGGTCAGCTCGGCCGGGTACGTCTGGGCCGCGAGGGCCGCCAGCGTCAGGTCGAGCTTCCCTTGGCTACCGTAAGCGGGTATGACCACGCTCACCGTCAGGTCCGGTCGCCAATCGCTGGAACTCGGCGGATGGAGCGCCCTATAGTCGTTCCGGACGATGCGAGGCAGTTTTGGAGAGTCGTTCATTTCGCGCTCACAATATCCCGTTCCTGTCCGGCGATCGTGACCGGCTTGCCCGTTTTACCGGCAGTTTGCCCAAGTGAACACAACTGTTCGACCCGAATTCATTTAATCTACGAATTGGACGCGAGTAACGTGCGGAATTCGACTGGAGAGTTTGCAATCGATGCGCGTAAATGACGAGACGGCGCTCTACCCGCCGCGGATCACCGACGACGTCGCCGCCCAATCCCGGACCCGCAAGCCCGGCTCGATGGGCGCGACCGCACTGCGCACCCGTTCGCCCGCCGCGCGCCACCTCCTCGCCCGCGCCGCCAGCCGGACGCTGACCCTGCCGCAGCTGCTCGACGCCGCCCGGGCCGGGGCCGCCGCCGAAGTCGACGCGCCCGCCCTGTGCGAACTCGCCCGCGTCGTCGGCCTCCAGTTCGGCGGCGAGGACGACCGCCGCGACGCCCTCGCCCTCTACGAACTCGCGCTGCGCACCGCCGGACCCAAGCGCGTCCCCCCGCGCCACCAGGCCCTCCACGCCCAGCTCGCGCACTCGCTCGGCGAGACCGAGCGCACGCGCGCCCTGCTCAAGCGCTACAAGGCCATGCCCGCCCTCGAACGCGGCGCCCTGGAGACCGACCTGGTCCACCCCGACCGCGCGCCCGGGGGGCGCGGCGGCGAACGGGCCTGGATCGAACGGCTCGGCGCGCTGTGCCGCAGGCCCGGGCTGCGCCTCGACCCCGACGCGAGCCTGCCCTGGTTCGACCGGCTCCGGGCCGAGGCCGGACCGGTCGTCGCCGGCGGCCCCCGCATCTCGGTGGTCATGACCGCCTACCGGCCCGACCGCGCCCTGCGCACCGCCGTGGAGTCCCTGCTGAACGGCACCTGGGCCGAACTCGAGATCCTCGTCGTCGACGACGCCTCCGGGCCGGAGTACGACGACGTCCTCGACGAGGTCGCCGCCCTCGACGAGCGGGTCCGCCTCATCCGCGAACCGGTCAACCGCGGCACCTTCGCCGCCCGCAACACCGCCTTCGCGGCCGCCACCGGCGAGTTCATCACCGGCCTGGACTCCGACGACTGGGCCGCCCCCGACCGCCTGGAGGCCGCCGTCGCCCCGCTCCTGGCCGAGCCCGGGCTCCAGCTCACCCACTCCGAGGCGTTCCTGCTCGGCGAGGACCTCACCGTCACCCGCCCCGGCCGCGTCCTCACCACCGTCTCCACCGCGTCGATGATGTTCCGCCGCGGCGTGCTCGACCGGATCGGCAACTACGACGAGGTCCGCAAGGGCGCCGACACCGAGTTCCTCCACCGCGTCGCCGCCGCCTACGGCGAACCCGCCGTGCGGCGCCTCCGCGGCCGCTGGGACACCCTCATGCGCCAGGCGCCCGGCTCGCTCTCCCGCGACGAGTTCGGCCCCGGCTGGAAGCACCCCGCCCGCCGCGCCTACCAGTCCGCCTATCCGCTGTGGCACCGCGAGATCGCCGCCGGGAACGCCGACCCCCACCTGCCGCGCTCCCCGCGCCGCCGCCCCTTCTGGGCCCCCTACCACACCGCCGTCGCCGCCCGCGACCAGCGCCGACGCCGCTTCGACGTCGTCTTCACCCTCGACTGGCGGCCCTTCGGCGGCCCCCAGAAGTCCACCATCGAGGAGATCCGCGCCCTCCGGGGCGAGGGCCTGGACATCGCCGTCATGCACCTGGAGTCGTGGCGGCACATGACCACCGACGACCGCCCCATGTGCGAGGCGATCCAGCGGATGGTCAACGACGGCGAGGTCGAGCAGGTCCTGCCCACCGACGACGTCGAATGCGACCTCCTGGTCCTGCGCTACCCGCCGATCCTCCAGTTCCGCTCCGGCGAGCGCTCGAACGTGCGCCCGAAGCGGATGGTCGTCCTCGCCAACCAGGCCCCGGCCGAGCGCGACGGCTCCGACGCCCGCTACCTCCCCGACACCTGCCACGCCAACGCCGAGGCCATGTTCGGCGTCGCCCCGCTGTGGGTGCCCCAGGGGCCGCAGGTCCGCGAGGCCCTCGGCGGCCTCACCGCCGGGCCCCTGGCCGACTTCGACATGCCCGGCATCATCGACACCGCGCAGATCGCGCCCGCCCGCACCGGCTTCCGCTCGACCCTCCCGGTGGTGGGCCGCCACTCCAGGGACGACCGGACCAAGTGGCCCACCGCCGCCGACCTCCCGCTGGTCTACCCCGGCGACGGCCGCTGGGACGTGCGCGTCATGGGCGGGGTCAAGGCCGTCCGCGCCCTCCTCGGCCGCGCCCCCTCGCCCGAGTGGACCTGCTACCACTACAACGAGACCGACGTCGACTCGTTCCTCTACCAGCTCGACTTCTGGGTCTACTTCCCCCACCCCGACCAGTACGAGGCGTTCGGGCGGGCCGTCCTCGAAGCACTCGCCTCCGGATGCGTCGTCGTCCTCCCGCCCCGCTTCGAGCCCACCTTCGGCGACGCCGCGCTGTACTGCGAGCCCGCCGAAGTGGCGGACCTGGTCGACGCCCACTACGCCGACCCCGAGCGCTACCTCGCCCGCAGCGCCCTCGCCCAGGAGCGGGTGCGCGAGCGCTTCAGCCACGACACCTACCGCAAACTCGTGACCGACCTGCTGTCGGACACGGCGACCTTCGAGGGACAACGGTGAAATCCACGCTCAAAGCCGTCTACAACCGCCTGGGCCGCCCGGCCCCCCGCCGCCTCGCCGCCGCCGTCGGCGCGCCCGCCGCGGCGGCGCTCGCCGCCGTCGCCGCGTTCGGCGACACCCGCCTGGTGGCCGCGCTCTCGCTGCTGATGAGCCTGGCCGCGCTCGCGGCGCTGGCCGCGGTGTGGAACGAGGCGCGGCGGGCCCGCTTCGAGACACGCGCCTCGAACGAGCGTACGGAGGTCACCTACCGGCGCATCCTCGCCGCGATCGAGGTCGAGCGGCTCGCCGCCGAGCGCCGCCACGCCCAAGGGCTCGTCCCCGCCCAGGAGCAAAGCCGCTGACACCGGGCCCGCCAAGGGCACCCGGGCTCGGCCCGGATCGCGGGGGAGGACGCGAGCGGTAGTATTGGCCCGCCGTGTCAACCACCTGTTCTGGGAGGGCCGCCCCCATGGAGGAGCCGATCATCCAGGCTCGCGACCTCGGAATCCGCTTCGCCAAAGGCAAGCAGAAGAAGGGGCGGGTCAAGGACCTGTTCGTCCGGCGCGCCGCCAACAAGAAGGGTGCCGCCACCGAGGACTTCTGGCCGCTGCGCCATGTGAACTTCGACATCTTCCCCGGCGACTCGGTCGGCATCATCGGCCGCAACGGCACCGGCAAGTCCACGCTGCTGCGCCTGATCACCGGCGTCCTCATCCCCGACGAGGGCTACGTGCGCCGCGAAGGCCGCGTCGCGCCCCTCATCGCCCTGTCCGCGGGCTTCTCCGGCGACCTCACCGGCCGCGAGAACGTCAACCTCGTCGGCGCCCTCCACGGCATGTCGACCAAGGAGATCAAGTCGAAGTTCGACGAGATCGTCGACTTCTCCGAGCTCGAGGACTTCATCGACACGCCCGTCAAGCACTACTCCTCGGGCATGAAGGTGCGGCTCGGCTTCGGCGTGATCACGCAGCTGCCGCACCCGATCCTCCTGGTCGACGAGGCCCTCGCCGTCGGCGACGCGGCCTTCAAGAAGAAGTGCCACGGCGTCATCCAGGGCCTGCTCGACGAGGGCCGCACCCTCGTGTTCGTCTCCCACTCCGCGGGCGAGCTGAAGAAGTACTGCCAGCGCGGCATCTTCCTCGACACCGGCCGCGTCGTCACCGACGGCACCGTCCAAGAGGCCCTCGACTCCTACAAGGAGGCCGAGGAGGCCGACGCGAAGCGCAAGGCCGAGAAGAAGAAGCGGGTCGCCGAGCGGGCCAAGCGCGAGGCCGCCGCCGGGGTCGCCTCGTGAGCCGAGCCGTCATCCTGCCGGCTCCAGGCGGCTGCGTCGAGCTCTCCGGCGACGGCACGGTCCTCGACCGGCTGATCGCGCAGATCCGCGACGCCGGCTGCGACGACGTCACCGTCCTCACCCGGCCGGGTGCCGACGTCACCTGCAAGGCCGCCCAGATCGAGTCGGCCGACCCCGACGCCGACCTCCGGCACATCGGCGAGATCGCCTTCACCGGCTCGGGGCCGCTGTTCCTCGCCTTCGCCGACCTCGTCGCCTCCCAGACCACCGTCGCCGCCGTCCTGTCCGACTCCTCGCGGCGCTCGGGCGTCCTGGTCGGCGCCGACGACGCGGCCGCGCCCCCCGTCAGCGTCGAACGCGGCCTGGTCACCGGCCCCGGCCCCGGCCCGGCCCGCCTCGGCGGCCTCGCCAAGGTCTCGGCCGCCCACCTGGGGCGCCTCGAACGCCACTGGCCCACCGACCGCACGGCCGGGCGGGACGGGCAGGTCCCGCACGACGCCTTCGCCGCCGTCCTGGCCGCCCTCCACGCCCGCGCGATCCCCGTGAGCGCCTACAAGACCCCCGGCCTGGTCCACCGGCAGGCCCGCGACGCCGCCGAGGCGGCGGCGACCCTCGCCGAGTGCACCGCGGTCGACATGGACGCCTGGCGGCTCAAGCACGCCGTCAAGCACGACGACGACCTCTTCGCCACCTACGCCGTCTCCTCCTGGTCCCCCAAGCTCGTCAAGCTCGCCGCGCGCATCGGCGTCGGCCCCACCCCCATCACGTGGGTGTCCATCGCGCTCGCCGTCGGCGCGGCCGCCCTCTTCGCCACCGGCTCGGCCGGGCTCGCCGGCGGCGCCGACGCCTCGGTCCTGTGGTACGCCCTGGCCGCGGCGCTCATGTACTTCAGCTTCGTGTTCGACTGCGTCGACGGCCAGCTCGCCCGCTACACCCAGAACTTCTCCTCCTTCGGCGGCTGGCTCGACATGATGGCCGACCGCTCCAAGGAGTTCCTCATCTACGCCGGCCTCGCCGCCGGAGCCGCCGCGACCGGCACCGCGCCCGCCGCCGCGTGGGGCCTGGCGATCGCCGCCATGATCACCCAGACCGTCAGGCACACCGCCGACACCTGGTACGCCGTCCTGCTCGACACCGCCGTCGTCCGCCAGGCCCGCAAGCGCGAGACCGCCCCGCCGGTCGGGCGCGCCGCCCACCTCGGGCAGCGGCTCGGCTCGGCCTCCGAGCAGGTCATGGGCGCTCACCGGACGCCCCTGTACTGGGCCAAGCGCACCGTCGTCGCCCCCGTCGGCGAACGCTGGCTGCTCCTGGCCGCCGCCGCCGTCCTCTTCGGACCGCAGGTGGCCGTCGCCGCGCTCCTGTGCTGGCAGCTGCTCGCCCTCGCCTACACCGGCGCCGGGCGGACCCTGCGCACCCTCGCCGCCCGCACCGCCGCGCTCCGCCGCCCCGACCGGTCGGCGCACCGCGACGACGGGCTCCTCGCCCGGCTCACGCCCGCCAACCGGCACCGCTTCGCGCACCTGCCGGTCGTCTCGACCGCGTTCGCCGCCGTCGCCGCGGGCGCCGCGGTCTGGCGCGCCGCCGAGGGCGACACGGCGGCCCCGCTGGTGCTCGCGGGGATCGCCGTCCTCGCCGGGATCGCCTCGGCCCGCAGCGACCACGAGGGCATCTTCGACTGGCTCGTCCCCGCCGGGCTGCGCGCCGTCGAACTGGGCGTGGTCACCGCCGCCGGGATCGTCGCCGGCGTCGCGTGGCCGGTCCTGTTCGCGCTGCTGGCCGTCATCGCCCTGTACTTCTACGACCTCGCCGCCGGGCTCGACAAGGCCGCCTCGCCGGTGGCCCGCCGCGAACTCGGACTCGGTTGGCCCGCACGCGGTCTCGTCGCCGTCGCCGCGGCCTCCGCGGCCGCGGCCCTGGGGTCGCCGCCGGTCGCCACCGCCGTGTTCGCCGCGCTCGCCGTCTACGTCGCGGCCGTCTTCATCGGCGCGATCGTCGCCGGAACGGTGCGCGCCGCCCGGGCCTGAAGGCGGCCTTCCAAGCCCTTCAACCGAACTCGATCGAGCAATACCCGGCAACGGGCGAGCGGTCGTTGCGCATTGGAACTAAGGTGTACCTGTGCGAAAGAACCGGCTGATGCGTCTGGTGCTCGCCGCGACCTTCGTAGGTGCGGCGAGCGCTCTGTCATTCCTTCCGCACGAAGACGTTCCGCCCCAGGTGGAGTGGACCAACGTCGACGAGACGAACCCGATCTTCCCGCCGATCTCGCCCAGCCCCAGCTACGACGGCGACGGCACCTCCGAGCCCGACGGCGGCACCGGCGACGGCGACGGTGACGGCAGCGGCGAGGGCGACGGCGAGGAGGACGGCCGCTCCGGCCCCGACGGCGGCGGCGACGCCGGCGACCCGGAGGTCAACGACCCCGAGGGCGGCGGCGAAGAGGACGGCGGCCTGCTCGGCCTCTCGTTCCCGGCGCAGGCCGGGATGTCGGTCGGCCTGATCGCCCTGGCGTTCCTGGCGCTGCTCCCGGGCCGCAGAATGCCCGAGAGCCTGCGCTGAGGCTCCGGCTCACAGCGCCGCCATCGCGTAGTCGCGGTGCTCGAACTCGTCGAGGATGGAGCTGAGCGCCCCGAACATGTGCGCCTGGTTCGAGGCGCCGTCGTGCAGCAGGACGATCGAGCCGGGCTCGGTCCGGTCGGCGACGTGGTCGCGGATCTGGGCCTCGCTGACGCCCCGGTCCCAGTCCGAGGGGTCGACGTCCCAATGCAGCGACTCCATGCCCATGTCGGCGGCCACGCGCACGGCGCGGTCGGTCCACTTCCCGCCGGGGTGGCGGAAGTACGCCACGTCGGCGCCCGGCACGGCCTTCTCGATCGCGTCGTTGGTGCGCTGGAGGTTCGCCCGGATCTCCTCGGTGCTGCGCTCGCCGAGGTCGAGCTCGTGGAACCACGTGTGGCTGCACAGCGTGTGCCCGTCGTGGACGATGTCGGCGATGAGGTCGGGGTGGGCCTCGGCGTAGGCGCCGATGACGCAGAACGTGGCCTTGACGCCCCGCTCGCGCAGCTCGGCGAGGACCCGCGGCGTCCAGTTCGGGTCGGGGCCGTCGTCGAAGGTCAGCGCGACGCTGTTCGAGCCGGTGCGGTCGCGGGTGCCCATCGGGCCGCCGTGCGGGTCCCTGGCGGGCACGGGCGACTCGGCGGTGGGCTGCGGGGACGGGGCGCGCTCGGCGGGGGAGGACTCGGCCCCCTCGGGCGAGGGCCCGGTCCCGGCCGTGGGCGCGGCGGCCTCGGCGGAGGGCGAGGCGGAGGCGGCCGTCTCGGTGCCGTGGTCGTCGCCGGACGGGTCGCGGCCCTCGGGCCAGGTCCAGGCGAGCAGCATGACGGCGGTGGCGGCGGCGACGACGCCGATCCCGATCTTGAATCGCCTCATCCAGTGATCTTATGGTCTAGACGCCGCATAAGCCGCCATTGTCGCTTCATCGGATGGGCGCGACGGGCCGTGAGTGACCTCGCTCCGCGTCGGACGTGCCGATGCGCGTCCGGCGCCGGGGCTCTACGGTGCACACGTGGGGCCGCGGGCCCGCGAGTCTGGAGGGCACTGATGAGATTGATCGTCGGCATGACCGGTGCCACCGGCGCCGTGTTCGGCGTCCGGCTGCTGGAGGCCCTGCGCGAGATCGAGGACGTCGAGACGCACGTGGTCATCAGCAAGTGGGCGCGCACCACGCTGAAGCTGGAGACCGGCCGCTCGGCCGTCGAGGTGGCGCGCCTGGCCGACCGCAGCTACGGGCCGGGGGAGCAGGCCGCGCCGATCTCCTCGGGCTCGTTCCGCACCGACGGCATGATCATCGCCCCGTGCAGCATGAAGACCGTCGCGGGCATCCGCACCGGCTACACCGAGGGCCTCATCGGGCGCGCCGCCGACGTCGTGCTCAAGGAGCGGCGCAAGCTCGTCCTGGTCGCCCGCGAGAGCCCCCTGTCGGACATCCACCTGGAGAACCTGCTGGCGCTCTCGCGCATGGGCGCGGTCGTCATGCCGCCGGTCCCGGCGTTCTACAACCACCCCGAGAGCGTCGAGGACGTCGTCGACCACATCGTGGTCCGGGTCCTGGACCAGTTCGGCCTCCCCAGCCCGCGGGCGCGGCGCTGGCACGGGCTGGGCGCGCAAGAGCCGGACGCCGAAGGGGAGTAGCGGTCATATGGACACGTTGATGTGGGAGGCCAAGGCCCGCGCGGGCCGCGGCGGGGCGCTGCTGGAGTGGGTGCGCGCCGAGGGCGTGGCCGGGCTCGGCGACACGGTCCGCGCCGAGGTCTTCGCCGCCGCGGAGCGCGTGGTGGTCGTCGTCGTCGGACCCGGGGCCCCGCGCTCGCTGCCGGAGCCGCCCGCGGACCTGGTCGAGCGCCCGCCGCACGCCTGGCCGTTCACGCGCGTGATGACCGACGAGGCGCGACCGGAGCGCTGAACGACGCAGCGCAGAGGTTATAACCTGCAACCGCGCACTGCGAAGGTCATGGCCTATGACCCGCGCACTGCGCAGGCCACAGGCCGCAACGCACGGCCCTCGCGCCGCCTCAGCGGCCGATGCCCTGGTAGGTCCAGCCGCGGGCCCGCCACTCCTCGGGGTCGAAGGCGTTCATGCCGTCGAGGATGCGCCGCTCGGCGACCTGGCGGCCCAGGGCCTCGGGGTCGAGGGTGCGGAACTCCTCCCACGGCACCATCGCGCACACCACGTCGGCGCCCGCCACGGCCTCGGCGAGGGTCTTCACGAAGCTCAGCTCCGGCGCGGCGGCCTTGGCGTTGTCGAGGCCCTCGGGGTCGTAGACGACCACGTCGGCGCGCGCCCGGCGCAGCCCCTGCGCGATCGCCAGGGCCGGGGAGTCGCGGATGTCGTCGGTGTCGGGCTTGAACGTGGCGCCCAGGTAGGCGATGCGCACGCCCGACAGGTCCGGGCCGGCCGGCCCGGGCGGGCGGCCGACCAGCGCGGCGACGGCCCGCACGGTGTGCGAGCGGCGGCGGGTGTTGAGCTGGTCGATCTCGCCGAGGAACCGGAAGGACTCGCCGACGCCCAGCTCCCCGGCGCGGGCGGTGAGCGCCCGGATGTCCTTGGGCAGGCAGCCGCCGCCGAAGCCGATGCCCGCGCGCAGGAACTTGTTGCCGATGCGCTGGTCGTAGCCGATGGCGCGGGCCAGGTCGGTGACGTCGCCGCCGGTGGCCTCGCACAGGTCGGCCATGGCGTTGATGAAGGAGATCTTCGTCGACAGGAAGGCGTTCGCGGCCACCTTGACCAGTTCGGCGGTGGCCAGGTCGGTCTCGACGACCGGCACCTCGCGGTCCTCGATCGCGGCGAGCTCCATGATGCCCTTGTGGACGTCCTTGAGGAGCTTGGAGGCCCATTCGCTCTGGGTGGCGTAGACGATGCGGTTGGGGCGCAGCACGTCGTGCATCGCGTTGGACTCCTGGAGGAACTCCGGCGACCAGCCGACCTCGACGCCCAGGCCCTCGGGGGCGTGGCGGTCGACCAGCTCCTGGACCCAGGAGGCGGTGCCGACCGGCACGGTGGACTTGCCGACGATGAGGACCTTGCGGGTCAGGTGGCGCGCGAGGTCGACCACGGAGGCTTCGATGTACGACAGGTCCGCGCCCGCCTCGCCCTTGCGCTGCGGGGTGCCCACGCAGATGAAGTGGACGTCGGCGAAGTCGGCGACGGCCTTGACGTCGGTGGTGAAGCGCAGGCGCCCCGACTCGAGGTTCTTCTTGAGCAGCTCGGGCAGCCCCGCCTCGTGGAAGGGCACGGTGCCCGAGGAGAACGCCTCGATCTTGGCCTCGTCGATGTCGTAGCCGACGACCTCGTAGCCGAGCTCGGCGAAGCAGATCGCGTACGTCGCCCCCAGGTAGCCGCAGCCGAGGAAGGCGATGCGGGGTCGTGTGGTGGTGTGCTGCGGGGTCTCGGTCGCCTGCGTCGCGTTGCCCATCTGATGCGTGCCCTGTCTGTGCTCGTCCTCGGTGTGAGGGGCCGGTCCGCGTCCTGGGCGGAACCCGCTCGAATGTCCGGCTCGGCGCGCCGCAGCGTACCGGCGCGCAGTCTGCGTCATCGTATATTCAGCTCCACGCGCGAACGACCGGCGTCGTTGCGGTGAACCGGCCGAGAATTCCCGGTGTCACGCGTCACCGACGCGCCGCCGCGTGCGTTACACTCGGCGTAATTTACTCACCGGTAACAACCTTGGCCCTCCGGCCGCACGATCCCGCGAAGGAGTGAGCGCCGATGAGCGCCGCGTTCAGCCCTTACCAGCTGCCAGCAGAATACTCCGAAATCAGGAACGCCACTCGCGATGTGTGCGAAGCGGGAGTCGCGCCTCACGCCGCCGAGGCCGACGAGACCGCCTCCTTCCCGACCGCCTCGTACGAAGCGCTGCGCTCGGCCGACCTCCACGCGCCGCACCTCCCGGCCGCGTACGGCGGCGCGGACATCGACGCCCTGGGCACGGCCATCGTCATCGAGGAGGTCGCCCGCGCCTGCGCCTCGTCCTCGCTGATCCCCGCGGTCAACAAGCTCGGCACGCTCCCGCTGCTGCTGGACGCCTCCGACGCGCTCAAGGAGCGCTACCTGCCGCCGGTGGCCTCCGGCGAGGCGATGTTCTCCTACTGCCTGTCCGAGCCCGAGGCGGGCTCCGACGCCGCCTCGATGCGCACCCGCGCCAAGAGGGACGGCGACGCCTGGGTGCTCGACGGCGTCAAGCGCTGGATCACCAACGCGGGCGTCAGCGACTACTACACGGTCTTCGCCGTCACCGACCCCGAGGCCGGTTCGCGAGGCATCTCCGCGTTCGTCGTGGAGAAGGCCGATCAGGGCGTCTCCTTCGGCGCGCCTGAGAAGAAGCTCGGCGTCAAGGGCTCGCCCACCGCCGAGGTCTACTTCGACGCCGTGCGAATCCCGGCCGACCGGCTCATCGGCGAGGAGGGCCAGGGCTTCTCGCTCGCCATGCGCACCCTCGACCACACCCGCGTCACCATCGCCGCGCAGGCCCTCGGGATCGCCCAGGGCGCGCTCGACGCCGCCCGCGCCTACGCGGCCGAACGCGAGCAGTTCGGCAAGCCGATCGCGTCCTTCCAGGCCGTCCAGTTCATGCTCGCCGACGCGGCCATGAAGATCAGCGCCGCCCGCGAGCTCACCTACGCCGCGGCGGCCAAGTCCGAGCGCAGCGACGCCGACCTGACGTACTTCGGGGCCGCCGCCAAGTGCTACGCCTCCGACGCGGCCATGGAGGTCACCACCGACATGGTCCAGGTCCTCGGCGGCTACGGCTACACCAGGGACTTCCCCGTCGAACGCATGATGCGCGACGCGAAGATCACCCAGATCTATGAAGGAACGAACCAGATCCAGCGCATCGTCATGGCCCGCGAACTGCTCAAGGGCAAGGCGTTCTAGCGTTCTTCGCAGCGGAAGGTCCGTCGAGGACTGCGGACGCCGACTTGCCGGGGTCTGCGCAGAATGAAGGGGCGGAGCCGGTTCGCGCCCTCCTTGCGGGGCGTGAGGCAACGCTTGCGGCCCCTCCCGTCGTGCTGGGGCCGGGAGGGCGCCCGCCCGCGCTTTCGTGGTTGCGCTGTGAACTGTGCGTCTAGCTCTCGGTGTGGTCGTCCTCGGGGGACCACCAGTCCCATTCGAGCGTCCCTGCGTCCGACCCGGGAGGGAACCGCACGGAGAACAGCGAGCGCTTGTCCCGCTGGTCGATGTCAGCGGGGGCCTGGACGCCGTGAGCCGCGGCGTACTCGTACAGCTCGGGGTCCGGCGTCGCCTCTTCCATGTACATCCTGACCAGTTCCGCCATCAGTCGCGGATCGTCAGTGACCGGCTTTCCCACCGAATGCCTCTCTGTTCGGGATCGCGCGTCACGATCCAGCGCTCAAGGTCGCCACTCATTAGTCGTCGGCGTGGTCCTCTTGAGGGCCAAGCCAGTAGAGGACGCCGTGTTCGAAGTCGTCGTTCGGGTAGGCCTCCACGATTTCCCACCCTTGATAGCCCTCGGGCTCTGCCGGTGGTTGGACGCCCAGCTCCCGCGCGTAGGCCGCGAGACCACGTGAGTCGAGGTCGTCGTCGAAGCGTCGCCACAGCTCGGCGAGAGTTTCGGAGGACGCCTCAACGGGCTGGTCGTAGTCGATCATTCCTTGATCCCCTCTCCAGTCCCTGTGATCTTCTGACGGTACGGCACTCGCTCCTCGCGGATGACATGCACGTACGCGACCGTGTCACGGGGTATGACGTGACGGAAGTTCTCAGCGCAACCGTTCGGGTCGGGAAGCTCGGACTCGCCCTGCCGTGACCCGCATAGGGGGATGTTGAGGTAGAAGGCCGCGTTCTGCAAGTGGTCTTCGCGGATCATCGCTGCGGCATCGCCTTCGACGTGCCAGGTGGTCGTCATGTCATCCGACGATGCCCAGGGCTCCCGAAGCTCTGGTCGCACCGGGGCCTCTCCTCTCCGGTACGGCTTGAGCGGTTCGTCGTTGAGCTGCTTGCCGTCAGCGCTGTAGACGAACGCTCGCGCCGATGTCCGACCCTCGGCGTTCCGGGGATACCCGACACGACGGATCTCCTTCACGGCCTCGGAGTGCGAGCGCTTTGGATTGAAGTCGGTAAGGCGGCGCGCGGTTCCGGCCGTCGCGGTCGCGGTTACCGGGCCGCCTGTGCCTGTGGTGAGTAAACCGCTCTGTCCGATCGCGAGGACTTGGGCCTGTGCTTCGCCGATCCGTTCGGCGAGTCCGGCCGCTTCGGCCATGAGTGCTTCGATGGTCTGGGCGGCGGCACCGGCGCGGTTCGCCGTTCCTTCCGCGCCGAGGGCCGCGAATTCGCCTTGCAGCTCTTCGGCCTGCTGTTTCGCCGCCGCGAGTTGACCGGCGAGTCCTTCAGCTTCGACCTTGTTCCCGCCGAGGGCCGCGGCGACTTCGTCCACACTGGCCATGAGTTGACCCTTTCATGTAGCGATGTTCGATGGCGGTAGCGCCGTGTGGCCGGTTGTTCGACCGACGTGTCCGAGTTGCAGGACCTAAGTGCTGTGCGCGATCTTGCGGGCCTCGGTTTCTATGCCGGGGCTCATCGAGTCGCCGTCCCAGGCGGGCCGCCATCGCGTCGGCTGCGTCAGCGGTTCGGTGAAGGTGCAGACCTCGCGGGGGCCGTTGCCCTCGTCGCAGGCGATGCGGTGTCGGTCGTGGTCGGCGCTGGAGCGTTCGACGATGAAGCGGATGCGGTCGCCCATGCCGATGCCGCGAGTGAACTCGCCGATGGGAACCCAGTCGGATCGTTCACGCATGGCGCTGCTCCTCACCGGCCGCGACGGGCATGGTGCGCAGGCGCTCGTGGTAGCGGGCGATGAAGAACCCCGCCAGGGCGCGGCGGTCGTCCTCGGCCCATTCACGGTGGTAGGGAGGGCGAACGGTGATCTGCCCGCCGGTCGGTCCGATCTGGTCGATGACGCCGATGTCGGTCGGTTCACCGGGGTAGAGCAGGCGCAGGACGATGCGGGACGGTTCGGCGTTGCGGACGTAGCCGCCGACGACGCGGCCGGTGAGGTCGACGGTGCCGATCTTGGTGATGGCGGAGTGGTCGAGGCTCGTGTCGCTCACGCGGTCACCACCGGAAACCGGAAGGCCGGTCCGGGGTGGGGGCGTGGTGGGCGGCGTCGGTGTCGGCCGCTGGGGCGGGGGCGCTTGAGCGCGAGGTCGGCTTCGGTGACTTCGCCCGTGGCGAGGGCGGCCCGGCGCTGGGCGGGTTCGGCGGTGCGGGCGAACATGCGGGCGGCCGATTCGCGGAAGTAGCAGCCGTGGCGGCCCCATCGCTCGCCGCACCACTCGCAGCGCAGGCGGCCGAAGCCGAGCCAGGAGCGGCGCGGCCGGTGCAGTTGCAGGTTGATCTTGACCCAGGCGGGTACGGGGTCGTGGCGTAGGCTCAACAGTGCCATGAGAAGGCTCGATTCTCTAGGTGCGCGGCCCGCCGGATGGTTCTAAGCTCCCGGCGGGCCGCTGTCTGTGTGCGGATGGATTTGTGGCTTAAGGGCTCGCCTTCCGGTCTGTGCTCCCGGAAGGCGAGCCGGGTCGCGAAGCGGCAGCGCGGCCGGCTCCCCACCGAACCGGCGGCCTGCGAGTCAGCACCGCTCATCCCGCGACCAGGATCAAGCTGTAGATCGCTAGACCGTGAAGTTCACCATACATGCCATCTACGTCTCATGCAAGTTGCGTGGCGGCATGTGGCGTGTTGAGACATGAGCTGGTATGGGGTGCTTGTGCGATACTCATCGCATGACCGTCATGAGGAGCCCGACTGTCAAGCGGCGTCGCATCGCCCGTGAACTCAGGAACCTTCGCGAGAGGGCAGGACTGACCCGCGGAGCAGCCGCCAAGGCTCTCGGTATGAGTCCTGGAAACCTTGGCCGCATTGAGAATCGCGAGGTAACTGCCAGGCCGGTGGTCGTTCGCGCCGCGCTCGCGCTCTACGGAGTGGCTGGCGAGGACGCTGAGGTCTTGGTCGAACTCGCGCGTGGCGCGCAAGAACGTGGCTGGTGGCAGAATTACGGCGATGTTATGCCCGATTGGTTTAGTTTCTTTGTCGGGCTGGAGGAAGAGGCTGCCACGTTGGCGACCTATGAACCTGAGGTTGTCCCCGGTCTGTTCCAAACCGAGGACTACGCTCGAGCTACTTTTCGCGTGACCGTTGGTGAAGAAAACCTTGACCAGAAAGTGGCCGCACGGCTGCGCCGCCAGGACATATTGCGACGAGAGTGCCCGGTCCAGGTTTCCGCAGTGCTGAACGAAGCGGTTCTGCTTCGCCAACTGGGAACTTCAGAACAGTTTCGCGATCAACTTGAGTATCTCGCGGAACTCACTGAGTTGCCGAACATCACGATCCAGGTTCTTCCGTTCAGCGCAGGGGGCCACCCCGCGATGACCGGACCATATGTGCTGGTCGGGTTCCCTGATGCGTTGGATGAGCCGGTCGTCTACTTGGACAACTTCACCCGCGGGCAGGTCCTCGAGGAATCCGAGCATTTCACCCAATACCAGGCAGCACACGCGAAACTACAGGAGATGGCCTTGAATCCGAAGGAGTCACTGAACCGGATCTGTGAGCTCGCGGGTAGCATCGGATGAAGATCATCTGAGACAACATTGAAGGTGTTTGGCGTGGAATCACTTCACTGGCGCAAGTCCAGCCGCAGTGCTGGGAATGGCAACTGCGTTGAGGTGGCCTGCGTTCACGATGCTCCTTGGCGGAAGTCGAGCCGTTCGCACACGAACGGCGATTGTGTTGAGGTGGCCCCTGTCGCCACCGCTGTCGCGGTCCGCGACTCGAAGCTGCCCACCGAAGGCGACTTCCCCCACCTGCTGGTCGACACCCACTCCTGGGCCGGCCTCGTCACCGCCATCAAGTCGGGCGCGATCAACTAGCCCCTCCGCCGCTCAGTCCGCGTCGCGGGCGGTGCGGAACCCCGAGAAGATCTGTCGCCGGACCGGGAAGTCCCAGTTGCGGAACGTGGCCCGCGCCGCGTCGGGGTGCGTGGCGAACGAGCCGCCCCGCAGCACCTTGCTCCGCCCGTCGAAGAACACCGCCGAGTACTTCTCGTCCGGGAAAGCCCGGTACCCCGGGTAGGGCGCGAAGTCCGAGGCGGTCCACTCCCACACGTCCCCGAGCATCTGCCGCGCCCCGCACGGCGCGGCGCCCGCCGGATAGGACCCGGCCGGTGTCGGCTGCAAGCACGTCTGCCCCAGGTTGGCGCGCTTCCGGTCGGGCTCCTCGTCCCCCCACGGGTAGCGGCGGGTCCGCCCGGTCTTCGCGTCCCACGACGCGGCCTTCTCCCACTCGGCCTCGGTCGGCAGCCGCCGCCCGGCCCAGCGCGCGTAGGCGTCGGCCTCATACCAGCAGACGTGCACGACTGGCTCGCCCCCCGGCACCGGCTCGACGCGCCCGAACCGACGCCGTATCCACCCCCCGTCCGCCCGCTCCCAGAACAGCGGCGCCTCCAGCCCGGCGCTCGTCCGGTGCTCCCAGCCCTCGCGGCTCCACCACCGGGGCTCGCCGTAGCCGCCCTCGGCGATGAACCGCTGGAACTCCCCGCAGGTGACCGGCGCGGTGTCGATCCAGAACGCGGGCACGTCCACCGGGTGCTCGGGGCGCTCGTTGTCGAGCGTCCAGTCCTCCAGCACCCAGCCGTCCAGTCCCGCGCCCATCGGGAACGGCCCGCCCTCGACCAGGACCTCCGGCGGGAGCCCGTCGGCGTCGGCGGGCTCGGGCACGGACGAGAACAGCACGACGGAGCCCTCGCGGAGCTGGTGCGTCGCGAGCATCGTCTCGTCGTGCTGGTGCTCGTGCTGGGCGATCATGTTGAAGATGAAGGCCCCGCGCAGCAGCACCTCGTCGGTCAGCTCCACCCTCGCGAGGACGGCGATGGCCTCGGCCCTGACGGCGGCGATGTACTCGCGGGCCTCCGCCGGAGGCAGCAGCGGCAGCTCGGAGCGTTCGGCCCGCGGATGCTCGAACGCGCTGTAGAGCGGGTCGAGGTCGGGCCGCAGACCCGGCCGGCCCCCCGCGCGGCGGACCAGCCAGATGTCTTCGTGGTTGCCTATATGTGCAAGGTCCCATATGAGCGGTGACATCAGCGGCGAGTACTGGGCCATGAGCTCGCCGTCGTCGAGGACGTCGGTCAGCGCCAGCGTGCGACGCCTGGCCGCCTCCAGCGAGCCGAGCACCCGGGCTCTGACCGCCGCGCCCGCGTCGACGGCGGCCACCCGGCGCGTCATGAGCGGGCTTCCCCGCCGCTGGGAAGCGACGCCGCGTCGAGCAGGTCGTCGGCCGGGCAGCGGCCGCGCTCGACGTGGCGCGCCGCGAACTCGCGCAGCGCCGACCGGACCGCGCCGGGCGCGCCGGTGCGGTCGAGCGAGGCCGCGGCGGCGGCGAAGCAGGCGCGGGCGGCCTCGCCTATGCCGCGGTCGGCCACGCCCTCCCGGGTGGCCCGCTGCCACACCTCCCAGACCGACCGGGCGTCGCCGCCGGTCAGCGGCTCGGTGGCCTCCCACGCCTCGGCCGAGGCCCGCGGGTCGTCGAACAGCGCCGAGCAGAGCGCGAGCGGCACCACCCAGTCGCCGTCCGGCTGGGCGTCGATCATGCGCAGTTCGAGCCAGCCGCGCGGGCGCACCGGCGGGAACAGCGTCCCCAGGTGGTACCGCAGGTCGTCCATCGTCGGCGGGCGCTCGTCGTGCTCGCCGCGCAGCCAGCCGCGGAAGGTCAGGCCGCGCGGGGCGTTCCACTCCGCGGGGTCCTCGCGCCTGAGGCACACCAGGCCCGCGTCGAGCGCGTAGCGCGTCCACGTCTCCCGCGGGTCCTCGCCGTCGGCGGTGGCGGGCCAGGTGCGGCCCGGGTCGAGGCGCCACCACAGCGCCTGCCGCGTCGACTTCAGCCCGGTGGGCCGCCCCCGCAGCAGCGGCGAGTTGGCGAACGCGGCGGTCAGGACCGGCCCGAGGCGGTGCGCCAGCGCCCAGCGCCGCCGGTGGCCGAGCACGCCGTCCGCCTCGCCCGCGTCGAGGTTGACCTGGACCGAGGCGGTGCCGCACATGAGCGGGTAGGCGGCCTCGTTGTCGTCGTAGTAGACCGCCATCGCCCGGTACCGGTGGTCGTCGACCACGATGCCGGGGGAGCGGCGGGCGTCGAGGCCGTCGCCTTCGATGACGAGGCCGTGCGGGGCGAGCGCGTCCGCGACGGCGACCAGGTCGGCGGTGACGTCGGCGACGCACTGGGCGAGGCCGTCGGCCGGGCGCGAGCTGATCTCGACCTGCCCGCCCGGCTCCCTGGTGACGCGGCCGCCGCCCGGCAGCGGCCCGGCCTCCTCCAGCGGGGCGACGACCGACTGCGACAGCTCGCGGCCGACCGGCGAGCGGGCGTCGCCGGCGAACCGCAGGAGCCATTCGAGCTCGACGCCGATCCGGCGCGGCCGGCCCTCGATGAAGCAGTGGTCGCGCACGTAGACCTCGGCTTCGGCCTCTGTCAGCGCGGCGTTCATGGGCATCACCTCTGGGCGCGTACCTATGGGCACTCGTCGCCTTCACGCTACGCCCGCTCCGCGCCCGGCACGGCCGGTTCCGCGAGCACGCGGGGGGAACGGCGCCGCCGGGCCGGGGCTCAGGCGTCCGTGCGGGCCGGTTCGGTCGCGCTCTCGGTGCGCTGCCGGGGCACCGCCACCGTCTCGGGCACCGCCACCGCCTCGGGCTCGGGCTCGGGCTCGGGCGCCGCGGCCTTGCGGGAGGGGCCCACCAGGACCGCGACCCAGACCAGGGCCAGCAGCAGGTACACCAGGGCCGTGACCTGCCAGGCCAGGTCGAAGCCGCCCAGGAGCGTCCGCGCGTTCAGCGCCACGACCAGCATCCCGATCGTGGAGCCGAGCTTGGCGGTGGGGATCTTGCGGGTCAGCCATGCCGCTATCGGGGCGGCGATCATCCCGCCGACGGCCATGCCGACGACCAGCGGCCACAGCACCGTCAGGCTGGAGGGCAGGGCCAGCCAGAACCCGATCACGGCCGCCCCCGAGGCCGCGACCTGCGCCGTCGAGACCGAGCCGACGATCTGGTGCGGGGCGAGCCGGGAGGTGGAGAGCATGATCGGCATCGTCACCGGGCCCCAGCCCCCGCCGCCGACGGCCGCGAGGAACCCGCCGACCAGACCGGTGGGCACCGCGAGGACGCCGCCGGCCGGGCCGACGCCGGTGGACTTGCCCTTGACGAAGCGCCACACGATGGCCGCTCCCAGCACGATGAGGATGGAGCTGGTGACCGGCGTGGCCGCGTCCAGCTGCGTCAGCGACGCCAGCGCCCACGCCCCGGCGAAGCCGCCGAGCGCGCCGGGGACGCCGAGCTTGAGCGCGGTGGGCCAGTGGACGTTGCCGAACCTGTGGTGCGAGAGGGCGCTGACCGCGCCGGTGGCGACGGTGGCGACGTTGACCGAGGCCGAGGCCACCGCGGGCGCGATGCCCAGGCCCAGGAGGAAGGTCATGGTGATCGTGCCGAAGCCCATGCCGAGGCTGCCGTCGACCAGTTGGGCGGCGAAGCCCGCCACGCCGGAGATGATGGCGGTGATCAGCACTGGGGGGCTCCCTACGGTCTCCTCGGTCCTGCCAATAGTCCATTTAACTAGTAGGACTTGTCAACTATCGTCCACTGGGCGGGACGTCGCCCCGGGCCGCCGCGAGGCGTGAACCACGCGATCAGGGGCCGGGTGAGCACCCCATGACCCGGGTCATAGCGTGACACTGTAGTCCCAATGCAGAGGAGCATTTGATGGGTAAGAAAGTCACGGTCGTAGGCGCCGGTTTCTACGGCTCCACCACCGCTCAGCGTCTCGCCGAGTACGACGTCTTCGACGAGGTCGTGCTCACCGACATCGTCGAGGGCAAGCCCGAAGGACTGGCGCTCGACATGAACCAGTCCCGCTCCATCGAGGGCTTCGAGACCAAGGTCGTCGGCGCCACCACCGACAACGAGGGCGGCGGCTACGAGGCGACCGCGAACTCCGACATCATCATCATCACCGCGGGACTGCCCCGCAAGCCCGGCATGAGCCGCATGGACCTGCTCGAGGTCAACGCGAAGATCGTCCGCGGCGTCACCGAGCACCTCGTGGCGAAGTCCCCCGAGGCCGTCATCATCGTCGTCTCGAACCCGCTCGACGAGATGACCGCGCTCGCGCAGCTCGCCTCCGGCTTCCCCAAGCACCGCGTCCTCGGCCAGGCCGGGATGCTCGACACCGCGCGCTTCACCAACTTCGTCGCCGAAGAGCTCGGCGTCGCGGTCGGCTCGGTCACCACGCTCACGCTCGGCTCCCACGGCGACACCATGGTGCCCGTGCCCAGCCAGTCCTCTGTGGACGACAAGCCGCTCGCCGACCTCCTCCCCGCCGAGAAGATCGACGAACTCGTCACCAAGACCCGCAACGGCGGTGCCGAGGTCGTCGCGCTGCTCAAGACCGGCTCGGCCTACTACGCCCCCTCGGCCGCCGCCGCCCGCATGGCCAAGGCCGTCGCCACCGACTCCGGCGACGTCATGCCCGTGTGCGCCTGGGTCGACGGCGAGTACGGCATCAGCGGCGTCTACCTCGGCGTCAACGCCAAGATCGGCGCCGAGGGCGTCAAGGAGGTCGTCGAGACCCCGCTCACCGACACCGAACTGGCGAACCTCAAGGAGGCCGCCGAGGCCGTCCGCGCGAAGCAGGCCGACGTCGCCGGCCTCTGAGCCACAGCACCCGAGCGGGCGGCGCGGAATGACCGTCTCATGCCTGTTCCGCGCCGCCGCCCGATATCGGCTCGGCCGCCGCGCCCGGGCTCGCTAGGCTTACCGCCGTGACCGCCGCAGCCAGACCCCGCGCCCGAGCCGCCTCGGGCGCATGGGAGCCGTTCGTGGTCCGGCGCCCGCACTCGTGGGCCCCCGACATCGCCATGGCGGCGGCGTTCGTCGTGCTCTCGGTGTTCCTGGTGTGGCCCTCGGCCGTCGTGGAACTCGACATTCTCCTCCGCGACCTCTCCGACGCCAACCGGCCCCAGTGGGCCGAGGCCATCGCGGTCAACACCAACAAGCTCGGCCAAGGCGGCCTGCTCGGCGGCATCGCGCTGGGCGTCAGCGCGATCCTCGCCCACCGGCTGCGCACCGTCCGCCCCATGATCGCCTTCCTGGCCGTCTACGGCATGACCGGCTCGGTCCTGGTCGTCAAATACGTGCTCACCCGCGTCTACCCGCACTGGCCCGACGCCGACACGCCCCCCTACGCCGACGCCGCGCAGGCCACGCTGTTCACCACCCTGGAGCCCTTCGGCGCCTACCCCTCGGGGCACGTGCTCAACACGATCGTCTGGTACGGCTTCTTCGTGTTCCTCCTCGGCGCGCACGCCACCGCCTGGCAGCGCCGGATCTTCCTCCTCGCGCCGCCGCTCATCGTGACGTTCTCGACGACCTACCTGGGCTACCACTGGCTGACCGACGCCGCAGGCGGCTTCCTCATCGGTATGATCATCATCCGCATCATCCAGCGCATCCAATGGGAGACAGTCGAATTGCCGACATGGCTCGAACCTGAGAAGCGCTACCTGTAGACGGTACCTTTAGGGCATGCCCGTTCAGCCGTCGCAGAATCGGCCGCCCCCGACCCTCAGACGCCACCTCGGACTGCCCTCGGCGATCGTCATCGGCCTCGCCTCCATGCTCGGCGCCGGCGTCTTCGCCGTATGGGGGCCCGCCGCCGAAGCCGCCGGATCAGGCCGCGCGATGCTGCTCGCCCTCGGCATCGCCGGATTCATCGCCTACTGCAACGCCCGCTCCTCGGCCCGCCTGGCCGCCCGCCACCCGCAGGCCGGCGGGGCCTACGTCTACGGCACCGAGCGCCTCCACCCGGCCGCCGGGTTCACCGCGGGCTGGGGGTTCCTGGTCGGCAAGACCGCCTCGGCCGCCGCCATGGCCCTGACCCTCGGCAACTACCTGCTGCCCGACTCGCCCCGGGCCCTCGCCGTCGCCGCCGTCGTCGCACTGTGCGCCGTGAACCTCCTGGGCGTCAAGAAGACCGCCGTCGCCGCCGCGGTCTTCGTGAGCATCACCGCCGCCGTCCTCACCGCCGTCGTCATCGCCGGGTTCACCGGACCGGTGGCCGTCCAGGGCCTCGGCCGCCCCCACGGCTGGGGCGTGCTCACCGCCGCGGGGTTCATCTTCTTCGCCTTCGCCGGATACGCCCGCATCGCCACGCTCGGCGAAGAGGTCAAACGCCCCGAGTGGACGATCCCGCGGGCGATCCCGATCGCCCTGGGCATCGTCTTCGCCCTGTACGCCGTCGTCGCCAGCACCGCCCTGTACGTCCTCGGCAGCAGGACCCTCGCCGGATCGGAGCGGCCCCTGGCCGACCTCGCCGCCGCGGGCGCCCCCGCCCTCGAACCGCTGGTCGCCATCGGCGCGGGCGTCGCCGTCGCGGGCGTCCTGCTGAGCCTCCTGGCCGGGATCGGCCGCACCGCGCTCGCCATGGCCCGCGACCGGCGCCTGCCCGGGGTCCTGGCCGCGGTCTCCGAGCGGTTCGGCGTGCCGTGGGCCGCCGAACTCACCGCCACCGTCGCCGTCCTGGTCGTCGTGGCGACCTTCGACCTGGCCGGGGCGATCGGCTTCTCCGGCTTCTGCGTCCTGGTCTACTACGCGATCACCAACGCCGCCGCGATCACGCTCGACCGGCGCGCCCCCCTGCCGTGGATCGGCCTGGCCGGTTGCCTGCTCGTGGCCGCGAGCCTCCCGGCCGCCGCCGTCCTCGGCGGCCTGGCCGTGTTCGCCGCGGGCGCGGTCTGGTACCTGCTGGGCGAGCGCGCGCGCCGCTGAGACCGGGGCCGCGCCCGGTCAGCGGGCGCGCCTGCGGTGGTCGCGGACGGCGCGGAGCCGCCGCACGACCGCGGGCTGCTCGGCGGCCGCGTCCGGGTGGTCGATCAGGCGCGCCAGATGCTGGTAGTACTGCTCGGGCGAGAGCTCGAGCTCGTCGGCGATCGCCTGCGTCTTGGCCCCCGAGGCCCGCCACCAGCGGGACTCGAACGCCAGGATGCGCTGCTCCAGGCCGGTGAGCCCCGGACGGCGGGGCGGGCCGCCGCCAGGCTCGGCGGCGGCGCGGACGGCGCCCGAGGCCGCCTGCGGCCCGCGGGGCGCGGCACCGTCCCCGGGCGGGCACGCCGGGGAATGGCCGTGGGCTGAGGGAGGCATGACGCTCCTCCTCACTCGGTGGGTCTCCTCATTCGATCCAATCGACGAGATCCGCGACCGAATCCTTCACGTGGTTCGGCCGGAAGGGGTACTTCTCGACTTCATCCATGGTGTCAGTGACCCCCGACAGAACCAGGACCGTCTCCAGGCCGGCCTCCAGGCCCGAGAGCACGTCGGTGTCCATCCGGTCGCCGATCATGACCGTGGACTCCGAGTGCGCGTCGATGCGGCGCAGCGCGTTGCGCATCATCAGTGGATTGGGCTTGCCGACGAAGTACGGGTCGGCGCCGGTGGCCTCGGAGATCATGGCCGCGACCGCGCCGGCCGCGGGCAGCACGCCCTCCAGGGACGGCCCGGTCGCGTCGGGGTTGGTGCAGATGAACCGCGCCCCGGCCTTGATCAGCCGCACCGCCGTGGTGATCGCGCCGAAGTCGTAGCGGCGGGTCTCGCCGAGCACCACGTAGTCGGGGCGGTAGTCGGTGAGCACGTAGTCGATCTCGTGCAGCGCCGTGGTCAGGCCCGACTCGCCGATGACGTACGCCGAGCCGGCCGGGCGCTGCGAGTGCAGGAAGTCCGCGGTCGCCATCGCCGAGGTGTAGATGGACTCCACCGGCACGGTCAATCCCGAGTTCTTCAGCCGGGCATGCAGATCGCGCGCGGTGTAGATCGAGTTGTTGGTGAGCACGAGGAACCGCTTCCCCGCCGTCTGCAGCTTCTCGATGAGCTTGTTGGCCCCGGGGACGGGGACCCCCTCGTGGACGAGCACGCCGTCCATGTCCGAGAGCCAGGAATCGAACGGTCCAGGTGTATTCATGTCCAACATCTTGCCATCGCGCGTTCGAAACGGCGAGCTGCGGACGTAAAGTGGGGCCGTGGAAACGGCAATGACCGCCGTGCTCGTCATCGCATCAGGGGCGATGGCGGGCGTTTTCGGCTACTGGACGATCAGAACGGGGAGGAACCGATGAGCGGCGAGGTGCCCGCGGAGTTCGCATCGACCTACGAGCGGGTCGGGCCCTATCCCTACGAGGAGACCGCCGACCTGCGGACCGGCCCGAACCTGCACGACGACCTGCTGCCGCTGCTGCCCCTGGTCGGGCACTGGCGGGGCCGGGGCCAGGGCGGCTACCCCGACAGCGAGGACTTCATGTACGCCCAGGAGATCCGCTTCACGCACGACGGGCGGCCGTTCCTGCGCTACGAGGCGCGCTCGTGGGTGGTCGACGACGAGGGCGAGCCGGTGCGCCCGGCCGCGCAGGAGACCGGCTGGTGGCGCGTCATCGGCGGCGAGGACCCGAAGAAGCCCGAGGTGGAGGTGATGCTGGCGCACCCGACCGGCATCCTCGACCTGTACTACGGCCACGCCGACGGCACGCGGATCGAGCTCGCCACCGACGCGGTGGTCCGCAGCCCGCAGGCCAAGGAGGTCACGGCCGCCAAGCGCCTCTACGGCATCGTGGAGGGCGCGCTGATGTACGCCGTGGAGATGGCCGCCGAGGGCAAGCCGCTGAGCCCCCACCTCTCGGCCCGCCTCGACCGCGTCGAAGGCTGAACCTCAAGGCGCCCCGGGCGGCCTTCGTTCAGGCCGCCCGCACGCGAACAGGACCGGCGGCGAGCCCTGCCGGAGGCTCCCAGACCGCTCAGGCCGCCCGGGCTTTGGCGTGCCAGGCGTCGACGACCGAGTCGACTCCGCCGGTCCCGACTTCCGTGAGCGTGACCTGCACGGTCTCGATTGGGGCATCGAAGATCGTGGCGATGAGATCCCGCGCCATGTACTCGGCATCGGCTAGAAATCGCCGGGCCAGAGGTCGTCCTCCGCTTCGGGCAGTGCGGCCTTCGCGGGCGCGACGACCGTCGGCGGCCCGCCGTCGTCGGCCTTGAGGAGCACGTCCAGGACCCGGACGGCCCCCGTCTTGTCCAGCGGCTCGTTGCCGTTGCCGCACTTGGGGCTCTGGATGC
>DASTYG010000066.1:0-43613 GCA_035765105.1 Glycomyces sp.
GATCTCAGAGTGTCAACGCCACAGGGGGAACTCCCAGACGACCCTCGGCATTCCCCTCCCTCGTGGTCGCTGACCGCCTGAAGTCCGACCCAAGAGGACCCCCAACCCACAAACCGACCCCGGCGCCCTTCCCCCTCGTCATCACTGCTCGACCGAAGCTCGACCGAAGGGCACGCGATACCCGGAGCGCCTTCCTCCACCACTCCCCTGCCTCGTTGTCGCCGCCTTGCTTGAGGCCCAATCAGAGACGGCCCTCTCTCGTTGAACCATCCGTCTCGATCGGCGCGCCCCTGGAACACCGGCCCCGTCTCCACCGCCCATAGGACTGTGGACATGCCGAGACGGCAGGCCCGGTCAGCGGCCCGGCTTCGTGGCCGGGGCCCGATATCGACACGGCCTCAGCTCTGGACTTTTGGCGTCCGTGTGGGCCAAGATGAGGCCATGTGCCCCCGAACGACCGATCTACCCGTCACCTTGGAGCCGCCGTGCATCCGGTGATCGGGTACGTCATCGCCGCGGGGCTCTTCGCGATCGGCCTCTACGGCGTCCTCACCAGACGCAACGCCGTCCTCCAGCTCGCCGCCGCCGAACTCATGCTCGGCGGCGTCCACCTCGTCCTCGTCACCACCGACGTCGTGCGCGGCGCCCACACCGGGCAGAGCTTCGCGCTGTTCATCGTGGTCATCGCCGCCGCCGAAGTCGGCGTCGGGCTCGCGCTCGTGCTCAACCTGTGGCGCGCACGAGGAAGCATCGACACCGACGACCTCCCCGACGAGGAGCGCGAAGCAGAGGCGGGCCCCTGATGGACGTCGTCGCTTGGGCGCTGCCGGCCGTCCCCGCCGCGGCCGGGCTCGGCGGGCTGCTCCTGCGCCGCCGCCGGCACGCCGTCCTCTTGGGCGTCGCGGCCCCGGCCCTCGCCCTGGCCTGCGCCGTCGCCGCCGCGTTCGCCGGCCCCGCAGCGTCCTTCACCCTGGCCGACTTCGGGTCCGTGCGGGTCGAGGCGGCGCTCGACCTCTCCCCCGCGGCCGTCGCCGTCGCGATCGCGAGCGCGCTCGTCACCGTGCTCGTCCAGCTCTACTCGGTCGCGTACCTGCGCGACGATCCGCGCTACGTCCCGTTCGCCGCGCAGGTGAACCTGTTCTGCGCGGCCATGCTGCTCGTCGTCTGCGCCGACGACCTGGTGCTCCTGCTGATCGGGTGGGAGGTCATGGGCGCGTGCTCCTATCTGCTCATCGCCCACTACGCGAAGCTCCCGGCGGCTCCCGGCGCGGCCGCGAAGGCGTTCCTGGTCACCAGGTTCGGCGACGTCGGCTTCATCCTCGGCGTCATGCTCCTGGGGGCCTCGGCCGGGACGTTCCGCATCAGCGGGCTCGACGAGGTCGCGCCCGGCGCGGCGGCCGCCTCGATGCTGCTGATCCTGTTCGGCTGCGTCGGGAAGTCCGCGCAGTTCCCGCTCCAGATGTGGCTGCCCCCGGCGATGGCCGGGCCGACGCCGGTCAGCGCGCTCATCCACGCGGCCACCATGGTCGCCGCCGGGGCGTACGTGCTCACCCGGCTCCTGCCGGTCTGGCCCGCGGAGCTCCTCCTCGTCGTCGCCGTCGTGGCCACCGTGGGCATGGTCGGCGCGGGGCTCTGCGCCTTCGCCGCGGCCGACGTCAAGGGCGTCCTGGCCTGGTCCACGATCAGCCAGGTCGGGTTCATGTTCGCCGCCATCGCGGTCGCGGCCGCCGACACGGCCCTGTTCCACCTGCTCGCCCACGCCGCGTTCAAGGCGCTCCTGTTCCTCACCGCCGGGGTCGTCATCGCCCTGGCCGCCACCGACGGCTCGCTGAAGAGCACCCGTCTGCGGCCGCGGTCCTCGCCGCTGGTGTTCTGGTCCATGACGGTCGGCCTGGCCGCCATGGTCGGGCTGCCGCCGCTCGGCGGGTTCTTCAGCAAGGAGGCCGTGCTCGGCGCGGCCTACGAGGCGGGGACGCCCGCGGGCGTCGTCGTGTTCTGGGCGGGCGTGGTGGCCTCGATCCTCACCGCGGCGTACGCGGCGCGGCTGTGGCTGCTGCTGTTCTGGCGCGGCGGCCCCCGGGAGCGGTACACGGTGCCGCGGGCCGAGGCGGTCGGGCTCTGGACGCTCGCCGCCGCGACCGCCGGGACGGGCGCGCTCTACTTCGCCGGGCCGCTGCGCGTGCCCGAGCTGCACCTGGACCTGATGGCGCTGCTGCTCATCGCCACCGCCGGGGGCCTGTACGCGGTGGCCGACTCGTGGTGGCGGGACCGGGCGCGCGACCCGAACCGGCTCCTGGGCCGCGCGAGAGGCCCGTTCGCGCAGGGGCTCTACGGCGACGCGCTCGCGACGCGGGCGGCGCGTTCGGCGGCCCGCTTCGCCTCGCGTGCGGCGCGGGGGCTCGACGAGCGCCTGGTGGACCGCGGCGCCGTGGAGGGCTCGGGCCGGGCCGTCCTGGGCGCGGCGCGGCGGACCGCGCTGGGCCACCGGGGCGGGCTCGTCCGCTACCTGCGGTTGAGCGCGGCCGGGACGCTGCTCATCGCGGCCGTGGCGATCGGAGTGGGCCTATGGGGTTGATCTTGGCGGCCTGCGTGGCGCTGCCGCTGGCCGGGGCGGCGCTGTCGTGGGGGCTGCGGCGCAGCGGTGTCGGCGTCGGGGCCGCGGCGCTCGGCCTCGTCGCGGTCGCGCTGCTGCCGGTCGGGCGCGGCGGGGGATGGTGGCACGAGCTCGATCTGGCGTGGGCCCCGGGGATCGGGCTCGAGTTCTCGCTGTCGGTCGACGGGGTCTCGTGGCCCCTGGTGCTGCTGACGGCGCTGCTGGGCCTGCTGTGCTGCGTCCACAATGCCCGCACCGGCGGGCCGGCGACGCTGACGGCGCTGCTGCTGGCGGTGCAGGCGGCGTCGACGGCGGTGTTCCTGGCGGACAACCTGGTGCTGTTCTTCGTCGCCTTCGAGGCGGTGCTGCTGCCGATGTGGGCGATCGTCCACCGCTACGGGAGCGGGGAGGGCCGCCGCCGCGCGGCGGCCAAGTTCGCGCTGTTCACCGTCGCCGGGTCGCTGCTCATGGCCACGGGCCTGTTCGCGGCCGCCGCCGACGCCGGGACGGCCGACCTGGGCGCGATCATCGCGGGCGGCGGCGTGGGCGAGCGGGTCTCGCTGCTCGTGTTCGCGCTGCTCGCCCTCGGGTTCGCGGTCAAGGCGCCGCTGTGGCCGCTGCACTCGTGGCTGCCGGACGCGCAC
This sequence comes from Glycomyces sp., assembly GCA_035765105.1. GTDB lineage: Bacteria > Actinomycetota > Actinomycetes > Mycobacteriales > Micromonosporaceae > Glycomyces. The sequence continues at coordinate 3,238 of DASTYG010000066.1, forward strand.
ACCGCCGCGCCCACGGTGGGCTCGGTGCTGCTGGCGGGCGTGCTGCTCAAGCTCGGCACGTACGGTCTCGTCCGCGTCGCGGGCGGGCTCGCGCCGGACGGCGCGGCGCGGGCCGCGCCGGTGCTCGCCGTCCTCGCCGCGGCCGGGATCGTCGTCGCGGGCCTGGTGTGCCTGGGCCAGGGCGAGCTCAAGCGGCTCATCGCCTACTCCTCGGTGGGCCACATGGGGTTCGTGGTGCTCGCGTTCGCGACCGGCACCGAGGCGGGGGTCAGGGCCGCGCTGTTCGCGAACCTCGCCCACGGGCTCATCACGCCGCTGCTGTTCTTCCTGGCCGGGGCCGTGAAGGACCGTGCGCGCACCGGGCGGCTGGACGAGCTCGGCGGGCTGCGGACGGCCGCGCCCGCGCTGGCCGGGCTGCTGGGGTTCGCGTCGCTGGCGTCGCTGGGGCTGCCGGGCCTGGCCGGGTTCTGGGGCGAGGCGTTCACCGTCTACGCCGCCGCCGAGCGCGGCGGGGCCTGGATCGCGCTCGCCGCGGCGGCGGCGTTCGGGGCGTTCCTCACGGCCGCGTACCTGCTGCGGATGCTGAAGCGCGTGAGCCACGGGCCCCTCGCCCCGGCGCTCGCGGGCGCGCGGGGCGTCTCGGCGGGCGAGGCGGCGGTGTGGTCGCCGCTGGTGGCCGCCGTGCTGCTGCTGGGGCTCGCGCCGGGGCCGCTGCTGGACCTGTTCGCGGGAGGGGTGCTGTAGGTGCGGGCGCAATCGATCGACCATGTGGCGCTGCTGCCGCTGTACCTGGCGGCGGCGACCGCCGCGGCGGCGCTGTTCGCCGGGCGCTTCGCCAAGGCGGTGGCCGCGGTCGGGCTCGTCGGCGCGGCGGGGGCCGCGGTGTGGGTGGGGCTGGGGCCGGCACGGGCGACGTTCGCGGTGGGCCGGTGGCATTCGTACGTCGCCGACGACGCGGCGATGGGCGCGGCGGCGCTGTTCGCGGGGCTCGCGGTCCTGGCGCTCGCCGTCAGCGGGCGCCGCACCCCGGAGTACTGCTTCCTGCTGGCGGTCTCGGCCGCCGGGGGCGTGGCCCTGGCCGGGAGCCGGGACCTCGTCACGCTGCTGGTGGCGCTGGAGACGCTGACCTTGCCGCTGTACGTGCTGGTCGCGCGGCCCGGCCGGGCGGGCGCGGAGGCCGGGGTGACGTTCCTGGTCGCGTCGGTGACCGCCTCGGCGACGGCGCTCATGGGCGCGGCGCTGCTGTACGCCGCGAGCGGGTCGGTGCACTTCGCGGGGCTGGCGGCCGGGCTCGGCGGTGCGCATCAGGGGCTGGTCGGGGCGGGCGTGGCGCTCACGCTCGGGGGGCTGGGCTTCAAGCTCGCCGCGGTGCCGCTGCACGCGTGGGCGCCGCTCGTGCTCGAACGCGCGCCGCTGCCGGTCGCGACGTATCTGGCCAGCGCCTCGAAGCTCGGCGGCGCGGTCGCCGTCATCTGGTTCGTCCATTTCGGTCTCGCCGACGCCGGGGCGATGCGCGCCGCCGGGGTCGTGCTGGCGGTCCTGGCGGTCGCCTCGATCGCCGTGGGGAACGCGGCGGCGCTGGCGCAGCGCCGCACCGTCGCGCTCCTGGCGTGGTCGGGCGTCGCTCACGCCGGGTACGTCCTGGCGCCGCTGGCCGCGCTCGCCACCGCGGCCGGGCGCGGGGACGCGCGGGCCGCCGCGGCGGCGGCGTTCGCGTACGCGGTGTTCTTCGTGCTGCTGGAGGCGGGGGCGTTCGCGGCGCTGACGGGCGTGCGCGGCGGCGGGCCCGGCGCAGAGCCCGACGGCGGGCGGGTCGCCGAGCTGGCGGGCCTGTGGCGGGCGGCGCCCGGTCAGGCGGCCGTGCTGCTGGTCGCGGTGGTGGGCCTGGCGGGGCTGCCGCCCGCGCTGGCCGGGACGTTCGCGAAGATCGCCGTCCTCGAATGGCTCGCGGCCGCATCGGTGTGGCTGGCCGTCGTCGTCGTGGCCGGGGCCGTGGTCGGCCTCGCCTACTACCTGCCGCTGGTGCGCACGGTCCTGCTCGGGCGCGGGGCGGCGCGGGGGACGGCCCGCTTCGGGCTGGCCGTGCTGGTGGTCGGCGCGGTCTTGGCGGTGATCGGCCTCGCCCCGCAGGCCGTGCTGGAATTCACGTCGCTTTCCCAGTGAACCCCCAGGTCAACGGGGAATACTACGCGGTACGGAGACGTTGAGGCTGCCGAACCCCCGCGATCGGGGCGGCATCGCCCTTCTCCGGCGGGTTCGGTGAAATGGGGGAAGCACTTCGATGAGACACCGCAACGGCTTGAAGACCGCGGTCCTGCTCGGCGCGCTGTCGGCGCTGGTGATCGCGATCGGCTACGCCTTCGGCGGCTCCACCGGCGTGATCATCGCCGGGGTCGTCGCCGTGGGCATGAACGTCTACGCCTACTTCAACTCCGACAAGATCGCGCTGCGCTCCATGCGGGCCCGGCCGGTGACCGAGGCCCAGGCGCCGCAGCTGTACGCGACGGTGCGGGAGCTCTCGCAGCGCGCCGGGCAGCCGATGCCGCGGCTCTATGTCGCGCCGACCATGCAGCCCAACGCGTTCGCGACCGGGCGGAATCCCGAGCACGCGGCCGTCGCGGTCACCGACGGGATTCTGCGGCTTTTGACCCCGGCCGAGCTGCGCGGCGTCCTGGGCCACGAGCTGTCGCACGTCTACAACCGGGACATCCTGATCTCGTCGGTGGCCGGGGCGCTGGCCGGCATCATCACGACCCTGGCGAACATCGCCTGGTTCATCCCGATCTTCGGCGGGGACCGCAACGGCCCCAACCCGCTCGTGCTCATCTTGACGATGCTGCTCGGCCCGCTCGCGGCGGGGCTGATCCGGATGGCCGTGAGCCGTTCGCGCGAGTACGAGGCCGACGCCTCGGGGGCGCGGCTCACGGGGGACCCGCTGGCGCTGGCCAGCGCGCTGCAGAAGATCTCGGCCGGGGTCGACCGGATGCCCGCGCGGGCCGACGGCCCGCTGGCCAGCGAGGCGCATCTGATGATCGAGTCGCCGCTGCGCGGCGGTTTCTCGGGGCTGTTCTCGACGCACCCGCCGACGGAGCAGCGGGTGGCGCGGCTGCGCGACATGGCGCGGGGCGTGGTGCGCTAGGCGCGGGGGCCGGTTCGCGGCTCAGTAGGCGCTGCCGCCGATGTCCTTGATGCCGGTCCTGACGTCGAGCAGGTAGACGAGCGCCGCGCACAGGGCGAGGAGGCCGAACAGGCCGAGGCCGCCGAAACCGCCGAAGAACAGCGCCAGGCCGAAGCTGACGGCCAGGAGCCCGAGCCAGGTGCCCTTGGTGAGCGTGCCGACGGCGTTGAACGCGTCGGGTTTCTGCACGGCGCAGTGCACCACCGCGATCAGCGACAGCAGCGCGGCGCCGAATCCGATGATCGTCCAGACCCAGTAGCGGACCTGGAAGGCGAATGCGACGGCTTCGAACTCTGGCATGGCTCCAGCCTACCCGTCGGTGACCAAGAGGCGGTCGACTCGGCTACTTGCCGAGCTTGCGACGCTGCACGCGGGTCTTGCGCAGGAGCTTGCGGTGCTTCTTCTTCGCCATGCGCTTGCGTCGCTTCTTGATGACCGAACCCATAAAGATTCCTCGCAGTTTTTCGGTAGACGTTCCTTTGAGCCTGACCAGCCTAACGCGTCTGCGAAGCGGGCGCCGCGCCGGGCGCGAGCGACCGCAGGCCCCGTCACAGCGGATGCGCGGACGGGGCCTGGTGGTCGGAAGGCGTCGCCGGTCGCCGGTCGGGAAGGGTTCGCCGGGGGGCGGCGCGGCGGCCGGTGCTCGTTCGGCGAGGCGCGCTTTTTGAGCGGTGCCGCCGGTGTCCGGTCGTGAGTGCCCGCGGTTGGAGCGGGGCGCTCACTCGTCGTTCTGGAGCGCCTCGGAGAGGTAGGTCTTCACGGCGCTCTCGGGGACGCGGAAGGAGCGCCCCACCCGCACCGCCGCTATCTCACCGTTGTGGACGAGCCTGTAGACCGTCATCTTGGAGACGCGCATCAGGTCGGCCACTTCGGTCACCGTCAAAAACTTGACCTCGTCGAGGAGGTCCCCGGGTTCGCTCATATGTCTCACCGTTCTGTCGAGGGCTGTTGCGAGATGTGACTGCATTGCGGCTCGCACGCTTCGCCGCCAATGGGGTTGTGTGTGTGATGTGTTAGAGGTGCGGTGGACGCGAATGCCCATATGAACCGAAACAAGTCGGTCGTCACTGTCCGTGACGTTGATGTCTTTCGATTGGGATGTTGCTCATGTTACGACAGTCCGGGTCATTGAGCAACAGGCGGTCTAGGCCGATCTGGGCCGGGAAGGCCGTAATCTCCTCACTCCATTGTCGCCGGTCCCTCCGCGGGCCCGGTGAGCAGGGCCGGAAGGTCCTCTGTGGCCCGGAAGGCCGATGGGAGCGATGGTCATTCCCGGGGGCCGCGGGCGGCCCGCGTCGCACCGCCTGTGCGACACGTGACCGCCCGCGCCCGGTCAGACCGTGGCGGCGATGAAGCCGGTGATCTCGTCCATCAGCTCGGCGTAGCTCCTGCCGAAGACCTCCTCGGCGGTCTGGGAGGCCGAGCGGCCCTCCCGCGCGGTCGCGCCGAAGAAGTCGGCGAAGGCGTCCTCGCCGTAGGTGTCGACCACGTAGTGCACGCCGAGGAACCCGCAGCCGTACTTGCCCGACCCGGCGAGCGTGTCGTCGTCCTGGTCCGGCGGCAGGATCTCCTCGGCGCAGCCGCCCTCGGCGACGTAGTCCTCCACGTCCCACATGCGGTCGTACTCCTCCAGGGAGCGGTCGCCGTGGTCGATGTACTCGGCGATGCCCTCGACCATCCACCACGTGTCGTTGGCGTAGCGCTCCGAGGGCGCGGCCCACAGCGTCACCGCGTGCCCCAGCTCGTGGCGGATCACCGAGGTGAGGTCGTAGCCCCAGCCGGTGCGGTCGACGTTCATGACCGTCGCGTACGTCGAGGGGCGCCGCTCGCCGTCGACGGTGCCGCTGAGCGGCAGCGCGAACCCCAGGACGTCCTCGGTCTCGAACATCCCCCCGAACCACACGTCGAACTCCTCGTTGCCCGCGATGTAGATGACGTAGCGGTCCGGGACGTCCCACAGCGCCCACTCGTCGGCGTTCAGCGCGGCCTCCTCGGAGATCTCCAGGGCCTCTTCGAGCCGGCTCTCCATGTGGGCGGGGACGGCGACGACGGTGCGCTCGCCCGCAGCCGCGACGAGCGCGTCGGTCTCCCACGGGTGCGGGCCGTCCGCTCCGGCCGAGTGCTCGACCTCGACCATGACCATGCCCTCGTCGGCGTCGCGCCAGAAGGTGCTGAACACGACGTCGGCCGGGGAGCACTCCGCGGCCGGTTCGACGAAGCAGTGGGTGACCAGGACGCCGATCTCGTACAGCTCCACCGCGCCCGAGTCGTCCTTGATCGGGCCGGTGGTGATCTGGTAGTCGAAGCGGCTGACCTGCATCGACCGGAGCGTGTCGTACCGGGTGGTCATCTGGTCGTGCAGGGTCGGGTCGTAGGCGGCGAGCCAGCCGTCGAGGCTGCCGTCGACCAGCGACTGCGCGTGGGCGTCGAGCACCAGCTGCGCCTGCTCCTTGAGGTAGGGCAGGACCTCGTAGTCCGGGGCGTCCGGGCCGGGGCTGGGGATCGTGCCCTCGCCGGGCAGGACGGGGGCGCCCTCGATGGTGCCGGTCTCGGCGGCGGGCAGCGCGGGCCGCCAGCCGCTGACGAAGGCGCCGCCGAGGACGGAGGCGGCCACCAGGGCGACGACGACGAGCGCGGTCGCCAGCCGCGAGCGGCGCGGCTCGGGCCGGGGGTAGGGCGGGTGGTAGCCCGGCGGGACCTGGTATCCGGGCGGGGCCGCGGGCGGCGGGGCCATCTCGACCGGCGGGGGCGCGGTCGGGCCCGCGACCGGGGCTGCGGCGGGCGCCTCGTCGGCGGCGGGGCGCGGGCCGGGGATGTGCGGCGCGGGCGGGGCCTCGGTGGCGGAGTGGCGCGCAGGCGGTTCCGGGGGGAAGTCCTCGGGGGCTTGAGTCACCTTCGCAACTCTAGTCTCCGTGCGCTAAGGCGGCGAGCCGCGAGCGGCGCCGATGCCCCCGCCCGCGGCCGTCCCGGCCGGGGCGGGGCGCGGCGGGACGGTTCAGGACTTGGTCCACAGCGAGCGCGTGAACACGGCGACGTTCGCCGGGCGCTCGGCCATGCGGCGCATCAGGTAGCCGTACCACTGATCGCCGTAGGGCACGTACACGCGCATGCGGTGGCCCTCGGCGGCCAGGCGGAGCTGCTCGGCGGGGCGGATGCCGTAGAGCATCTGGAACTCGAAGGAGTCGGGCTCGCGGTCGAACCAGCGGGCGCGGTCGATGGCGATCTCGACCAGGCGCGGGTCGTGCGTGGCGAGCATCGGGTAGCCCTCGCCCGCCATGAGGGCGTTGACGCAGCGCACGTAGGAGCGGTCGACGTCGAGCTTGCGCTGGTAGGCGACCGATTCGGGCTCCTTGTAGGCGCCCTTGCACAGGCGGATGCGCGAGCCGGCGGTGGCGAGGGACTTGCAGTCGTCCTCGGTGCGCCGCAGGTAGGCCTGGAGGACGGCGCCGGTGCCGGGGAACTCCTCGCGCAGGCGCGAGACGATCTCCAGGGTGGAGTCGGTGACCGTGTGGTCCTCCATGTCGATGGTGACGGCGGTCCCGGTCTCGGCGGCGGCCTCGCAGATCTCGCGGGCCAGGCGGTGGGCGAGCTCGGCGTCGATGCGCTGGCCGACCGCCGAGAGCTTGACGCTGACCTCGGTGGTCTTGGACAGGCCCTCGGCGTGGAGGGCGGCGAGCAGGTTGCGGTACTCGTCTCGGGTGGCGTTCGCCTGCTCGACGACGACGGTGTCCTCGCCGAGGTGGTCGAGGGTGGCGAGCAGTCCGTCCGCGGCGAGGGCCCGGGCGGCGGCCACCGCGTCGGCGGTGGTCTCCCCCGCCACGTATCGGCGGACGAGCGACCGGGAGACCGGCGCGGTTCCTACGAGGCGCTCGATCTTCGATGACCGGGCGGCGGCGAGTATGACAGAACGCAGCATGTCTGCAGCGTAACCTTCCGGCGTTCGCCGTCAGGTCACGGTGGCGTAACGCATGAGAACCAACACGGAAAGCCGGGTTCGCCCGCGCCCTCACCGCTCGGGCCGGTCGTCGAGGAGCCGCCGGTACACGCCGTGGAGCTTCTCGGCCTGCGCCGCCCAGGTCCACTCGGCGAGCAGCTCGGCGTCGTCGTAGGCCGCGCGGTAGGTGTCCGAGGCGGTCAGGACCGCTTTGACGGCCTGCACGAGGGACTCGACGTCGCCGGCCTTGAAGACCTCGCCCTGGCGGGTCGCGGCGACCTTCTCGCCCATGGCCTCGACGTCGCTGACGACGATGGGCAGTCGCGCGTGCGAGTACTCGAAGAACTTCGTGATCAGGGCGATCTCGTGGTTCACGTAGTGGTGCAGGGGGATGAGGCCGACGTCGGCTTCGGACAGGTGGGGCACCACGTGGCGGTGCGGGACGTACGGCAGGTGGTGCACCCGGTCGGCCACGCCGAGCCGTTCGGTCAGCCGCGCGAGCTCGACCATGTAGCGCGTGCGGTGGCTGCGGACGATCAGCGCGAGGTGGACGCCGGGGAGCGCCTGGAGGGCGGTGACGACGTCGTTGAGGCCGCGGCGTTCGGCGGCGCCGCCGCTGTAGACCAGCAGCGGGGTGTCGCGGCCGATGCCGCACCGCTCCCGCAGGCTCGGGACCGCGTCGTCGGCGTCGAGGGGGCGCATCTCGGGGGCGTTCATGACCACCGTCGGCGTCTCGGGGAGCCGGTGCCGCTCTTGCAGGAGCCCGGCCAGCGGCTCGGAGACGGTGACGACGGCGTCGGCGCAGGGGGCGTACTCGCGTTCGTGGGCCATCTGCGCGACGTGCCAGCGCGGGTGGGTGATCCACGGGTGCATGCCCGGGAGGTATTCGTGGGCGTCCCAGACCAGTTTGGTCCCCCGGCCCTTGGCGCGGGCCCGGAGCGCGGCGCGGGCGCCGACGCCGAGCATGCGGAAGTCGTTGGCGTGGATGAGGTCCGGCCCGAGCTTGTCGATCATCGGCGCGAAGGCCAGTTCGAGGTCCCACAGGGCGGGCTCGAAGCGCCGCCAGAGGCGTCCGGGCGGGAGGACCAGGCGCCACAGCCGGGTGGTCAGGCGGTCCAGCGGGGCGGTCATGGCCTGCCGCCGCTCGTGGAGCCGGTCGGTGCGGGCCGCGCGGAAGGCGACCCAGGCCGCGGCGGCGTCGAGGGCCTTCCGGCGGAGGCGGAGGGCGGCCTTGCGGGCGAGGAGCAGCGGGGCGGGGAGGCGGTCGGCGCGGGCCGCGAGGCGGGCGCGGGCCAGGCGCAGTTCGGCCCGGCGCACCCGCACCTGCCGTTCCCGGTGGGCCCGGCGGGGGCCGTGCGGGTAGGCGAGCGGGTCGCGCAGCCGGGTGGAGCGGACCTCGTGGCGGCGGCGGTCGGGGCCGGTCGCGAACGGCAGGAGGCGGACCTTGGCGCCGCCGATGGTCCATTTGCGGAGCTTGCCGGTGGGCGAGCAGCCGAGCAGGAACACCTCCCATCCGGCGGCGGCCGCGGACTCGGCCTGCTTCTGGACCCTGGAGTCGCCTTCGACGCCGTTGTCGACCAGCATCACGATGCGGCCGCGGTTCGGGCCCCGGGGTGATGTCGCATTCATCGTATCGATATTCCCGCACTGTGCTCGGGACCTCGCGGTCGGGGTGAGGGCCGCCGAGGGGGCGGCCGGGGGTGTGGGGCGGCCGTTCACGCCGCGGGTTCGAGGGCCGGCGCCGGGGTGAGGGCGTCGGTGTCGAAGGCGGTGGTCACCTCCAGGTCGGGGAAGCGCCCGGCGGCGCGCCATCCGAAGGGGACCGCGGCGTCGTCGGCGACGATGAGCCGCCGGGCCGAGTCCAGTCCGAGGCGGTCGGTGCGCCGCATCGCCAGGCGCCGGAGCGTGCGGGGCCGCCACCAGCCGTAGACGCGCCAGAAGACGCGGCGGCGGAGCGCCCCGGCCAGGCGCCGGTGGGCGCGGGCGGCGGACCCGAAGGGCCTGCCGAGCGGCCCGGGCAGCCGCGCGGCCCGGTGGAGCAGTCCGCCGGGGAGGCGCTCGACGGCGGCGGTGTAGAGCCGCGGGACGGGGACGGCGCGTTCGGCCTCGCGCAGCGAGACCACGGTGACGCCGGGCGGGAGCCGCCAGTGCTTGGCCCAGCAGTGGCCGTCGGCCAGCAGGACCCGCACGTCCCATCCGGCCTCGACGGCGGTCCGGCAGTAGCGCACGACGCGCTTCATGCCGCCGGGTTTGAAGACCGCGACGACCACGCGGCCGCTCGTCTCGCTCATGTCCTCGCTCCTCTCGGTCCGCCGGTCGCGACGACGGCCCTCGCGGCGGTCTCCAGCGGTTCGAGCGACCGCGCCCGCGTGAAGCGCTCGCCGTAGGCCCGCGCCTCCTTGGTGCGCCGCTCGTCGGGGTCGCGGGCCGCGTCGCCGGCCGCGGCGGCGGCGGCGGCGATATGGGCCGGGTCCAGGCTCTCGGGCCGGAACCACAGCGGGTAGTCCCGCAGCAGGTCTTCTGCGGCGCAGGGGCTCTCGTGGATCGACAGGATCGGTTTGCCCGTCGCCATGTATTCGAAGACCTTCCCGGTGGTGACGTATTTGGAGCCGCCGGTCATCAGGACCAGGACGTCGCTGTCGGCGTAGGCCTCGCCGATGCGGCTCTTGGCGACCGGGCCGGCGTAGGCGACCGGCGGGTCCGCCTCGTCCCCGTCGAGGCCGAGCTGCTGCCGCAGCTGGGCCCGGCTGTTGACGAAGAAGCCGAGGTGGCCGAAGACCGTGAGCGCGTCGCCGCCGCGCCCGGGCATGTCGCGCAGCAGCCGGAACGCGGTGACGGCCTCCTCGATCGGCTGCACGTGCGTGATGGTGCCGATGAATCCGTAGCGCAGCCCGGCGCCGGGGTCGGGCCGGGACTGGGCGGCGGCGGGGTCGAAGAACTCGGGGTCCCAGCCGTTGAGGACCACGCGCATCCGCTCGGCCGCGAAGGGGTAGCGGGCGGCGTGCCAGTCCCGCATGGCCTCGTTGACGTGGATGCTGTGCTCGGCCGAGCGCAGGACGCGCCGCTCCCACTTCCAGGCCGGGTGGTCGGGCGGGAACATGTCGGCGTTCGCGAACTGGTCGAGCGTCCAGGCATCGCGGTAGTCCACGATGTACGGGATCCGGGCGAGCCGGCGCAGGGCCCAGGCGGCGGCGAAGGAGGAGAAGGGGTTGCCCGTGGCGATGGTCAGGTCGAACCGGGAGCGCCGGTGGAGGCGCCGCGCCCGCCGGACCGCGGCGGTCGCCCACGACAGGTAGCGCTCGGGGAAGACGTGCCGCTGCTTCCACAGGTACCAGCGCCGGGCGGCCACGGGCGTGTTGCCGCGGAAGCGGCCGAAGCGGCGGACGTCGGTCTCCCAGCTGAAGTAGTCCATGGGCGGGCGCTCGACGGTGATGCGCGGGTCGATCCGCGCCTCCAGGGCCTCGTCGGAGGACTTGACCACGTCGGTGAAGAAGCGGTGGGGGGCGGCCATGACGGTCACGTCCCAGCCGGAACGGACGAAGTGCTCGGCGGTGGCGTAGGCCCGGAAGACGCCGCTCGCGCGCGAGGGCGGGTAGTAGAACGCCAGGTAGAGCAGGCGAGGGGCGGTGCGCTCAGGCATGGAGGGGCTCCTTGAAGTCCTCGTATCCGTACATGATCGCGACGTCGCGGACGCCCGGGGGGCATTGCGGGAGTATGCGGGCGGCGACGGCCGTGGAGCCGCCGTCGACCAGGATGAGCCGGTCCGGCGCGCGCTCGGCGAGGACGCGCGTGAGCTCGGCGTCGATGGTCTCGCGGCGGGCGCGGGCGTTGTCGCGCTTGCGGCGGGCGTCGAGCTTCTTGATCACGTGGAACTTCCAGGCGCCGGCGAGCCGCTTGCAGGGCGCGCGCAGCGGCCCGCGGCCCAGGCGGCGCAGCAGGCCCAGCGGGAGGCGCCGCACGAACAGGCGGGCGAGGCGCCGCTCGCCGCGGGGCTTGAAGTCGGCGGCGATGTGGGTCACGCGGACCTCGGCGGGGAAGACCGCCTCGGCCCAGCGGGCCAGGCCGTGCACGTAGACCTCGGTGTCGTGGCCGTCGGCTGCCGCGGCGGCGGCGTGCACCTCGATGCGGCGCTGCGCCTTGGTGGACAGGGCCAGGAACGCGATCCTCATCGGGCGGCCTCCTCGGGACCGAACCACACGCGGTGGTGGGCCTCGGCCACCGCCTCGTAGGAGTAGCGGCGGCGCATGGCCTCGCGGACCCGCTCCAGGTCCAGCCCGGCCGGGTAGCGCTCGGACAGGGTCTTGTAGGCGATCACCAGCGACTCCGGGCTGTCCTCGACGTCGATGAGCTGCCCGGCGTCGTCCTCGTGGCCGCGGAGGACGCGCTCGGGGCCGCCGCAGCGGGTGGCGATGACGGGGATGCCCGCCGCCAGCGCCTCGACGACGACCACGCCGAAGGTCTCCTTGGCGCTGGAGAGGACGAGCAGGTCGTGGCGTTCCATGACGGCGGGGATGTCGCGCGGGTCGACCGCCCCGGCGAACGCGACGGCCTCGGCGACGCCCAGTTCGGCGGCCAGGGCCTCCAGTCGCTTGCGCAGCGCGCCGTCGCCGACGAGGGTGAGGGTCAGCTCGGGGTCGTCGCGGCGGCAGACGGCGAACGCCCGGATGAGGAAGTCGACGCGTTTGCGTTCGGACAGCGCCGCGACCGAGAGCCATTTGCGGAGCCGGGCGGGCGGGGCGGGGCGGCGGCCCGCGAAGCTGATCGGGTTGGCGATGTAGTCGACCTTGCCGGTGTGCTCGGGCCACAGCTCGGCGAGCTGGTCGCGGATCGGGTCGCCGACGGCGAAGAAGCGGGTGCAGCGCCGCAGGACCTCGCCATAGACCTCGCGGGCGGCGGGCTGCTCCAGCACGGCCGGGAGGAACGAGGCGTGCTCGGTGACGTAGACCGCGGCGTCGGGGGCGGCGTTCTCCAGGGCGGCCCAGCCGGCGGTGATGCCGACGTGGGCGTGGACGACGGGCGCGTCGAGCGGCGCGCCGCCGAGGGCCGCGCGCAGCCAGCGGGCGTGGTGCTCGGCGTGGACCGCCCAGTCGCCGACGCGCGGCACCAGGACCGGGACGCGGTAGAGGGCGGCGTCGGCGACGGTCCGCACGGCCCTGAGGGAGCGGGGCAGGGCGCGCTCGTGGAGGGCGTCCACCTCGTCGGGGACGGGGCCGCCGCGGCCGACGGGCCAGCCGTCCAGGTGGTAGACGGCGACCTCGTCGCAGCCGGGGGCCGCGGCCTCCACCTTGGCCTGGACGAAGGCGCCCTTGTAGGGCACCTGCGCGTCGGGGTACCACGGCGTGATGACCGCGACGCGCTTGGAGCCGGGACCGGATGGTCGCACCTATGCCTCCGTGTTCGATCGTTCGAGCATTTCGCGGTACAGGTCGGTCAGTCGCCGCCCCTGCTCGGCCCAGCTCCACTCGTGCAGCGGGACGCGGTGCTCGTAGGCCCGCCGGTACTCCTCCGGGTCGGTGAGCACCGATTTGGCGGCGCGGACGAAGTCGTCGAGGTCCTCGGCGCGGAACACCTCCCCCTGGCCGGTCTCGCGGACCAGCGCGGCCATGGCCTTGACGTCGCTGACGACGACCGGCAGGCGGGCGTGGGAGTACTCGAAGAACTTCGTGATCAGCGAGATCTCGTGGTTGCCCCAATGGTGCAGCGGGATGATGCCCGCGTCGGCCTCGGAGAGGAACGGCACGACCTGCTGGTACGGCACGTACGAGAGTACATGGACGCGTTCGTCCACACCGAGTTTTGCGGCTCTGCGCTGGAGGTCTTTGACATAGCGCCAGTGCGGTTTGGAGACCACGAACGCGGCGTGGACGCCCGGCAGGGAGGGGAGGGCCTCCACCAGGAGGTGCAGGCCGCGCTGCTCCAGGGGCGCGCCGCTGTAGACGATCAGCGGCTCGTCGGGGCCGATGCCGCACCGCTCGCGCAGGCCGGGCTCGGGGGCGTCCTCGGCGGGGCCGATGTCGGGGACGTTCATGACCACGACGGGCGTGCGGGGCAGCCGGTGGCGCGCTTCGAGGAGGGCGGCGACGGTGTCGGAGACGGTCACGACCGCGTCGGCGCTGGGGGCGAACTCGCGTTCGTGGGCGAGCTGGGCGTCCTTCCACCAGGGGTGGCGCTTCCACGGGTGCATCTGGGGGAGGTACTCGTGGGCGTCCCACACGAGCGGGACGTCCCGTCCGGCGGCCGCGGCCCGGAGTTTCGCGCGGGCGCCGACGCCGAGCATCTGGAAGTCGTTGGCGTGGATGAGGTCGGGGCGCAGCTCGTCGACGACGGGCCCGAACGCGAGTTCGAGCTCCCACAGGGCCGGGTCCAGGCGCCGCCAGGCGCGGTCGCCGAGGAGGGCGAGCCAGAAGCGCTTCGCGGCGCGCTCGGGCAGGCCGGCGGCCTTCGAGCGGCGCTCGCGGAGCCGGTCGGTGAGCCGGCCGCGCAGGCCGATCCAGCCGCGGGCGGCGGTGACGAGGGCGCCTTTGAGGGCGAGGCCGGGGGATGCCGCGGCCCGGCGCGCCCGGGCGGTCGCCAGGTCGGCCCTCCAGGCCCGGACCTGTTTGCGCCGGTACTCCAGGAGCGGCCCGGGCGGGTAGGCCAGGGGGCTGCGGAGCCAGGCCCGGCGGACCTCGTGGCGGCGCTTGTCGAAGGTGCGGGGGACGGGGATCAGCCGCACTCGGGCGCCGCCGACGGTCCACTCCTCGGGGCGCGGCCGGTCGGTGCGTCCGAGCAGGACGACGTCCCAGCCGGCGCGCGCGGCCGTCTCGGCCTCCTTCTGTATCCGGGAGTCGCCGACGACCCCGTTCTGGACCAGCATCACGATTCGCTGGGGGCGGCTGTCCATGGTCCCTCCGAACTGAGCGCCGTCGGCGCGCCGACGGCTTCGCACGGGCAACATCGTAAGGGAAACAGCTGTTCACATAGCGTTTTCCCGAAATTAGACGAGTGCTCCTCGACAGGTTCAGCAACCGTTCAACACCTTCGGGGAACGGGGTTCCCCGAAACGGGTCCGTATAATTCGCCCGGTCACTGACCACCCGAGAGCTTCGAAGGCGATTCATGGGTTACCGAGTCCAACCGACCGCACAAGTGCACGACAGCGCCGACATCGGCGAGGGGACCAGCGTCTGGGAGCTCGCCCAGGTCCGCGAGGACGCGAGGCTCGGCACCGGTTGCGTGATCGGGCGCGGCGCCTACATCGGCACCGGCGTCCAGATCGGCGACAACGTGAAGATCCAGAACTACGCGCTGGTCTACGAGCCCGCGCGGCTCGCCGACGGGGTCTTCGTCGGCCCGGCGGTCGTGCTGACCAACGACCACAACCCGCGCGCGGTGACCCCCGACGGCGAGCTCAAGCGCGCCGCCGACTGGGAGGCGGTCGGGGTGGACGTCGCCGAGGGCGCCTCGATCGGCGCCCGCGCGGTCTGCGTCGCGCCGATCCGCATCGGCCGCTGGGCGATGGTCGCGGCCGGGGCCGTGGTCACCAAGGACGTCCCCGACCACGCGCTCGTGGTGGGCGTCCCCGCCCGGCAGGCCGGGTGGGTCGGCCGCTCGGGGGCGAAGCTGGAGGCCGACCCGGCCGAGGAGGGCGCGTGGACGTGCCCGCAGACCGGCGAGCGCTACCGCGAGGCGGACGGGCGCCTGAGCCTGACGGCGCCCGCGTGAAGGTCCTCAGCGTCGTCGGGGCCCGGCCGCAGCTGGTGAAGCTCGGCGCCGTCGCGGCGGCGTTCGGCGGCACCGGCCACGTCCACCGCGTCGTCCACACCGGGCAGCACTACGACCCGGAGCTGTCGGACGTGTTCTTCGCCGAGTTCGGCATCCCCGAACCGGACTTCCACCTCGGGGTGGGCTCGGGCGGCCACGGCGCCCAGACCGGCGCGATGCTCGCCGCGCTCGACCCGATCCTCGCCGAGGAGCGCCCCGACTGGGTCCTGGTCTACGGCGACACGAACTCGACGATCGCCGGGGCGCTCTCGGCGGTCAAGCAGCACCTGCCGGTGGCGCACCTGGAGGCGGGCCTGCGCTCGTTCAACCGGCGCATGCCCGAGGAGCACAACCGGGTCCTGACCGACCACTGCGCCGACCTGCTGCTGGCCCCGACCGAGGAGGCCGTGCGGCACTTGGCCGCCGAGGGGCTGGCCGAGCGGGCCGTGAACGTCGGCGACGTCATGGTCGACGTGTGCTTCCGCACCAGGGACGCCGTGCTGGCCGCGGGCGAGCGGCCCGCGCTGCCCGCCGGGGTCGACCCCGGCGCGCCGTTCCTCGTGGCGACCCTGCACCGGGCCGAGAACACCGACGACCCCGAGCGGCTGGCCGCGCTCGTCGAGGCCGTGGCGGGCCTGCCGGTGCCGGTGGTGCTGCTGACGCACCCGCGGCTCCGGGCCAAGGCCGACCGGTACGGGCTCAAGCTGCAACAGGGGTCGGTGGCGGCGGCCGGGCCGCTGCCGTACCGCGAGCTCGTCGCGGCCGTGCTCGCCTCCTCGGGCGTGGTCACCGACTCCGGCGGGCTCCAGAAGGAGGCGTACCTGCTCGGGCGGCCGTGCACGACGCTGCGGACCGAGACCGAGTGGGTCGAGACCCTCGACGGCGGCTGGAACGCGCTGGTCCCCCGCCCCGACCGGCTCCCGGCCGCCCGGTGGCACGCGATCGCGACCCGCCCGGCCCCGGCGGCGCGGCTCGGCGACCCCTACGGGGACGGCCGCGCGGGCCGGGCCGTGGTCCGGGCGCTGGAGGAGCGGCTCACGCGGTAGCGCGGCGGCCGTCGCCGGGGGCGGCGGCCTCCCGCTCCGCGGCGGCGGCGTCGCGCTGCCGCGGCCCGGGGGCCGCGCCGTTCGCGGGCGCGGCGCCGAGCAGCTCCTCATAGAGCGCGGTGTAGTGGCGCGCCTGCCGCTCCCAGCTGTACTCGGCCAGCAGGCCGGGGTCGTCGTAGACCTTCCGGTAGGCGTCCTTGTCGGCCAGGATCTTCCGGATCGCCGCGGCGAGGCTCTCGTGGTCGCCGGAGGTGAAGACCTCGCCGTTGCCGAGGCGGCGGACCTCCGCGGACATGGTCGCCACGTTCGAGACCACCAGCGGCAGGCGCGCGTGCGAGTACTCGAAGAACTTGTTCGGCAGGGCGATCTCGTGGTTGACCGGGCCGGTCTGCATCGGGTGGATGCCCATGTCGGCCGTCTCCAGGAACCGGGTGAGGTCGGCGTAGGGGACGTAGCCGCGGAAGTGGACTCGGTCGGCCATCCCGTACTCGGCGGCGAGCGCCTTGAGCGACTGCACGTAGGGGTTCTTGTGGCGGCTCACCACGAACGCCAGGTGGAGCTCCGGCACCAGGCGCGCGGCCTCGATCATGACCTCGATCCGGCGCTCGGGGGAGGCCCAGCCGGAGTAGACCGCCAGGGGCGCGTCCTCGCCGAGGCCGCACGAGGCGCGGAGGTCCCCCGGGTCGGGGCGGTCCGGGTCGGGGGCCGGGGGCGCGTTGAGGACCACGGCGGGTTCGCGGTCGAGCCCGTGCCGCTCCCGCAGGAGCGCCGCGAGCGGCCGCGAGACGGTGACGACCGCGTCCGCGCCCGGCAGGTACCGGCGCTCCAGGCGCGTGAGCGCCTCCAGGCGGTCGGGGGGCAGCGCGTCGAAGCCGGGCACGTACTCGTGCGCGTCGTAGACGAGTTTGACGTCGCGGCCCTGGCGCCGCATGCGGGCGGCGGCGCGCGCGCCCACGCCCAGCGGGTAGGGGTCGTGGGCGTGGATCAGGTCGGGCTTGAGCTTGAGGATCTTCGGCCGCAGGGCCAGTTCGATGCGGTGGGCGTTGCGGTCGAGCCGCCGCCACGCCCGGTCGCCGAAGAGGAGGGTCCACCAGCGGCGCTCGATGCGCTCCAGGCGGCCCTCCTCGACCGCGAGGAAGCGCTCGCGGGCCTCGGTCTGGGCCGCGCGGCGCCGGAGCCACGCCCGCTGGATCTTGCGTCCGAGGCGGTGGGCCGGGCGCGGGAACCGCAGCAGGCCCCCGCGGCCCGCGCCGCGCTCGTCGCGGAGCGCGTCGAGTTCGATCCACCCCGACCGGATCTTGTGCGGCACTTCCAGGGCGCGCTCGGCCTCGGCGTACGCCAGGGGGAACCGCAGCCGCGCCGTCCGCCGCCGCAGCGTGCGCGGCGGCGCCATCTCCGGCAGCGGGCACTTGTGCACCCGGTAGTCGCCTTGGCGGTAGCGCTCCTCCTTGTCGGTGGCGGAGAAGCCGACCAGGTGGACGTCCCAGCCGTCCTCGGCCATCGACTGCGCGGCCTTCTGGACGCGCGAGTCGCCGTCGATCCGGTTGGCGACGACCATGACGACACGGAGGGGGCGGGGCTGGGACTCCATGCGCGGACGGTTCCTTCCAGACGGGCGGGTCAGCCGCCGAGGACGATGTGGCGGTGTCCGGTCCAGGCGTCGGGGTCGGTGACGCGGCGGCCGTCGAGCAGGACCGTCACCCCGGGCAGGTCGGACGGGGTCAGCCCACGGTACTCGTCATGGTCCGCCTGCACAACGGCGGCCGTCACCGTTTCGCCCCGGTATGCGGGCAGGCCCTCGGCGTCGAGTTCGGCGGGGGTGTACATCGGGTCGGCCACGAACGGCCGCGCGCCCTTGTCCCGCAGCGACGCCACCAGCGGGAACACGCCCGAGAACGCGGTCTCCTTGACGCCGCCGCGGTAGGAGGCGCCGAGCACGAGGACGCTCGTCCCCTCCAGGTCGCCGCAGGCGGCGGCGAGGACGTCCACCGCGTAGGCCGGCATCGCCCGGTTCGCCTCGCGGGCGGCGCGCACGACGGTCGCCTGGGGGTCGTTCCACAGGTACATCTGCGGGTAGATGGGGATGCAGTGGCCGCCGACGGCGATGCCGGGCCGGTGGATGTGGCTGTAGGGCTGGGAGTTGCACGCCTCGACGACCTTCATGACGTCCAGGCCGTGCAGGTCGGCGAAGCGCGCGAACTGGTTGGCCAGGCCGATGTTGACGTCCCGGTAGGTGGTCTCGGCGAGCTTGGCCATCTCGGCGGCCTCGGCGGTGCCCAGGTCCCACACGCCGTTGGGCCGCGGCAGGTCCTCGCGCTCGTCGAAGTCGAGCACGGCCTCGTAGAAGGCGGTGCCCGCGGCCGCCGAGGCCGCGTCGACGCCGCCGACGAGCTTGGGGTAGCGGCGCAGGTCGGCGAAGATGCGGCCGGTCAGGACCCGTTCGGGGCTGAAGACCAGGTGGAAGTCCTCGCCGACGGTGAGGCCGGAGCCGGCCTCCAGCATCGGCGCCCAGCGTTCGCGGGTGGTGCCGACGGGGAGCGTGGTCTCGTAGGAGACCAGGGTGCCCGGCTTGAGCCCGGCGGCGATGGCCTGCGTGGCCTCGTCCATCCACGTGAAGTCCGGGACGCCCTCGGCGTCGACGAACAGGGGCACGACGACGACGACCGCGTCGGCCTGGGCCACGGCGGCGGCGGTGTCGGTGGTGGCGCTGAGGTGCCCGGCGGTCACGGTGCTCTTGAGCTTCTCGGCGAGGAGGTGCTCGCCGGGGAACGGCTCGGCCCCGTCGTTGACGGCGTCGACCACTCGCCGGTTCACGTCGGAGCCGATGACCTTGTGTCCCTTGGAAGCGAACTGGACCGCCAGCGGCAGGCCGATCTTCCCCAGTGCGACGACGCAGATGTTCATGGGTTCTCTTTCTGACGTGGTGCGTTGAAGGTATAGCTACGCAGCCGGGAGTGAACGCAGAAGAAACTCTAGGATAAAAACCCATGGAAGGTTCGGATACCCGAAGCCCGGCGTATCGCCGCCTTTCGCCGCGGCACCGCTCCGGACGTGCGACGCCGCTGCTCGCGGAGGGCGCCTTCCTGCGATCGGACGCCCCGCGGGCGCCGGGGGCCGCCGCCGCGACGGGCGGTCGGCGAACTACACCGTTGCAACCGCCGCGCCCCGTCCGGGGCGGTCGGGGCGGCGCGGCGGCCGGTCGCCGCCGCGCCGGTGCTCAGGCGCCGGTGCCAGCCGGGGTCAGCCCGATGGTCTCGCCGGTCTGGGCCGAGTGCAGCATCGTCTCGGAGACCTCCACGGTCACCGCGCCCATGCGCAGGTCGACGACGTCGTTCGGCTGGCCGAGGACGGCGTCCCTGAAGTGCTCGTGCTCCACCATCAGCGGTTCGCGCTTGCGGATCGCGTAGCGGACCATGTCGCCTTCGGACACGCCCCGGAAGGTGCTCAGGGCCTCCCACTCCATGACCTCGACGCCGTTGGCGTAGAAGGTGAGGTCCGCGGTGAGGGTGTCGGCGACGAGGCAGCCGCGGGTGCCGGTGACGACGGCGGTGCGCTCCTTGAACGGGCTCAGCCAGTTCACCGAGTGGTTGGCGATGGCGCCGCCGGACAGGTGCCCGATCGCCGCGAGCAGGTCCTCGTGCTCGCTCTCCGAGCGGGAGACCGTCCGGGCCGAGATCGACCGGTAGGTCTGGCCGGTGACCCAGCTGGTCAGGTCGATGTCGTGGGTGGCGAGGTCCTTGACGACGCCGACGTCGGCGATGCGGGAGGGGAAGGGGCCCTGGCGGCGGGTGACGACCTGGAGGATCTCCCCGAGCTCCCCGGCCTCCAGCCGCTCGCGCAGGCTGACGATCGCCGGGTTGAACCGCTCGATGTGGCCGACCCCGGCGATGAGGCCGCGGCCCTCGAAGGCGTCGGCCAGGCGCACGGCGGCCTTGGTGGTGTGCGCCAGGGGCTTCTCGATGAGCGCGTGCACCCCGGCGTCGGCGAGCATCAGGCCGATCGGCTCGTGGTGGATGGTCGGGCAGGCGACCACGGCGTAGTCGATGCCCAGTTCGAGCAGCTGCTCGACGGTCTCGGTCAGGCGCACGCCGCCGGGGAGGGCGGCGGCCTCGGCGAGCGGGTCGGCGACGCCGACCAGGTCGACGCCTTCGAGGGCGTTGAGGACACGGGCGTGGTTGCGCCCCATGGCGCCCAGGCCGATCAGACCTGCGCGCAGCGTCTTCGCTGTCACGACTGCTGCTCCAAAGCGATCACCGCGTCGGCGACGCGTTCGATTTCTCCGTCGGTGAGCGACGGGTGGACGGGAAGGGAGAGGACTTCGGCCGCGGCGCGGTCGGTCTCGGGGAGGTCCGCGTCCGACCCGGCGTAGGGGGCGAGCCGGTGGATCGGGATCGGGTAGTACACGGCCGAGCCGATGCCGTCGGCCTTGAGCCGCTCCTGGGCCGCGTCGCGGTCGCCGGCGACGCGGACCGTGTACTGGTGGTAGATGTGGCGCGCGTTCGGCGCGACCGGCGGGACGGCGACGGTCGCGAGTCCGGCGAGGGCGGCGTCGAGGCGGGCGGCGTTGGCGCGGCGGGCCTCGGTCCACTCCTCCAGGCGGCCGAGCTGGACGCGGCCGATGGCCGCCGAGACGTCGGTCATGCGCATGTTGGCGCCGACGATCTCGTTGGCGTAGCGCTGCTCCATGCCCTGGTTGCGCAGCAGGCGCAGCGTGCGGGCCAGCTGGGCGTCGTCGGTGGAGATCATGCCGCCTTCGAGGGCGTGCATGTTCTTGGTGGGGTAGAAGCTGAACGTGCCGGCGGCGCCGAAGGAGCCGACGGGGCGGCCCGCGACCTGCGCGCCGTGGGCCTGGCAGGCGTCCTCCAGGATCGCCAGCGAGTGCCGCTCGGCCAGCGCGGTGAGCCGGTCCATGTCGGCGGGGTGGCCGTAGAGGTGCACGGGCATGATCGCGGCGGTCTTGGGCCCGATGAGGGCGGCCGCGGCGTCGGGGTCGAGGCAGAAGCTGTCCGGCTCGATGTCGGCGAAGACCACGTCGGCGCCGACCAGGCGGACCGCGTTGGCCGAGGCCGCGAAGGAGAAGGAGGGGACGATGACCTCGTCGCCGGGGCCGATGCCCATGCCGAGGAGCGCGAGCTGGAGCGCGGAGGTGCCGGAGTTGACCGCGACGCAGTGCGCGGTGCCGGAGACCTTGGTGAACTCCTCTTCGAACGCGGCGACCTGGGGGCCCTGCACTACCTGGCCGCTGCGGAGGACCGCGACGGCCGCCTCGATCTCGTCCTCTCCGATGTGGGGTTTTGCAGGGGGAATGAACCCCTGGTTGTCGCTTGGCACTGGACCCCCTGTGATCGTGGGTTGGGTTTGGCGCGGCCTGGCGGTCGTTCCGGGCCGCCGTGCGGACGCGTCGTCGATGATACAGGCGGGGCACCGGGCGGGCTCACCGATGAGGGACAGGGGGTCGGAGGTCACCGGGCCCAGGTCAGCGCCGGTGTCGCGGGTGCGTTCAGGCCCTTTCGTACGGTGAGGGGAAGGGCAGGTAGTGGTCGAGGAAGCGGCGGACCATGCCGCCGACGGCCGCTTCGAGTTCGGGGGGCGTGTCCACGTCGTTGAGGCAGAAGAACTCGGCGTCGCGGCCTTCGGCCAGGGCGTCGAGCTGCTCGGCGGCGTCGGCGTGGGAGATGTCGACGTACCGCAGCTTGAGGTTGCCGGGGACGGCCCGGCCGGTGAGCATGGCGTAGTGGTGGTGGAGCATCGCGGCGAACTCGATGTCGGCGGGGTCGCGGAAGCGCGAGCGCGCGGTCGCGGCGACGGGCGCGGCGTAGCGCTCCTCCATCTCGAAGGCGACCTGGCGCAGCTGCGGGTGCGGCAGGTGCTTGAACTTGCCGGTGATGAAGCGGCCGAATTCGGCTTCGAGCAGCCTCCGGACGTTCTTGCCCGCCGAGTTCGGCGCCGAGTCCTCGGGGCGGGTGGCGCCCAGGCCGATCTGGAGCGGCGAGAACGGCAGCCGGGCGAGCCCGTTGGGGAAGAAGAACTGGCCGGCCTGGCTGGGCCTGCCGAAGAAGACGTCGTCGTTGAGCACGAGGTAGTGGTCGGCGAGGCCCGGGATGCGGTGCAGCTGCGTGGCGATGGCGTGGGAGCTGAAGACCGGGAGGGCCGAGGGGTCGGCGAAGATCTCGGCGTGGTCGACGACCCTGATCCCGGGCGCGTCGGTGTCGAGCCAGGCCGGGGTCTGCCCGGCGGTGACGATGTAGACGTTCCTGATGAACGGCGCGAACGCGTGGAGTGAACGCAGCGAGTACTTCAGCTCGTCGCGGCTGGTGTAGCGGGAGGCGCCGGTGAGGTGGGTGTGGTCGGCGGCGTCGCCGTGGAGGTGGCGGGCGCGCAGGGCCGACCATTCGGGGTCCTCGCCGTCGACCCACATGTAGACCGCGTCGATCGGGAAGTCGACGTCGTCGACGAGGCGGCGGTTGAACGGCGCGAAGGTCGGGTATTTGCGTTCGCCGATGACGCGGGAGGCGGGCTCGCGGGCCTCGGGGGGGAGGATGTCGGCGACCCGGTTCGGGCGCGGGGCGATCCAGGCGCCGCGGAGCATGGAGCCGGGGACCTTCACGCGGACGCGTTCGAGTTTCCGTTCGCGTTCGGGGTCGTCGGCGAGGCCGTCGCCGTCGGCCCAGAACTCGACGTCGCAGCCGTATTCGAGTCCGGCGATGAGCTGGTCGTCGGGGCCCAGGAGGAAGCGGCCGAAGCGCATGGTCTTGGGGGCCTTGACGCGGCGGGGCAGGGCGCCTTCGGCGTAGAGCGCGGGCCCGGCCGCGAGGGCGTCGGCCTCGCCGGGCTTGCCGGCGTAGAGCTCGGTGGCGCCGTGGCGGTCGCGCATCGCCGAGAGGAAGGGCTTCTTGTCGGCCCGGCGCATGCCCACCACGTGGCGCAGGGGCGAGGCGCCGGGGACGAGGAAATGCTCGATGCCCGCGGCCTCGGCGGTCTCGGCGACGAGCCGGAGGTTCGCCTCGGCGGCCTCGGCGGCGGTGAAGCGGTCGACGCGGCGGCCGATGAGCGTCGCGCCCTCGTGCGCGAAGGCGCGCAGTGCGGGGTCGGAGGCCAGCAGTTCGGCGCGGCCGCGGGCGGCGCGTTCGCGGCGTCGGCGTTCGGCGCGCCGGGCGCGGACGCGGGCGGGGAGCAGTCGGCCCGCCAGGCGCCGGACACCGGACATCCGTCCTCCTCATTGGCCTCATCGATTCCGCAATCGTGCGACACCGATGATACAGATGAATCCAGCGTAAACGTGTGGCGAACTCACCGCAGCGGTTCGGGGCCGGGGCGGGCCTTCAGGCGGCGAAGGCGTCGCGCGCGAATTGCAGGGATTCGGCCAGGTCGGCGGTCCTGCGGGTGCGGTTGCCGGACTTGCGCGTGTTGACTTCGAGGGTGATCGAGCCGTCCCAGTCGTCGGCGGCGAGCTTGCCGAGGAGTTCGGCGCACGGCTGGGTGCCGCGGCCGGGCACCAGGTGCGCGTCGCTGCCGGGCGCGGTGCCGTCGCACAGGTGTATGTGACGCAGCTGCTCGCCCATCCGCTCGGCCATCGCCATCGCGTCGGCCCCCGAGGCCGCGCAGTGCGACAGGTCGAGGGTGTAGGCGTCGTAGCCGTGCCGGGTGGGGTCCCAGTGGGGGCTGTAGGGGACGAGTTTGCGCTTGCCGAGCTTGAGCGGGAACATGTTCTCGACCGCGATGGTGACGCCCGGGTAGCGGGCCTTGAGCCCGTCGAGCACTGTGGAGAACTTGCGGGCGTAGTCCCGCTGCCAGGAGAACGGCGGGTGGATGACCACGGTGGGGGCGTCGAGGTACTCGGCGGCCTGGACCGAGCGCCGCAGCCGCGTCCAGGGGTCGGCGCTCCACACGCGCTGGGTCACGAGCAGGCAGGGGGCGTGGACGGCGCCGATCTTGACGCCGTAGTGGCGCGAGAGGCTGGCGGCGGCCGACGGGTCCTGCGAGATCCGGTCGGTGAAGACCATCAGCTCCACGCCGTCGTACCCCAGCTCGGCGGCGAGCTCGAAGCCCACCGAGGTGGGCTCCGGGTAGACGGACGTGGTCGAGAGCAGTACCGGGACGGACTGGGTCACCCCACAAGGGTACGCCGCGCCGCGCCGCCCTTCGCAGGCTCGCCGCCGGACCGGCGCCCCGCTCGCGTTCGCGGCCGGGGCCGCCGCGCCCTTCGGGGGCCGCCAGCTCGCCGTGCCGCCGCGCGTCCCGGCCGGCGCGAGCGGGCGCGGGTACGGTGGACGGATGACCGACGAGGTGGCGCCGGACCACGACCGCGAGTGGGTCGAGTTCTTCGACCCTGAAGACCCCCAGACCCTGGTCAGAGCCGATCTGACGTGGCTGCTGTCGCGCTGGGGGTGCATCTTCGGCAAGGCCCCCGAGGCGGGCGGGTGCCCGGGGATCGACCTGGAGCGGGCCGCCGACGGCTGCTGCCTGCACGGGGCGTTCTACACCGACGGGGACGACGTCAAGCGCGTGCGGCGGGCCGTAGGGAAGCTCACCCCCGCGACCTGGCAGCTGCACCGCAGGTTCAAGGACACCCTCGTCGACGACACCCTGGAGAACGCCGAGGGCGAGGAGGAGCCCGCCGTGAAGACCGCGGTGGTCGACGGCGCCTGCGTCTTCCACAACCGCGAGGGCTTCGCGACCGGCAGCGGGTGCGCGCTGCACCAGCAGGCGATGCGCGACGGCGTCCACCCGATGGAGTACAAGCCGGAGGTGTGCTGGCAGCTGCCGGTCAAGCGCGATTTCCGGACCGAGCACCGGGCGGACGGGACGGACGTGGAGGTCACGCTCATCACCGAGTTCGACCGGGCCTCGTGGGGCCCGGGCGGGCACGACTTCGACTGGTGGTGCACCGGCTCGCCGCTGGCGCACACCGCGGCCGAACCGGTCTACCTGTCCTACGAGGTGGAGCTGACCGAGCTGCTGGGCCGGCCCGCCTACGAGCGGCTGGCGGAGCTGTGCGCCGAGCGGGAGAAGCACGGACTGGTCGCCCCGCACCCCGCGAGCGTCCCGGCGCCGGAGCGGCGCGGCCCCGAGCGGATCGCGGCCCCGCGCCGCCGCTGAGGGCGCCGGTCAGCCGCGCTTCTCGTACGGCGAGGGGAACGGGAAGAAGTCCTCGAGGAAGCCGCGCACCATCGCGTCGATCGCGTTCGCCCGCTCCGGGGTGGTGTTGACGTCGTTGAGGCAGAACGTGTCCGCCTCGCGCTGCTCGGACAGCTCGGCGAGCCGCTCGGCGGCGGTGTCGGCGGTCACGTCGATGTACTGGAGGCGGTAGCGGCCCGGGACGCCCTTGCCGGTGAACAGCGCGTAGTGGTGGTGGAGGGCCGTGGCGAAGTTGATGTTGCCCGGGTCGCGGAACCGCGAGGCGGTCGTGGCGGCGACCTCGTCGGCGTAGCGCTCCTCGAGTTCGACGGCCAGCTTCCGCAGCTGCGGGTGCGGCACGTGCTTGAACTTGGAGGCGATGAAGCGGTCGAAGTCGGCTTCGAGCAGCCGCCGCACGTTCTTGCCCGCCGAGCTCGGCGCCGCCTCGTCGATGTGCGGCTCGCCCAGGCCGATCTGCGCGGGCGAGAACGGCAGCTGCGCGATCCCGTTGGAGTGGAAGAACTGCTGGGGGGCGACGGGGCGGCCGAAGAAGGTGTCGTCGTTGAGCACGAGGTAGTGGTCGGACAGGCCCGGGATGCGGTGCAGCTGGGCCTCGATGGCCTGGGAGTTGAACACCGGCAGGACCGAGGGGTCGGCGAAGATCTCGGCGTGGTCGACGACCCTGATCCCGGGCGCGTCGGTGTCGAGCCAGGCCGGGGTCTGCCCGGCGGTGACGATGTAGACGTTCCTGATGAACGGCGCGAACGCGTGCAGCGAGCGCAGCGAGTACTTCAGCTCGTCGCGGCTGATGTAGCACGAGGGGCCGCTCATGTGCGCCGGCGAGTCGCCGTTCACGCCGAGGTGGCGGTCGCGCAGGGCCATCCACTCGGGGTCCTCGCCGTCGACCCACATGTAGACCGCGTCGATCGGGAAGTCGACGTCGTTCACGAGTCTGCGGTTGAACGGCGCGAAGGTGGCGTACTTGCGCTCGCCGACGATCCGGTCGGCGGGGATGCGGGCGTCCTCGGGCAGCACGTCGGCCACGTCGTTGGCGCGCGGCGCGACCAGGGCGCCCGCGAACATCGCGGGGGGGATGCGCACCCGCATCCGCTCCTGGCGCCGCTCGAACTTCGGGTCGGCCAGGAGCTCTTCGCCGGTCTGCCAGAACTCGACGTCGCAGCCGAGCTCGGGGCCGGCCAGGAGCTGCCCGGCGGGGCCCAGGAGGTAGCGCCCGAACCGCAGCGTCCGGGAGGCCGCCACCTTCTTCGGCAGCGCTTCGACGCCGACCGGCACGGGACCGGCGGTGAATCCGTCGCCCAGGCCCGGTTCGGGCTTGCCGACGTACAGCTCCGCGTCGCCGAAGCGCTCGCGCATCGCGGCGAGGAACGCGTCCTTGTCGGCGTGGCGCAGGCCCACGACGTGGCGCAGGTGCGTGCGGCCGCGCACCAGGAAGTACTCGATGCCTGCGGCCTCGGCGACGCCGACCACGGTGCGCAGGTGCTCCTCGGCGGCCTCGGCGGCGGTGAACGAGTCCACCGGGACGCCGACCAGGGTCCGGCCCTCGGCCGTGAAGGACCGCAGGGCGGGGTTCGCCCGCAGCAGCCGGGTGTGGCATCGGGCGAGCCGTTCGGCGTCGAGCCGGGCCCTCGCCGCGGCGCGCCTGGCCTTCCGGGCGGCTTTCAGCCTGGCCCACAGCGGCGCCGGAATCGTCCGACGGGCGATCCGCTTCACCGACCCAATCACCACAACAACCCGTCCATTCACGTGAAGAAAACGATCGTAAGGTTAACCGCGCGCAGGCACTGCGGCCAACCGGTCCCCGCGGGCGGCGCTGCGCCGACGCCCGGCCGCCGCGCCCGTCGCCGGGGCCGCCGCGGTGCCGCCCGTCCGCTCGCGGGCCGACCCGCCGAGGTCGCCCTTCCCGGCCGCGCTCATCATACGGGCCCGGGGCCCCGCCCACCCGCACCTCCGGCCCGGGGCCGGGGCCCGCGCGGCGGTCCCGTTCACCGGGTACGGGCGGCCCTGACCGTTTGGTTCTGCCTGGTCGCGGCATGGGCCGAATTGTCCTCCCGCCCAGGGGAACGCCGACAGTCGGGCACGTGAACCGAGGGTTGCGCAGAGGCGAACACCAGTCGGCACCGTGATACTGTGACTGAACTCATCGAACACCGTGACAACCATTTGTGCCGGTCGTTCATGGAAACCACCCACCCTGACATCCGGCGATCCGCCCGAAATCGCCGCCTCGCTCGCGGAGGTAATCCCCACATGTACAGCCTGATGCTGCTCAACGGCGGTATCGGAAGCCGTGTCGCGGCCGGTCGGCCGAAGCAGTTCATCGACGTCGCAGGCCGACCGATCATCGTCTACTCGCTCGTCGCCGCGGACGCGGTGCCCGAGATCGACCAGATCGTCCTCAACTACCCCGAGGGGTTCCGCGAGGAGATCGAACGGCTCGTCAGCGACTACGCGGTGCAGACGCCGGTCGTCTACGTGCCGGCCGGCGCGAGCCGACACGAGTCGGTCGCCGCGATGCTTCCCGCCTGCGGCAACGACCGCGTCCTCATCCACGAGTCCGCCCGTCCGATGGTCACCGCCACCGACTTCGCGCAGTTGATCGCCGACCCGCGCGACAACGTGAGCCTCATGCTCCCGATCCCGTTCACCGTCGCCCCCGTCGACCCCGAGACCGAACTGGTCACCGGCTCGCTGGAGCGCGACCGGCTGCGCAACGTCCAGCTCCCGCAGAAGTTCCTCAAGACCGACCTCGCCCACGCGCACGAGCGGGCGCGGGAGGAGCGGCTCCTGTTCACCGAGGACGCGACGCTGTGCACGGCCACGGGACACAAGGTCCACTTCATCGACGGCCAGGACACCAACATCAAAGTGACCACCCCCACCGACGTCAAACTGGCGGCCTTCCTGCTCGGAGTTGGAGAAGACCATGGCTAAGTCCATCCTGATCACCGGCGCCTCGAAGGGCATCGGCGCCGCCACGGTCGAGCGTTTCTTCTACGCCGACAACGAGGTGACCGATTTCATCCTCCTGGCCCGCCAGTCCGAGGAGTTCGAGAAGGTGCTCGCGCGCCTGAACGACGACAACCCGTACGGCAAGCGCGTCTTCGGGCACTTCATCGACCTCAACGACCGCGCCCGCATCGTGGGGCTCATGCGCGACGTCATGGCCGAGGCCGGCAAGGTCGACTACCTGGTCAACAACGCCGGGTACACCGCGCCGTGCGCCCTCCAGCAGGTCGAGTTCACCGACTTCGAGCGCACCATCGGCGTCAACCTCTACGCGCCGTTCACGATCGTGCAGGAGCTGCTGCACTGCGGCAACACCTTCGAGCTCATCGTCAACATCGCCTCGACCGCGGGCATGGGCGGTCGGCCCGGCTGGCTCACCTACGGCGCCTCGAAGGCGGCCATGATCAACATGAGCGAGGCGATGAAGGAGGAGCTGGCGATCTACGGCACGCGCGTCACGTGCATCTCCCCCGGCCGGTGCGCCACCGACCTGCGCCGCACGCTCGCCCCCGACGAGGACCCCTCGACGATCATGCAGCCCGAACAGGTCGCCGCCGTCATCGAGATGCTCGTCTCCGACGTCGGTCCGCTCGTCGACAGTCAGAACCTCGTCGTCCGCCAATAAAGAATCGCGCCCATGGTCAACAGAATCACGCAGTTGAAGTACCTCCGAGCGCTGCTGCCCAACACGCTCCCGGTCCTCTGCCACGCCCTGATCCTCCTCACCTTCCCGGGGGCCTGGCGGCCGCTCGGGATCGCGCTCATCGCGGTGACGCTGGTGTTCTACTGCTATCCGCGGCACGCCAACGTGCCCGGGCGGTACGCGCCGGGCCGGATGCTGCTGGCGTTCACGCCCTTCACCGCCGCCGTCGCGGCCGGGGAGGGGGTGGGCCCGGCCTGGGCGGCGGCGGCCCTGTTCACGTCCGCGATGATCGCCGTGGAGGTGCTGCTGGGCCGGGTCGTGAGCGGGGCCAAGGTCGCCACGGCGAACCTGGAGACGCGCCCGGCGACGGCGGACTCGTTCCTGCGGCGCACCTCCCTGTACTACCTGTCGACGCTCGCGGTCCTGTTCGTGCAGGTGCCGCTGGTCGCGGGCGGCCTCGCCGCCGCGACGCCGTACGCGGTGGCCGCGGCGGCGCTGCCGACGCTCGTGGTGGCCGCGGCGAAGTTCCTCGGCGTCGCGGGCGCGTTCCTGCCGTCCACCGAGGACGCCGCCGAAGCGGTCGCCCTGGCGCTGGAGCGGCGCGACCCGACGTTCATGGTCTACTTCTCCGGCCCGCCGAACACGTCCTACCAGTTGGAGATGTGGCTGCCGTACTTCGACCGCGTCGAGGGCGACTACTTCGTGATGACCAGGGAGCGGCACAACCTCCGGGCGCTGGCGGCGGCCACCGACCGGCCGGTCGTGTTCATCGAGGGCCAGGGCCCGATCGACGCGGTCGTCCCCGAGTCGGTGAGCACCGTGTTCTACGTCAACAACGGCATGAAGAACACGCACCTGGTGCGCAACCCGGAGCTGCTGCACATCCAGCTGCTGCACGGGGACTCGGACAAGGTCTCCAGCTACAACCCGGTGACGGCCATGTACGACCGGATCTTCTGCGCCGGGCAGGCGGGCATCGACCGCTACGCGGCCCACGGGGTCAGCATCCCGCCGGAGAAGTTCGACATCGTCGGCAGGCCGCAGGTCTCGGTCCTGGACATCCCGCGGACGGCCATCGGCGACGTCGAGTCCCCCACGGTGCTGTACGCGCCGACCTGGACCGGCTTCTACGAGGACGCGAACTACTGCTCGCTGCCGCTGGGGCCCGGGCTGGTGCGGGCGCTGCTCGACCGCGGCGCGACCGTCGTCTTCCGGCCCCACCCCTACACCGACCGGGACGACGGGGCCAAGCGCAGCCGCATCGCGATCGAGGAGCTGCTGCGCGCCGACGCCGCCGCGACCGGCCGCGCGCACGCGTGGGGCGCCCGGGCGTGCGAGGAGATGACGCTGTTCGACTGCATCAACGCCGCGGACGCGCTGCTGTGCGACGTCAGCGCGGTCGCCTCGGACTGGCTGTACACCGAGAAGCCGTTCGCCGTGGTCGACGTGCGCGACGAGGGCGAGGACTTCGCGGCGACCTTCCCGCTCGCCCAGGCGGCCTACCAGGTCGACGCCGCGGGCGCGAACCTCGGCACGGTGCTGGACGAGCTGCTCAAGACCGACCCGCTCCAGCCCGAGCGGGCCGCGGCGAAGGTCCGCTACCTCGGCGACTTCCCGGCCGAGCGCTACGAGCAGGCGTTCATCGACATAGCGCA
The DNA here is from genome assembly GCA_035765105.1 of Glycomyces sp. Lineage (GTDB taxonomy): Bacteria > Actinomycetota > Actinomycetes > Mycobacteriales > Micromonosporaceae > Glycomyces. The sequence goes on from DASTYG010000066.1 coordinate 33,581, forward strand.
GCGCTACATCGACGTGGGCTTCCGCGCTTGACCGCCGGGCTACTTGCGGGCTTCGAGGGGCACGGCCGACTCGCCCAGGGCGGTCTTGCGCACCGGCGCCTCGCAGGTGGCCCGGACCTCCTTGACGAAGACGCCGACGAGGTCCTCGGGGGCGATGTCGCCCAGGTAGTACTCGCGGACCTCGGCCCGGACGAGGGCCTTGGAGTCGGTCGCCAGCAGCTCGTCGAGGACCTCCTCGATGTTGGCGGCCTTCCGGTCCAGCAGGTAGGCGGCCTTGGCGAGGGGGAACTCGTCGAGGTAGGCGTCGCCGAAGCCCTTGGGGTCGGTCATCGCGAACGGCCGCCCGCAGTACAGCCAGTCCGAGGCGGTCCCGCTGATGTCGGAGATGGCCACGTCGGCGGCGTTGACGCAGTCGGTCAGGGAGACCGTCTCGGCCTGGGCGCCCCACAGGTGGGCCCGGCCGGTCTTGGCCGCGTCGGCGGCGATGATCGCCTTGATCTCCTCGGCCAGCGCCAGGTAGGCGGCGTTGGTGCGGGTGTAGGGGTGGGTGCGGAAGATGACGTTCACGTCCCGCTCCAGCAGCGCCCGCACGATCCGCTTGCCCTGCTTGAGCGAGGAGTAGTTGACGTCGGAGGTCAGGCCGGACCAGGTGGGCGTGTAGAGCACGACCCGGCGGTCCCCGTCGAGCCCGCTGCGGCGCCCGACCCGCATGTCGTGGAGCTGGGGGCGTCCGACCTTCTTGAACTTGTAGTTCGGGATGTCGACGCCGTGGCGGTGGTAGCGGTCGACGCCGGCCTGCCCGGCCACGAAGACCCGGTCGTACATGAGCGAGACGGGGCTGCGGCTGATGGCCTTGTCGGAGTCGCCGTGCATCAGCTGCACGTGGAGGTACTTGTCGAGCTTGATGAGCTGGGCGTTCTTGACCGCGTGGTTGACGTAGTAGCAGGCGCGGACGCTGTCGGGCAGGATCGTGTCGAGCACCGACTGGGCGGGGACGAGCACGATGGGGGCCCCGGTGCGCCGGGCGACGCCGTCGAGCAGGTAGCGGTCGCGGACGATGATCATGTACGGCTCGCCGACCTGCTCGAAGTAGGGCAGCCACATCGTCAGCTGGTACTCCGATTCGCGGGCGCCCGCGAAGTGGACGACGAACTTCGGCCGCAGCTCCCGGACCGCGTCCATGACGCGGCCGTCGACGGGGTGCGATTCGCGGCGGCGGTGCAGGTAGCCCGACAGGACCGCGGCGCCGGTCCAGCCGACCCCGCCGAGCGTCAGCGCCAGTACGGCCAGGTCCGTGGCGAAGGCCGAGGGGCCGGTGGGGACGGCGGCGAGCGTGTACAGCACGGTCAGGGCGCCCATGATGCGGGCGGCCGCGGCCGGAGTGCTCCAGCGTTCGCGGGCGTCGCGCTCGATGTCGAAGTTGACCGTCAGCAGGTAGCCGACGTTGAGGGCCTTGAAGACGATGTGGGCGTAGGCGACGAAGAACAGCAGCGTCACTCCGGCGGCCAGGAGCGGCCAGCGCGCCGCGCCTCCGGAGTTCCAGACCTGGACGAGGACCGCCAGGGCGGCGAGCGTGCGGGCGAGCTGGGCGCCCTCGACGTCGCCGGCGGGGCGCCAGGCGGTGGCGCCGAACACGACCAGGGCCGCCGCCAGCGCGGGCCAGGCCGGTTCCAGCGTGACCGCCGCGGCGACGGCGGCGATCGCGGCCAGGTTCAGCAGGAAGTTCTTGGATCGGATCAGGTTCTTCAACTCGGCGTGCCTCTGCTCGTCGCACTCGCGGGCGTGCCCCGCCCGCGGCTGTCTACTTGAAGTGCTGGTTGACGTTGTCGAGGTCTTCGGCGAAGTCGACCTCGATGACGTGGTGGCGGGAGATGTCGACCGCCTCGAACTTCAGGCCGTCCTTCTCGATGGCGGCCTCGATGCCGCCTTCGAAGTACTCCTGGTCGTCGACCTCGGCGAGGCGCTTGGCGACGACGGCGCGGTCGTCGGCCGAGACGTAGTTGATGCCCACGGCCTCGCCGAGCGCGCCGTCGGCGACCCGCTTGGAGAGCTTGTTGATGTAGCCGTCGGGGCCGAGGGTGTACTTGACCTCCTCGTCGGAGACCTTCGCGGTGTTGACGCTGATGAAGGAGCGGTCCATGGCGATGTGGGGCAGGAGGAGGTCGAGCACCTGCGGGTCGAAGACGACGTCGCCGTTGAGCCACAGCACGCCGCCGGGGCCGAGGATGTTGAACGCCTTGAGGAGGCTCTTGGAGGTGTTGGTGTCGCCGTAGGCCTGGTTGTAGATGAAGCCGACGTCGGGCACCTCCTCCATGATCATCTCCTTCTTGAAGCCGACGACGAGGTGGATCGAGTGGCGGCTGAACCGGGAGGTGAGCAGGCGCAGCGAACGGCCGAGGATCGTCTCGCCGGTGTTCAGCGGCGTCAGCGGCTTGGGGTGCGGCTTGCCGAGCCTGGACCCGACTCCGGCCGCCAGGATCACGATGTTCGTGGACATGTTGGTCCCACCTCGATTGGTTAGGGTTCAGGATCGGTGCAGTTTACCCAGTGAAACGGGCAATTACGAAAGGGCCGACGCGCGGTGGACGTCACGGTCACATGCGGGCGCGGGGAGTCGCGGCGGTATCCTTTCGCTCAGTTCACGCGCGAATGCCCGAGCCACAGGAGTGACGCCTTGCCCGCCAGTGAGACGGCCGCAGCCCCGCATCCCGACGAGCGGCCGACCATCGCGGTGGTCCTGGCCGGCGGCACCGGTTCGCGGATGGGCGCCGCGGTCCCCAAGCAGCTGCTCGACGTGGGCGGCAAGCCGGTGATACGGCACACGCTGGAGGCGTTCGAGGCCGCGCCCGAGGTCGACCTGATCCTGGTGGTGATGGCCGAGGGGTACGCCGAGGAGGTGCGCTCCATCGCCGAGGCCGCCGGGGTGACGAAGCTGGCCGGGGTGATCGGCGGCGGGGCGACGCGCAGCGACTCCTCGCGGGCGGCGGTGGCCTGGGCCGAGGCGCGGCTGGGGCCGGAGGCGGACGGCAAGCTGCTGCTGCACGACGCGGCGCGGATGCTGGTGTCGGGCCGGATCATCGCCGAGGTGGTGGCCGCGCTCGACCGCCACGGCGCCGTCGGCGTGGCCGTGGCCTCCTCGGACACGGTCGTGGAGGTCCGCGGCGAGGGCGGCGAGGAGTTCGTGGCCGCCGTCCCGGAGCGGTCGGTGCTGCGGCGCGTCCAGACGCCGCAGGGCTTCCGCCTGCCGGTCATCCGGGCGGCCTACGCGGCGGCCGACGCCGAGCCGGACTTCCGGGCGACCGACGACTGCTCGGTGGTGCTGCGGTTCCTGCCGCACGTGCCGGTGCGCGTGGTCGCGGGCGAGGAGCGCAACCTGAAGGTGACCGAGCCGCTCGACCTGGTCGTCGCCGAGGCGCTGCTCGAACGCTGAGGGCGGGGGGCGGTCCCGGTCGCGGGGCCGCATTCAGGAGCGGGCGGCGAGGAGGCGTTCGAACAGTTCGACGTGCTTGCCGACGACCTGGTCGGGCTCGTAGCGGGCGGCCGTGGTCCGGCCGGCGTCGGCGAGCTTGTGGCGCAGCTGGGGGTCGTCCATGAGGCGCGCCAGGGCCTCGGCGAGCTTGGCGGGGTCCTTGCGCTTGACGAGCAGGCCGTTGACCTCGTTCTCGACGATCTCGAGCGGCCCGTGCTTGGCGGCCGAGCACACCACCGGCAGGCCGGCGGCCATCGCTTCGACGATGACCAGGCCGAACGGCTCGAACCGGGAGGGCACCGCGGCGATCGAGGCCCGGCGCCACTCCTCGTCGAGGGGGGTGACCGGGCCCATGAGCTCGACGCGGCCCTGGAGGCCGTGCCGGGTGATGAGCTCCAGGAGCTTCTTGCGGCTGGGGCCGCGGCCGTAGATCCGCACGGACCAGTCGGGGAAGCGGTCGGCGACCTCGGCGAAGGCCGGGATGAGGATGTCGAAGCCCTTCATGCCGGTCAGGCGGCCGGCGGTCATGATGACCGGCTCGGTCAGGTCGGAGGGCGGCAGGGGGCTGCCGGGGATCGAGTTGGGGATGCACACGATCTTGTCGGCGGCCGCGGGGAGGGCTTCGCGGTAGCGCTTCGCGTCGGCCTGGGTGATGGTGACCACGGCGTCGAACTTGCCGTACTCGGCGAGGATGCGGGCGAGCACCGGCGGCTTGTAGGCGTCGAGGTACATGTGCTCCTGGGCGACCTTGACCGCGCCGGGCCGGCCGTAGCGGGCGACGTAGAGGTTGAGGCTCACCTGCGTCGAGACCAGGACGTCGGTGTCGAGCCGGCGCAGGAACCGCTCGACCCGCTTGTCGAGGAGCAGCGAGGACTCCCCCATGTTGTTGACCTTGTCCGCGTCGAGGAACGAGGGGCGGCTGCGGCGGTAGCGGTCCGGCAGCGAGAGCTTCTCGCCCCCGTCCTCGGGTTTGCGGACGTCCCAGAGGTCGACGACCCGGATGCGGGGGTCGACGGCGAAGTCCGGCCGCTCCTTGTGGCGCACGCACGAGGCGATGGTGACCTCGTGCCCGAGGCCGACGAGGGCCTCGGCGGTGTTCAAGGTCGTCTTGATGGTGCCGCCGATACCCCAGATATTGCGGACGAGAAACGTGATTCGCATACGCCTGTGACCCACTCCCGAGACATTGCCAACTATTCCATAAAGAACGATCGATGCCCTGGATCGAACGCCGGTGCGCCGCCCCCGAACGCCCGCGGGACGCCGCGGCGCCCGCGGGCGGAGAAAAGCCCACCCAAGCCCTTGATACGCGCGAGCGAGGCGAAATGGTTGCACAGCGCCGAAAAGCGGGATGTCGCTTCAGACACAGTTATGGGAGAACCGTGACGGGCAAACGCGTTCCGGACTTATCCGCCCTGCTCGGGAGCTTTCTTCGCGGTCTTCTTCGCGGCGGTCTTCTTGGCCGCCTTCTTCGTGGCCTTCTTCACGGTCTTCTTGGCGGCGGTCTTCTTGGCCGCCTTCTTCGCCGTCTTCTTCGCGGCCTTCTTGGCGGGCCCGCCGCCCGCGGCGACCTTCTCGCGGCGCTCGGCCAGCAGCTCGGCGGCCCGGTCGCTCGTCATCGCCTCGACCGTGTCGGTCTTGCGGATCGAGGCGTTCGTCTCGCCGTCGGTGACGTAGGGGCCGAAGCGGCCGTCCTTGAGCGTGACCTCCTTGCCGGTCACCGGGTCGGGGCCCAGCTCCTTGAGCAGCGTCTGCGAGCGCTGCCGCCCCCGCGTCTTCGGCTGGGCCAGCAGCTTCTCGGCCTCCTCCAGCGTCAGTGTGAACAGCTGGTCCTCCGACTCCAGGGAGCGGAAGTCGCGCTTCTTCTTGACGTAGGGGCCGTGCGGGCCCAGGCCGGTGCGGATCTCCTCGCCCTCGGCGTCCTTGCCGACCAGGCGCGGCAGCGTGAGCAGCTTGACCGCGTCCTCCAGGGTCAGTTCCGCGAGCTTCTGGCCGGTCAGCAGCGACGAGGACTTCTCGCCGGAGGTGACGTAGGGCCCGTAGCGGCCGTTCTTGGCGTACACCGGCTCCCCGGTCTCGGGGTGCGTGCCCAGCTCGCCCTCGCCGGAGCCGAGCTCGTACAGCTCCTCGACCTTCTCGCGGGTCAGCTCGTCGGGCGCCAGCGACTCCGGGATGGAGGTGCGCTCGCCGTTCTCCCCGGCCGCGGCCTGCTCGGGCGAGGTGCGCTCCAGGTAGGGGCCGTAGCGCCCGACCCGGACGACGACCTTGCGCCCGGACTCGTCCTCGAACAGCGGGATCGAGTTGACGCCGCGGGCGTCGATCTTGCCCAGCTCCTCCTCGACCATGTGGCGCAGGCCGCCGGACGCGGCGACGGTGCCCTCCCGGTCCTCGCCGCCGAAGTAGAACTTGCGCAGGAACTCTATGCGCCGCTCGTCGCCAGCGGCGACCTCGTCGAGCTCGTTCTCCATCCCGGCGGTGAAGTCGTAGTCCACCAGGCGCGGGAAGTGCCGCTCCATCAGGCCGATGACGGCGAACGCCAGGAACGAGGGGATGAGCGCCTGGCCGCGCTTGAACACGTAGCCGCGGTCCTGGATGGTCTGCATGATCGAGGCGTACGTCGAGGGCCGGCCGATGCCGCGCTCTTCGAGGGCCTTGACCAGGCTCGCCTCGGTGTAGCGGGCGGGCGGCTGGGTGGTGTGCCCGGCGGCCTCCAGTCCCCGCTCGCTCAGGCGCTGGCGCTCGGCGAGCTCGGGGAGGCGCTTCTCGGCGTCGTCCGCGTCCCCCTCGTCGATCGACTCGACGTAGGCGAGCAGGAAGCCCGGGTTGGTGATGGTCTTGCCGGAGGCGCCGAAGTCGGCCTCCTCCCCGGCCTCGGTGGTCGCGCGGGCGCGCACCGACGTCGAGTTGCCGGTGGCGTCGACCATCTGGCAGGCGAGCGTGCGCCGCCAGATCAGGTCGTAGAGCCGGTGCTCCTCGGCGGTGAGCTGCCCTTTGAGCTGGTTCGGGGTCTTGAAGCGGTTCCCGGCCGGGCGGATGGCCTCGTGGGCCTCCTGGGCGTTCTTGACCTTGCGGGCGTAGCGCCGGGGCTCGGCGGGCACGTACTGGGCGCCGTAGAGCTCGGCGGCCTGGGCGCGGGCGGCGTCGACGGCGGTGTTCGACAGGTTCGTCGAGTCGGTCCGCATGTACGTGATGTGGCCGTTCTCATACAGCCGCTGGGCGACGCGCATGACCTGCGCGCTCGACAGCCGCAGCTTCCGCCCGGCCTCCTGCTGGAGCGTCGAGGTGATGAACGGGGCGTACGGGCGGCGGCGGTAGGGCTTCTTCTCGACCTTCAGCACCGTGAAGTCGCGGCCCGACAGGCGCGCGGCCAGGCCGCGCGCGCCCGCCTCGTCGAGGTGGAGGGCGTTGCCCTTGACCTTGCCGGTGGCGGGGTCGAAGTCCTTGCCGCCGGCGATCCGGTCGCCGTCGACGGCGACGAGCGCGGCCTTGAAGACCTGGTCGTCGTCGGTGGACAGGCGGGCGGTGACGTCCCAGTAGTCGGCGGTGCGGAAGGCCATGCGGGCCCGCTCGCGCTCGACGACGACCCGGGTGGCGACGGACTGGACGCGCCCGGCCGACAGCCGCGGCATGACCTTCTTCCACAGCACCGGGCTGACCTCGTAGCCGTAGAGGCGGTCGAGGATGCGGCGGGCCTCCTGGGCGTCCACCAGGTCCTGGTTGAGCTCGCGCGGGTTGGCGGCGGCCTCGGCGATGGCCTGCGGGGTGATCTCGTGGAAAACCATGCGCTTGACCGGGATCTTCGGCTTCAGGGTCTCCAGCAGGTGCCAGGCGATGGCCTCGCCCTCGCGGTCCTCATCGGTGGCGAGGAAGAGCTCGTCGACCTCGGCGAGGTAGCCCTTGAGCTTCTTGACGTGCGCCTGGCGGTCGGGGTTGACGATGTAGAGCGGGGTGAAGTCGTTCTCGACGTCGACGCCGAGGCGCGACCACGCCTTGTCCTTGTACTTCTTCGGGATCTCCTTGGCGCTGCGGGGCAGGTCGCGGATGTGCCCGAGGGAGGAGTCGACGATGTAGCCGGAACCGAGGTAGGAGGAGATCGTCTTGGCCTTCGCCGGGGATTCGACGATGACCAGGCGCTTGAGTTCGGTCACTGCTCCCACCATTTCGCTCGGGGATCGGTTTCAAGGGACTCGAAGATTGCACTCGATTCGTTACGGTAGCTCACGCTTGGCGGCTCCGTCCCCTGAGTATGGGCGCGCCGGGCCCCGATCCGAATCTGCGACTCGCGCTTTCCCCGGGGCGGACCGGCCTCGCGCCCGCGCTCGCGGGGCGACCGGAGGCCCGCCCCGGCCGCGGCGTGCGGCGGCCGGGACGGGCCTTGGACTAGCCGACCTTCGCGGGTTCGCGCTCCTGCTCGACCCGGTCCCCGTCAGCCTCCACGATCGCCGAGCGGCGCTTGCTGACGAGGATGGCGGCCACGAGGATCACGATCGCGCCTCCGGCGATCGTCCAGCGCATCACGCCGTTGGCGTCGTCGCCGACCGTGGCGACCACGACCGCCGGGGCGATGATGAGGCTCACCAGGTTCATGACCTTGAGCAGCGGGTTGATGGCCGGTCCGGCGGTGTCCTTGAACGGGTCGCCGACCGTGTCGCCGATGACCGCCGCGGCGTGGGCCTCGGAGCCCTTGCCGCCGTGGTTGCCGTCCTCGACGTCCTTCTTGGCGTTGTCCCAGGCGCCGCCCGAGTTCGCCAGCAGGATCGCCATGAGCACGCCGCTGGCGATCGCGCCGGCCAGGTAGGCGGCGAGCGGGCCGACGCCCAGGCCGAAGCCGACGGCGACCGGGGCGAGCACGGCCAGCAGGCCCGGCGTCGCCAGCTCGCGCTGGGAGTCGCGGGTGCAGATGTCGACCACGCGGCCGTACTCGGGGCGCTGCTCGCCGGTCATGATGCCCGGGAAGCGCGCGAACTGGTCGCGGACCTCGGACACCACCGCGGCGGCGGAGCGGGCCACGGCGTTGACGGCCAGGCCGGAGAACAGGAACACGACGCTGGCGCCGAGGATGAAGCCGACGATGTTGGCCGGGTCGGCGATGCTCAGCGCGCTGAGCAGTGCCTCGCCGACGAGCCCTTCGCCCTCCACGGCCTTGGTGTAGGCGCCGAACAGCGCGGTCGCGGCCAGGACGGCCGTGGCGATCGCGATGCCCTTGGTGATGGCCTTGGTGGTGTTGCCGACCGCGTCGAGGTCGGTGAGGGTCTGGGCGGCGGCGCCGTCGACGTCGCCGCTCATCTCCGCGATGCCCTGGGCGTTGTCGCTGATGGGCCCGAAGGTGTCCATCGCGACGATGACGCCGACGGTGGTGAGCAGGCCGCAGCCGGCCAGGGCCACCGCGAACAGGCTCACGAGCATGTCGCCGCCGCCGAGCAGGTAGGCGCCGAGGACGGCGCCGGCGATGAGCAGCGCCGAGTACACGGCGGACTCCAGGCCGAGCGAGAAGCCCGAGAGGATGTTGGTGGCCGCGCCGGTGCGGGTCGAGGCCGAGACCGTCTTGGTGGGCTTGTAGCGGGTGTCGGTGAAGTAGCCGGTGAGCGTCATGATGGCCGCGGCGAGCGCGATGCCGATGACGACGGCGATGATGGCCAGCGCCTGCGGGTTGACCGGGATGTTCGACGCGTCGATGCCGGTGCCCAGTTCGGACCAGTCGGCCGGGACGTAGGCCATGACCGCGACGGCCGTCAGCACCGCGGAGACGGCCGCGGAGATGTAGAAGGCCCGGTTGATGGCGGTGAGCCCGGAGGCGTCGGAGGCCCGCATGCGGGTGATGATGACGCCGATGAGGGCGCAGACGATGCCGACGGAGGCCACCAGCAGCGGCAGGACCAGGCCGGTCTCGCCGAAGGCGGCGCGGCCGAGGATGAGGCTGGCGACCAGGACCACGGCGTAGGACTCGAAGAGGTCGGCGGCCATGCCGGCGCAGTCGCCGACGTTGTCGCCCACGTTGTCCGCGATGGTCGCGGCGTTGCGCGGGTCGTCCTCGGGGATGTTCTGCTCGACCTTGCCCACCAGGTCGGCGCCGACGTCGGCCGCCTTGGTGAAGATGCCGCCACCGACTCGCATGAACATCGCCAGCAGCGCGGCCCCGAACCCGAAGCCCTCGAGGACGGCAGGGGCGTTGCCCCGGTAGATCAGCACCACGACGGAGGCACCGAGGAGGCCGAGGCCGACGGTGGCCATGCCGACGGTGCCGCCGGTCCGGAAGGCCACCCGCATGGCCGAGTCACGCCCGTGCTCCCGTGCAGCGGCCGCGACGCGGACGTTGGCCCGCACCGCCAGCCACATGCCCAGGTAGCCGATCGCGGCGGAGAAGCCCGCCCCCACCAGGAAGAAGACCGACCGACCGATCTTGATCGACCAGTCGTCGGCCGGCAGCACGAACAGCAGGCCGAAGGCGAGGACCGCGAAGACGCCGAGTGTCCTGAACTGCCGGGTCAGGTACGCCGAGGCGCCCTCCTGCACGGCCACGCCGATGCTCTTCATGTTCTCCGTGCCGTCGCCGGCAGCCAGCAC
>DASTYG010000067.1:0-39225 GCA_035765105.1 Glycomyces sp.
GGCGGTAGCGCCGGCCGATGGACTGGGTCTCGTCGTAGTCGCACATGAAGTGGGGCTGGAGCGCCTTGAGCACCTCGCGCGCCGTGGGCGTGAGCGTCTCCTTCTTCGACAGCGGCAGCACCGCGACCTTGAACGGCGCCAGCTTCTTGTGCAGGCGGAGCACGGTGCGCTTCTCCCCGCCGATCTCGTCCTCGTCGTAGGCGGCCAGGAGGAAGGCCATCATCGAGCGGCCCACGCCGGCGGCGGGCTCGATCACGTGCGGCACGTAGCGCTCGTTGGCCGCCTGGTCGTAGTACTCCAACCGCTCGCCGGAGAACTTGGCGTGCTGGGTGAGGTCGTAGTCGGTGCGGTTGGCCACGCCCTCCAGCTCGCCCCAGCCCCAGGGGTAGTCGAACTCCACATCCGCGGTGCCGGCGGAGTAGTGCGATAGCTCCTCGGGGTCGTGGTGGCGCAGGCGCAGCTTCTCGGCCGGGATGCCCAAGTCGACGTACCAGCGCAGCCGCTCCTCGCACCAGTACTCGAACCACTTCTGCCCCTCGTCGGGCGGCACGAAGAACTCCATCTCCATCTGCTCGAACTCGCGGGTGCGGAAGATGAAGTTGCCGGGGGTGATCTCGTTGCGGAACGACTTGCCGGTCTGGGCGATGCCGAACGGGGGCTTCTTGCGGGCCGAGGTCATAACGTTCGTGAAGTTCACGAAGATGCCCTGGGCGGTCTCGGGGCGCAGGAAGTGCTCGTTGTCGGTCTCCTCGGTCGCGCCGAGGTAGGTCTTCATCAGGCCGTTGAACATGCGCGGCTCGGTGAAGGAGTCGCGGGCGCCGCAGTGGGGGCAGGCGAGGTCGCGGAGGCCGCCTTCGGGTTCGCGGCCGTCGTGCTTCTCCTGGTAGGCCTCGATGAGGTGGTCGGCGCGGAAGCGCTTGTGGCACGACTGGCATTCGGTGAGGGGGTCGGTGAACTCCTTGACGTGGCCGCTGGCCTCCCACACCTGGCGGTTGAGGACGACGGCCGAGTCGAGGCCGACGACGTCGTCACGCCGGCGCACCATCGCGTTCCACCACTCGCGGCGGATGTTCTCCTTGAGCTCCACGCCGAGCGGACCGTAGTCCCATGCCGAGCGGGTGCCTCCGTAGATCTCCGAGCTGGGGAAGACGAAGCCACGGCGTTTGCACAGGCTGATGAGTGCGTCGGTGCGGTCTTGGGACACGATGATTCCTCTCGATCCGGCTGGCGGTCGGTGAGACTGCGAATAATTCTCAGAACAGATGCTGTTCGGTGCCGATTCATGGACCGCAAGCGGCCTGGGCGAAGCTTGCGAGCCATACATCGGCTCCGCCAAAGATGGCAGTCGGCGGGCTGCCGGTCAATCCGGTTTGCGACAGGGAAGCGCCGCCGCGGCCCACCGGTGAGCAAGCCTACCTCGCAGGGGTCGGCCGGTCACCGGGGCCCGTCCCGCGGCGCGGGGCGAGCCGCACCACCGACGCAAGGCCCCGTTCACCAGCGCTTTTCCAGCGGTTCGGGGGCCGGAGGGCGCCCGCCCTAGCCGCCTTGGCGCAGATCGGACAGGTGCTGCTCGAAGCCCTCCCGGGCCTCGGCGAAGTCGGGCGCGGCCAGCCAGCCGAGCGCCTCCTCCCCCACCGTGATCGCCCCGGGCACGTCGCCGAGCTCGGCGAGCAGCCACATCGTCTGGTGCGCGGTCAGGCTCGCCCGCTCCAGCAGCAGCGGGCCGTCGCGGAACACCGCCAGCGCCCGGCGCTGGAGGTCGAGCACCGGCTCGGCCTCGTCGCGGCGCAGGCCCGGCTCCCCCGCCTGGCTCTCCAGGAACTGGAACGTCAGCTGGGCGTGCTGGCGGTAGGTCTCGCCGAGCTCGAACCGGCAGGTCTCCTTGAGCTGCTCGCCCGATTCGGGGTCGGAGCGGACGGACTGGAGGCGGGCGGCGAGCTGGGCCATGGTCTGGAGCCCCTCCCCGAAGGCCGCGTCCCCGGCGACGGTGCGCAGCAGCCACACGCGGGCGCGGCTGACGCGGGTCCAGGCGGTGAGGTCGCCGAGCTCCTCGGCCGCGGTCGCGGCGCGCGTGTACACCTCCAGGGCGTGGTCGTGCTCGCCGAGCTTCTCCAGCAGCTCCCCGGTGAGGAACAGCGTGTCGGCGTACAGGCGGGTCGTGTAGTCCTCCCCGGCGGCCTCCATGAGGGCGAGGGCGGCCAGGCCGTGCTCGACGGCCTGCCTGGTGTCGTCGAGCCGGTCGTAGGACTCGGCGAGGTTGAAGCGGATGGTGCACACCCGCCACACCTCCCTTTCGGGCAGGTCTGCGAGGGCGGCCTCCAGGAGGGGCACGGCCTCGGCGCGGCGGTCCTGCTCGACCAGGGCGATGCCCATGAGGTGGCGGGCGATGGAGGCGGGGACGGTCATGCCCGCGGCGTCGCAGTGGACCGACGCCTGGAGCCCGTGCTCGTAGGCGGCGGGGTGGTCGCCCAGGCGCATGGTGAACTCGGCGGCCTGGAGGTGGAGCTTCGCGGCCACGGCCCGGGCGGGCGCGGCGCCGAGCGCGGCGATGCCCTCGCGGGCGGCCTCCAGGGCGTCCTCGAACCGGCCGGCGAGGGCCAGCTGGTAGGCCAGGTCGCCGTTGGTGCGCGCGACGACCCACCCGGCCTCGGCGGTGGCGGCCAGGGCGACGGCCGCCCGCAGGAGCGCCTCCTTGGCCTGGGCGTCGTCGGCGAGGCGGGCGCGCAGGTCGGCCAGTTCGCAGCGGCGGATGAGCGCGTAGCGGCGGTCGGGGAAGGCGGCCAGTTCCTCGTCGAGGGCGCGGACGCGGTCGTCGAGGTCGGCGGGGAGCGCGGCGGGGTCGCCTCCGGCGGCGAGGTATTCGGAGCGGAGGCAGAGCACCCGGCTGGTGTGGAAGCTGCGGTCGTCGATGCGCTGCTCGGCGCGGAGGCGGCGGGCGCTGTCGACGATGTGGGCCGCGCCGGTGCGGGCGTGGCCGGGTTCGGTCTCGGCCAGGTGCAGCAGCGCGAAGGCGTCGGCGACGAGGGCGCGGCCCGGCTGCCCGGCGAGGTCGAACAGTTCGGAGGCGCGGGCGAGGCCGGCGAGGGCCTGGTCGGTGTCGTCGGTCTCGGCCGATCGGGCGTGGGCGATCTCGGCGCGGTGCTCGGCGATGAGTTCGATGCCGAGGGTCTCGGCGATGGCGTCGACGCGCAGCCACGCCTGCCAGATGTCGGGCGAGCACTCGTCGTAGGCGTCGTAGGCGGCGTCGATGGCCTTGTCGAGGTCGGTGCCGTCGGGCTGCTGGGGGACGGCGAGGGCGAGCGGTTCGCGCGGTTTGAGCTCCTTGAGGCCCAAGTGGACCGGCTCGGGGTAGGGGGTGGAGTCGACGAGGCGGTCGGACATGGCCGAGTGGTGGTCGTTGCCGTTGCGGGCGTCGAACCTGGCGACGACGGCGGTCCGTTCGCTCTCGGCCCAGTCGTGGAGTTCGGCCGCGGTCCAGTCGCGGTCGCCGGGGCCGGGCACGGCCGTGTCGGCGAAGCCGAGCGCTCTGAGGCGGCGGCAGGTCAGGACGGTGACCTCCAGGAGGCGCTGGCGGTCCCGGATGCCGAGGTCGAGGTCGAAGAAGCGGGCGTGGTCGGCGAGGATCTCGACGGCGCGGGCCTCGTTGCCGGTGAGGGCGCAGAACTCGGCGTGGAGGGCGATCATGGCGACCATGTCCTCTTTGCCCTTGCACATCATGTAGCCGCGCAGGTGGTTGGCGCGGGCCTGGTCGGGGCGGCCGAGTTCGACCAGGGGGATGAGGGACAGGGCGAGGGCGTAGTGGGGTTCGTGGGCGCAGGAGTGCTCGCCGGCGAGGACGGGTTCGAGCATCTCCATGCACGGTTCGGCGCTGTCCTCCTCGGCGTAGAAGACGATGGTCGCCAGGGAGGTGTACTGGCATGCGGCGCAGTCGGACATGTCGTCCTCTTCGGCTTCGCCGAGGGCTTCGACGGCGGTGGCGACGCGCTCGTAGTCGCCGATGTGGAAGGCCAGTTGCATGTCGTAGGCGGCGGGGGCGTGCATCGAGTAGCCGGCCTCGGCGTAGCGGGAGCGCATCTCCGACAGCCAGTGCTCGATGGACTCCAGGGGCACGTCGGGCTGTTCGATCATCTTGTCGACGATCCATTTGAAGGTCCAGTACAGCGAGCGGGTCAGGTAGGCGTCGAAGTGCTCGGGGCTGGTGTCGAAGTTGCGCAGGAGGCGGGCGAAGGGGATGAGGAGGCGGGTGGAGTCCCGGGAGAACTCGTAGGCGTCGACCAGGCCGTTGAGCGCGTAGTTGACCAGTTCGGGATCGCCGATGGCGTCGGCGGCCTCCAGGGCCCGTTCCAGGGCCGCGACCTTCGCCTCGCTCGCCTCTTCGAAGCGGGCGTCGTTGAGCAGGCGCCAGATCTCGTCGGGGTTGGGCGTCGACATGGATGGTCCTTAGCGGTGGCGGGTACGAGCGGGTTCGGGTTCGGGCGGCGGCACGGTCGGGCTCCTACTCTTTGGTGACGTGTTCGAGCAGGTTCATGAACGACCGGTTGAGCAGCGCGGTGTCGCCCGCGCGCAGGGGCCGGCGGCTCATGAGGAGCGCCTGGCCGTAGAGCGATTCGACGGCCGTGCCGGTCAGTTCGGCGTCGCCGATGGCGCTGACGCGGCGGACGGTGGGGTTGCGGTGGTTGAGGACGAGCTGGGCGCGCGCCGTGTGCTGCTTGATGGAGGCGAGGATGCCGCCCCACAGGTCGTCGGCTTCGGCTTCGGCTTCGGCGCGTTGGCGTTCGCGGCGGGCCTCGCGGTCGTCGAGGAGGAGGGCGGGCACGGAGACGGGGTTGAACTCGCGGATCACGACGTCGACGTCGACGGCGTCGAGGCGGGAGCGGGCGGCGGCGAGGAACGGCTGGAGGGCCAGTTCGGTCTCGGCGGGGAGCGCGTCGAGGTTCGCGGAGATGACGCCGGGCTGGAGGGATTCGACCTTGACGGCGGGGTCGAGCCGCGGCAGGGCCTGGACCAGTTCGGTGTCGTAGGTGTAGCCGCCGTTGACCACGCCGATGCCCTGGGCGGCGGCGATCTGGGAGACCTGGCGGTACTCGTCGACGGTGGCGGCCAGGTAGATCGGCTGGTGGGCGCGGGCGAAGTCGACGAGGTTCGCGGGGCCGTCGGTGGTCTCGAAGCGCAGCCACGGGAGCATGGCCTCGAGGAGTTCGGGGTCGTGGCGGGCGAGGGCCTTGACGCCGAGTTCGTGGACGGCGAGGAATGCCTCCAGGCGGGAGGGGTCGGCGGAGGCGAGGCGGGCGAGCCAGTCGCGGATCTGGGCGCCGAGGGCGTCGCGGGCGACGGCGAGGGCTTCGTCGTCGTAGAGGGATTCGCGGCTGGCGGTGGGGCGCAGGGCGTCGGTGTCGACCACGCAGCGGACGAAGAAGGCC
Organism: Glycomyces sp.; assembly: GCA_035765105.1. Classification (GTDB taxonomy): domain Bacteria; phylum Actinomycetota; class Actinomycetes; order Mycobacteriales; family Micromonosporaceae; genus Glycomyces. Next base: position 5,421 of record DASTYG010000067.1, read on the forward strand.
CATTCGGGGACGAGGTTGTCGGCGGTGTCGGTCAGGAGCATCCGTTTGAGGTGGACGCGGTGGGCCGGGCGGGCCGAGGGGGAGGTGGCGTGGGGCAGGACGAACGCGGCGCCCTTGATGCCGGCGAGCGGGACGTCGAGGTCGATGACGTCGAGCGGGGAGAACCCGAGGGTCTCCTCGCAGTAGGCGTTGAGGGCGAGGCGGCGGGCGGTGGCCGTGGGCCAGGGGCGTTCCCACAGGGGCGGGGTGTCGGTGACGTGCTCGGTGCGGCCGTCGCCTTCGACGGTGATGTCGGCGGGCAGGAGCGAGCCGTATTCGCGGGCGAGTTCGAGGACGCGGCGGGGGGCGAGCCATTCCTCGCCGGGGCGGGCGGCCAGTTCGACGACGGTGCCGGGTTCGGGCTTGTCGGCGGCGGGCAGTTCGGTGACGGTGTAGGAGCCGTCGTCGCGGGCCGACCAGCGTACGGCGGCGGCGCCGGGCTCCCTGGCGGAGCGGGAGGTGACGGTGATGGTCGAGGCGACGGTGAAGCAGGCGAGGAGGCCGATGCCGAACTGGCCGAGGAAGTCGCGGCGGGCGCCTTCGATCGCTTCGTCGCGTTTGGACGAGCCGCCGATGGTGGCGAGCAGTTTGTGGACTTCGGCGACGGTCAGTCCCACGCCGGGGTCGGTGATGGTGAGGCGGCCGCCGTCGGTGACGATGCGGACGTCGGCGGGCGCGTCGGGCTCGAAGGCGCGGCGCGCGGTGATCGCGTCGACGGCGTTCTGGAGCAGCTCGCGGACGTAGACCCGGGGCGAGGAGTACAGGTGGTGGGACAGCAGATCCACCAGGCCGCGCAGGTCCACTTGGAACGTGTGCGAGGTGGGCGTTATGTCAGACACGGTGCGTCCTGCTTCGCTCGGAGGTCTCTCGGCGTGAGTCAGATTAGCAAACGCGTGCACTGCGGCACGGTTGTCGATATCCGATATTCTGGCCATCGCGAGCAGCCCGCACACTTAAGGGAAAACCATGGCGTTTCCACCCCCGCAGACCCCGCCTCCCGGTGGGTACCAACCGGTCTCGCCGCAGCCGCGGCCTCAGGGGGCGGGCGGGGGCTATGCGTCGGTCCCGCCGCGGCCGATGGGGCCCGGCGGCGCTTACGGGCCGGTGGCGACGCCTGCGGGGCAGCCGGTCCCCGGGCAGATGCCGGCGCAGCCCCACATGGGCCCCGGCGGCGCCTACGGCCCCATGGAGACGCCCGCGGGGCAGCCCGTCCCCGGGCAGATGCCGACCCCTGCGATGACGATGACCAAGCCCGGCACGGTCACCGGCATCCAGGTCATCCTGTGGATCTTCCTGGCGATCGGCGCGCTCGGCGACGCCTTCTCGATCATCAACCTGGTCAACGCCTTCCACCCGCTCGGCCTGATCGCGGTGGTGTACGCGCTGTACGTGACGGTCCAGTCGCTGCTGACGCCGGTCCACATCGCGCGCGGCAAGCGCTGGGCGTGGATCTGGAACCTGGTGTCGACCGTCATCGGCCTGGTCTTCGCGGCGGTCGGGATCGTCTTCGGGATCGTCCTCATCGACTACGGCGTGCTGCCGCTGGTCCTCGGGGTCGTGTTCGCCGCGCTCAACGGGACGCTGCTGGGCCTGCTGTGCTCCAGGTCCGCGCGGCAGTGGATCCTCATGCACCGGATGCAGCGGGGCGAGGTGCAGGTCGCGGGCGCGCCGGGAACGGCGGGCATGCCCGGGACGGTGGGCGCGCCGCAGCCGGAGCGGCCGGAGACCCGGCCCGGCGCGGCCCTGTTCGCCGTGATCGCGGTGTGGCTGTTCGCGGCGCTGTGCGCGTGGAGCCTGTGGGTCAACGTCAAGGGCGGGATGGACATGGCCGCGGCCCTGGAGTACACGTCGCTGCCGGGGGCGTTCCTCGACGGTGATCTCCTGTGGACTCGGGGCGTGCCGACCGTGATCTGCGCGGTGCTGCTGATATGCGCCCTCATCTGCGCGCCGGGGCTGACGAAGGGCGCCGCGGGGGCCCGGATCTTCGGCGTCGTGTGGTCGATCGGCGCGGTCCTGCTGGTGGGGTACATGTTCACGTTCCTGGTGATCGACTATCTCCAGCACCGCGATTTCATTCCGCCGTGGGTGTCGAACCCGTACCCGATGGCGTTCGCCCGCCATGCGGCGCTGCAAGTGCTGGCGATCGTGATCCTCGTGCTCATGTTCGTCCCGGGCGTCCGGAGGTGGACGCCGAGCAGGCCCGCGGCGGTCGTGGTCATGATGGCCCCGCCGGGGGCGCAGGCCCCGCAGGGGCACATGCCGCAGCAGCCCTACCCGCCGCGGTATTAGCGGCGCCGCCGAAGGCCCCTGGGGGCGTACGCTGCTATGCGTTTGAGCAACAGCCGGGGGAGGCGCCGAAGGCCCCTGGGAGGCATGCCGGTCCGTTCGGGACGGACGCGGAGCGCCCGCGTCCGATACTCTGTGCGCTGCCCCCGTTCCGTCACGTGAGGAAATACCATGACGTTCCCGCCGCAGCCGCCGCAGCCTCCCGGATACCGGCCGGGCCCGCCGCAGATGCCGCCGCCGCAACCGCAGCCGATGGGCCCCGGCGATGCTTACGGGCCGGTGGCGACACCTGCGGGGCAACCGGTCCCCGGGCAGATGCCGGCGCAGCCCCACACAGGCCCCGGCGGCGCCTACGGCCCCGTGGAGACACCCGCGGGGCAACCGATCCCGGGGCAGATGCCATCACCGGCGATGACGATGGCGAAGCCCGGCACGGTCACCGGCATCCAGGTCATCCTGTGGACCTTCATGGCGATCGGCGTCATCGGCGATTTCCTCTCGATCGTCAGCCTCGTCAACGCCTTCCACCCGCTCGGCCTGATCGCGGTGGTCTACGCCCTATACACGACCGTCCAGTCGCTGCTCTCGCCGGTCCACATCGCGCGCGGCAAGCGCTGGGCGTGGATCTGGTCGCTCGTCAGCGCCGTCCTCGGCCTGGTCGTGTCGATCGTCGTCATCGTCATGGGGGTCGCCTCGATCGAGTACACCCCCCTGCCGCTGATCATCGGCGTCGCCTTCGGGGCCCTGGAGGGCACGCTGCTGGGGCTGCTGGTCTCCAAGTCGGCGCGGAACTGGATTCTCATGCACCGGATACAGCGGGGCGAGGTCGAGGTGCAGGGCGCGCCGGGCGGCTCCGGCACGGTCACGGCCGTCGAGGTCGAACAGGAGCGGCCCGAGACGAAGCCGAGGCCCGTGACGGCGGTGCAGCTGCTGGTATGGCTGACCGCGCTGAGCCCTCTGGTGATCGTCTACGCGGTCGTCGCCGACGCGCGGCGACAGCTCGCCGCCGAGCCGCAGTGGTACGAGGGCGAGACGCTCGGGGACATGCTGCTCGGCGGCTCGGACTACACCTATGTCCTGGGGGCGGTGCTGGCGGCGGTGGTGATGCTGCTCGTCCTCGCCGTGGTCTCCGCGGTGGGACTGCAACGCGGCAGGTTCTGGGCGCGGGTGTTCTCGCCGGTCTGGGTGGGGCTCGTGGCCCTGCTCAGCCCGATATGGGTCATCGTCTCGATCGTCTGGTTCGTCTCCTTCGGCGACGAGGAGCTCTCGGAGATGACCCGACCGGCGATGCTGACGATGATCGGCGTCGCGGGCTGCGCGTTCGTCTTCTCGGTGACCGCGTTCATCCTGCTGTTCATGCGGGGCGTGCGGTCCTGGGCCCCGGCGAAGCGGACGGTCATCGGCTTCGGGCAGCCGGTGCGGGCCGGGACGCCGGGGCCGGGCGGACCGGGCGGGCCTGCGGTGCCGCAGGGGTACGGGCCGGGTCAGCCGGGTCAGCCGGGTCAGCCGGGTCAGCCGGGTCAGCCGGGTCAGCCGGGTCAGCCGGGTCAGCCGGGTCAGCAACAGGCGTACCCGCCGAGATACCAGTAGCGGCGGCCCCGCTCAGTCCTTGTGGTCCCAGCCGCAGACGGCGGTGTTGATGGATTCGGAGCCCTGGTCGATGTAGATCTTGAGCTCCACGGTCGAGCCGTCGGCGAGTTCGACCGGCACGTACGTGCCGCTCATCTCGTCGCGGACGGGCTTGACGTCGGCGCCGTCGGCCTCCCACGTCTCCCAGTCGTCGATGTAGTCCGCAACGGGCCGGTTCTGCATGCTGGGGCACAGGCGGCCGTAGGCCTCGTTCCACTGCTCGTCGGCGATGTCGTCCATGAAGGCCGTGGCCGTGTCCTCGATCTTGTCCATGAGGGAATCGGTGAGGGTGACCAGCGAGACGACCAGCGCGATCACCACGGCGATGACGACCGCCACGCCGCCGACGATGCTGACCGCCAGCGTGGCGGCGAACTTGCCGCTGTTGCGCTCGGCGGGCGGGGCCGCGAACGGCACCGCGACGCCCTCCAGCACGGGCATGCGCTCGGGCTGCGATGACGGCTGCGGGTCGACACTCGTGGTGGGCGGCAGCGCCAGCGTGTCCTCGGTGCGCGTCGGCTCGCCGGGCGGCGGGCCTTCGGGCGCGGACTCGCCGGGCACGGCGGCCGACTCGCTGTAGGCCGAGGCCGCCGGGGCCGGTCCGGGCGCTTCGCCGCCGGGCTCGGCCTTCGGGGCGTCCTCGGGGGCGGCCATGTCGGGCTCGGGTTCGGGCACCGCCTGCGGGACCGGCGGCTCGGCCGCGACCGGGGCGGCCCCCGGGTCGGGCGCGACCTGGTCCGGCGCGATGGGCCGACCCGAGCCCTGGTCGACGCGGACGGGCTCGACGGGGTCGGACTCGCGCGGCTCGGCGACGATCGGCTCCTCCGGCCGCTCCGGCGGTTCGGGCTGCGGCACGTCCTCGTCCCGCGGGCGGTCGCTCATCGCGCGGCCTCCTGTCGGGCCGCCTCGGGGTCGTCGGACCGGTCCGAGCCGGACCCGACCGGCTCGCCGCCGGGCGCGCACTCGGCGAGCACCTCGAAGCCCGAGGCTTCGGGCAGCGCCCGCGACAGCAGCGGGGTGGACATCTTCACCTGGTAGTTCGAGAGGGCGCGACGGTAGGCGCCGACGCCGATCCACTCGGACCACAGCAGCCAGGTCGCGTCCTCGTCGACCGCGCGCCCCAGGCCGCCGCGGACGTACCCGTCGCACGAGGCGAGCGCGGCGAGGGCGGTCTCGGCGTCGCGGGAGAAGGCTTCCGTTTCGCGTTCGTCGACGGCGAAACGATACAGAACCAGCATCGTCCTAAGCCTACTTCGAGCAATCGGCGCACAGGCCGTGGAGTTCGAGCGTGTGCCCGACCTCGGTGAAGCCGTGCTCGGAGGCGACCTTGTTGGCCCAGCGCTCGACGGTGGGCCCGGCGACCTCGACGGTCGAGCCGCAGTTGCGGCACACCAGGTGGTGGTGGTGCTCCTCGGCCGCGCACAGCCGGTACAGGTGGTCGCCGCCGGGCAGGCGGGTCACGTCGACGACGCCGGCGTCGGCGAACGCCTGGAGGGTGCGGTAGACGGTGGTCAGCCCGATCTTGGACCCGGAGTCGCGCAGTATCGCGTGGAGGTCCTGGGCGCTGCGGAACGCGTCGTCGGCTTCGAGCAGCTCGAGGATCGCGGTCCGCTGCTTGGTGGACCGCGCCATGTTCTCGGCCGGCGGCTTGGCTGCCACTGGGTGTCCCTCCCGTGCTTGGTTGGCGGTGCCCGGTCCGGGGCGGACTCGGGGGCTCCCAAGGTACCGCCCTTTCCGGGCCTGGTCGACGGCCCGGCCCGGCGGCCGGGGTCGAAACCGGGCGGATCGCCGTTCCGGCGTCCGGGGGGTTCCGGCGGCGGCCGTCCGCCGCGGGCGCCGGGCCTGCCGGGCGCTCCCGGCCTCGACCGCTCCTCGCGGGCGCGGTCGACGGAACGACCATAGCGCCCGAGCTGGAAACGCTCGCGCCGCTCCTCGCGGGCGCGGTCGGCGGGCCGGGCCGCCCGATGCTCGGCGAGCTTACCGCTCTTCGCGGGCGTGGTTGACGGCGTCCGTGACGATGTGGGCGATGTGGTCGTCGATAAGACTGTACGAGATCTCCCGGCCCGATCGGGTCCCGCGCACGATTCCCGCGCCCCGCAGCACCCGCAGGTGCTGGGAGACCAGCGGCTGGGTGACGCCGAGGACCTCCACGATCTGGTGCACGTACTTCGGCCCCTCGGCCAGCTCCATCACGATCGCGATGCGCAGCGGCGCGGCGAGCGCGCGCAGCAGCTCCCCCGCCTGCTCGTAGTCGGCGGGCGGGGATGCTTCGGCGAGCTCGGCTTCAGTGCGCACCATGCAAAAATATCGCGCCCGAGGGGCCCGGAGGGGCCCAGGTGTCGTCTCTCCCACACCGCGTCATCCCTTCGGGGCCGCTTGCGGGCCGTCGACCGGTCCGGCGGGCAGTTCCACTTCGAGCGGTTCGCCCTCGGGCGGCGGATGGCGGCGCCAGGTGCGGCGGACGCGGCGCACGACCGCGGCGGCGGTGGCGGTCGCCACGAAGCAGGCGACGCCGATGAGCACGATGGTGGCGCCCGGGGGGACGTCCTGCACGGCCGAGGCCAGGACGCCCGCCCCGGCGATGAGGAACCCGGCGGCCATGCCGCCGTACATGGTGGCCCGGAAGGAGCGCGTGAACTGCTGCACGGTGACCACGGGGATGACGAGCAGGGCGCTGACCAGGAGCAGGCCCACCGCGCGCATGGAGACCGAGACGACGACGGCGGTGGTCATGAGCAGCATCAGGTTGAGTCCGGCGACGGGGAGCCCGGCGACGCGGGCGTACTGCTCGTCGGTGGCGATCGCAGACATCCAGGGACGCAGGACCAGCATGAGCAGTGCGACGGCGGCGCCGCCCACGGCGATGGTGACGACCTCGTCCCAGCCGGCGGTGAGCAGGGAGCCGAACAGGTACTGCTGGAGGTTCGCCACGCCCTTGTCGGAGGCGATGCCGGTGAGGTAGACGCCGCCGGCGATGCCGCCGTAGAACATCATCGCCAGGGCGACGTCGCCGGAGGTCTTGGAGTGGCTGCGCAGCAGCTCCATGACGACGGACGCGGCGACGGTGGTGGCGAGGGTGGTCCACAGGGGCGCGCCGCCGGTGAGGAAGCCGATGGCGACGCCGGTGAGCGCGATGTGCCCGAGGCCGTCGCCGATGAGCGCGAGGCGCTTCTGGACGAGGAAGACGCCGACGGCGGGCGCGCACAGGCCGACGGCGAGCGCGCTGATGAAGGCGCGCTGCATGAACTCGAAGCCGAAGATGGACATGTCGAGGGTCATTTGCCGCCCCAGAAGTCGTCGGAGTCGCCGTTCGCGTGGGGGTGCGCGTGCTGGTGGCGGGGGTCGGCGTGCTCGCCGACCGGGCGGGGCGGGGCGCCGTCGTGGACGACGCGGCCGTCGGCGAGGACGACGGCGCGGTCGAGCCGGTCGGTGAGGGGGCCGAGCTCGTGGGTGACGAGCAGGACCGCGCAGCCCGCGTCGACGCGGGCCGCGACGACCTCGGCGAGGGCGGCCTGGGTCGCGGCGTCGACGCCGACGGTGGGCTCGTCCATGATGAGCACGTCCGGTTCGGTGGCGAGGGCGCGGGCGATGAGGACGCGCTGCTGCTGGCCGCCGGAGAGGGTGTCGACGGCGCAGTGGGCGTGGTCGGCGAGGCCGACCTCGTCGAGGCTGCGGGTGACGGCGGCGCGGTCGCTGCGGTTCGGGGGCAGGCCGAGGAAGCGGTGGGCCAGTCGTCCCTGGGCGACGACCTCGGCGGCGGTGGCGGGGACGCCGGAGGCGGCGCCGGTGCGCTGGGGGACGTAGCCGACGCGCTTCCAGTTGCGGAAGCGGCGCTGGGGGACGCCGAACAGCTCGATGCCTCCGGCGGCGAGGGGCGCCAGGCCGACGACGGCCTTGACGAGCGTGGATTTGCCGGAGCCGTTGGCGCCCATGAGGGCCACGGCCTCGCCGGGTTCGACGGCGAGGTCGACGCCGCGGACGACGGCGCGACCGCCGTAGGAGACGGTCGCGTCGTAGGTTGCTATGACGGGCATCGGTTCATTGTCGCTCAGGCCGCGCCGAGCGCCGTCTGCAACGCCGTGAGGTTGTCGCGCATGACGCTGAAGTAGTCGGCGTCGTCGCCGTCGGCTTCGGTCAGGCCCTCGATGGGGTTGAGGACGTCGGTCCGGGCGCCGGTCTCGTCGGCGATGGTGTCGGCGATCGCGGAGGAGGCGAGCGTCTCGAAGAAGATGGTGGTGACGCCGTGGTCTTCGACGAAGTGGGCGATCTCGGCCATGCGCTGGGAGGAGGCCTCCTGGTCGGGGCTGAGTCCGGCGATGGCGACCTGGTGGAGGCCGTAGCGGTCGGCGAGGTAGCCGAAGGCGGCGTGGGAGGTGACGATCTCGTCGGAGGTGCGGTCGGCGAGGCCCTCGGTGAATTCGTCGTCGAGTTCGGTGAGGGCGGCGGCGAAGGTCTCGGCCCCGGCGGTGTAGTCGTCGGCGTTCGCGTCGTCGGCGCCGCTCAGGGCCTCGGCGATGGCGTCGCCGATGGCGGCGTAGCGGAGGGGGTCGAGCCAGACGTGGGGGTCGCTGCCCTCGGTGTGGTCGTGGCTGTGGCCGTCGTCGCCGTGCGATTCCTCCTCGGCGTGGTCGTGGCCGTCCTCCTCGGCGTGCTCGTCCCCTTCGGCGTGGTCGTGGGCGTGCTCGTCCCCTTCAGCGTGGTCGTGGGCGTGCTCGTCCTCCTCGGCGTGGTCGTGGCCGTGCTCGTCCCCTTCGGCGTGGTCGTGGTCCCCTTCGAGGGCCTCGGTGTCGTCGTAGCCGATCATGTCGACGACGGAGCCGACTTCGAGGGCCTTGTCGGAGGCGTACTCGTCGATGGCGGCGTCGATCTCGGGGATGAACCCTTCGAGGTAGACGATGTGGTCGGCCTGTTCGATCGCGGCGATGTCGCTGGGCTGGAGTTCGAGGTCGTGGGGCTCTTGACCGGCGGGGGTGAGGTTGGTGACGTTGACGTGCTCGCCGCCGACCTGCTCGGCGGCGAAGGCGAGGGGGTAGAAGGCCGCCACGACGTCGAGGCCGTCCTCGTCGGAGGCGGAGCCGTCGCCGCAGGCGGCGAGGGCGGTGGCCGCGAGGAGCCCCGCGGCGGGCAGTGTGAGCATTGTTCGGCGCATACCGGAAACCTTGCCTAGAGATGACAATCATTGTCAACATCTAATGTGTGGGGCTCACGCGACCCGTCCGGTTTTCACCAGGGGAAACGGCCGGAGCGGCGCGGGGCCCGGGCGGCGCGCATGACGGTTATCACTGGTACTGGTTGTCGGGAGGCGCGATGACCGTCACCGACTCCACCGCTATGTACGGGATGAGCTCCCCGTTGATCGCGTCGCGGCCCTGCCGCGGCGAGTAGGCGCCGACGACCTCCACCCACTGGTCGGCCTCCAGATCGGCCGGGACGTCGCCGTCGAAGCCGATCTTGACCGGGCGGGCGTCGGCCGCGCAGCAGGAGACGACCATGCGGGCCAGCTGCGGCTCGTCGCCGTTGTAGAGGACGAAACCGCTCAGCTCGATGCGGCGGCCCTCCAGGGTGCGGCCCTCGTCGAAGACCGCGCGGGCGGCGTAGTCGAGCAGCGTCAGCGGCACGGGGTCGCCCTCGGGCAGCTCCGGGTAGGCCGAGCGGCCCTCCTCGGAGCCGAGGGCCGTGCCGCTGCGCTCGGCGTCGTAGGAGCCGAGCGCGTTCGGGGCCACCAGGAGCATCCCGACGACCGGGGCGAGGAGCAGCCAGGCGATCTTGGGTTCGCCGTGGCCGTGAGGGTCGGGCTCGGCCCGCTCCCTCCAGACCTCCCGGACCGTCACCGCGGCCACGGTGATCAGCGCGATCCCGGCGGGCACGATCAGCCAGAGCGCGGAGGGCTTGACGTAGTCGAGGTAGTCGCCGGTGACCGCCAGGCGGAGCAGGCCGCCGCCGAGGAGGAGCAGGACCACCGCCTGCGCGTCGCGCCTCACAGCAGCACCGCCCCGGCGGCGAGGGCCGCGAGGAGGGCCGCGACGAACGCCGCGGGCGCGAACCTGACGGCGAAGGAGCGCCCGAAGGTCGCGGCGTGCATGGCCGCGAGCTTGACGTCGATGAACGGCCCGACGACCATGAACGCCAGCATCGCGGTGGGCGAGAACTGGGTGAGCGAGGCGGCCACGAACGCGTCGGCCTCCGAGCACATCGAGATCAGGACCGCCAGCAGGGCGAGCGCGAGCACGCCGAGGACGGGGTGATCGGCGATGCGGGCCAGCCAGGCTTCGGGGATCAGCGTGTTCAGCGTGGCCGCGATCGCCGCGCCGAGGACGAGGTAGCCGCCCGCGTGGAAGAAGTCGTGGCGCACGCCCGCCCAGAACGCGGGCCATCTGCCGCCGTCGTGGTGGCGGTGGGCGGGCAGGCGCAGCCACTCGGTCTTGCCGAGCCTGACCCACAGCCAGCCGATGGCGATCGCCGCGCCGAGCGAGGCGGCGAGGCGGGCCCAGACCATCTCGGGCCGGCCGGGGAAGGCCACGAAGGTGGAGACCAGCACGATGGGGTTGATCGCCGGGGAGGCGAGCATGAAGGTCAGGGCCGCGGCGGGGGCGACGCCGCGTTTGACCAGGGCGCCGGCGACGGGCACCGAGGCGCATTCGCAGCCGGGGAGGACGGCCCCGGAGACGCCCGCGACGGGGACGGCCAGGGCGGGGCGCCTGGGGAGGATGCGGTGGAAGAACCCGGCGGGGACGAACACGGCGATGGCCGAGGAGAGGACGACGCCGAGGGTCAGGAACGGGATCGCCTGGACCATGACGGCGACGAAGCGGGCGACCCAGGCCCCGGCCGCCGCCTCGCCGAACAGCGCGACGAGGGCGGGGCGGGCGGCGAGGCCGAAGACGAGGAGGAGCGCGAGGGCCTCGATGGAGGTCGGGCCGCGGCGGCGGGGCCGCGCGGGCGCGCCCTCGGCGGGGGCGCTGCGTTCGGCGACGTCTTGGCTCACACCACCATTCTGCGGTACGGGGGCCGCTTCTCGGCGATACCTCGGCCGTGGCGACGGGCCGGGACTGACTACCCTGGTGCGGTGCAAGTTCCTCCCTCCGTCGGCCCGAGCCTCGGGCGCCTCCCCGCTCTGTGCCGGGCCTTGTTGCAGTACAAGCGCTTTCAGTTGTTCTCGATGTCGGTGATCGTGCTCAACGGCGCGGTGCTCGGCGCGCTGACGTTTCCGGCGGCGAGGGAGGCGATCGGCCCCGAGCTCGTGTGGATCGACCACGCGTGCCTGGCGTTCTTCGCCTTCGAGGTCGTGGTCGGCCTGGTCTCGTTCGGGCTCCGGCCGTGGCGGTATTTCGGCTACGGCTGGAACGTGTTCGACTTCGTGATCGTGGTGGCCTCGTTCCTGCCGGGGCTGCGGGAGAACGTGACGATCCTGCGGCTGCTGCGGCTGGCGCGGGTGATGCGGATCGTCAAGTCGATGCCGAGCCTCCAGGTGATCCTGGTGGCGATGGGCAAGGCGATCCCCAAGTCGGCGGGGGTCTTCGCGCTCACCGGCGTGGTCATGTACCTGTGGGCGATGATCGGGTGGATCGCGTTCGGCGAGGTCGACAAGGAGCACTTCGGGACGGTGGGGACGGCGCTGCTGGTGCTGCTCCAGATGCTCACCTTCGACGATCTGGGCGCGACCATCCGGGAGGCGATGGCGCTCAACCCCTGGACGCTGCCGTACTTCGTGGTCTATGTGCTGTTCGCCGCGTTCTTGCTGATGAACGTGCTCATCGGCGTGGTGCTGGCGTCGATGGAGGAGGCGCAGCGGCTCGACGACGAGGACGGGCAGGTGTCGGCCGACACGGCGCTGGTGCTGCAGCGCATCGCGACATTGCAGGCCACTGTGGATGAAATGGTGGCGCAGCGCGCCGAGGCCAGGGAGTACACCCCGTTCCGGGACCGCCAGCGGGACCCGGCGCCCGGGGAGGGCGCCGAGGACGGCATCGGCAGACCGGCGTAGGCGGGCCCCGTGCGGCCGGGAGCGAAGCCGGGACGGGGGCCGCGCCGTTCGGGCAGGTCAGGCGACCGGGTTGGGCTCGGCCCCGCCGAAGCGCCGGTCGCGCCTGGCGTACATCTCGCACGCCCGCCACAGATGGCGGCGGTCGAAGTCGGGCCACAGGATGTCCATGTAGACCATCTCGGCGTAGGCCGACTGCCAGGGCAGGAAGTTCGAGGTGCGCTGCTCCCCCGAGGGCCGCAGGAACAGGTCGACGTCGGGCAGGTCCGGGTTGTAGAGGTACCGCGCGAACGTCTTCTCGGTCACGCGGTCGGGGTTGACCTTGCCGGCCTTGACGTCCCGCGCCAGCGCGGCGGCCGCGTCGGCGATCTCGGCCCTCCCGCCGTAGTTCACGCAGAACTGGAGCGTGATCTTGTCGTTGTGCTTCGACATCTCCTCGGCCACTTCGAGCTCCGAGATGACGCTCTTCCACAGCTTGGGCCGCCGCCCGGCCCAGCGGATGCGCACGCCCATCGCGTGCAGCTCGTCGCGGCGGCGGTGGATCACGTCGCGGTTGAAGCCCATGAGCCAGCGGACCTCGTCGGGGCTGCGCCGCCAGTTCTCGGTGGAGAACGCGTAGGCCGAGACCGTCCCGATGCCCATCTCGATCGCGCCCTCGATGACGTCGAACAGGGACGTCTCGCCCCTGGTGTGGCCCTCGGTGCGCTTGAGGCCGCGCTCCTTGGCCCAGCGGCCGTTGCCGTCCATGACGATCGCGACGTGCCGCGGGACCAGCTCCCGGGGCAGCGCGGGCGGGGTCGCCCCGGACGGGTGCGGCTTGGGCGGCTCATAGGTACGGCTCACGGGTCCTCCATGTCGTCAGGCGGATACCGATCCTAGTCGCGCCCCCTCGCCCCGCGGAACCTCTCGACGGCGGCCGCCGGGGCCGGGCGCTGAGCGACTGGAAATCAAGAAAGACGAGTGCCTATCGACAGCGGCCGCCGGAGCCGCGACCTTGGCGGCAGGCGCCGCCCGGGTGAAGGAGCTCCTGGCCGGGGGCGGGACCGAGCGACCCGAGGTCACCGAGGATTTCCGCCCGCACCGCCTGGGGCGCGGCCGGTTCGTATGCCGCTCATCGACACGCCGTGACACGCGAAATGGCCGGAGCCGTTTCGAATCTTTTGTATGCTCTGCGCATGCTAGAGAGTTATACTGCATCTATGAAGAACATCCAGGTCAAAGAGGTTCCGGACGATGTGCACCGCGTTTGGCGGCAGCGGGCCGCCCTGGAAGGCATGTCGTTGCAGGAGTTCTTGCTGCGCAAGCTGACCGCCGAAGCCCGGCGCCCCACTGCCGCCGAGCTGTTCGAACGCATCGAGCACCGGGGCGGCATCGACATGACCGGCGAGGAAGCCGCCGAGTTCATCCGTGAGGACCGTGACGCCCGATGATCGTCATCGACTCCTCGGTGCTCGTCGAGACCCTGATCGGTCGGCATGAGCGCGCCTCCCGTCTGCGCCGCGAACTCCTTGAGGTCCGCATCGTGGCCCCTGACCATATCGACCTTGAAGTATTCTCGGCGTTGCGCCGATATGAGCGTCTCGGTCACCTCAGCAAAGAACGCGGGACCATGGCCGTCGTCGATCTCGAAGACTTCCCCGTCGAACGGGTGCCGCACCGGCAGTTCCGCCAACGGGTCTGGGAGCTCCGCCACAACGTGACCCCGTACGACGCCGTGTACATCGCCCTGGCCGAACTGTTCGACGCACCGCTTTGGACCTTTGACAAGCGGCTGTCCAACGCCCCTGGCGCCCGCTGCGCGATAGTGGTGCCCGAGTTATGGGCCCGCACGCTAGTGCGGCACGTACTTCAGGGTTCTGAGCGGGCGCTCGGAGTGCCATTGGAAGTGCGCGGCTATGAGGCCGGCCGCCTCGGCCCGCTGCCGGGTGTCGGCGCCGGTCGCGTGCTTCCAGTCCCCCGCCTCCAGGGCCCGCATGAGCTCCATCGACGCGGGCGCCGGGACCGAGGCGCCGCCGGGACGGCAGTCGCGGCACACCGCGCCGCCCGCCGAGACGGCGAACGCCCGGTGGTCGCCGTCCCTGCCGCAGCTCGCGCACTCGTTCAGCGACGGCGCCCAACCGGCGCTCTTCATGCCGCGCAGCAGGTAGGAGTCCATGATGAGGACCGCGGGCAGGTCGGTCTCCGCGAGCGCGCGGAACGCGCCGAGCGTGAGCTGGAAGACGTCGAGGTCGGGCTGGTGGTCTTCGGGCACGAGCCGCTCGGCGGCCTCGGCGATGACGCACGCGGCCGTGTAGGAGGCCCAGTCGGCGCTGATCGCGCCTCCAGAGAGGTGCACGCCGACGGCCTGGGTGACGGTGTGGAGCTCGCCGCGGCCCTCGATGAGCTGGAGGTCGACGTGCCCGAAGGGGGCGAGCCGGGCACCGAACTTGGAGGAGGTGCGCCGCAGGCCCTTGGCGACGGCGCGGAACCGGCCGCGGTTGCGGCCCAGGAGGGAGACGATCGAGTCGGCCTCGCCGAGTTTGAAGGTGCGCAGCACCACCGCGTCGTCGCGAAAGAGCTTCCTGGTACCGACCCCCACGCGGTAACTCTAACCGGCCCCGCCGACGGTCCGTGCCGGCCGCCGACGGGCGGTGGCCGGCGGCCGGCACGGACCGAAATCCGCCCGTCGGCGGTTTCGGCTCGATCTCGGCCCGGGCGGCCCCCGGGCGCGCCGGAATCCGTTTGAGGCGTTCGCCGGGAGCGGATATGCTCCGCCGGTGCGCATCCTCTCCGTGAACGTCGGCGAACCCCGGGACAACCCGTGGAAGGACGACCTCGAGTTCACCGGCATCGACAAGCGTCCGGTGGCCGGGCCCGTCACCGTGACCGCCCCGGGCCCCAAGGGCGACGGGAGCGTCGGGCTGGCCGGGGACCGGGTCGGCGACGTGCGGCACCACGGCGGGGCGCTCCAGGCGGTGTACGCCTATTCGCGCGAGGACTACGACCACTTCGAGGCGCTGCTCGGGCGCGGGCTGCGGGCCGGGGTCTTCGGCGAGAACCTGACCACCGAGGGCCACGACCTGAGCGACGCGAGGGTCGGCGAGCGCTGGAGCAACGCAGCGGGCCTGGTCCTGGAGGTCACGTGCCCGCGCACCCCGTGCGGGACGTTCCGGGGCTGGATGGGCGTGCCCGGTTGGCTGAAGACCTTCACCCGGGAGGCCAGGCCCGGCGCGTACCTGAGCGTGGTCGAGCCGGGGCCGGTGGCGCGGGGCGACGAGTTCGACGTGGTGGAGCGCCCGGACCACGACGTCACGATCGCGATGTTCTTCAAGGCGGCCATGGGCGAGCGGGACCTCATCCCGAAGGTCCTGGAGGCGCCTTCCTTGGCGCCGGAGGAGGCGGCGTCCCTGCGGGAGCGCTACGACCGGCCGTGAGCCCGGCCCCTGCGGGAGCCGGGCCGTTCCGGGCCGGTCAGACCTCGGCGGCCGCGGCCCGGTCCTTCCTGAAGAAGGCGTTGGAGGCCGGGACGAACATCAGGACGGTCGCGACCGCGACCGCGGCGATGTGGAGCATGCGGACCGCCAGGAACGGGACCGCCAGGTCGCCGTCGGACCCGAAGGCGTCCACGAAGCCCTCGCCGTCGGCCATGAGCATCGCCGAGGGGACGACCATCGCGGCCAGGCCGATCACCGACAGCAGGGCGACGAGGTTGACGCGGGCCCAGCGGTGGCCCTGGGAGAAGGCGAGGATCAGCAGCGCCGCCCCGGTGTAGATGACCGCGCGCAGGCCGATGTTGACCCACACTCCGGCGTCGAGGCCGCCGTCGCCGACGATCTCGGTGACGGCCAGGCCGGTCTCGGCGACGCCGGCGGCCACCGCCACCGCCCACAGCATCGCGGACCATTTGATGGAGACAGGTGTGTTCATGCCTGCAACGTTATGGTTGCGGCCCATTCGGAACCATCCTGCGAGCGCCCGTCTTCGGGGTGGTGCAGACCCTACCGGCGGGGCGGGCCGGCCGGGCTCAGTCGGCGGCGAGGCGCTGGCGGCCCAGGTGGTCGGCCGCGCGGATGGGTTCGGGGAGGCGGTAGCGGGGGGCCAGTTCGAGGACGAGTTCGCGCGCGGTGTCCAGGGTGCAGCGGTGCCCGACCGAGACGTAGACCGGCTTGACCTCCTCGCGGGTCCGCAGCGCGCAGCCGATGACCTCCTCGCCGCCGTGGATCGGGCTCCAGTCGCCGCGGCGGGGCCCCGGTTCGTCCACCGCGACGTGCGGCGGGTTCTTCGCCACGCCGATCGAGGGCATGTCGAGGACGACCCCGAGGTGGCAGGCCAGGCCGAAGCGCCGGGGGTGGGTGAGCCCGTAGCCGTCGCACACGAAGACGTCCGGGTTCACGTGCAGCGACTCCACCGCCCGCAGCAGCAGCGGCAGCTCCCGGAAGGCCAGGAGGCCGGGGACGTACGGGAACTCGGTGCGCCCGCGCACCACCGACCGGTCGAGCACCTCCAGGTCGCCGCGGCGCAGCACGACCGCGGTCGCCACCACCTCGTCGCCGTCCTTGCCGTAGGCGATGTCGAGTCCCGCGACGGTCTCGACGGCGCCCGCGTGGTCGGCGACGACGACACAGCTCGCCAGTTCCGCTTGCATCGCCACCGCCTCGGACTCGTCTGCCGGCAGGCGGGCGTACTGCTGGGCGGGGGCGCGGTGTTCGTCAGCACTCACAAGGCAAGCCTAACGAAACGCGAGCGGACGTCTGAGGCGCGTCTTCCGCGGCGCCCGGCCCGGTCTTCCGCTCTCGGTGAACGTCCTTGTGCTCCTTCGGGGCCGCGACGATCATCAGGTGATGACCGATCAGCAGCGCGTGCTCGTCCTCGGCGGCACCGTATACCTGTCCAAAGCGATCGCCCGGCAGGCCGTCGCGCGGGGCCACGAGGTCACCGTCGCGGCGCGCGGGGAGAGCGGCGACCCGCCCGACGGCGTGGAGTTCGTCCGCGTCGACCGCGGCAGCGCGGCGGGCCTCGCACCGCTCCGCGGCCGGACCTTCGACGCCGCCGTCGACGTCGCCCGCCTTCCTGCGCAGGTCGGGCGGGTGCTCGACGTGCTGGGCGACGCCGTCGGCCACTGGACGTTCGTGTCCTCGATCTCGGCGTACGCCGACCACTCGCGCACCGGCTCCGCGGTCCTGGAGCCGACCGGCCCGGACAGCGAGGACCCGGACATGGCGCTCTACGGCGCCAGCAAGGTCGCCTGCGAGCGGTTGTTCCGCGAGCGGCTGGGCGACAGGGCGTTCATCCCCCGGCCGGGGCTCATCATCGGCGCCGGCGACAACGTCGACCGTTTCGGGTGCTGGCCGCTGCGGATCGCCGAGGGCGGCGAGGTGCTCGCCCCCGGCCGTCCCGAGCGGCTCGTCCAGTGGATCGACGTCGCCGACCTCGCCTCCTGGGTCCTGGACGCGGCCGAGCGCGGCACCGGCGGCACCTACGACGCCATCGGCGCCCCGATCGGCATGGGGCCGTTCCTCGACGGGGTCGCCGACGCCCTCGTCGGCCTCGGCGCGGCCGCCGGTCGCCCCGAGTTCACGTGGGTGCCGCAGGACTTCCTGCTCGAACACGGCGTCACGCCGTGGGCCGGGCCCGATTCGCTGGGCTTCTGGCTGCCCGAGCCGGACTACGACGGGATGATCGCCCGCGATCCGGGCCCGGCGGTCGAGGCGGGACTGGCCCTGTCGCCGCTCGCGGCCACCGTCGAGCGGTGGTGGCGGGCCAACGCCGAAGCGCCGGAACTGAACGCGGGGCTGTCCCGGGAGAAGGAGGGCGCGGTGCTCGGCGCCTGGCACGACCGGGCGCGCGGCTTCGCGGTGCCGCGGCGGGAGGACGAGGACTGACGGCCCCGGGCTCCGCCGTCGGGGGAGACGCGAAGCGGCCCCGCCGTGGAGGCGGGGCCGCTGGTCTGGTCGTGGACGGTCAGCCCGGGTGCGGCGGCTGGCCGTGCGGGGGCTGGCCGGGGTCCGGCGGCTGCTGGTCCGGGCCGCCGGAGGGCGGGCCGAACGGCGGCGTCTGGTCCGGGTTCGGCGGCTCCTGGCCGGAGGGCGGCGGCTGGTCCGGACCGGGCGGCTGCTGGCCGTAGGGTGACTGGCCCTGGCCGGGCGGCTGCTGGCCGTACGGCGGTTGGCCCGAGCCCGGGGGCGGTTGCTGGCCGTAGGGCTGCTGGCCGTACGGGGGCTGGCCCGGTTGCGGCGGCTGGCCGTACGGGGTCTGGCCGGGGTAGAAGCCCTGCTGCGGCTCGGCCTTGCGGAAGAACGCGTTCGAGTCGGGCATCGCGAGCAGGATGATGATCGCCAGGGAGCCGAGGATGAACAGCAGCAGCGAGATCCACTCCAGCGCGGTCACCCACGTGGGCGTGGCCTCCTCGATCGCCTTGGTGAGCTCGTCGTCGTACTCCTCGCCGTTGACGGTGTAGGTCGCCGAGCCGGAGCCGAGCTGGCCGATCAGCCCGCCGAGGCCGCAGCAGGCCAGCGAGATGCCGGCGAGGATCCAGGTGAGGATGCGCGCGGGGCGCTTGCCGGCGTTGTCGAGCAGGCCGAGCACGACGTAGAAGACCGCGAAGACGATGTAGACGACGGCGATGCCGGCGAAGACGACCGAGACGAGCGTGGAGACGTCGCTTGCGGTGATGCCCGCGTCGGCCAGCGCCGGGTCGGAGCGCAACTGCTCCTCGACGGTGTCCTTGACCGTGCCTTGGACGGCGAACTGCGCGATCGCGGTGACGACCAGGGCGAGCGCGGTGAGGAACATGATCCACACGGCGATCGTGACCGTCATCGGGCGCTGCCCGGAGCCCTGCGGCTGCATCGGTTGCGGCGGGTATTGCGGCGGCGGTGCGTATGCCATGGCGCTCTCCGTTTTCGTCTCGGGCAGGCACCATCGTACGGCTTCCGGTCGAACGGCGCCCGTGCTCGTCCTCGTGTTCGCGGCGGGCTGCCGGTTCCGCCCGGCGGTACTCGGTGATCGTTCCGGTTGTATCGCGGTCGCCACTGGTTTTCCCCGTTTTGACCGGATATAACGCGGGAAGCACAAATGATGCTAAATTGCCCGCGCCGTGGGGCGGAGCGGAGCCTCCCGCCGGGTGCAGAGCGGAGCCGCGTCCGCCGGGGCCGGGCGTGTTGCCAGCTCCCCGTCCGCAGGCCGTTCATCACCATGCCGCGTCCGCCGGGACCGGGCGTGTTGACTACGCTGGCGGCGGCACCGGTCACGGAGGCGAGACCCCATGGCGCTCCAGAAGAACCAACGCATGATCCTGCGGGGCATCCCCGGCCCGATCCTGGCCGTGATCGCGATCCTGTGGATCACGGCGGCGGTCGGGCTCGTCGACTCCGGCGGGCAGTGGATCGCGTACACCGGCGGCGAGGACCGCGACCCGTTCACCGGTCTCCTGCTCATCTCGCTGATGTTCGCCGACCTCGTCAACGCCGGCCTGGCGCTCGCGATCCAACTGCACTGGCGGCGGGCGCGCTCGTACGCCGTCATGCTGAGCCTGGTCCGCGCCGCGGCCGCCGCGATCGCCGTGGTCACCGGGAGCACGGCCGCGGTCCTCCTCATCGCGGTCTACCTCGTGATCGTGTTCCTCATGCTCCTGCCGTCCTCGGGCGCGTGGTGCGACAGATAGGAGGGACGGCGGGCCGGCTCGGAGCCGCGGCGGCCTCCATAGACTTGCGGCATGGAACGCATCGGGTCCGGACGGGCCTCCCTGGTGTACGCCCTCGATGAACGGAGCGTGCTGCGCCGCAGTGAGTTCGACACCGAGGGCGAGGCGCGCCTCATGCAGTGGCTGCGCAAGTCCGACTACCCGGTCCCCGAGGTCTTCGACGCCGCGGCCGGGGACCTGGTCATGGAGCGGCTGCACGGGCCGACGCTGGGGGCGGCGCTGATCGGCGGGGAGGTCGGCGTCGCCGAGGCCGCGTCGGTCCTGCTCGGACTGCACGAACGGCTCCACCGGATCGACGCGCCGCCGTGGCTGCCGACGGTGACGCGCGGCCTCGACGCCGCGGGCGAGGACCCGGTCCGGGTGCTGCACCTCGATCTCCACCCGGAGAACGTGATCCTCACCGACGACGGCCCGTTCCTGATCGACTGGACCAACGCGGCGGCCGGGTCCGGCGCGCTCGACGTCGCGGTCTCGTGGGCGATCATGGCGGGCGTGGACCTCGCCGGGTTCGCGCCCGGACCGGTCGAGGGCATGCGGGCCGGGCTGCTCGCGAAGCTCCGTGAAGGCGTCGCCGCCCCGCTCTTGGAGCGGGCGGTCCGCTACCGCGAGGCCGACCCGAACACCGACGCGGACGAGCTCCGCAGGGTCCGGGCCGAGCTCGGCTGAGGGCCGGGCGGACACGCGGCCCGGCGGTCGGGGACCTCGCTGGACCTGCGTAGCCGTGCGCAATCGATACAGCCGCGCGGCCCGGCGGTCGGGCCCGGTGCGGGGCTTCAGGTCTCCAGGTTGAGGCGATAGCCGCGTTTGATGACCGTCTCCACGCACGAGCGCAGGTTCACCGCGTCCCGCAGCCGCGTCACGGCCATCTCCACGGCGTGGCCGTCGGCGCCGCGGGGCAGGTGGCCCAGCAGCTCGGCCCGCGAGAGGACCTTGCCCTCGGCGCTCGCCAGGGCCCGGATGACGGCCATCGGGGCGGGCGGGAGCTGGTACGGCTCGTCGTCGAGCAGGACCATGTGGCCGCGCAGCTCGATCCGGTGCCCGGTGGCGAGCACGAGCCGCCGCGAGCGCTTCGGCAGCGCCGAGGCCACCGCGCGCACCAGCGAGCCGATCCGGGCGCGCTGCGGCTGGACCGCCTCCACGCCGAGGCGGGCCAGCGGGGCCGCGGTCACCGGGCCCACCGCGACCGGGAGGACGCCGTTGTCCTCGGCCGGTGCGCGCAGGGCCTCCAGCATGTCCGCCGCCTGGTCCCCGGCGATGCGCAGCAGGGCGTTGGCGGCGGGCGCGGAAGTGAAGGTCACCGCGTCGATCCTGCGGGCGCAGATCGCGTCCACGAGGCGCTGCACGGGAGTGATGTCGGTCGGCAGCGTCCACCGGTAGACCGGGACGGGCACGGCCGCGCCGCCCCCGCGGCGCACGGTGCGGATGAAGTCCTCGGCGGGGTCGCCGTGCAGCTGGATCGCGACCCGCTGCCCCTCGACGCCGCGCGCTTCGAGGTACTCCACGACCTCGGTCCCGGTCTCGGAGGGCGCGGTCCACTCCTCGGTGAGCCCGGCCGCGCGCACCGCGCCGAGGGCTTTGGGCCCGCGGCACAGGATTCGCGCGGCGGCCATGACGCGCAGCAGGTCGTCGCCCATGCCCCAGCCCTCGGCGGCCTCCAGCCAACCGCGGAAGCCGATCCCGGTGGTCGCCACGACCACGTGCGGCGGCTCCCGGACCAGTTCCACGGTGGCGGCGCGCAGCGCCTCGTCGTCGGGCAGCGGCACGATCCGCAGCGCGGGCGCGACGACGGTGCGCGCGCCGCGGCGTTCCAGCAGGGTCGCGAGCTCGTCGGCCCTGCGCTGGGCGGTCACTGCGACGGTGTACCCGGTGAGCGGTGCGAGCACGTTCTTCACTCCCGTTTCCGACGGTGGTGGCAGGGTGGCGGCGCCCGTCATGACACGGCTGCTCGGGCGTCCGCGCCGACGCGGACCTCCCCGTCCCGGACTTCGACGGCGAAGACCTCCAGGGCGGTGTCCTCGTCGTCGAGGCACCGGCCGCTCGTGAGCGAGAAGACCTGCTTGAGCAGCGGGGAGGCGACGGTGGGTTCGCCGCCCCGGTCACCGACGATACCGCGGCTCATGACGTGGGCGCCGGTGAAGGGATCGCGGTTGGACAGCGCGAACAGGCTGTCGTCGTGGAGGCGGAACACGGCGATCTGGGTGCCGTCGGGCAGGAGCGCGGCGGCGCCGCGGCCGGGCGTCAGGCGGTCGAGCCTGCACACCGGCACCGGGCCCGACCCGGCGGGCGGCGGGCTCGCGGGCCGGTGCCGCGCGGCGCGGGCGGCGGTCGAAGGGCGCGCGCCTCGCATCAGGGCGGTGTGCGGCAGGTCGTGGTGGGTCATGGTCATCGCTTCCTTTCAGGCGTGCCGAGCAGCACCGGCCCGGCCTGCGGGCGTCCGGCGGTCCCGGCGGGGAACCGCTGCCCGCGGACGGTCTCGAATTCGATCGTCGGGTCCGGGGTGTCGGGGGCGTTGACGAAGGACACGAAGCGCTGGAGCTTCTCGGGATCGTCCAAGACGCCCTTCCACTCGTCGGCGTACTGCTCGACGTGCGCCGCCATGCGGGCGTCGAGTTCGGCGCAGACGCCGAGCCGGTCCTCGACGATGACCTCGCGCAGGTAGTCGATGCCGCCGTCGAGGGACTCGACCCATTTGGAGGTGCGCTGGAGCCGGTCGGCCGTGGCGATGTAGAACATCAGGAACCGGTCGATGGTGCGCACCAGCGTCTCGGCGTCGACGTCGGCGAGGAGGAGGTCGGCGTGGCGGGGCGTGAAGCCGCCGTTGCCGCCGACGTAGAGGTTCCAGCCGTTCTCGGTGCCGATGACCCCGAAGTCCTTGCCGCGGGCCTCGGCGCATTCGCGGGCGCACCCCGAGACCGCGGACTTGAGCTTGTGCGGGCCGCGCAGGCCGCGGTAGCGCAGTTCGAGGTCGATGGCCATCTTGACCGAGTCCTGGACGCCGTAGCGGCACCAGTCGGTGCCCACGCAGGATTTGACGGTGCGCAGGGACTTGCCGTAGGCGTGGCCCGATTCGAATCCGGCGTCGACCAGGCGGCGCCAGATCTTCGGCAGGTCCTCGACGCGCGCGCCGAACATGTCGATGCGCTGGCCGCCGGTGATCTTGGTGTAGAGGCCGAAGTCGCGGGCGACCTCGCCGATGACGATGAGCTTCTCGGGGGTGATCTCGCCGCCGGGGATGCGCGGGACCACCGAGTAGGTGCCGTTGCGCTGGAGGTTGGCGAGGAAGTGGTCGTTGGTGTCTTGGAGGGCGGCCTGCTCGCCGTCGAGGATGTGGCCGCCGCCGAGGCTCGCCAGGATCGAGGCGACGGCGGGCTTGCACAGGTCGCATCCGGCGCCGGTGCCGTGGCGGGCGATGAGCTCGGAGAAGGTGGTGATCCCGGTGACCTTGACGATGTCGAACAGTTCGGCGCGGGACTGGGCGAAGTGCTCGCACACCGATGTGGAGACCTCCACGCCGCCTTCGGTGAGGAGCTGCTTGAGCATCGGGACGCACGAGCCGCAGCCGGTGCCGGCGCGGGTGCACGCCTTGATGGCGCCGACGTCGGCGCAGCCCTCGCGGATGGCGCCCATGACGTCGCCCTTGGTGACCGCGTTGCACGAGCAGACCTGGGCGGTGTCGGGCAGGCCGGCCTCGACCTCGCCGGTGGAGAGGAGGTCGGCCAGGCCCGCGGGGACGGGGCCGCCGACGCCGGCGCGCAGCAGCGGGTACGGTTCGGCGTTGCCGACGAGCATGCCGCCCAGGAGGGTCCGGGCGTCGTCGGAGAGGACGAGCTTGGCGTAGACGCCCGCGGCCGGGTCCAGGTAGGTGGTGGCGAGGGGCCCGTCCGCGGCGCCGAACTGGGCGACGTCGACGCCGAGGAGTTTGAGCTTGGTGGACAGGTCCGCGCCGGGGAAGGTGGCCCGGCCGCCCGCGAGGCGGTCGGCGACGACCTCGGCCATGGCGTAGCCGGGGGCGACCAGGCCGTAGCAGGCGCCCTCGACGGCGGCGACCTCGCCGATGGCGTAGACGTCGGGGTCGGAGGTCCGGCAGGCGGCGTCGGTGAGGACGCCGCCGCGTTCGCCGACGTCGAGGCCGCTCTCGCGGGCGAGCCGGTCGCGGGGGCGCACTCCGGCGGCGAAGACGATCAGGTCGGTGTCGTAGGCGAGGCCGTCGCGGTCGGTCTCCATGCGCAGGCGCCCCTCGGCGGCCGTGATCCTCGTGGCCCCGGTGGAGCAGGCCACGCCGATGCCGAGCCGCTCGATGTGCTGCGCGAGGACGCCGCCGCCGGCCTCGTCGAGCTGGCGGGCCATGAGCCACGGCGCGAACTCGACGATCTGCGTCCGGAGGCCGAGCAGGCGCAGGGCGTTGGCGGCTTCGAGGCCGAGGAGGCCGCCGCCGACGACGAGGCCGGCGGCGCGGCCCTCCGCCCGGGCTTTGATCGCTTCGAGGTCGTCGATGGTGCGGTAGACGAACACGCCGTCGAGGTCGGCGCCTTCGACGGGCGGGACGAACGCGGACGAGCCGGTGGCGAGGACGAGCTTGTCGTAGGGGTGGGCGCCGGTCGCGGTGCGGACGGTGCGGGCGGCGCGGTCGACGGCGGTCGCCGGTTCGCCGAGGCGGACGTCCACGCCGGGCAGGTCGGTGGCGAGGGAGAGCTCCTCGGCGCTGACGCCGTCGAAGAGCGCCGAGAGGCGGACCCGGTCGTAGGCGGGGCGCGGCTCCTCGGCGAGGACCGTGACCTGCCAGGACGGGTCGCGCTCGGTGATCGCCTCCAGGAACCTGCGGCCGACCATGCCGTCGCCGACGACCACCAGTCGCTTGCTGCTCATATTGACACCTCTTTCAAGATCGGTGCGGTCTCGCCGAGTCCGGCGACGGTGCCGCTCAGCCACTTGCACAGGCCCGCGACGTCGTCGACGCAGGTGCCGCAGCCGGTGGACGCCTGCGTGGCGTCCGACAGCGCCTGCGGGGTGCGGGCGCCGGAGCGGAACGCGTCGGCCAGCTCCTTCTTGGTGACGTTGTTGCACCGGCACACCACGACCTCGTCGGGCATGGTCTCGGGGGTGGCCGGGGCCGTCTGCGCCGCGGGCCCGGGGCGTCCCATGAGGAGGGCGCGGCGGTCGTGCGGGACGGGGTCGCCGGTGTCGAACAGCTGCACGACCTGGCCGACCGCGGGGTTGTCGCCGAGCATGACCGCGCCCGCCAGGCGGCCTTCGCCGTCGATGACGAGGCGGGCGTAGGTGCCGCGGGCGGGGTCGGCGAAGGAGACCACCTCCTCGCCGTCGGTCGCGCCCATCGCGGCGAGGTCGATCCCGGCGGCCTTGAGGCGGGTGACCAGGCGCGAGCCGGTGTAGGCGGCGTCGGGGTCGACCCCGGAGAGGAGGTCGGCCACGACGTCGGCCTGCTCCCAGGCGGGGCCGACGAGGCCGTAGGGGACGCCGCGGTGCTCGGCGCAGTCGCCGACGGCGTAGACGTCGGGGTGGGAGGTGCGGCACCGGTCGTCGATGATCACGCCGCGGCCGACGTCGAGGCCCATGGACCGGGCCAGGGCGGTCCGGGGTCGGACGCCGCAGGCGACGACCAGGAGGCCGCCGGTGACGGTGCGGCCGTCGGCGAGGGCGAGGGTGAGGCCGTGGTCGCCGCGGTCGACGCGCACGGTCGTGGCGTCGGTGACGGCCTTGACGCCGAGTTCGGCGTACGTGGCGGCGAGGACGCGGGAGCCGAGCGGGTCGAGCTGGCGTTCCATGAGGTGGCCGGAGGCGTGGACGACGGTGACGTCGAGGCCGCGCCCGGCGAGGCCGCGGGCGGCTTCGAGGCCGAGGAGGCCGCCGCCGAGGACGACGGCGGCGGCGCCGCGCTCGGCCTCGGCGAGGATGCGGCGGGCGTCCTCCACGGTGCGCAGGACGTGGGCGCCGGGGGGCAGCGACGGGGCGGCGGCGGACGGCGGGGCCAGGCCGGGCAGCGGGGGGACGAACGCTTCGGCGCCGGTGGCGAGGACGAGCGCGTCGAAGGGCGTCCCGCGCACGGTCTTCGCGCGGAGGTCGACCTCGTCCACCGTCGTCCCGAGGCGCAGTTCCACGTGCGGGGGCGGTTCGGGCAGGGCGATGTCGGCCTCGGACTGCTTCCCGGCGATCATGCCCGAGAGCAGGATGCGGTTGTAGGCGGCGCCTGGCTCGGCCCCGAACACGGTGACCTCGGCTCCGCGGCGGCCGAGCTCGCGGGCGATGCGGGCCCCGGCCATGCCGTAGCCGACGATGGCGACCTTCACGCGCTGGACCTCCCGGTGTCGGCGGGTGCTGCTGACGGCGCGGCTCGGCGGTCCGCGCCAGGTGGCGGCCGCCGCAGGGGCTGCGCCCGAGGCGTCGTCCTCCGGCGGCGGTCCGCGCCGTCGTGGCGACCGCGCTGTCCTTCCTCGACGGATTCCCAGGTTCCCCCGGGGCTGTTACGCGGTCGCACGGCCTTTGTTTCGCGCGTGCTAAGTAGTGCGCACGCTCCTCGCCCGGCGGGACGACAAGTCCCCTGCCGGGGTCGGCGGCGGCGTGTGCGGTCCGGGCGGGCCGGTCCTGTCGTCACCGGGTTCGGGGGCGGGCCGGCACGGCATCGGGCCGCTCCAGTCGCCGCCGAATCCGAGCGCGGGCCGGGCATGCGGGCCGGCCGGTCGGGTCAGCGCGTGTTCGATGCTGGCGGCCGGTCCCCACTGGAGCGGCGGGGGTCGCCGGGCCCGCCCCGAAAGGGCGATTCGTCAAGTCCCCCATTGGGGTCAGAGGTTTCTCCGGCCCGTTCCGCGACAGCGGCCCGACACGGCGAACATGCGTCGCACAGCCCCCGGGAGGTTCGCACACAGTGCATCTAGACGCTTTTCGCACGTCGGCGGCGCAGGGGTGGCGGGGGATGGTCCCCGGTCCTAGAGTGTTATCCGACGCAATCAAAGGTTTTCACCCATTTGGGGTACTATGTCTGCTGACGACCCTTTCGTACTGCCCGTGTTCTACCTTCCCCACCCCGCCCGCCTCAACCCGAACCTGGAGGGCGCGCGCGCCCACGCCCGCATATGGGCCAAGGAGATGGGGATGCTCGACTCCCCCGCCGCCGACGGCGGCGTCATCTGGGACGAGGCCGAGCTGGAGCGCCACGACTACGGACTGCTGTGCGCCTACACGCACCCCGACTGCGACGCCGCGGCACTCGACCTGATCACCGACTGGTACGTGTGGGTGTTCTTCTTCGACGACCACTTCCTGGAGGCGTTCAAGCGCACCCGGGACACGGCCGGGGCGAAGGCGTACCTCGACCGGATCGGGCTGTTCATGCCGATCGGCCTGGGCGAGGTGCCGGAGGCGACGAACCCGGTCGAGCGGGGCCTGGCGGACCTGTGGGCGCGCACCGCGCCGTCCATGTCCGAGGACTGGCGGCGGCGGTTCACCGACAGCACGCAGGGGCTGCTGATGGAGTCGCTGTGGGAGCTGGCGAACATCGCCACCGACCGGGTCGCCAACCCCATCGAGTACATCGCGATGCGCCGCAAGGTCGGCGGGGCGCCGTGGTCGGCGGGCCTGGTGGAGTACGCCGTCGGCGCCGAGGTGCCGGACGCGATCGCCGCCGAGCGGCCGCTGCGGGTCCTGCGGGACACGTTCTCCGATGCCGTCCACCTGCGCAACGACCTGTTCTCGTACCGGCGGGAGGTCACCGACGAGGGCGAGAACGCCAACGCGGTGCTCGTCTTCGAGCGGTTCCTCGGCTGCTCGACGCAGCGCGGCGCCGACCTGGTCGGCGACATCCTGACCTCGCGGCTGCACCAGTTCGAGAACACGGCGCTCACCGAGGTGCCGCTGCTGTGCGCCGACCGGGGCGTCACGCCGCCCGAGCAGCTCGCGGTCGCCTTGTACGCCAAGGGGCTCCAGGACTGGCAGGCGGGCGGCCACGAGTGGCACATGCGGTCCAGCCGGTACATGAACGACGCCGCCGAGCGGGTGCTCGGGGGGCCGAACGGCCTGGGGACGGCCGCCGCGCGCGTGGCGGCCTCGGGGCCGAGGCAGCACTGCCGCACGCCGCACCGGCGGGTGGGGCCGACGCGGCTGCCGCAGCTCTACATGCCGTTCGAGCTGCGGCTCGGCCCGCACACGGACGCGGGGCGGCGGCACTGCGACGAGTGGGCGGCCCGCATGGGCATGACCGTGGCCGACCCGCTGCTGCCGGGCTCGGGGCTGTGGACGCCGGAGCAGTTGGCGGGCTTCGACTTCCCGCTGTGCTCCTCGGGCATCGACCCGGGCGGCACGGTCGAGGAGATCGAGCTGTCCTCCGACTGGCTCGCGTGGGGGACGTACGGCGACGACTACTACCCGGCCGTGTTCGGCCGCTCGCGGAACCTCGCCGCGGCCGTGGCGCAGAACCGGAGGCTCCACGCGTGCATGCCGCTGGACCTGGGCGAGGTCCCGACGCCGGTGGGCACCTTGGAGGTGAGCCTGGCGGACCTGTGGGCGCGGACGGCGAGCGGGCTGGAGGCGTCCGGGCGCGCGGAGTTCCGGCGGGCCGTGGAGACGATGATCGAGGGCTGGCTGTGGGAGCTGCACGCCGCCGAGCAGAACCGGGTCCCCGACCCGGTGGACTACGTCGAGATGCGCCGGGCGACGTTCGGCGCGGACATGACGATGAGCCTGGCGCGGCTCACCACGGGGCGGCTGGTGCCCGACGCGGTCTACGCGTCCAGGCCGGTGCGCGAGCTGGAGGACGGCGCCGTGGACGCGGCCTGCTTCATCAACGACCTCTTCTCGTACCAGAAGGAGGTGGAGGTCGACGGGGAGTTCTTCAACTGCGTCGTGGTGGTCGAGGAGTTCCTGGAGTGCCCCAGGGACGAGGCCGTGGGGGTGGTGGCCGATCTGATCCGGGCCCGCCTCGAGCAGTTCGAGCTGCTCGCCTCGCAGGAGCTGCCGGCGGTGGCCGACGAGTTCGGTCTCGACGACGACGCCAGGGGCGCGCTGGACGCCTATGTGCAGGGGCTGCGCGACTGGGTGGCGGCCATTCTCAACTGGCACGTCGAGACCAGCCGGTACCGGGAGGAGGAGCTGGCCCCCCTGCCCTCGCTCGGGCCGGGGGCGGTCAGCTCCGGCGGCCTGCCACGGCACCTGCTCCAGAGGCGACGGTGAAGGCGACCATCGCGGCCATCAGCCGGCGCTTGGTCTCGGTGGTGTCGGTCGAGTCCGACGCCGGGGCGGGGGCGGGGTCGTCGATCGCGAGGTGCTCGGGCAGGGGCCCGGGCGGTGGAGGCGGCGCGGGGGTCGACGGCGACGGGGACGGCGGCGCGGACGAGGGCGCGGGGCTCGGCGGGACCGGTGCGGCGGGCGCCTCGGTCGGCGGCGCGGCGGGGCTCGGCGTCGGGGAGCCGGGCGGTTCGCTCGGGTCCGGCGGCGGAGGCGACGGCGACGGGGAAGGCGAAGGGGCGGGCGGATGCGGGGAGGCGGACGGCGTGGGGGACGGCGGCTCAGGGGTCGGTTCGGGGGACGGGCAGTGCAGCAGCGGCGGCAGCAGCGGGAGGTCGAGGCACAGATGGATCTCGATGTCGATGAGCGCGCCGTGCGCCGGGTCGCCGCTCGGGAGCGCCAGCGCGGTCGCCGCCGTGGCGGAGGCGGCGGTGAGGACGAGGAGTCCGCGGCGAACGAAACGCCCGTATATCTGTTTCATGTCTTAGATTCTTGTTTACGTAGTTTAGGGCTGTCAATGGCAATCTGGTGGGAAAGCCTGGCGTTCACCCTCATGGTGGTGGCGGTGGTCGCCGTGCTCGTCGCGCTGCTCCAGCGGTTCTCGCCGCCGACCCGGCGCGAGCGCAACAACGAGATCGGCACGACGCTGTTCGAGCTGCTCACGGTGCTGTACGCGGTGGTGCTCGCCTTCGTGCTCATCACCGCCTGGGAGAACCGGAACGAGGCCGGGCACGTCACCTACCAGGAGGCCGGCGCGCTGGTCGAGGTGTACTGGGCGGCCGAGGCGCTGCCCGAGGCCGACCGCGACGAGGTGCGCGAGGCGGTGCGCGAGTACACCGCGCTGGTGATCGGCGGCGAATGGGACGCCATGCGGGAGCGCGAGCCGGTCGGCGACGAGGCGCTGCTGCTCGTCGACCGGATGCGCGCCCCGTTCGCCTCGGTCGAGGGCGCGGACGAGGTCCTCCAGTCGCAGCTCGACGACGCCCGGGACCAGATCAGGGACGTCACCGACCACCGCACGGAGCGGGTCCTCCAGGCGCAGCGGGGACTTTCGGGGCCGATGTGGACGGTGCTGCTGCCGGGGGCGCTGCTGGTGCTCCTGGTCTCGCTGACGCTCGGCACGCCCACGCGGCGGTTCCAGTACCTCTTCGTGGGGCTGATCTCCGGCATGGTCGCGCTCATGCTGTTCGCCACCTACCAGCTCGAATACCCGTTCAGCCGAGGCGAGGCCGTGGACGCCGCGGCCTATGAGACCGCCCTGGACCGCTACGACGAGATCGATGCGCAGTACACGGGCCGATGAGCATGTCGAGGGTCGACATGCCGGGAAGAAACGCACGGCAACCGATAACAACTGCAACCAACCGCAGGCTCAACAGTGAGGAACCCATACCATGTCCGATTCGGTACTCGCCAGTACGAACCCGCAGCCGCAGGCCGACGACGGCCGACCGGAGCAGTCGAGCCTCTCGACCGCCGCGGCCCGCAACCTCGCCTCCACCACCAAGTCGGCCCCGCAGATGCAGGAGATCACCTCCCGGTGGCTGCTGCGGGTCCTGCCGTGGGTCCAGACCTCCGGCGGCGCCTACCGGGTGAACCGCCGGCTGACCTACACGGTGGGCGACGGGCGCGTCGAGTTCACCACTGAGGGCGCCGAGGTCCGCGTGATCCCCTCCGAGCTCGGAGAGATCGCGCAGCTGCGCGGCTTCGACGCCGAGGGCGGTCTCGACGCCGTCGCCGAGCGCTTCGAGCAGCGCGAACTCCAGCCCGGCGACCACCTGGCCCACCAGGGCCGACCGGTGGACGGGCTCCACCTCATCGCCCACGGGCGCGTCGAGGAGCGGGCCTCCGGGCCCTACGGCGACCAGGCGTCGCTGGAGGTCCTCATCGACGGCGACCACCTCGGCCAGCAGGTCTTCACCGACGCGGAGGCGGTCTGGGAGCACGACGCGGTCGCCGCCGTGCCGACCACGGTGCTCACGCTGCCGACCGCGGTCCTCGCCGAGCTCACCGAGCGCATCCCGGCCCTGGCCGAGCACCTCGAGCGCTACCGCGAGGGCCAGTCGGGCCGGTCCAACAAGTACGGCGAGGCCGCGATCGACATCGCCGCCGGGCACTCGGGCGAGCCCGACCTGCCGCGGACCTTCGTCGACTACGAGCTCAAGCCGCGCGAGTACGAGCTGTCGGTGGCGCAGACCGTGCTGCGGGTCCACACGCGCGTCGCGGACCTCTACAACAAGCCGATGAACCAGATGGAGCAGCAGCTCCGGCTCACCGTGGAGGCCCTCCGGGAGCAGCAGGAGGACCAGCTGGTCAACAACCGCGAGTTCGGGCTGCTGCACAACGCCGCGCTGAACCAGCGCATCCCCACCCGCACCGGGCCGCCCACGCCGGACGACCTCGACGAGCTGCTCAGCCGCCGCCGCAAGCCCGAGTACCTGCTCGCGCACCCGAAGGCGATCGCCGCGATCGGGCGCGAGTGCAGCAAGCGGGGCATCTACCCGGCCACCGTCGAGTTCGGCGGCCACCACATCCCCGCGTGGCGGGGCGTGCCGATCCTGCCGTGCAACAAGCTGCCGATCTCCGCCTCGCGCACCACCTCGATCCTGTGCATGCGCACCGGCGAGGACGAGCAGGGCGTGGTCGGCCTGCACCAGACCGGCCTGCCCGACGAGTACGAGCCGGGCCTGTCGGTCCGGTTCATGGGCATCGACGAGAAGGCCGTCATGTCGTACCTGGTCAGCGCCTACTTCTCGGCGGCGGTGCTGGTGCCCGACGCGCTGGGCATCCTCGAGAACGTCGAGATCGGCCGCTAGCGGCCGGCCCCGGAGCGGCGGGAATGCGATGCCGCCGCTCCGGTGCCGGAGGGCGCCGCCGCGCACGCCCCGCGGGCGCCGGGGTACTCCCCCGCGGACGCCCGGCATCGCAACCCGATCCCGAACACCCGACCTGGGAGGCCACATGACCGTGCTGACCGACCGCTACGCCGCCGAACGCGAGGCCATCGACGTGGGACTGCGGTCCGCCGTCGAGCGGCTCCCCGCCCCGGCGGCCCGCGTCGCCGCCTATCACTTCGGATGGACCGACGCCGCCGGCCGACCGGCCGCGGGCGGCTCCGGCAAGGCCGTGCGGCCGCTGCTGACGCTCCTGGCCGCCGAGGCCGTCGCGGGCGAATGGCGGCCCGCCGTCCCCGCGGCGGTGGCCGTGGAGCTGGTCCACAACTTCTCGCTCGTGCACGACGACATCATCGACCGCGACACCATGCGCCGCCACCGCCCGGCCGTGTGGAAGCTCTTCGGGACGACCGACGCGATCCTCGTCGGCGACGCCATGCACGCCCTCGCGTTCGAGGTCCTCGCGGAGACGGGGCACGCCCAGGCGGCCGAGGCGATCGGGCGGCTGGCCGCGACCGTCCGGTCCCTGATCGAGGGGCAGTTCGCCGACACCGGTTTCGAGGACCGCGACCAGGTGGGTCTGGCCGAGTGCACGGCCATGTCCGAGGCGAAGACCGCCTCGCTCATGGGGTGCGCCACCGCGCTCGGCGCACTGTACGCGGAGGGGAGCTCCTCGCAGGTCGCGGCGCTGCGCGACTTCGGGCTCCGGCTCGGACTGGCGTTCCAGCACGTCGACGACCTGCTGGGCATCTGGGGCGACCCCGAGGCCACCGGCAAATCGGTGTACTCGGACCTGCGGAACCGCAAGAAGTCGCTGCCGGTGGCCGCCGCGCTCGGTTCAGGGCGGCCCGAGTCGGTGGAGCTGGCCGGGCTCTACGCCCGCTCCGGCCCGCTGGAGGAGGCCGAGCTGCGCCGCGCCGCGGAACTGGTCGAGGTGTGCGGCGGCCGGAGGGCCAGCGAGGTCTCGGCGGCGACGCTCGTCGCCTCGGCGTCGGCCGCGCTCACGGGCGCGGGCCTGCGGGAGGAGGCGGTCGCCGAGCTGAGCGACCTGGCGGCGAGCACGGTGGGGAGGACGAGATGAACGGAACGCGGCGAGTGCTGCTGCCGTCCCCGCGCTCGTTCTGCGCGGGCGTGGAGCGGGCGATCGACATCGTGGAGCGGCTGCTGGAGCGGCACGGGCCGCCGGTGTACGTGCGCAACCAGATCGTGCACAACGCGCAGGTCGTGGGCGATCTCGAGGCGCGGGGCGCGGTGTTCGTCTCCGAGCTCGACGAGGTCCCCAAGGACGCGCTCGTGGTGTTCTCGGCGCACGGCGTGGCCCCGGCGGTGCGGTCCGACGCGGCGACGCGCGGGCTGGACGCGGTGGACGCGACGTGCCCGCTCGTGTCCAAGGTGCACGCCGAGGCACGGCGGGCGGCCGACGCGGGCGACACCGTCGTCCTCATCGGGCACGCCGGGCACGAGGAGGTCGTCGGGACCATGGGCGTGGCTCCCGAGCGGACGGTGCTGGTGGAGGAGGTCGGGGACGTCGAGCGGTTGGACGTCCCCGACCCCGGCAGGCTCACCTACCTGGCGCAGACCACGCTCGCGGTGGCCGAGGTCGACCGGATCGCGGCGGCGCTGCGGCGGCGGTTCCCGGCGATCAAGGCGCCGAAGACCGACGACGTCTGCTATGCCACGACGAACCGGCAGGCCGCGCTGTCGGCCGTGGTGGAGGAGGCGGACCTGGTGCTCGTGATCGGCTCGGTGAACTCCTCGAACTCGAACCGGCTCGTGGAGCTGGCGCGGCTGGCCGGGACGGAGGCGCACCTGATCGACGGCGCGGACGAGATCGAGCGCGCGTGGATCGAATCGGCCGGGACGGTGGCGGTGACGGCGGGCGCGTCGGCGCCCCCGGCGCTGGTCGACGAGGTGGTGGAGGCGATCGCGGCGCTCGGGCCGGTCGAGGTGGTCGAGCGGAGCGTCGCCGAGGAGACGACGGAGTTCCTGCTGCCGCAGCGGCTCAGGTGAGCGCGGCCCGAAGAGGGGGGCGGGGCGGCCCGCCGACGCCGGGCGTCGGCG
>DASTYG010000068.1:0-30537 GCA_035765105.1 Glycomyces sp.
GCCCCGACTCGTGCAGAGTCGGGGCCGCCGCGCTGCGCGTGCGGTTAACGCAGGACCTCCCAGTCGCGGGAGCCGAGGAACTCGGGCCTGGGCTCCTTCGCCGCGAACGGGTCGGCCAGCGCGTTGTCGACGCTGTTGAACACGATGAACAGGTTCGAGCGCGGGAGCGGCGTGATGTTGCCGTTCGACCCGTGCATGCAGTTGCAGTCGAACCAGATCGCCGAGCCGGCCTCGCCGGTGAACTGCTTGATGCCGTGCTTGTCGGCCAGCAGCCGCAGCGAGGTCTGGTCGGGCGTGCCGATCTCCTGCTCGGTGAGCGAGGACTTGTAGTAGTCGTCGGGCGTCTCGCCCACGCACGAGACGAACGTCTTGTGCGAGCCGGGCATGATCATCAGCGAGCCGTTGTAGTGGCGGTTCTCGGTGAGGGCCAGCGAGAGGCTGACCGCCCGCATCCGCGGCATGCCGTCCTCGGCGTGCCACGTCTCGAAATCCGAGTGCCAGTAGAACGGGTTGCCCCCGAACCCCGGCTTGTAGTTGACCCGGCTCTGGTGGACGTACACGTCCGAGCCGAGGATCTGGCGCGCGGTGCCCGCGATGCGCTCGTCGCGGATCAGCTCGGCGAAGAAGTCCGAGATCTTGTGGACCTCGAACACCGAGCGGACCTCCTTGGAGTCCTTCTCACGGACCACGCGCTCGTCGCCGTCGAGGGAGGAGTCGTGCAGCAGTCCCTGCAGCTCATCCTGCGCCGCCTGGAGCTCGTCGGGCTCCAGCAGCTGAGCGAGATCGGTGAATCCGTTGGCCTCGTGAGCATCGAGCTGCTCGACCGTGAGAGGGCCGTCGCCGGGTCGTCCCCAGACGGCGGGGTCCTCATTGCGGTAGATCAGCTGCGGCTCCTTGGCGACCCGCGTCGGGTAGTTGTCGCGGGTAGGCATGATCGTTCACTCCTTCAGATTTATGCGTCGTCTTCCGTAAGCAGGGGATAGACACCGTTCTCGTCGTGGACCTCCTTCCCCGTCACCGGGGGGTTGAAGACGCAGACGGTGCGCACATCGGTCTCGGCGACGAGCGTGTGCCGCTCGTGGCCGTTGAGGAGGTACATGGTCCCGGGGGCGAGCTCGTGGACCTCGCCGCTCTCGTGGTCGTGGAGCTTCCCGGTGCCCTCGATGACGTAGACCGCCTCGACGTGGTTGGCGTAGTGCATCGTGGTCGACGTGCCGGCGAACAGGACCGTGTCGTGCAGGGAGAAGCCGACCTTGTCGCCCGCCAGCAGCAGGCGGCGGGACCGCCAGGTGCCCTGAGCGCGGTCGCGGTCGTGGCCCTCGACGTCGCGGTCGGTGCCGATCAGTTCGGCGAGGCGGCGGACGATCATGCTTGCTCCTTCTCGATCGAGGTGACGGCGTCGCGCAGGATCGCCACGCCCTCTTCGAAGTCCTCTTGCGGTGTGTTCAGCGGCGGGAGGAACTTGACGACCTCGTCCTCCGCGCCCGACGTCTCCATGAGCAGGCCGTTGTCGAAGGCCTCCTTGCAGGTGCGGCCGGCCAGCTCGGGCTCGGCGAACACCAGGCCCCGGGCGAGGCCGCGTCCGCGCGTGCTCAGCTCCAGGTCCGGGTGGGAGGCGACGATCTCGCGCAGCTCCCTGTCGAGCCATTCGGCCTTGGCGTCGACGGCCTTGGCGAACGCGTCGTCGCGCCAGAACTCCTCGAGCGCGGCGGCGGCGGTGACGAACGCGGGCGCGAAGCCGCGGAAGGTCCCGTTGTGCTCCCCCGGCTCCCACACGTCCAGCTCGGAGCGCATGAGCGTGACCGCGAAGGGCAGGCCCAGGCCCGAGAGGGACTTCGAGAGCGTCACGATGTCGGGCGTGATCCCGGCCTGCTCGAACGAGAAGAACGGGCCGGTGCGTCCGCACCCCATCTGGATGTCGTCGACGATGAACAGCATGTCGTGCTCGCGGCACAGCTCCTGGAGCCCGCGGAGCCAGTCGGCGGAGGCGACGTTGATGCCGCCCTCGCCCTGGACGGTCTCGACGATGACCGCGGCGGGCTGGTCGAGTCCGGAGCCGGAGTCCTCCAGGAGGCTGCGCAGCCACAGGAAGTCGGGCGTCTGCCCGTCCATGTAGTTGTCGTAGGGCATGGTGGCGGCGTTGTTGAGCGGCACGCCCGCGCCGCCGCGCTTCATCGAGTTGCCCGTGACGGCGAGGGCACCCAGCGTCATGCCGTGGAAGCCGTTGGTGAACGAGACGACGGTCTCGCGGCCGGTGTACTTGCGGGCGAGCTTCAGGGCGGCCTCGACGGCGTTGTTCCCGGCGGGGCCGGGGAACTGGACCTTGTAGTCGAGTCCCCTGGGCTGGAGGACCACGTCGTGGAAGGTCTGGAGGAACGACCGCTTGGCGGCCGTGTACGTGTCCAGCGAGTGGATGACGTTGTCCTCGGCCAGATAGGAGAGGAGTGCCTCCTTCAGGACCGGATGGTTGTGGCCGTAGTTGAGGGACCCGGCTCCGGCGAAGAAGTCGATGTACGACTTCCCGTCCTCGGCGTCGAGCCTGCTGCCTCGTGCGGTGGTGAACACCGTGGGCCAGCTGCGGCAGTAGGAACGGACTTCTGATTCGACCTTTTCGAAAACCTGCATTGTCTCTTTTGGTCGGCCTGATGAGCTGCCTCTGCTTCCCGGGCGGTCTCGACCGCCAGGCGCTTACCCGGGCCGGCATCCTCGGTGCCCCGGTAGGACGGGAATCGGGTCCGCGGCCGGGCCGCCGCGCAGGCGACCGCCCGAAGTGGACCCGGGCCTCGCGTCGGCCTCCCGGCCGCCGCGCTCCCCGATCAGCCCAGCGGGCCGATGCGGTGGAGCCGTTCCGGCTGGTGGCCGGATCCGAGTTCCCGCTCAGAGAACAGCACGTCCACTGCCATGGTCGCATCATTCGCCTCGGCGAACGACTCGAACAGGCGAATGGACGCTTTATTGTCCGGAGTCACTGTCGCTTCCACGAAGCGAACTCCTTGCGGGCGCAGCGTGCCGACCACGTGGTCGAGCATGCGCCGCGCCAAACCACGGCGACGGTAGTCGTCCGCGACCGCGACCTGCCACGTGAAGAACGTGTCGGGCGCCTGCGGTCGGCGGTAACCGGTGAGGAAGCCCGCCAGACGGTCGGCGTCGCGGGCGACGACGGTGGTGTCCGCGAAGTCGCGGCACCACAGCAGGTAGGCGTACCTGCTGTTGGCATCGAGGGTCCCTGTGTTCACGGCGAGGTCCCACATGCGCGGTCCGTCGTCGATCTGCGGCGTGCCGAAGGTCAGCTCGGCTGCCTCGAGGACCTGGTCGCCTCGGACATGGGTGTTCTGCCCGTGGCGGGCCGATGCACTTGCGTCTCCGGGTGGCATGTGCTCCAGGGTAGCAAAATCCGGCCGGACTGTTAAGCCCAGCCGAACGGTATTGTTAAGCAGGACGCACGCTCAGGTCGCTTCGAGCCCCGCCTTCTCGACGACGGCGCGCCGCAGAGCGAGCTCGGGATCGACCCCGGCGGCCTTGACGGCGGCCACCGCGGCGAGCAGGAAGTCCCCGGCGTCCTCGGCCGCGACCGTCGCCCCGGAAGGGAGTTCGGGCAGGTCGAGCGGCTGCCCGGCGTCGGCGAACCGGTCGATGACCTTCGCGGCGAACGCCAGCGAGGGCAGCCTGCGGGAGACCCCGTCGGCGGGGTGGTCCCGGTGCGGCTTCTCGGCGGCCTTGGCGCTGTGCCAGTGCTCGTAGAGCTCGTCGGGGTCGGCGTCGCCCCACACGTGGGGGTGGCGGCGGATGATCTTGTCGACCACGGCGCCGGCGACGTCGTCGATGTCGAACTCGCCCCTCCCGGCCGCGAGCCGCGCGTGGAGGAGCGGCTGGAAGAGCAGGTCGCCGAGTTCCTCCTCGAGTTCGCCGGGGTCGCCCTCGGCGATCGCGTCGAGGACCTCGTAGGACTCCTCCATCAGGAACGGCGCCAGGCTCTCGTGCGTCTGCGCGCGGTGCCAGGGGCAGCCGCCCTCGGCGTCGTGGAGCTGCTCGACGGCCGCCACGAGGTCGAGCAGCCTGGCGCCGGGCGGGTCCCAGGAGCCGTAGACGACCTCCAGTTCGATCTCGCCGCCCGCGACGTACTCGGCCAGCGCCTCCCGCAGCTCCTCGTCGCCGTCCTCGCCGACGATCCAGACCCCGCCCTCGTCGAGGAACGAGGCCGCGTCCTCCACCAGCGCCACGTCGATGCCCGCCTCGCGGACGGCCGCGACCGTGGGCGAGTCCGCGAAGGCGGCGACGGCCTCGGCGTCATGCAGGGCGTCCCACGCCTCGACAGTGAGCAGTCCCGCGGGGATGCGCGGGGAGGTCAGGAGCCATACGACGGTGCTCGCCTCCGCTGCCGCTCCAGTGCTCAACGCTGCGGGATCTCCACGTCGAACAGGCCGTCGAGCTCCTCGGGCATGACGCTGAAGACGTCGACGCCGTAGCGGGGGTTGACACGGATGTCGTACTCCTCGATGTACTCCTCGAGGAGGTCGGCGAAGCCCGCCGAGAACATCAGGTCCGCCTTGTTCTGGGCGGGGAGCTGGTCGAAGTCGAAGCCGAGCGCGCGCACGTCGGCGAGCTCGGCCTCGGTGAGGTCGCGCGGCACGGTCTCGGCGGCGATCGTGTCCAGGTACGTCTGCGCGGCGATGCAGCGCTCGTCGAGTCCGCTGGCGGCCTGCGCGGTGTCGGGTTCGGGCAGGTCGAGGCTCTTGCCGAGCTCGTCGAACATCAGGCACAGGACGGCCTGCTCGCGGCTCGTGGCGTAGTCGATGTCGGCGATTGTGGCGCCCTGGTCGAGGTACGAGGTGACGGTGTCGTCGACGTAGCCGTCGAGCGTGGCCTCCGAGACCCGCTCGTCGCCGACGTACAGCGCCGCACCCTGTACGTTGCTGCACGCCGTCAGCGCCGCCAGACCGACTGCCGCGAGTCCGACCAGTTTCAATGTGCGCACGGTGATCTCCTTCCGCTCATGCGACTGCCCCTGTGAGGTTAGTCGCACGCCTGGACCCCTCGCGATCCGGCCACCGCGGTCAGGCCGCCGCGGGGGCGAGTTCGGGGACGATGTCGGTGATCAGGTCGGCGCACCACTGGAGGAGGGCCAGGCCGTCGATCGGTTTGCCGCCGATGCGGGAGGTCGTCGGGCGCGGGACGCTGATCAGGCCCGCCGGGGCCTTGTAGTGGGCCTCCGGGTAGTGGCGGCGCAGCCGCATCTGCCTGGAGTCGGGGAGCTCCACGCTGGAGAAGCGGAGGTTCTTGCCCTGCAAGGTGATGTCCGCCAGCCCGTGGCGCCGGGCGAGGAGGCGGAAGCGGGCCAGGTGGAACAGGGTCTGGACCTGCTCGGGGGCGGGCCCGTAGCGGTCCTCCATCTCCTCGCGCACCTCGTCGAGCTCGGCCTCGTCGCGGACCTCGGAGACCTTGCGGTACATCTCCAGGCGCAGCCGCTCGACCTCGATGTAGTCGACCGGGACGTTCGCGTCCAGCGGCAGCTCGACCTTGACCGGCGCGGGCGGCTCCTCGCCGCCGCCCTTGAAGGCCGTGACCGCCTCGCCGACCATGCGCAGGTACAGGTCGAAGCCGACGTCGGCGATGTGGCCCGACTGCTCGGCGCCCAGGAGGTTGCCCGCGCCGCGGATCTCCAGGTCCTTCATCGCCACGTACATGCCCGCCCCCAGCTCGGAGTGCTGGGCGATGGTCGCCAGGCGCTCGTGGGCGGTCTCGGAGAGCGGCTGCTCGGGCGGGTAGAGGAAGTAGGCGTACGCGCGGTCGCGGCTGCGGCCGACGCGGCCCCTGATCTGGTGGAGCTGCGAGAGGCCGAGCAGGTCGGCGCGCTCGACGATCAGGGTGTTGGCGTTGGGGATGTCGATGCCCGACTCGATGATCGTGGTGGAGACGAGCACGTCGAACTCGCCCTCCCAGAAGCCCTGCATGATCTTCTCGAGCTGGCTCTCGCCCATCTTGCCGTGGGCGACGGCGACGCGCGCCTCGGGGACGAGCTCGCGCAGGCGCGTGGCGGCCCGGTCGATAGACTCGACCCGGTTGTGCAGGTAGAAGACCTGCCCGTCGCGCAGCAGTTCGCGGCGGACCGCCGCCGCGACCTGCTTGGCCTCCCAGGCGCCGACGTAGGTCAGGACGGGGTGGCGCTCCTCGGGGGGCGTGGCGATCGTCGACATCTCGCGGATGCCGGTCACGGCCATCTCCAGGGTCCTGGGGATCGGCGTGGCGGACATGGTGAGGACGTCGACGGCGGTGCGCAGGGCCTTGAGCTTCTCCTTGTGCTCCACGCCGAAGCGCTGCTCCTCGTCGACGATGATGAGGCCGAGGTTCTGGAAGCGGGTCTCGGCCTGGAGGAGGCGGTGGGTGCCGACGAGGATGTCGACCTCGCCGCCCGCGATGCCCTTCTGGATCTCGGCGGCCTCGCGCGAGGACTGGAAGCGCGAGAGCTGCTTGATGCGCACCGGGAACTGGCCCATGCGCTCGACGAAGGTGGTGTAGTGCTGGCTCGCCAGGAGGGTGGTGGGCACCAGGACGGCCACCTGCTTGCCGTCCTGGACGGCCTTGAACGCGGCGCGGACGGCCACCTCGGTCTTGCCGTAGCCGACGTCGCCCATCACGAGCCGGTCCATGGGGACGCGGGACTCCATGTCCGCCTTAGTGTCGACGATCGCCGACATCTGGTCCGGCGTCTCGATGTAGGGGAAGGCGTCCTCCATCTCGCGCTGCCACGGCGTGTCGGGCGCGAACGCGTGGCCCTCGGCGGCCTGGCGGGCCGCGTAGAGCTGGATCAGCTCGGCGGCGATCTCGCGCACGGCCTTGCGGGCGCGCCGCTTCGTCTTCTGCCAGTCCGTGCCGCCGAGCTTGTGGACGGTCGGCTGCTCGCCGCCGACGTAGCGGGTGAGCTGGTCGAGCGAGTCGGTGGGGACGAACAGGCGGTCGCCGGGCTGGCCGCGCTTGGAGGCCGCGTACTCGATGACGAGGTATTCGCGCTCGGCGCCGCCGATGTTGCGGCGCACCATCTCGACGTACTTGCCGACGCCGTGCGAGTCGTGGACGACGTAGTCGCCGGGCGAGAGTTCGAGCGGGTTGATCGTGCCGCGCCGCTTGGCGGCCTTGCCCTTGCGGGGGCGCTGCGCGGCGAGGGCCTTGCCGCCGGCGATGTCGGCGGCCGTGACCACGGCGAGGCCGGCGGCCTCGTCGACGAAGCCGACGGCGAGCGTGCCCACGCAGGCGGTGACCTCGCCGGGGGCGAAGGCTTCGGGGGCGGCGGTCGCGTGGGCGCCGACCCCGGCGCCGCGGAGCTGCTCGGCGGCCCGCTCGGCGCCGCCGAGGGCCGGGTAGACCACGGCCACGGCGCGCCCGGCCTGCGTCCACGTCTTGACGTCGGCGGTGAGCCTGGCGGCGTCGCCGTGGTAGCGCGGGGCCTCGGCGATCCCGAGGTCGACGGTGATCGCGTCGTCGGACACGTCCCCGGCGGGGCCCTCGCCGGTGATGGCGGCCAGTTCGGCGGCGAGGTCGTCCGCCTCGGGGGCGGCGGCGAACGGCGAGACGGTCCACCAGCGCTGGCCCGCCTCCAGGGCGACCGTGCGGGCGTCGGCCAGGTCGCGGAAGATGCCCGCGCCGAGGTCCACGGGGGCCTCGGCTCCGGCCGCGGCGGCGGCCCAGGACGCCTCCAGGAACTCGTTCGAGGTCGCCACGAGGTCGGTGGCGCGAGTGCGGATGCGCTCGGGCTCGATCGCGACGACCAGGGACCGGGCCGGGAGGGTCTCGTTGAGCAGTTCGAGGTTCTCGGGGCCGACGAGGGCGGGCATGAGCGATTCCATGCCTTCGACGGGGATGCCTTCGGCGAGCTTGGCGCACATCTCGGCGATGCCGGGGTGGGTGGCGGCCAGTTCGGCGGCCTTGGCGCGGACGTCGTCGGTCAGCAGCAGCTCGCGGCAGGCCGTGGCGCGCAGCTCCTCGGCGGGCTCCAGGGAGCGCTGGTCGGCCACGGAGAACTCGCGGATGGCGTCGACCTCGTCGCCGAAGAACTCCAGGCGCAGCGGGTGCTGCGCGGTGGGCGGGAAGACGTCGAGGATGCCGCCGCGCACGGCGAACTCGCCGCGCTTCTCGACCAGGTCGACCCGTTCGTAGGCCAGGCCCAGGAGGCGGTCGGCCAGTTCGGTCAGGTCGGTCTCGTCGCCGCGGCGCAGCCGGATCGGCTCCAGCGCGCCGAGGCCCTTGAGCTGGGGCTGGAGGGCGCCGCGGACGGGGGTGACGATGACGCGGGGCACGTCGCCGGCGTGGATGCGGTGCAGCAGTTCGAGCCTGGCGCCGACGGTGTCGGAGCGGGGCGAGAGGCGCTCGTGCGGGAGGGTCTCCCAGGCGGGGTAGAGCGCGATGTGCGATTCGGGGAGGAAGGAGGCGAGGGCCTCGGCGAGCTCTTCGGCCTCGCGGGAGGTGGCGGTGACGGCCAGCACCGGGCCGGGCGCGTGCTGCGCGGCCCTGGCGAGGGCGAGCGGGCGGGCGCCGGGGACGGCGATCACGTCGACGGGCCGCTCGGCGTCGGCGGCGAGTTCGGCGAGGCGGGCGAGCTTCGGCGAGGCGGAGGCGGCGTCGAGCAGGCGTGAGAGTTGGGACATGGCTTTGCCTTCGGACATTCGGGAAACGCCCCATCCGGTGTTCAGGGCACGCTGACGGTCCGGTTCCGGGCGCCCAGGGCGCCCGGAACCGGCAACCGGTCGATACTACCTCGCGCCCGTCCGGGGCCCGGTGCGCTTCACTGCCCGGGGTCGGCGTCGACGACCGTCTCGGTGACGGGGCTGCCGAAGATGAGCTCTTGGACCTCGGGGAGGTTGTAGAACATGCCGAGGACGACCACGCCGGTGAGGATCGGCAGGAGGATGCGGTTCTCGCCCTTGCCGCCGGCGCGGAGCGCGATGTCCCGGGGCAGGCCGAGGTCGGCCCAGCGGCGCTTCTTGATCGGGATGGGGAACAGCAGGGGCGAGCCCATCTTGGTGATCATGTCGCCGAGGATGTGGATGAAGCAGCCCAGGCCCATCGCCAGTCCGAGGATCCAGTAGGAGCGGTTCTCGGGCAGCAGGTGGTACATGCCGTAGGAGGAGGCGAGGGCGACCCCGGTGGTGATGAGCCAGCCCTTCTTGTTCACCGCGGTGGGGAGGAGGCCGCGCACCGCGAGTCCGGTGAGGATGAACAGGATCGCGATGACCGCCGGTTTGCCGAACTGCGCGGCCAGGAAGCCGACGCCGGTGCCGACGAGCGCGGCGTGGAGGGCGGTGTGGGTGAAGGTCCGGTGCCCGTTCTTGCGTTTCTTATCCTTTTTGGATT
The DNA here is from genome assembly GCA_035765105.1 of Glycomyces sp. Lineage (GTDB taxonomy): Bacteria > Actinomycetota > Actinomycetes > Mycobacteriales > Micromonosporaceae > Glycomyces. The sequence continues at coordinate 9,346 of DASTYG010000068.1, forward strand.
TCGTGAGCAGGTAGAACCAGTAGCACAGGCGCTCGACGCATTCGGCCACGAAGAGGGAGACGACGCCGAAGGAGCGGGCCACGGTGGACCCGCCCTTGTTCTCGGTGACCTTCCCCGCGCAGTCGATGTCGGGGTACAGGGCGGCGCCGGAGACGGCGATGGTGCCGACGACGAGCTCCGCTGAGGACTGGTCGAGGCCGAACGCCAGGGAGGCGACGGCCGATCCCGTGAGCCACAGCGCGGCACCGGACATGGCGTGGGTGGGGCCCATGACCATAGTGAGGGTCTCCTTCAAAGGGGGCGGTTCCGGGGAGGACGTTGGGACTATGCCATACCGTCGCAACGCGTCTCGCTTCGACCGCAGGCACACCGCAAATCTATGTCGATGATGCGACACGCCCACGATAGGGTCAGGGGGTGTTCAGCAGCTCCCAGCTCGACGCCTATCTGGAGCGGATCGGGCTCGCCAGGCCGAAGCGCCCGACCGCGGAGGCGCTGGCGCGAATCCACCGGGCGCACATCGACGCCGTGCCCTACGAGAACCTCGAGATCCAGCTCGGGCGGCCGATCCGTCTGGAGGCGGACGCGCTGTTCGACAAGATCGTGACCGGGCGGCGCGGCGGCTTCTGCTACGAGCAGAACCACGTGCTGGCGCTGGCGCTGGAGGCCCTGGGCTTCGACGTGCGCCGCGTCCTGGGCGGGGTCGGGCGCGCCGCCGAGGGCGACGCCAACTGGTTCAACCACCTGCCGCTGCTGGTGCGCGCCGGGCGCGCCGAGCACCTCGCGGACGTCGGCCTGGGCGTGGGCTTCCGCGATCCGCTGCCGCTGCGGGAGGGCAGCCACCGGGTGGGGGCGTTCAACTTCGGGCTGTGGCGCCTCGACGAGGAGGGCCTGTGGCGCTGCTCGATCGACCCCCGCGTGCAGGACCTGTCGTTCGACTTCGCGACGGCGGCCCGGCCCTTGGCCGATTTCGCGCCCAAGTGCCGCGAGCTGTCGACCGCGCCGGACTCGCCGTTCGTCAAGACGCTGACGGTCCAGCGGCCCGGCGCCGAGGCGACTACGGTGCTGCGGGCGCGCACCCTCACCGTCTACGACCCGGTGCTGCCCGAGGGGCGGTCGGTGCGCGTGGTCGAGGACGCCGAGGCGTTCGCCGAGCTGCTCGGCGGCGATTTCGGGCTCGCGCTGTCCGAGGCCGACCTCCGCGAGCTGTGGGACCTCGCGTGCGAGCAGCATGAGCGCCGGCTCGCCGAGGACGCGGAGAAGGCGCCCTCGGCGAACTGAGCGCGGCTCAGCCGGTGTTGCGCAGGCCGGCGGCGATGCCGTTGACGGTGATGAGCAGGGCGCGCTTGAGCTGCGGGTCCACGTCCACGTCCGCACCGCCCTCGGCGCGGTAGCGCTTGAGCAGCGAGATCTGGAGGTGGTGCAAGGGCGCCAGGTAGCGGTCGCGGACCTCCAGGGTGCGCGCCAGCTGCGGGTTGGCGTCCAGCAGGCGGTCCTCGCCGGTGAGCGCGAGGATCTCGGCGACGGTGCGCGCGTGCTCGGTCGTGATGGCCTCGAAGATCGGCCGCAGTTCGGCCGGGACGAGCGTCGCGACGTACTGCGCGGCGATGTCCAGGTCGGTCTTCGCCAGCGTCATCTCCACGTTCGAGATGAAGTTGGAGAAGAAGTGCCACTTGCCGTGCATCTCGGCGATCTCGTCGCTCAGGCCCGCCTCGCGGACGGCGGCGAGGCCGGAGCCGACGCCGTACCAGCCGGGCACGATCTGCCGCGACTGGGTCCAGCCGAACACCCACGGGATGGCCCGCAGGCCCTCCAGTCCGGCGCTGGTGTTGGGGCGCTTGGAGGGGCGCGAGCCGATGTTGAGCGCGCCGAGCAGCTCGGTGGGGCTGACGGCCCAGAAGTAGTCGGAGAGCCCGGGCATGGCCGTCAGCTCCCGGTAGGCGCCCTTGGCGGCCTCGGAGGTCTGCTCCATGACCTCGAACCAGCGGCCCAGCACCTCCGGCTGGTGCCGCGGCTCGGTGTGCAGCAGCGTCGCCTTCAGCGAGGCGGCCACGGTCAGTTCGAGGTTCTCGCGGGCGAGCGCCGGGAGCGTGTACTTGTCGGAGAGGACCTCGCCCTGCTCGGTGATCTTGATGGCGCCGTCGAGCGTGCCCGAGGGCTGGGCGAGGATCGCCTCGTGGGTGGGGCCGCCGCCGCGGCCGACGGTGCCGCCGCGGCCGTGGAACAGGCGCAGGCGCACGCCGTGCTTGGCGGCGACGTCGCGCAGCTGGCGCTGGGCGGCCTGGATGGACCACTGGCTGGTGGTGATCCCGGCGTCCTTGTTGGAGTCGGAGTAGCCGAGCATGACCTCCTGGACGTCGCCGCGGGCGGCGACGATCGCGCGGTAGGCGGGCTGGCTCAGCAGCCGGTCGATGAGGGCGTCGGCGCCCGCGAGCTCGCGGACTTCTTCGAGGAGGGGGACGAAGCCGATGTCGGCGCGGCCGCGGGCGACGTCGACCAGTCCGGCGTCGCGGGCGAGGATCGCCGGGGCGAGGACGTCGGCGGGCTCGTGGGTCATCGAGACGATATAGGACTCCACGATGGACTTGCCGAACTGGCGCTGGGCGTCCTTGATGGCGTGGAAGACGTCGAGGGTCTTGCGGGCCGGGCCGGAGAGCTCGACGTCGGCGGGCGCGAGCGGGCGGTGGCCGGACAGCTCGCGCGAGAGCAGCTCGTCGCGCTCGGCGTCGGTCAGGTCGGCGTAGGGCTTGTCGAGTTCGCCGGAGGTGTCGTACAGCTCGGCCAGGACCGCGTGGTGGGCCTCGGAGTGCTCGCGCACGTCCATGGTGGCGAGCTGGAGGCCGAAGGCGGCGACGGTGCGGATGACGCGGTCGAGGACGCCCTTGGCGGCGAGCTGGCCGCGGTGGCGGGCCAGGGAGTCGCGCATGACCTGGAGGTCGGCGAGCAGTTCGCGGCCGTCGGCGTAGTCGATGCCGGGCCGGTGCGGCAGGCCCTCGGCGTGGCGGGTGCGGGTGTTGGCGAGCTTCGCCTCGATCGCGCGGGCCTTGAGCCGGTAGGGCTCCTCGGCGTGGATGCGCCGGTAGCGGGCGGGGATGGTGTCGAGCCGGTCGAGGTCGGCCGCGACCGAGTCGACGAGGTCCTGGGAGGCCGGGCGCACCGCCTGGGAGACCGAGAGCTCGTTGATGAGCTCGGCCACGGCGCCCTCGGCGGCGGCGATGCCGTGCTCGTGCTGCATCAGCAGCACCTGCTTGGTGACCTCGGGGGTGACGAAGGGGTTGCCGTCCCGGTCGCCGCCGATCCAGGTGCCGAACTTGAGCGGCGCGCTCCCGGGCCGGGGCGAGCCGCCGAGGTCGGTGAGGGTGGCGTTGAGGTCGGTCAGGACGCGCGCCGCGGCGTCGCGGTACAGGTCGGTGAGGTAGTAGATCGCGTTGCGGGCCTCGTCGGTCGGCTCGGGCTTCTCGACGCGGAGCTCGTCGGTCTGCCACAGCAGGTCGATGATCTCGGCGAGGCGGGAGTTGACCGCGTCGACGTCGGCCGAGCCGAGGACGGCGCGCTCGGCGGTCTCGGCGTCGAGGAGGTCGGCGATGTTCCGCAGCTTGACGAGGATGGAGCGGCGGGCGGCCTCGGTGGGGTGGGCGGTGAAGACCGGGCGGACCTCGAGGTGGTCGGCCGCGGCGGCGATCTGGTCGGCCGGGATGTCCCCGGCGGTGATCTCGGCGCGGGCCTGGGCGAGCCAGCCGCCGTTCTCGGCCCGGCCGCGGCGCATGTCGCGGGCGCGGTGGACCTGCTCGGTGATGTTCGCGAGGTGGAAGTAGGTGGCGAACGCGCGCGCGAGGTCGACCTCTTCGGTGACGTCGAGCTTGGCGAGGCGGGCGGCGACGGCCTCGGGCCTGTCGCGGACCAGGCCGCGGACCTCTTCGACGAGTTCGAGCAGTTGGGGGCCCTCCTGGCGGACCAGTGCCTGGCCGAGGAGGTTGCCGAGACGGCGGATGTCCCTGCGGAGCTGCTTCTCGTCGACCTCGCCGGAAGTGTCGTAGTAGTCCATGGAGTTCTCCAATGGTGGTTTGGGCGAACCAATGTATGGCCTACGGGCTTCGCCGTGAAACCCGCTCGGGCCGCTCGCGCCGACGCCGATGTCCGCGGTCACTGCTGCACTGCCGCCGATCCGCCGGGCTCCGGCCGCGAGGCCCGCGGAGCCGGTGCGCTCCGATGACGACGCTTGCCGAGCCGTGGGCGAGCCCCGTCCACGACCGTGCTCACCGAACCGTAGATCAGCGTCCACGGCGACGCTCGCGAACCGCGGACCGGGCCCCGCGGCGACACTGGTGAGCCGCGGATCGGCCCCACGGCGATGCTTGCGAGCCGTAGATTGGCGCTGCCAGCGTAACTTATTCACAACCGTGAAGTCACTTGCTCGGCCCGCGATGCGAGACGGCCGCGCCGTTCGCGCTGGCCCGGCGGCCGCAGTCGTCCACACTCCCGCACAGCGGGTGAGGTCCTCGTCGGAGCGGTGGAATACCCTGGTGCCACCACCGAACCGTCCGTCACCGCACAGCCGCCTGCGCACTGCGAAGGGATCGCGACCAACGATGTCTGACTGGGTACTGCCCGACGGGGTCCTCGCCGAAGCGCCGAGCCACACCCCGCTGCCACACGAGCTGGCCGACCTCGAACTGCTGCTCTACGGCGCCTACGCTCCCCTGTGCGGCTTCATGAGCGAGGCGGAGGCCCGCCACGTCGCCCAGACCGGCACGCTGCCCGACGGCACGGCCTGGCCGGTGCCGGTGACGCTCGACGTGCCCGTCGACCTCGCGCGGGAGCTGGACAACCCCGACCGCAAGCGCCGGGTGCTGCGCATCACCGACCCCGAGGGGGCGCCGGTGGCGGCCGTGGAGTGCCACACGCTCGACCCGCTCGGCCCCGACATCGTCCGCGTCGGCGGGCCGGTGCGGCGCATCGCCGACGCCGCCCACGGCGTGTTCATCGGCCTGCGCGCCACCCCCGAGCAGGCGAAGACCACGTACACCAAGCCGCGGGTGCTCGCGCTGGTCGCCGACCGGCCGCTGCACCGCCCGCAGCTCGCCCAGCTGGTCCGCGCCGCCCACAACCTCGCCGCCCACGTCCTGGTCATGATCCCCACCGGCGACGAGATCAACGGCGGCACGGCGCTGCGGCTGCCCACGGCGGCGCTGGTGCGCAGCGTCCTGGCCGCCAAGGACCGGCTGCCGACCGCGACGGTGCTGACGGTGCCGCTGTCCAAGCGCGGCGACCGCCTGCGCGACGGCCTGCTGACGGCGAGGGTCGCCGCCGCCTACGGGGCCACGCACATCATGACCGGCGCCGACGGGCTCGCCGGCGGCGACGGCATCCGCGCGATGGTGCCGCGCGAGCTGGCCTACGACACGCGCGACGGCCAGTGGCGGCCCATCGAGGACATCGAGCCGCCGTTCAGGCGCACGGCCCTGAGCGACGCCGAGGTCGCCGACATGCTCGACCGCGGCTTCGGGCTGCCCGAGTGGCACACGCCGCCGAGCGTCGCCGCCGAGCTACGCAAGGCCCGCCCGCCGCGCCGCCAGCGGGGCCTGGTGCTGTTCTTCACCGGCCTGTCGGGCTCGGGCAAGTCGACGATCTCGCGCGGGGTCTACGAGGCGCTGCTGGAGGAGGGCACCCGCACGGTCTCGCTGTTCGACGGCGACGTGGTGCGCCGCGTGCTCTCGGCCGGCCTCGGGTTCTCCAGGACCGACCGGTCGATGAACATCCGCCGCATCGGCTACGTGGCCTCCGAGGTCGCCCGCCACGGCGGCATCGGGATGGCCGCGCCGATCGCGCCGTACGAGGCCGACCGGGCCGAGGCCCGGCGCATGGCCGAGGCCGCGGGGGCCGACTTCGTGCTCGTCCACGTCAACACGCCGATCGAGGTGTGCGAGGCGCGCGACCGCAAGGGCCTGTACGCCAAGGCGCGGGCCGGGCAGATCCCCGAGTTCACCGGGGTCTCCGACCCGTACGAGGAGCCGCCGGGCGCGGAGCTGACGATCGACACGACCGACATCACCGTCGGCGAGGCCGTCGAGCAGGTCATCGAGTACCTCTCCGAGGGCGGCTGGCTCGAACCGGTCGGCCTCAGGATCGCCTAGGGGCGTCGCCGCGGCGCGGGCGTCCGCGCCGCGGCGGCGCCTTCACAGGAGCGTGGACCAGTAGTCCCAGAAGCCCATGCCGACGATCGCGACGACGACGCCGTAGAGGACGGCCAGGCCGATCCAGTGGTGGCGCAGCAGGTCGTCGACCGGGCCGCGCCAGTCCTCCCCCACCGGGAGGGCGCCGCTGCGGAGGTTGTGGACGGTGGTGAACCAGAAGATCGGCAGGACCGCCGCCCACACGGCCATGCACCACGGGCACAGCACGCCGATCCGGTACACCGACTGGAAGATCAGCCACGCGACGAAGGCGAGGCCCGCGAGCGTGCCGAGGTTGAAGGTCAGCAGGACCCAGCGCGGCAGCTCGACCCGTGCCAGGAGCAGCACGCCGGTGAAGACGACGAGCGGGAACGCCATGAGCCCGACGACCGGGTTCGGGAAGCCGAACACCGACGCCTGGTCCGTCGACATGACGGTGCCGCACGACAGGACCGGGTTGAAGTCGCACGAGATGACGTGGCCGGGGTCGATCAGCGAGGCGATGCGCTCGTAGGTGAGGTCGAACGCGGCCGCGAGGCCGACGAGCCCGCCGATGAGCAGGACCAGGCCCGTGCTCACGCGCCCCTGGTGTTCCCGGGTCGTCTCCCCGAACGCCTCGTCCATCGCCGCTGGTGTCCATTCCGAAGTCGTGATCATGCAGGACTAACGACCGCACCGATACCGAGGTTGCGGACGCGCCCCGCGGATTGGACGCCGGAGGGCCCCCGGCGGTTCCGGCGCACTAGCCCCGGATGCCGGCGCCCCCGTCGACCACGAGCGTCTGGCCCGTCACATAGGAAGCGGAGGGGGCGCAGAAGAACGCCGCCGCCGCGGCCACCTCCTCGGGCGTGCCGGGGCGGCCCATGGGCCCGTCGAGGCCGCGCTGGAGCTCAGAGACGGTCGAGGAGCCGGTGCGGACCAGTCCGGGCGCGATCGCGTTGACCGTCACGCCGTCGGCCACGACCTCGGTGGCGAGCGCCTTGGTCAGTCCCGCGACGCCCGCCTTCGCCGCCGCGTAGGCGGCCTCGGCGGGGACGGCGTTGACCACGCCGATGGCGGCGGCGATGTTGACCACGCGGCCCCAGCCGCGTTCGGCCATGCCCTGCACGAACGCGCGCGAGACGAGGAAGGAGGTGTCGAGGTTGCGCGCCAGCTCCGTCTTCCAGTCCGCATAGGACAGCTGGGCGACGGGTTTGACCACGGCCGGGTCGGTCTTCGAGGTGAGCCCGGCGTTGTTGACCACGATGTCCACCTCGCCGACGGCGTCGGTGACCGCGTCGGCCAGCCCGCCGACCTCGGCCTCGTCGGTGAGGTCGGCGACGAATCCGACCGCGTCGATCTCACCGGCGCGCTCGTGGATGCGCTTGGTGGTGGAGACGACCGCCACGGAGGCGCCCAGCAGGCGCAGCCGGGTGGCGATGGCGTAGCCGATGCCGTCGGGGGCCCCCGCGCCGGTCACGAGCGCGGTCTTGCCTGCGAGGGAGTCGAGTTCCTGGATGCGCCCGAGCTGGCTCGCCTGCTCGTCCGCGAGCTCGTTCGCGGGCAGGTCGATCACCTCGGCGAGTTCGCCGTCTCGGTCGTAGGGCGCTTGCCTCGGTCGCGGTGAGTTCATGGGGGGAGTCTCGCACATGCCGGGGACGAAACACAGCACCGCCGGGCCCCGATCACGTGAATTGGGAGCGGGTTTCGCCTCCCTTCGGACAGGGGTGGAAACACGGTGGTCCCGGACGTCCCCGGCCCCGCCCCGAGCGGCCGGACGCTACACGGCCGAGGCGTTCAGCTCGCGCCCGGCAGCGTGACGAGGGCGCCCTCGGCGATGGTGACGGCCGAGCCGGTGACCGAGACGGCCGCGGCCCTGCCGTCCTCGACCAGGACCTCCCCGGAGAGCGCGGAGGGGCGGCCGATCTCGGCGCCCTGGGCGATCTCGTAGCGGTGGACGCCCTCGCCGGCGACCAGGCCCTGCTCGACGAGGTAGACGCCGAGGGCGAGGGCGGCCGAGCCGGTGGCGGGGTCCTCGCCGACCCCTTCGTGGAACAGCCGTCCGTGGACGGCGCCGGTCTGGGGGTCGAAGCTGAACAGGTAGATCTTGGCGAGCGCGTCGAGGTGGTCGGCGGCGGCGGTGACGTCGGCGTCGGCCAGGCGCACGAAGTTGTGGTCGTAGCCCGCGCCGGTCGTCTGCGGGGTGCCGATGACGCGGGAGGCGTCCAGGCCGCAGGAGGCGGCGGCCTCCCCGGCGTCGAGGGCGTCGCCGACCGTGATGGCCGTGGAGGTGAGCTTGGCGGTGTCCGGCGCGCCGTCGGCGCCGCGCAGTTCGACGCGCATCAGGCCCGCGGCGCATTCCTGGACGACCGTGCCGTCCTTGGGCGCGACGCGCCCGGAGCGGACCGCGGCGAGCGCCGCGCCGATCGTGGGGTGCCCGGCGAAGGGCAGCTCCTCCGTGGGAGTGAAGATGCGGGCGCGGTAGTCGGCGCCCGGGACGGTGGCCGGGAGCACGAAGGCGGTCTCGGAGAACCCGAACTCCTGGGCGACGGCCTGCATCTGCCCGGCGGTCAGGTCGTGGCCGTCGTAGACGACGGCGAGCTGGTTGCCGGTGTAGGGCGTGAAGCCGCCGTCGGGGGACGGCAGGGCGAAGACGTCGACGATCGTGAACGGGAGCATGTGCGGCACACTACGCCCGGATGGCCGATCCCGTCCAGGTGGTTACGATTGGAGCATGTCTGATACCGCCGCAGTAGTCGAGGCCGTCCATGAGGCGCTCTCGCACGTCAACGACCCCGAGATCCGTCGTCCCATCACCGAGCTGGGGATGGTCGACGCCGTCGAGGCGGACGGCGGCCGCCTCAACGTCAGGATCCTGCTGACGGTCGCCGCCTGCCCGCTGCGCGACACGCTCCAGCACGACGTGCGCGAGGCGGCGCTCGGCGTCGAGGGCGTCGAGGAGGTCGCGGTCGACTTCGGCGTCATGAGCGAGGAGCAGCGCAAGGACCTCCAGGTCAAGCTGCGCGGCCCCGGGCAGGCCGCCGAGCCGGTCATCCCGTTCAACCTGCCGCAGTCGCGCACCCGCGTGTTCGCGGTCGCCTCGGGCAAGGGCGGGGTCGGCAAGTCGTCGATCACGGTGAACCTGGCCGCGGCGCTCTCGCAGAAGGGCCTGTCGGTGGGCGTGGTCGACGCCGACATCTACGGGCACTCGGTGCCGCGGATGCTCGGCGTCGAGGGCGCGCCGACGCAGGTCGAGGACATGATCATGCCGCCGCAGGCGCACGGCATGAAGGTGATCTCGATCGGGATGTTCACGCCGGGCAACACCGCCGTGGTCTGGCGCGGCCCGATGCTGCACCGGGCGCTCCAGCAGTTCCTCGCGGACGTGTACTGGGGCGACTTGGACGTGCTCCTGCTCGACCTGCCCCCCGGCACCGGCGACATCGCGATCTCGGTCGCGCAGCTGCTGCCGACGGCGGAGCTGGTCGTGGTGACCACGCCGCAGCAGGCCGCCGCCGAGGTCGCCGAGCGCGCCGGGGCGATCGTGACCCAGACGCACCAGAAGCTCGCGGGCGTGGTCGAGAACATGTCGTGGATGGAGCTGCCCGACGGCTCCCACATCGAGCCGTTCGGCTCGGGCGGCGGGAAGACCGTGGCCGAGGCGCTCACCAGGGACGTCGGCGCCGAGGTGCCGCTGCTGGGCCAGGTGCCGCTCGACCCGCGGCTGCGCGAGGGCGGCGACGCGGGGGTGCCGCTGGTCCTGTCCGACCCCGACGCGGAGGCGTCGCGCGCGATCCGCGCGGTGGCCGACCAGCTCGCGCTGCGCAAGGTGTCGCTGGCGGGCAAGCAGCTGGGCCTGACGCCCACGTCGTGACCAGGGCGTCCCCGGCGGGGGCGCCGACGGCGAAGGCCCGTCCGACCGGAGTCGGGCGGGCCTTGCTCATCTCGGGCCGGGCCTCACTGGGAGCTGTGCAGGGCCGCGTTGAGCTCGCCCCACGAGCCCGAGCGCGGCCGCACCTCCAGCACGCCGGTCTGGGTGTTGGTCCAGAACTGGAGGTCGTCCTTGCCCGACAGGGCCGCGGCCTTGACCACCGCGCCGTCGGGGAGGGTCACCTTCGACCCGGCGGTGACGTAGCAGCCGGCGGCCACGACGCAGTTGTCGCCCAAGGAGATCCCGATGCCGGCGTTCGCGCCCAGCAGGCAGCGCTCGCCGATCGAGATGACCTCCTTGCCGCCGCCCGAGAGGGTGCCCATGATCGAGGAGCCGCCGCCGATGTCGGAGCCGTCGCCGACCAGGACCCCGGCCGAGATGCGGCCCTCGACCATCGAGTTGCCGAGCGTCCCGGCGTTGAAGTTGACGAATCCCTCGTGCATGACGGTGGTGCCCTCGGCCAGGTGGGCGCCCAGGCGCACCCGCGAGGCGTCGGCGATGCGCACGCCCGGGGGCGTCACGTAGTCGGCCATCGGCGGGAACTTGTCCACCGACTTCACCTCGAGCACCTCGCCGGCCTCGCGCAGGCGCAGGCGCGCGTCGTTCACCCGCTCGGCCGGGACCGGCCCGAAGCTCGTCCAGGCGTTGTTGGGCAGGAGGCCGAAGATCCCCGTCAGGTTGATCGAGTGGGGGATCACGAGGCGGTGCGACAGCAGGTGCAGCCGCAGGTACACGTCGGCGGTGTCGACCGGCTCCTCGGCGAGGGAGCCGATGCCGACCGCCACGCCCTTGGAGGCGGTGCCGGTGGGGTTGGGGGTGTCGATCTTCGGGGCTTCCAGGCCGTCGGGGGCCTCGCCGAGGCCGAGCTCGGTGAACCACACGTCGAGGACGTTCCCGTCGGCGTCGACGGTCGCCACGCCGATGCCCCATGCTGCGTCAGTCAGGAATTCACTCACCCCCGAAGCCTATCGGCGCGGCGGGTATCGTCTGCGGATGTGACAGTTTTGAGTGAGGCAGTCCTCGCCGACCCGGTCGCGCTCACCCGCGCGCTGTGCGACATCCGGTCGGTCTCGCGCGAGGAGACCGCGATCTGCGACGCCGTGGAGGCGGCGCTGGGGCGCTTCGAGCACCTCAAGCTCGAACGCGTGGGCAACACCCTCGTCGCCCGGACCGAGCTGGGGCGCGGGCGGCGCGTGATGCTCGCCGGGCACCTGGACACCGTCCCGGTCAACGACAACTTCCCCACCCGCCTGGACGGCGACGTGCTGTGGGGGCTGGGGACCTCGGACATGAAGTCGGGGACGGCGCTGGCGCTGTGGATCGCCGCGACCGTGGCCGAGCCGAGGTTCGACCTGAGCTTCGCGTTCTACGACTGCGAGGAGATCGAGGCCGAGCACAACGGGCTCAACAAGCTGTCGCGGACGCGGCCCGAGCTGCTGGCCGCCGACTTCGCGATCCTGCTGGAGCCCACCTACGGCCTGGTCGAGGCCGGATGCCAGGGGACGATGCGGGTGCGCGTCGCCACCGGCGGCAAACGGGCCCACTCGGCGCGCTCGTGGAAGGGCGAGAACGCGATCCACAAGATCGCGCCGGTGCTGGACCGACTGTCCGCCTACGACGCCAGGCAGGTCGAGGTCGACGGCTGCGCCTACCGGGAGGGCCTGAACGCGGTCTTCATCGGCGGCGGCGTGGCCGGGAACGTCATCCCCGACCTGGCGTGGGTCGAGGTGAACTACCGCTTCGCGCCCGACCGGGACGAGGCCGGGGCCGAGGCGCACCTGCGGGAGGTCTTCGACGGCTTCGACGTCGAGGTCACCGACTCGGCGCCGTCGTGCCGCCCGGGCCTGGACCGGCCGGAGGCGGCCGAGTTCGTCGCCGCCGCCGGGGGCGAGTTCCGCGCCAAACTCGGCTGGACCGACGTGGCGCGCTTCGCGACCCTGGGCGTCCCGGCGGTCAACTTCGGGCCGGGCGACCCGAACCTCGCCCACAAGCAGGACGAGCGCGTCGAGATCCCCCGCATCCGCTCCTGCGCGGACGCACTGCTGGCCTACGTTACCGAGGCGTCCTGACGCGCTCCCCCGACCGAGGGGCGCGCGCAGGGGCCCCGCGAAAGGAAATCCCATGACGATCAAGCGCCGTGTCACCGCCGACGAGCACCTGCTCGACTCGCGCCGCAGCGAGGAGTGGAAGCAGAAGGCGTCCTGGCGGACCCTGAAGATCCAGGCCGAGTTCGTGGAGGGCTTCGACACGCTCGAGGCCGCCGAGCTGGGCGACGCCATCGGCGTCTACGGTTCGGCGCGCACCCCGGTCGACTCCGAGGAGTACAAGCTCGGCGTGGAGCTGGGCTACAAGCTCGGCAAGGCCGGGTTCTCGATCATCACCGGCGGCGGGCCGGGCGCGATGGAGGCGGCCAACCGGGGCGCGGCCGAAGCGGGCGTCAAATCGGTCGGCCTGGGCATCGAGCTGCCGTTCGAGCAGGGCGTCAACGACTATGTGGACGTCCAGCTCGACTTCCACTACTTCTTCGTCCGCAAGGTCATGTTCCTGAAGTACTCGTGCGGGTTCTGCGCCCTGCCCGGCGGCTACGGGACCATGGACGAGCTGTTCGAGTCGCTGACGCTGGTGCAGACCGAGAAGGTCGGCCGGTTCCCGATCGCGCTGATCGGCACGGCGTACTGGGGCGGCCTGGTGGACTGGCTGCGCAGCAGCATGGTCGAGCAGCGCAAGATCAACGACAAGGACGTCGACCTGATGCTCGTGACCGACGACCTCGACGAGGCCGTCGACCACATGCGCAAGGCCGAATGAGCGGGCGCGGCGCCGCGCTCACAGGCTCCGGTGCGGGTTCTTCGGGGGGCGCCGCCCCGTGACCGAGGCGACCATGTCGAGGACCTCGCGGGTGGCGGCCACGTCGTGGGCGCGGAAGACGCGGGCGCCCAGCCAGGCCGAGACGGCGGTGGCCGCGAGGGTGCCGTTCAGGCGGCGGTCCACCGGCAGGTCGAGCGTCTCGCCCACGAAGTCCTTGCGGGACAGGGCCACGAGCGTGGGCCAGCCGGTCCCGGTCAGCTCGTCGAGGCGGCGGGTCAGCTCCAGCGAGTGGTAGGTGGTCTTGCCGAAGTCGTGGGTGGGGTCGATGAGGATGCCGTCGGCGCGCACGCCCTCGGCCACGGCCGCCTCGGCGCGCGCGACGAGCTCGGTGCGCACCTCGGCGACGACGTCGCCGTAGTCGGGCCTGGCCGCGACGGTCCGCGGTTCGAGCCCGCCGGTGTGGGAGCAGACGAGTCCGGCGCCGGTGTCGGCGGCGACCTGGACGACGCCGGGGTCCCACCCGGCCCAGGTGTCGTTGACCAGCTCGGCCCCTGCCGCGACGGCCTCGCGGGCGACCTCGCTCCGCCACGTGTCCACCGAGATCACCAGCTCGGGGTGGGCGTCGTGGACGGCGGCGATGAACGGCACGACCCGGTCGATCTCCTCGGCGACGCCCACCTCGGGGCCGTCGCCCGCCTTGACGCCGCCGACGTCGACGATGTCGGCGCCGCTCGCCACCGCGTTCGCGACGGCGGCCAGGGCCGCGTCGAACTCGAAGGTGGCCCCGGCATCGTAGAAGGAGTCGGGGGTGCGGTTCACGATGGCCATCACCGCGTAGTCGCCCTCACCGAAGGTCCTTCGCCCCAATTTCAACGCGCGCATTCGTCTATGCTGTCAGCCGCGCCCGATTCCCGCCAATGAAGGAGCCGCTCCGATGACCCGGTTCGACCGCGCTCACACCGACGACCTCGCCGCGTTCATCAAGGCCGGCCCCACGCCGTACCACGCGTGCGCCGAGGCCGGCCGGCGGCTGGAGGCGGCCGGGTTCCGCCGGCTCGCCGAGACCGAGGAGTGGCCCGCCGAGCCCGGGGGCTACTACGTGGTCCGCGACGGCTCGATCATCGCCTGGCGCATGGAGAGCGGCGACGCCGACGGCTTCCGCATCTTCGGCGCGCACACCGACACGCCGACGCTGAAGGTCAAGCCGCGCCCGGACACCGGCGCGGCGGGCTGGAAGCAGATCGCCGTGGAGGTCTACGGCGGTGTGCCGCACCAGACCTGGCTCGACCGGGACCTGGGCGTGGCGGGGCGGCTGGTGCTGCGCGACGGCGCCGAGGTGCTCGTGGAGGTCGACCGGCCGCTGCTGCGGGTCCCGCGCCTGGCGATCCACCTCGACCGGGCCACCAACGAGGGCCGCAAGCTCGACCCGCAGTCGCACCTGACGCCCGTGTGGGGCCTCGGGGAGCCGCGCGAGGGCGAGTTCCTGGAGTTCATCGCGGGCGAGGCGGGCGTGGAGGCGTCCGAGGTGCTCGGCTTCGACCTGTTCGCCGTCGCGCTCGACGAACCGGCCTACCTGGGCAAGGACCGCGAGCTGTTCGCGGCCTGGCGGCTGGACAACCTCACCAGCACGCACGCGGGCCTCGCGGCGCTCATCGCCGCCGAGGGCACCCGCGAGGTCCCGGTCCTCGCCGCGTTCAACTACGAGGAGGTCGGCTCCGCGACGTACTCGGGCGCGCAGGGCCCGTTCCTGGAGACGGTGCTGCGGCGGCTCTTCGGCGAGGACCACGAGACCTACGCGCGCGTCATGGCCGGCTCGGCGATGATGTCCGCCGACACCGGCAACGCCGTCCACCCCAACTTCCCCGAGAAGCACGAGCCGGGCCACCGGCCGGTGCCCGGCGGCGGCCCGATGATCAAGGTCAGCGCGAACCAGCGCTACGCCAGCGGCGCCGAGGAGCAGGCGCTGTTCGCGCGGTCCGCCGAGCACGCGGGCGTCCCGTGGCAGACCTACGTCAACCGCAACGACATCCCCGGCGGCACCACGATCGGGCCGCTGTCGGCGACGCAGATCGGCGTGTTGACAGTGGACGTCGGCCTGCCGATCCTGTCGATGCACTCCGCCCGCGAGCTGTGCGGCGCCGACGACCCGGCCTACCTGGCCGAACTCGCCTTGGGGTTCTTCGCGCACACGTAGTCCCCGCTATGCTTGCCTCGGCGGCGATCCGAGGGAGGCAGTGTTGAGTTGGCGGACCGAACTGGAGCGCGCCGCGCGGGCGCTGCGCGATGTGGCCGGAGCCGCCGACCGCGCCGAACGCCTGCTGGCGCAAGAGGAATCGGAGCTGGCCGTCACCGATGTGGCGAAACGCCGCCGGGAGCTGTCGGCGAAGCTGCGCCAGACCGCCGAGTCGGCGGCGGGCGGCTGGCTCGGGGCCGAGCTGCACACCGTCGCCTCCGACACTCCCGTATGGACTGACGAGCCCGCTTCGGGCGCGGTGCGGATCGGCACCGCCGAACTCGACGGCGACCCGGCCTTCCCCGCGCTCGCCGACCTCCTGGGCCGCGGGCACCTCGCCGTCGACGCCGACGCCGCCGACCCGCGCGTCGCCGGGCTCCTCCAGAGCCTCCTGGTGCGCCTCGCCGCCGCCTACCCGGGCCTGGAGGTCAGCCTCGTCGACGGCGTCACCCTCGGCCAGGTCTTCGCCCCCGCCACGCCCCTGGTCGACGCCGGGCTCGCCGAACCCGTCGCCGCCGACCACCTCGCCTTCGGGCGCGTCCTGACCGACGCCGAGAAGCGCCTCCAGGAGATCCGCGACATCGCCGCCCGCGGCCAGTCGATCGCCGACCGGCCCTTCCACCTCATCATGGTCGCCGGCATGCCCCCGCAGGTCGGCCGGAGCCTGCGCGAACGCCTCGCCGCCCTCGCCCACGCCGGCCCGGCCGCCCGCACCCACCTGGTGCTGTGCGGCTGGCGCACCGGCTTGAGCGGCGAGACCCTCCCCGCGCTCGAGCACACCGCGCACCTCACGTGCGGGAAGGACGAGGTCCGGCTCGGCGAGCTGCCGCTGCCGGTGCGCCTCGACCAGACCCCCTCGCCGAGCCTGACGCGCGCCGTGTTCGACGCGCGCGCCGCGCAGCGCCGGAAGGCGTCGACCCTCACCGTGGCCGACATCGTGCCCGAGCGGATCTGGACGGACTCGAGCCGGGCGGGCCTGACCACGGTCATCGGACGCGACCCGGGCGGCGACGTCACCGTCTCCTTCGACGACGCCACCCCGCACTGGCTCATCGGCGGGCGCACCGGCGGCGGCAAGACCGTGTTCCTCCTCGACGTGCTCTACGGCCTCGCCACCCGCTACTCCCCCGACGAGCTCGAGCTGTACCTGCTCGACTTCAAAGAGGGCGTCTCGTTCACCGAGTTCACGCCCAGCGCGGTCGACGAGTCGTGGATACCGCACGTCAGGGCCGTCGGCGTCGAGTCCGACCGCGAGTACGGCGCGGCCGTGCTCCAGGCGCTGCGCGGCGAGCTGTCCAGGCGCGCCGGGCTGATGAAGCGCGCCGGGGCCACCAGGCTCGCGCGGCTGCGCGAACTGCGGCCGGAGGCGCGGCTGCCGCGCATCGTCGCCGTCGTCGACGAGTTCCACGTCCTGTTCTCGGGCAACGACCGCCTCGCGCGCGAAGCCGTCGCGCACCTGGAGGAGCTGGCCCGCAAGGGCCGGTCCTACGGCGTCCACCTGGTCCTCGCCTCGCAGACGATCTCCGGCATCGAGGCCCTGTACGCCAAGCGGGACTCCATCTTCGGGCAGTTCCCGCTGCGCGTGGCGCTGCCGGGCGCCAAGCACCTGCTGGCCGACGACAACGACGCCGCCGAGACCATCACCCTCGGCCAGGCCGTCGTCAACGACTCCGGCGGCGCCAAGGGCCGCAACCGCACCTGCGCCTTCCCCGACGCCTCCGCCGCCGAAGACCTCCTGGCCGCGCTGCGGCGACGCCTGTGGGAGCGGCGCGAGACCGACGTGCAGCCGGTGGTCTTCCGCGGCTTCGACGAGCAGCACCTGGCCGACGACCCCAGCTACGCGGCGCTGCGGCCGAACCCGACGCCGCGGGCGCTGCTGGGCCGCGCCGTGGACGTCGACGTCTCCACCGTCGGCTACCACTTCGACCGCAGCCCCGGACGGCACCTGGCGGTCCTGGGCACCTCGCCGGTGGCCGCCGACGTCCTGGCCGCCGCCGCCAGCTCGCTGGGCCAGCAGCACGAGCCCGGCAGCGTGGAGTTCCGGATCGCGGCCACCGCGGCCGGGGCCGACGACGTGGCCGCGGCGGCGACGGCGGCCCTGGAGGCCGCCGGGCACCGCTGCCGGAGCCTGGCGCCCGGCGAGATCCTCGCCGACCGCTCGGGACCGGCGTACATGGTGTGGTTCGGCGCCGACGGGGCCGACGGCTCGCCCCCGGCGCTGCGCGAACTCCTGCTGCACGGCCCGGCGCAGGGCCTGCACCTGATCGGCTGGTGGCGCGGGGCCAGGCGCTTCCTCGACGACATCGGCGGGGCCTCGGGCCGCGAGCACTGCGCGGGCCTGGTGGCGCTCAACGTCGCCGCCTCGGACCTGGGCGCGGTCACCGGCGACCCGAACAACGGCTGGGAGGCGCGCGCGAACCGCTGCCTCGTCATCGACCGGCACGCGGGCACCGAGCGGCTCGCGGTGCCCTACGTCCGGCCCGGCAGGCTCGACGAGTACGAGCGGGAGGGGACGCGGTGAACGCGATGAACGCCTACGGCGAACTCGTCCACGAACTGGCGCGGCTGGACGCCGACACCACCGCCGACGCCGAGCGGGCGCAGCGGCGGCTCGCGCAGCGGCGCCGCTCGCTGGAGTCGCTGCGGACGGCCCTGGACGAGGAGGTGGCCGCGCTCGCCGAGGGCTGCGCGGCGCTGCGCCGCCCCGTCCCCGACCTGGCGCCGACCCCCGACCCCGAGGCCGGAGGCGGCGACGCCGAGACCATCGTGCGCGACGCGCGCGTGCGCCTGCGCGAGGCGGGCGACGCGCGCCTGGCGACGATGCGGGCGGCGCAGCGGCCGACGTTCCTGCCGCGCGCCCACCACGTGGTGCGGGAGCTGCTCATCTACGGCGGCGCCATGGCCGTCTGCTTCGCGGTGCAGCTGATCTGGTTGCGCGCCGCCGGCGGCGGGGAGTCGACCTGGTCGATGACGATGACGTTCATACCGCCGGTGCTGGCGACGCTGGTGGGGTACGTGCTGGTCGGATCGGCCAACAAGCCGCGCGTGCCGATGTACGACAGGGCCGGCAAACCGATCAAGCCGGTCGTGCCCCACAACCCGCGTCTGGGGGTGACGCTCGCAGTCGTCACAATGGCGCTGTTCGCCTATGTCGCGTTCTTCGCGTAGAGCCTTTGGAGGTTCCCTGTGAGCTTGGTGCTGCCGGTCGTGGTCGCGGCCATCGGCGTGTGGATCGCCTTCTCGATCGTCGTCTGGGCCACCGGCCAGGACTCCCTGCGGGACGCCGGCCCCGGTGAGGCCCCCGCGGGCCTCGGCGAGGACGGGCCGGTGACCGAGGCCGGGGTGGGCGCGCTGCGCTTCGACACGGGCCTGCGCGGCTACCGCGCCGACCAGGTCGACGCGGCCATGAACCGCCTCGCGTGGGAGATCGGGCGCCGCGACGAGCGGCTGGCGGAGCTGGAGCGCGAGCTGGCCGGCGGCGGGCGCGACGGGGACGGCGAGGACGCTCCCGAGGCCGAGGCGGACGAAGCCGCCGCCGAGGGCGAGACCGCTTCGGCGGCGGAGGCGGACGCCGAGCGGTGAGGGGCCGCCGCCGGGACCGCGCCGGGCGGGCATCGGAGTGAGGCAGAGCGCGAGCGCCCGGGGACGGCGTGGCCGCGCGGGGCGACGTGATGGGATTGGGCTATGCGTTATTGGCTGCTGGTGTTGAACGAGGACGACTTCGCCGAGCAACAGACCTACGAGGTCGACTCGGTCGCCCTCGCCGGCGGCGTCCCCGCGGACGCGGCCGAGGGCGACGAGGTGGCGCTGGCCGGGCCCGGCGGGGTCTTCGCCTTGGGAGCGGTCGAGGGCGGGGCGGTGGCCTACCGCCGCCGCTTCGAGGAGCCGTCCGAGGTCGACGGGACCGGGGCGGACGCCGCGGAGGGCTGGCGCCCCCTGGACCCCGCGGCGTGGGCCGCGCTGGTGGGCGCGCTGCCCGCGGCCGAGCGCCGCAGCGACTGGCTGGTGACGCTCTCGCTGCCGTTGGAGGCCGTGGACCGGGCCGAGGCCGTACGCCAGTTCTGGACCTATGTGCGGTCGCTGGGGCCCCGGGAGCTGCCGACGTTCGTCTCGCCCTACGGCCGCGAGATCGACGGCACGGCGTTCCTCCTGGGCGCGGAACACGAACAGGACCCTGAGGAATAACCCCGGTATCCAGGGACGATTCCGTAAGTTCTGTTCGCCCCTTATGGGCGATTTCTCCGGAACTTTATCACATACTCGGAGGGGCGAGTTGGCTCTCGCCCTTGTCATCGGGGAAACTTGATCTAGCAACGTAAAGTCGCAACCTGCGACATTGGATCGAGGGGAGACGAATATGGCGGCCATGAAGCCGCGGACCGGTGATGGCCCGCTGGAAGTGACGCAAGAGGGCCGCGGAGTCATCATGCGGGTCCCGCTGGAAGGCGGAGGCCGGCTCGTGGTCGAGATGACTCCGGAGGAAGCCGAGACGCTCAACAAAGAGCTCCAGGGGGCCCTCGAGTAGTCCACGCCGAGCACCCCACGGCGATCACCCCCACCGCCGAACGGACACTGAAGACTCGTCTCGGACGCCCGTCCGAGACGGGTCTTCGCCGTATCCCCCGCATCGCGCCTCCCGCGAAGATCACGCCGACGCGGTTCCGTGTGCCGCGCTTGCGTCCGTGGGCGACAATGGGGCCGACGGAACGGACCCCTGCCGGATCGCCGCCGATCCGCGACTCCGCCGACGTCGAAGCGAACAGGCCGTACCCACGAGGGGACAACACATGAGCTACGGCACCGAACAACCCCGCGCCGCCACCGGGGCTCCTCCCCCGGGGCCCCCGCCGGACTGGCAGCGGTCCTCGGCCTGGTGGAATCCCGACGCCCCCTCCGACCCGTGGCGCGACCCCGGCAGCCAGGCGGTCATCCAGACCCGGCCGGCCCCCGTCGCTCCCCCGATCGAACCGCTGGGGCCCCGCCCGGCCCCCGCGCCGCGCGTCGGCCTCGGGCTGGTCGTGGCCGTCTCGGCGATCGTCTCGCTCATCGCCGGGACCCTCGGGGCCGCCGTGGGCATCTGGGCGACCCGCACCGACGCCTTCGGCGGGACCATCACCGGCGCCGACCCGCAGATCGACCGCGATCCGGGCTCGGTGGCCGCGGTCGTCGAGGGGATCATGCCCTCGGTGGTCACGGTGCTCACCCCCGGCGGCGGCAACGGCTCGGGCTTCATCGTCAGCGACGACGGCTACATCATGACCAACCACCACGTGGTCGTCGGCGGCGGCACGAGCCCGGCCACGCAGCTCGAGGTGCTGTTCAACAGCGGCGAGGTCGCCGTGGCCGACGTCATCGGCTCGGACCCGGACTCGGACGTCGCCGTGCTCAAGATCGACGGCGGCGACCACCCGGCGATGGTCCTGGCCGACTCCGACCTGATGGCGGTGGGCGACCCGGTGCTCGCGATCGGCGCGCCGCTGGGGCTGTCCTCGACCGTCACCGACGGGATCGTCTCGGCGATCGACCGGCCGGTCCTGACGCAGAACTCCTCGGGCGAGGTCGAATCGGTCATGGCCGCGATCCAGACCGACGCGGCGATCAATCCGGGGAACTCGGGCGGGCCGCTCACCGACGTCGGCGGTCAGGTCATCGGCATCAACACGGCGATCGCCTCGACGGCGGCCGAGGGCGAGCAGGCCGGCAACATCGGCATCGGCTTCGCCATCCCGATCAACCAGGCCAAGCGCATCGCCGACGAGATCATCGCGACCGGGACGGCCTCGCACACCGTCATCGGCGCCGAGCTGGGCGACGAGGAGCTGGGCGTCGGGGTGACCCTGAGCAAGATCCTGCCGGGCTCCCCGGCGGCCGAGGCGGGCCTGGAGGACGGGGACGTGCTGACCGTCTTCGACGGCAAGACCGTCACCGAGAACACCGAGCTGGTCGCGCTCGTCCGCAAGCTCGCGCCCGGCACCGTGGTGACCGTGGTCTACGAGCGCGGCGGCCAGGAGGCGAGCACCCAGGTGACCTTGGCGGCGGCCGCCGACTGAGGCGGGAGGGGCGGGAGG
>DASTYG010000069.1:0-13315 GCA_035765105.1 Glycomyces sp.
CCCCGCTGGGGGTGACGACAATAGGCCCGTGACCTGGGATCATTGGTGTATAGCACAAGCAGCCTGAAACAGCAGGCCAGTACGAGCCACCACGAGAGGGGGTGTGACATGACCACAGCAGCAGCGAAGCCCTCCAAGCCCAGTCGGGCCGAGCGAACCGAGCGCTCGGTGGTCATTCACACCAACCTTG
The DNA here is from genome assembly GCA_035765105.1 of Glycomyces sp. Taxonomy (GTDB): domain Bacteria; phylum Actinomycetota; class Actinomycetes; order Mycobacteriales; family Micromonosporaceae; genus Glycomyces. Next base: position 191 of record DASTYG010000069.1, read on the forward strand.
ATCGGGCGGCAGCGGCCATCAATGACCTGCACGCCCGCATCCTCTCCGATGTGATCGAGGCGAAGGTCTGGAACATCCACCGGGATGTGGACGGGTTCTCCGGGCTCCGTGACTGGCTGGTCGCAGCCTTCGACTTCCACACCAAAGTCGCCGCCGACCTGGCCGCCATCGCCCGCTGCGCCGCCAAGTTCACCGTCTTGGCCGAAACCGCCACCACCGGAGCGGCACGCATCGACAGCATCGCTGCCGCTACCAGGCGTCTGGACAAGACCAAGGCCCTCAGGATCTACGCCAAGGCCCCCTACCGCGAGGCCGTGCCCTCACCGTTCGAGCCCGACATCCTGTGCCCGACCCCTGAGCATCTGATCGCCCAGTACTGCACCCACGCCACTGTGAAGGAAGTCCACGCCCACCTCGACCAGATCGAAGCCGCCCTGGACTCAGGGGAAGAACTCATCGACGGGCTCGGCCAAGACTCCCTGCAACGCCTGGACCTGATCGAGACTGACAATGGCATGTGGGTTCTCGATGGGCTCTTGTCGGCCGATACCGGGGCCATGTTCGCCAAACTCCTCACCACCGCCATCCCGCCCCCGCGCCAGGACGAGACCGACCACGACGGTGTCCTGCCTCCTGCGGCAAACCGGCGTGCTGAAGCGTTGCACCAGATGCTCACCGTCTACGCCGCCGACCCTCGCGCCCCCAAGCGACACGGCCAGACCTGCACCCTGAACCTCACCGTCGATGCCGAAACCCTCGCAGGCAAAGACACCGGCAGGGTCCCGACCCTGGAGGGCAAGCCGGTCTCACTGGCCAAGGCCCGCCTCCTCGCCTGTGAGGCCGAGGTCATCCCCTCAGTGTTCGACTACAGCACCGGCGAAGCCATCGAACTCGGCAGAGCACTGCGCCTGCCCAATGTCGCCCTGCGGAGGAAGCTGGAGCTTGAGCAGGCCGGCGGGTGCGCCTGGTCCGGCTGCGGCCGTCCGGTGCAGTGGACCGAAGCCCACCACATCACCCACTGGGCCAAGGGCGGGGCCACGGTCGCGGAGAACCTGATCCTGCTGTGCCGCTTCCACCACGGAAGAATCCACACCCCCGGATGGTCAATCACCAAGACCGGCCCCGGCACAGCCCTCATCACCCACCACGACCACCACACCGAGGGTGCAACCGACCCGGACCTGCAATGCGGCTGCACCGACTACCGCACCGAGACCGACCTAGACCTCGAGTTCCAAGGAGATGTCGCGAACATCTTCCCGACCGGCCTGTATCCCGAGGAATGGTCCGAAGCGCTCACTCCCGAACTCGAAGCCGCCGCCGAACACGCCGAACGGCAACAGCTTGAAGCCGAGATCAACGCCGCCAAGGCCAGAGTCCGAGCACGCTTCACCACACCCGCACCCGAGCCCGCCTCGGGACCACCACCCTGCTTAAGCCGCCCGCTGCGGGCAACTGCGGCGGGGGAAGGGAGCACCATACAAGCGCTCAACCCGGAAACCCACAGGGACCGGGCACTTCCCCACGCCCACACCCAGAACCACCACACCCACCATCCCCACGACCACCCCCGCCCCGACCGGCCACCCCGGCACCCTCACACCTCTGCATCGCTGCCCGCCTGAAGTCCAAACAAAGACAGCCCCAAAGCCATAGAACAGCCCCGGCACCCTACTACCTCCTCATCGCTGACCGCCCGAAGCACAACCCAAGACAGCCCCCGAGCCGTAAAACAGCCCCGACCTCTCCCTCCCTCGTGGTCGCTGACCGCCTGAAGCCCGACCCAAGAGGACCCCCAACCCACAAACCGACCCCCACACCCTCCTACCTCGCGGTCGCTGACAGCTTGAAGTCCGACCACGGACCGCCTCGGCCCGGACAACCCCGCCTGGCCTCCGCTTACTTCGCCGGCACCCGAAGTGAAAGCCGCGCGCCCTCCTCGGCGGCCAAGAGCATGGTGCCGGAAAGCCGGCTGTGCCCTTCACCTCGTCGCCTTCGCACCTTGCCGCCTCGGGGCCGTTGCGACCTGCGCCCGTGCCTCCCTGGCCTGCTGCGGGACACCCCATGCCGCCGCCGTTTCGTGCCATGATGGTGGTTTCCCCCTCGAACGCGTAGGAGTCTCCTTTGGGAGCATTGAAACCCTGGCACTTCATCGCCCTTCTCGTCTGCTTCCTCATCGCGGCGGCGGCCATCGGAGGGCTCGTCTGGCTCATCGTCCACCTCAGCAGGAAGTCCCGGCCTCCGCAGCCGCCCTACCCCGGCCCTCCGCACCAGGCGCCGTACCCCTACCACCAGCAGCCGTCCTCCCACCCGCACGCGGGCCCCGCGCACGGCGACGCTCCCGGCTGGGACTCGGGCGACGGCGGCAGTGGCGGCGGTGACGGTGGCGGAGGAGGCGGCGGAGGCGAGTGAGCGGCGCTGCCCTCGCCCGCCTCCTCGACCGCCAGCCCGCCTCCTTGGTCGATTCGACAGGATGGCTACCGATCAGTAACATGTATCGTGATCGGGAGCACCGCCCTGTTCGCCCACCGTCGAGAGGTCGCCATGGGAGTCGTCCAAATCGTCACGGCCACGATCGCCTTCGCCTACACGGCGGTCGCGATCGGGCTGTTCGCCCGCGCCGTGATGCAGCTGCTCGCCACCGTCCGGCTCGGCTCGGCCGACCGCACCCGCGGCGGCGACCGCGGCAAGCGCATCGCCACCATGCTGCGGGAGAGCCTCGGGCACACCCGGATGCTCCAGTGGACCTGGGTCGGCGCCGCCCACTGGCTCGTGTTCGTCGGCTTCTTCACGCTCTTCCCGGTCCTGGCCACCGCCTACCTTGAGACCCTCAACCCCGAGTGGACCCTGCCGTGGGTGGGCCACTGGGGCCCCTGGCTGCTGCTCTCCGAGATCGTCGCCGCCGTCACCGGCCTGGGCATCCTGTTCCTCTTCGCCGTGCGCATGGCCAACCAGCCGAAGTTCCGCCGGGTGCCCCCCGAGGGCACGGCCTCCGCCGACGGCCAGCGCTCCTCCTCGTCGCGGTTCGAGAACTCCCGGCAGTGGCAGGCGTTCTACATCGAGGCCACGATCTTCGCGATCGTCGCCTGCTTCTTCATCATCCGCACCAGCGAGTTCGCGCTCGGCGGCATCGACGCGACGTGGGCCTCGCCGATCTCGGCGGGCCTGGCGAACCTGCTCAACGGCGCCTCCGACTCGGCCCTGCACACCGCGATCACGGTCACCGCCGGAGTGAAGATCCTCGTCTCCTGGACGTTCTTCCTGGTCCTGGCGCTGGTGCCGAGCATGGGCATCGGCTGGCACCGGCTCACGGCGTTCTTCAACATCTACTTCAAGCGCCACGCCGACGGCGCGACCTCCCTGGGCTCGGTCAAGCCGATGCTCATCGACGGCGAGCCGGCCGACTTCGAGACCGCCGACCCCGAGACCCAGCCGTTCGGCGTCGACACCATCACCGACGTCAGCTGGAAGGGCCTGCTGGACTTCACCACCTGCACCGAGTGCGGGCGCTGCCAGTCGCAGTGCCCGGCCTGGAACACCGGGAAGCCCCTGTCCCCCAAGAAGCTGGTCACGGACCTGCGCGACCACCTGTACGAGCAGGCGCCCTACCTGAAGGCCGCCGCGGCGGCGAAGCAGCGCGGCGGCGACGGGGCCTCGATCGAGCCCATCTCGATCATCGGCTCGGTCATCGACCCGGACGTGCTGTGGTCGTGCACCACCTGCGGGGCCTGCGTCGAGCAGTGCCCGGTGGACATCGAGCACGTCGACACGATCATCGACCTGCGCCGCCACCAGACCATGATCGAGTCGGCGTTCCCGACCGAGGCGCAGACCATGCTGCGCAACCTCGAGAACAAGGGCAACCCGTGGGGCGAGAACCCCGCGCACCGCCTGAAGTGGGCCGAGCCGCTCGACTTCGCGGTGCCGATCGCCGAGGCCGGCGGGGACTGGGAGTACCTGTACTGGGTCGGCTGCGCGGGCGCCTACGACCCGAAGGCGCAGAAGACCTCCCGCGCGGTCGCCACGCTCCTGCACGAGGCGGGCGTCAAGTTCGCGGTGCTCGGCGAGGCCGAGACCTGCACCGGCGACCCGGCCCGGCGCATCGGGCACGAGTTCATGTTCCAGATGCTCGCCGAGCAGAACGTGGAGTCGATCAACGAGACCGGCGCGGTCAAGATCGTCGCGACCTGCCCGCACTGCCTGAACACCATCGGCAACGAGTACGGCGAGGTCGGCGGGAACTACGAGGTCGTGCACCACACGCAGCTGCTGGCCGACCTGGTGGAGTCGGGGAAGATCGAGCCGGTCGAGCAGCACGACGGCAAGCTCACCTACCACGACCCCTGCTACCTGGGCCGCCACAACCGGATCTTCACGCCGCCGCGGGAGCTGCTCGGCTCCTTCTCCGAGGTGACGGAGATGCCGCGCAACGCCGAGCGGTCGTTCTGCTGCGGCGCGGGCGGCTCCCGGATGTGGCTGGAGGAGCCGCTGGGCAAGCGCGTCAACCGCGAGCGGGCCGACGAGGCGGTGGCGACCGGCGCGAAGACCGTCGCCGTCGGCTGCCCGTTCTGCTCCACGATGCTGCGCGACGGCGTGGCCGACGCGGGCCACGAGGAGGACGTCGAGGTCATCGACATCGCGCAGCTGCTGGAGCGCTCGCGGGCCAAGAAGGCCGCCGCGCCCTCCGCCGCCGAGTCCCCCGAGTGAGGCCGCGGCGGCGCGTTCAGCGTCCGAAGTGGCCGCGCAGGAGTGCCGCCGACTCGGCTTCGAGCACGCCGCCGTAGACCTCGGGGTTGTGGTTGAGTCTGGGGTCGCGCAGCAGGTCCCACAGGGAGCCGGCGGCCCCGGTCTTGGGCTCCCACGCGCCGAAGACCACCGCGCCCACGCGGGCGAGCACGGCGGCCCCCGCGCACATCGCGCACGGCTCCAGGGTCACCACCAGGGTGCAGCCTTCGAGCCGCCAGCCGTCCCCGTGGACGGCCGCGGCGGCCCGCAGGGCGAGGATCTCGGCGTGGGCGGTGGGGTCGGCGAGGGCTTCGCGCCGGTTCGCCGCCGCCGCGAGCTCACGGCCGTCGGGGGCGTAGACGACGGCGCCGACGGGGAGGTCGCTCCCCGCCTCCGCCGCGGCCTCCAGGGCGCGGCGCATGCGGCGTTCGTGGACTTCGCGGCGGGTGTCCCGCATCGGCGGCGGCAGGGGGTCTCAGGCGCCGCTGACGGATTCCAGGGCCTCGGCGAAGCCGAGGACGTCGGCCACTTCGGAGACCACGTCGGAGGGCATCATGCCTTCCTTGGCGCACAGCGCGAGCAGGGTCGCGCCGGGCACGCCGAGGTCGCCGAGGAGGTCGGCCTCGCCGACCGGCTCGGCGTCGAGCTCGGTGGGGCGGGCGCTGATCGACTCCTCGTCCTCGGTGTCGATCTCGTCGGTGTCCTCGGGTTCCAGGTCTCCCAGGAGCGCCTCGCCCAGGCGCGATTGCGAAGCGTATTCGGCGTCGGAGCCGAACGTGCGCAGGTCGTCGCCGTTGTCGAGACGCATCACTGTCAGGTATTCGTCGTCGGCGTCGACGAAGAGCAGCGTCAAGTCGGCGTCAGGGTAGGCCTCACGCATGACCTCGGCGGCGTCCTCTATGTCGGCCACGTCGTCGAGATCGACTTCCGCGGCGTCCCATTCGTCGCCCTCGCGGCTCACTGCCACAGCGAAATACGACACGATCCGTCCCCGTTTTCTGTTAAATGGACCAGCTTCTCAAAGAATTTAGCTGCTCGGACGATCAACTGAAGGATGTGGCGGCCTGGGTTGGCATTACCACAGGATCCAATTGCCGGTCAGCAAAAGGTACAGCTCCACTGCGAGTCCGGTGACTCCGGCGGCCGTCCCTGCGACGGCGGCTACGCCGACCGCGGCACCGCGGTCACCGTAGCGCGCCAGCACTGCTGCCACGACAGTTGCGATCGTACTCGCGGTCAAAGTCACCCAGGCGAACCCCGTCCCCGTTCGGGCGAAGGCGAGGAGCCACAGCAGCACCCACAGCGCTGTGAGCGCCGAACCCGCCGCGACCGCCCCGACCCTGACCGGGTGGGGCTCCCTCCAGTGCGGCCGCCCCGAGGGCGCGGCGGGCGCGCCGGGGCCGGGGCCGGGCCAGGGGGCGGCGGGTCCGTCATGCATAAGAGACAGGGTACGTGGGCGGGCCGGGCGGCGGCGTCGGCTGCGCGGAAGGGACCGGGAGCGGCATGACCGGGAGCAGCGGGGCCTCGACGGCGCGGATCTTCCCGTCGGGGAAGGTGACGTGGTAGCGGGTGCCGTCCCAGGTGGCGGCCGGCATCTGCGGGTCGCGCCCGGTGTAGGCGCCGCGGGCGGCGGCCATGCGGTACAGGCCCGCGCCGATGCGCTGCTGGTCGTAGCGTCCGCCGATGGCGGCGACGTCGAGCTGCTCGGTGACCTCGGAGGCGGACTGCTGGAAGTCCTTCATGGCCTGCTCCCCGCCGGGGCCGGCGACGCGGCGGGCCCAGGCGCGCGCCGAGGCGCGGCGGGAGAAGCTCGCCAGCGACGCCAGTTCCGGCGGCGAGATGAGGCCGGTGGTGACGTAGGGGGCGAGGACGGTCTGGGTGCGGCGGGCCTCCGCGGCGCGCAGCCACAGGGCGAGGCCGACCATGGTGAAGAACAGGGGCATGAGGAACGCGGGGTAGAGCGCGAAGAACAGGGCGGGCAGGTCGAGTTCGGCGCCGAGGAGGGAGGAGCCGTTCCACAGGGCGTGGAGGGCCATGGCGCACAGGAGCATGCCGATGATCCAGGCGGTCTGCGCGCCGGTGCGTCCGGGGCGGCGCGCGGCCTTGCCGAGGCCGATGGCGGCCAGGCCGATCATGAGGGGGTGGGCGAACATGGTCGCGAGGCCGCGGAGGAGGACGAGCTGGGTGACCATGGCGATGCCGGCGGACTCGTCGAGGATCTGGGTGCCGGAGACGTAGGCGCCCGAGGCGTAGAGGACGTTCTCGGCGACGGCGAACCCGGCGCCGGAGAGGCCGCAGTAGACGATGGCGTCGAGGGTGCCGGTGAAGTGGCGGCGGGCGAGCCAGAGGACGAGCAGGGGCCCGGCGAGCTTGGTGATCTCCTCGATGACGGGGGCCGAGACGACGGCGGCGAGGTTCGTGTCGAGGCCGTTCTCGTGGAGGAGGTGGGCCACGCCGGTGTTGACGCCGAGGGAGATGGCGGTGGAGACGCACGCGCCCCAGCCGAAGCAGAACGCCAGGACCAGCCAGGGGCGCCTGCTGTGGCGGCCGAGCCACACGAAGGTGGCGATGAGGAGCGGGGCGGGCACGAACGCGGCGACGAGGCCGACGCCCGCGGCCTCGGCTCCGGCGCCGTCGACGATGGCCCAGCCGAGGACGATGAGGCCGCCGGCGAAGACGAGGGCGCAGCCGACGGCGGTGAGGGGGCGTCGGCGCGTCCGGTGGCCGGCGACGGCGAGGACGGCGCCGATGAGGGCCAGCGCGCCGGCGGCGGTGAGGACGAGGACGAGTTCGCGGGTCTGGTCGCTCACGTGGCGGGGTCCTTCGGGCCGGGCTCGCCGCCTGGCCCGCCCTCGCGGATGACGAAGTGCTCGCCGATGCCGGAGACGGCCAGGAGCCGTTTGAGGAAGTCGCCGAGGTTGGCGAGGACGAGGACGGACCGGGAGCGGGCGGCCGCGCGGCTGAGCACGACGAGCGTGCCCAGGCCCCGCGAGTCGCAGAAGGTCACGCCCTCCATGTCGAGGACGACGCGGAGGGGGTCCTCCGCGAGGGCGTCGTTGACGGCGCCTGAGAGCCGCGGTGCGGTCTGCAGGTCGATCTCGCCGGTGAGCGCCACGATCGTCTCGTCCGATTCGCGGTAGACCGAAATGTCGAGCTTTTGGTGCACCACGCCCCCAACCCTAGCCGAAAACTAATCGGCCCCGGGTTCGAGGAGCTCCAGGATCGCGGCGATTTCCTCGTCCGGGCCGTGCTGCTTCTGCCATTCGGCGAGGTCGCCGTAGGCCTTGCGGAGGCGGCGGATGAGGCCGTCCTCGCGTTCGCGCAGGTTGCGGGTGCGCTCGGAGGTGTGGCGGAGGGCCTGGCCCTGGGCCCACAGGTCGATGAAGACCTTGACCTTGGTGCGGAGCATCCACGGGTCGAAGGGCTTGGTGATGTAGTCGACGGCGCCGACGGAGTAGCCGCGCATGGCGAGGTGGGCGTCGCGGTCGGCGGCGGTGAGGAAGATGATCGGCGTGTGGCGGGTCTTCTCGCGCTGCTTGATGTGGCGGGCGGTCTCGAAGCCGTCCATGCCGGGCATCTGGGCGTCGAGGAGGATGGCGGCGAAATCGCCGGTGAGGAGCTGTTTGAGGGCCTCTTCGCCGGAGGTGACGGCGATCGTGGCGACCGGCAGCCCCTGGAGGATCGCCTCCAGGGCCAGGAGGTTCTCGGATCTGTCGTCCACGAGCAGGACGCGGGCTGTGCTCATGTGGCCTCTCCATCGTTCGGGGCACCGTCGCCGGGCGCCGTCCCGATCCACTGTGACATGGTGTCGAGGAGCAGGTCCAGGTCGACCGGTTTGGTCAGGTAGGCGCTGGCGCCCGCGGAGACGGACTTCTCGCGCTGCTCGGCGAGCGCCTGCGCGGTGAGGAAGATGATGGGCAGGTCGGCGAACTGCGGCATGCGGCGGATGACGCGGGTGGTCTCGTTGCCGTCCATGCCGGGCATCATCGAGTCCATGAGGACGACGTCGATGTCCGGGTGGTGCTGGAGGGTGTCGATGCCGTCGGCCCCGTTCTCGGCGTAGTGGACCTCGATGCCGTGCAGTTCGAGCGCGGCGGTGAGCGCGAAGACGTTGCGGATGTCGTCGTCGACGATGAGGACGGTGGCCCCGTCGAGGTGCTGGGCGGCGGCCGAGGAGGAGGGGGTCTCGGGCGCGCCGGTGAGGATGGAGGGGCCGCGGGTGTCCTCGGCGGGCGGCAGCTCGGTGGCGCGGACCTGGAACTCCTCGTCGTTGTCGATCTCGGCGGGTATGACGAAGGTGAACACCGATCCGGCCCGGCCGGTGCGTTCGATGAAGACGTCGCCGCCGAGCATCAGGGACAGGGACTTGGAGATCGACAGGCCCAGGCCGGTGCCGCCGAAGTTGCGGCGGGTGGTGCCGTCGGCCTGCTGGAACGGCTCGAAGACGATGGTCTTCTTGTCCTCGGGGACGCCGATGCCGGTGTCGATGACCGAGAAGGCGACGCGTTCGCCCGCGGAGTTGAGGCGGGGCGCCTCGAAGCGCAGGTCGGAGGGGACGCGTTTGACCGCGAGGGTCACCGAGCCGGTGCGGGTGAACTTGACGGCGTTGGACAGGAGGTTGCGCAGGACCTGCTGGAACTTCTGGCCGTCGGTCTGGAGCATCGCCGGGACGCCGGGTCCGACGTCGATGCTGAAGCCGAGCTGCTTGTCCTCGGCCTGGGGCCGGAAGGTGGCCTCGATGTCGCCGAGGGCCTCGGCGAGGTCGACGGGGTGGACGGCGATGTCCATGCGCCCGGCCTCGATCTTGGACAGGTCGAGGATGTCGTCGATGAGGGTGAGCAGGTCGGTGCCGGCGTTGTGGATGGTGCGGGCGAACTCGATCTGCCGGTCGGTGAGGTTGGCGTCGGCGTTCTCGGACAGGAGCCGGGCGAGCAGCAGCAGCGAGTTCAGCGGGGTGCGCAGCTCGTGGGAGACGTTGGCGAGGAACTCGGACTTATACTTGGAGGCCTGGGCGAGCTGCTCGGCCTTCTCCTCGATGTCCTGGCGGGCGGCCTCGACCTCCAGGTTCTTGACCTCGATGGCCTTGTTCTGCGCGGACAGGAGCGTCGCCTTCTCCTCGAGTTCGACGTTGGTCTCCTGGAGGCGGTCGGACTGGGCCCGGAGTTCCTGGGCCATGCGCTGGGACTCGCGCAGCAGCACCTCGGTGCGGGCGTTGCCCTCGATGGTGGCGAGGGTGACGCCGACGTTGGGCGCGAGCGAGTCGAGGAACTTCTTGTGGAGCCCGGAGTAGGTGTTGAAGGAGGCGAACTCGATGACGCCGCGGACCTTGTCGCCGAACTGGACGGGCAGGATGATCAGGTCGGTGGGGGTGGCCTGGCCGAGCCCGGAGGATATCTCGAGGTAGCCCTCGGGGATGTCGTGGAGGTGGATGGTGCGCTTGGAGGCCGCGGCCTGCCCGACCATGCCCTCGTTCTCCTCGATGACGATCTTCTCGCCGGGGCTGGGGTGCCCGTAGACGGCGTTGAGCCGGTAGGTCACGTGCCCCGAGACGTCCTCGTGGCGGACGTAGAACGTGGAGGTCTGGGCGTCGATGAGGCTGGTGACCTCGTCGAGGATCATGCGGGTGACCTCTTCGACGTTGCGCCTGCCCTGGAGGAGCGAGGAGACGCGCGCGAGGTTGGAGTTGAGCCAGTCGGCGTCGGTGTTCTGGCGGGTCTTGTCGCGCAGCGCGGTGATCATCTGGTTGATCGACTCGGTGAGGTCGGCGATCTCGCCGGCGGCCTCGAAGTCGACCGACTGGGTGAGGTCGCCGCGGGCGACGGCGTGGGCGACGTTGGCGATGGCGCGGAGCTGGAGGGTCAGGGTCGCGGCCAGGGAGTTGACGTTGCGGGTGAGGGCGAGCCAGGTCCCGGCGACGCCGGCGACCTCGGCCTGGCCGCCGAGGTTGCCCTCGACGCCGACTTCGCGGGCGACGCGGGTGACCTCTCCGGCGAAGCTGGAGAGCTGGTCGACCATGGTGTTGACGGTGTTCTTGAGTTCGAGGATCTCGCCTTGGGCGTCGACGGTGATCTGGCGGGCGAGGTCGCCGCGGGCGACCGCGGTGGTCACCTCGGCGATGTTGCGGACCTGCGCGGTGAGGTTCGAGGCCATCGAGTTGACGTTGTCGGTGAGGTCCTTCCAGGTGCCCGAGACGCCTGGCACGCTCGCCTGGCCGCCGAGGCGGCCTTCGGTGCCGACCTCGCGGGCGACGCGCGTGACCTCCCCGGAGAACTGGGACAGCTGCTCGACCATGGTGTTGAGCGTGTTCTTCAGTTCGAGCATCTCGCCCTGGGCGTCGACGGTGATCTGCCTGGTGAGGTCGCCGCGGGCGACGGCGGTGGCGACGGAGGCGATGTTGCGGACCTGGGCGGTCAGGTTCGAGGCCATCGAGTTGACGTTCTCGGTCAGCGCCTCCCAGATGCCGGAGACGCCCTGGACGTTGGCCTGGCCGCCGAGCTTGCCGTCGGTGCCGACCTCGCGGGCGACGCGGGTGACCTCGTCGGCGAACTGGGAGAGCTGCGCGACCATCGAGTTCATGGTCGATTTGAGTTCGAGCATCTCGCCGCGGGCGTCGACGGTGATCTGCCGCGACAGGTCGCCGTCGGCCACCGCGGTGGCGACCGAGGAGATGTTGCGGACCTGCGCGGTCAGGTTCGAGGCCATGAGGTTGACGTTGTCGGTCAGGTCCTTCCAGGTGCCCGAGACGCCCGGAACGTCGGCCTGGCCGCCGAGGCGGCCCTCGCTGCCGACCTCGCGGGCCACGCGCGTGACCTCGTCGGCGAAGCTGGAGAGCTGGTCGACCATCGTGTTGACGGTGTTCTTGACGTCGGCGATCTCACCGTAGGCGCGGACGGTGATCTTCTGGTTGAGGTCGCCGGCGGCGACGGCGCTGGTGACCTTCGCGATGTTGCGGACCTGGTCGGTGAGGTTCGTCGCGAGCTGGTTGACGTTCTCGGTGAGGTCGCGCCAGGTGCCGGAGACGCCGAACACCTGGGCCTGGCCGCCGAGGCGGCCCTCGCTGCCGACCTCGCGGGCCACGCGCGTGACCTCGTCGGCGAAGTTCGACAGCTGGTAGACCATGGTGTTGACGGTGTTCTTCAGTTCGAGCATCTCGCCCTGGGCGGACACGGAGATGGTCTTGGTCAGGTCGCCGCGGGCGACGGCGGTGGCGACCGAGGCGATGTCGCGGACCTGGTCGGTGAGGCTGGAGGCCATCGAGTTGACGTTGTCGGTGAGGTCCTTCCAGGTGCCGGAGACGCCCGGGACCTCGGCCTGGCCGCCGAGGCGGCCTTCGGTGCCGACCTCGCGGGCGACGCGGGTGACCTCCCCGGCGAAGACCTGGAGGGTCTCGGTGAGGGAGTTGATGGTGTCGGCCAGTTCGGCGACCTCGCCGGAGGCGTCGACGGTGATCTGCCGCGACAGGTCGCCGTTGGCGACCGCGGTGGCGACCGAGGAGATGGAGCGGACCTGGTCGGTCAGGTTCGAGGCCATCGTGTTGACCGCGTCGGTCAGGGAGCGCCAGGTGCCCGAGACGCCCTTGATGTCGGCCTGGCCGCCGAGTTTGCCGTCGCTGCCGACCTCCTGGGAGACGCGCGTGACCTCGGCGGCGAAGCGGCGGAGGAGCCCGACCATCTGGTTGACGGTCTCGCCGAGGCGGCGGAACTCGCCGCGCAGCTGCTTGCCCTCGAATTCGAGGGCGGCCTCCTGGGTGAGGTCGCCGGCGGCGACGGCCTCCAGGACGCGGCCGAGCTCGGTGGTGGGGCGGACGAGCTCTTCGACGAGCCGGTTGACGCTGGCGGCGCCTTCGCGCCAGCCGCCGTCGAGGTGCTCGATGTCGAGCCGGTGGTTCCAGGAGCCCTCCTGGCCGACGACGCGGGCGATGAGGGCCATGTCGCGGCTCTGCCGGTCGGCCCGTTCGACCACGGCGTTGAAGCGGTCGACGACCTCTCCGGCCAGGCCCTCACCGCGCGGCAGCCGTACCGAGAAGTCGCCGCGCTCGACGGCGCCGAGGGCGTCGGCGAGACTGCGGAGCAGGTCGGATTCGTCCGTCGGGTTCGCGGGGGCTGCGCCGGAAGCGGTGTCCGTCATGGCTCTCTTCCTCAGCTGCGGTTACAGGCTCGCCTAACAGGTTGTCACACGAATGCCGCAAACGTGAAGGCAGGTTACGCAAGGTGGTGCATTCAGTCACCAAAGGTAAATGTGAGAAAAACTACAGACAGTCGCAACCGATGGCCGCCGAGCGGCGTGTGACCACTGGCGGCACCGGACGGAGCGCGCGGGCCGGCACGCCCGGCCGCGGCGCCGCCGCCGAAGCGCGCCAGGGCCGCAAGACGACAGATGAAAACCAGGAGAGCGGCGGGC
>DASTYG010000070.1:0-8606 GCA_035765105.1 Glycomyces sp.
GCTCTCGGGCGAGCACGACTACAACCCGCAGGTCGTCGACCGGCGGCTGGAGGCGCACGAGGGCGCGGACGCGGTCGGCCACGCCTACTTCCGCTACACCTACTCGTGGGACAGCTTCTGGGAGCGGACGATCCCGGTGACCTTGTCCACTGCGGACGAGCCGCTGCGGCTGGGCAACGCCGAGTCGTGGGCGCCGAACATCGACCGCGTCGTCATCGCCCCCAGACTCCTGGGCGAACCGACGACGGAGCCGATCACCGGCGGCTGATAGGGCGCACGACGGCGAAGCGCCGCCCCGGCCGGGGCGGCGCTTCGCCGTCCCCGGTCAGGCGAGGCCGGGGGCGGGCGCGTCCGTGAACTCGCCGGGGCGGGCGCCGCGGCGGTTCGGCGGTTCCACCTCGGCGGCGTCGAGGAACGCCCGGGCGGCGACGCGGCCGCTCTCGTCGGCGAGCCACAGCAGCAGCCTGGCCGGCCCGGCGGGCGGGGGCACCGTCAGCGTCGCGGCGGGCGAGAGCCGGAACGGCTCGGCCTTCACCGGGTCGCTGCCGGTCGCCGCCACCGGGAGCGGGGCGTCGGCGGGCGTGCCCGCGGGCGCCCACGCGGCGCAGACGGTGCCGGTGACGGCGTCCCGGCCGTGGTGCGAGACGTGGACGTCGAGCGCGAACGGCCCGGTCGGCGGCTCGATGTCGGCGCCCGCGGCGCGCGGCACCAGGTCGATCACGAGCACGGTCTCGGCGTTGGTGTGCGCGGGGACGGCCCCGCCCCACTCCTTGGGCCTGCGGTCGATGTCCAGCAGGCCCGCGGCCTCGTGCTCGACGTCGGCGAACTCGGTGTAGACGTACCCGGCGTAGCGGTCGTGCCGCCGCAGTTCCTGTGTCTCCCAGCGCAGGTGCCAGGCGCGCTCCAGGCTGGTGAAGCCCTCGCCGTACTCGCTGTTGACGATCGGCAGGCCCCGCCTGGGCACGTCGGCGGAGGCGTACAGGGACTTGTCGACGGTGAAGTCGGGGGCGAGGCGCACGGGGAAGTCGTCCCGCTCGCCCGAGGCCAGGCGGGCCACGGCGTCCTTCCACACGGCGAGGTCGGGCTCGTAGTAGTGCCAGTCGACCAGGTCGGTACGCACGTGCGACCAGCCGGAGTTCTCCACGATCGGGCGGGTGGCGTCGAGTTCGCGCAGCCGGTCGTAGGCGTGCGCGGCCGCCGCGGCGCGGGCCTCGCTGCCGGGGATATCCCAGTCCAGGCCCCACTCCTCGTTGTACAGGCCCCAGATGACGATGCTCGGGTGGTTGCCGTCGCGTTCGACCATGGCGGGCAGCTGCGCCTCGAAGGCGGCCGCCGCCTCGGGCGAGAACCGGCTCGGGCAGGCCGGTTCGGCCCACACGAGCATGCCGGTGCGGTCGGCCTCGTGCAACCACAGCGGCTCCTCGAACTTGAGGTGCTTGCGCACGAGGTTGTAGCCGAGGCCGCGGGCCAGCTCGATGTCGCGCAGCAGCGAGGCGGCGTCGGGCGCGGTGAGCCCGGTGTCGGGCCAGTAGCCCTGGTCGAGCACGCCCCTGAGGTAGACGCGCTCGCCGTTGAGGTGGAGCTCCTCGCCGCGAGTCTCGAAGCGGCGGAGCCCGGTGGTCGCGACCACGCGGTCCCCGCCGGTGCGGACCTCGACGCGGTACAGGTGCGGGTCCTCGGGCGACCAGGTGCGCGGCTCGGCGAGCGCGATGCGCCCGGCGGCGCGCCCCGCCCCGTCGGCGGTGAGTTCGGCCGTCTCGCCGGTGCCCTGGACGGTCGCGGTGACGGCCGCGCCCGCGGGGGCGTCGCCCGCGAGTTCGACGGCCACGTCGATGCCGGTGAGGCTGTCGCCGCGCAGCTCGACCGAGCGGGCGTAGGTGCGCCCGCGGGCCTCGAGCCACACGGTCTGCCAGATGCCGGAGGTCGGCGTGAAGGACACGCCGTCGTAGTCGTCGCGCGGGAGGGACCGCTGCTTGCCGTGCGGGATGGCGCGCTTGTCGGCGGGGGCGGTGACCGCGACTTCGAGTTCGGCGCCCACGCCCGGTTCGAGCGCGTCGGTCACGTCGATCTCGAAGGACTCGTAGCCGCCGGTGTGCTCGCCGACGGGCACGCCGTCGACGCGCACCGCCGCGTGGTGGTGGACCGCCCCGAAGGAGAGCACGACGCGCGATCCGGCCCAGTCGGCGGGCGCGGTGACCGTGCGGCGGTAGACGCCGTGTTCGAGCCAGGCGCGCCGCACGCCCGAGGCCTCGCTCTCCCAGGCGAACGGGACCGTGATCGAGCCGGTGCGGCCCTCGGCCTCGAAGGCCCAGCGGCCGTTGAGGTTCAGCCAGCGCTCGGAGCGGTCGCGGTCGGGCCGCGGGTACTCGGGGCGGGGAAGCGGGGCCGCGTCGGACTCGCGAGGAGTCGCGGCGGTATCGGGACGGGTCGGTGTCATGGGTCAGCCCTTCACGCTGCCGGCCAGGATGCCGTTGATGAAATGCCGCTGGAGCACGATGAAGAGCACCAGCAGCGGGATGAGTGCGACGGAGCTCGCCGCGAGCAGTTCGCCTGTGACGGTGGCGTAGTCGGCGCCGATCCGGTTGCCGGTGATGTTCTGCGCGAGCGTGGAGAGCACGACCTGGAGGGTCGCCATGCGCTCGTTGCTCGCCACCACCACGGGCCAGACGAAGTCGTTGTAGATGTTCATGATCGTGAGGACGCCGAGCCCGGCCAGGCCGGGCCGGATGACCGGCACGATCACGCGCCAGAAGATGCCGAACTCGCCGCAGCCGTCGACGCGGGCCGCGTCCATCAGCTCGTCGGGCACGGCGCTGATCACCTGGCGCATCCAGAAGATCGCGAACGCGTCGACCGCGCCGGGCAGGATCAGCGCCTGGTAGGTGTTGACCCAGCCGAGCGCCTTCATCTCCAGCAGGAGCGGGATGATGAGCACGATCGTGGGCAGCATGAGGGTGATGAGCACGGCGCCGAAGATGAGGTTCCGGCCCGCGAAGCGGTACTTGGCGAACGCGTAGGCCGCGAGCGGGGCGAAGAACATCGTGATGGCGCCCTTGAACACGAGCACGACGCCGGTGTTGAGGAAGCCCTGGCCGATGGGCACGTCCTGGAACATCGCCCGGTAGTTGTCGAGGGTGAAGGCGCCCGGGTCGAAGGCGAGCGGCGAGGAGACGATGTCGCCCGCGGGCTTGAACGACGAGGCGAGCGCCCAGGCCACGGGGGCGAGGAAGGCCGCCAGCAGCAGCATGAGGAAGGCGTGGGAGCCGATGCGCGGGCGGGGTCGGCGTTCGGGTTTCACGGTTGCGGTCATCGTCAGTCCTTCGCTCGCAGCATGCGGACGAATCCGAGGGACAGGATCATGACCAGGACGACGAGGAGGAAGGAGTTCGCCGCGCCCGTGCCGAGGTCCGCCCTGGTGATGTGGTTGTAGAGGTAGTAGCCGGCCGTGGTGGTGGAGTTGTAGGGGCCGCCCTGGGTGACCACGAACGGCTCGGCGAACATCTGGAACACCGCGAGGGTCTGGAGCACGACGGCGAACATGATGGTCCGCCGCAGCAGCGGCACGGTGATGCTCCACAGCTGCCGGGTCTTGGAGGCGCCGTCGATCGCGGCGGCCTCGTAGATCGAGCCGTTGATCGACTGGAGCCCCGAGAGCAGGATGATCACGATGAATCCGGTGGTCTTCCACAGGAAGAGCAGCGCGAGGGTGGGCTTGGCCCAGGCGCTGGTGGTCAGCCAGCCGATGTCGGGGAGTCCGACGAGGCCGAGGACGGCGTTGACGGCGCCGTAGTGCTGGTCGAACAGCACCACCCAGATCTGGGCGACGGCCACCAGGGGCGTCACGAACGGGACGATGAAGGCCACCCGGTAGAGCCCGCGGAGTTTGAGCTTCGCGGAGTTGAGCAGGACGGCCACGAGCACGCCGAGCACGAGCTGGACGGGGATGATGAGGAGCCAGAGCACGGCGGAGTTGCCGAGCGAGCTCCAGAACGCGGGGCTGGTGAGCAGGTAGGTGTAGTTGTCCCAGCCGACCCACTCCGCGGCTCCGGTGCCCCGCCAGTTCGTGAAGCTCAGGCGGGCGGTGTAGAAGAGCGGGTAGACGCTGAACGCGAGGAAGATCGCCACGAACGGCAGGACGAACGCGTAGGGCGCGAGGCGCCGGCGCCGCCCCGCCGCGCCGGGGCGGCGCTTCCGTCCGGTTCCCGCGGAGCGGGCGACTGCTGCGGCCGTCACTGCCGGTCGACCAGGTTCGTCTGGATCTGCTCGGTCGCGGAGGCGATCACCTCTTCGGGGGTCATGTCGCCGTCGAGCATGCGCTGCACGTCGTTGCCGAGGTAGTCGACGGCGCCGTCCCACCAGGCGGGGGTGGGGGTGCCGCCGGGGATCTGCGCCCCGGCCTCGGTGGCGACGGCCCACAGGTCCTGGCCGCCGAGGGCCTCGACCGGCTCGAAGAGCGGCGCCGCGGGGTCGGCGGCGGGCGTGTAGGCCGGGATCGAGGTGTTCAGGCCCGTGGGGTAGGTGTCGTTCGGGCCCCACACGGCGGTGTAGCCGACCTCGTCGAACATGAGGAACTCGTAGAAGAGCCAGGCGAGGTCGGCGTTCGCGCCGTCCTTGGGGAGCACGAACGAGGAGCCGCCCATGGCGCCCGAGCGCGCTCCGCCCGCCTCCCAGGCGGGCAGCTCCATGGCGCGCCAGTCGCCGGAGGTGGCGTCGAGCATCTGCTGCGGGGCGAAGCTGAACCAGATGGACCAGGGGTAGAAGACCTGGTTGCCGTTGTCCATCTCGGCGACGTCGGTGGGGGTGAGGTATTCGGCGCGGGTGCCGAGCCCTTCGGCCTGGACCGTGTCGAGGAATTCGAGGATGCGGCGGTACTCGGGGCTGTCGATCCGCAGTTCGCCGTCGGCGTCGGCGATGGAGGTGCCGAGCTGTCCGGCGTACATCTCGAGCTGGAGCTGGCCGAGGAAGGCCGACTGCTCGAGGTGGACGGGGCCGGCCTCGGGCACGGCGGCCTTGTACCGGCGGGCGGCTTCGAGGAGGTCGTCGTAGGTCGCGATGGCGGTGGCGTCGACGCCCGCGGCTTCGAGGGCGGCGGCGTTGTAGAACAGCAGGCCGGGGTTGAGGTCGTAGGGCACGCCGTAGATCGCGCCGTCGACGGTGTTGACGTCGATCTTCTGCTGCGCGATGTCGCCGAGGTAGGGCTTCAGGACGTCGCCGAGGTTCCACAGGTAGTCGGTGTAGCCGCCGATCTTGGCGTCGTCGAGGAAGACGCCGTCGGGCACGTCGGTGCCGGTGATGAGCGTGTTCTGCAGTTTGGCGTCGATGTCGACGGCGACGTGGTTGACCTTGATGTCGGGGTAGACGGCGTTGAAGTCGTCGATGACGCCTTCGAAGACCTCGAAGAGGTCGCCGGAGCGGTCCCAGATGGTGATCTCGCCCTTGGGGTTGTCGGCGGCGGGCGCCTGGAGCGCGTCGGAGCCGCCGCCCTCGCTCTCGTCGGAGGTGATGGACGGCCCGCATGCGGTCAGGCCGAGCCCTCCGGCCGCGGCGAGCGCGGCCGTTCCGAAGGTTCGGCGCCGGAGGTGGTGGCGAAGCATGGACACTCCCTTGTGTGATTTGCCAACGTTTGCAAATCATAGCGTTTCTTTGCCGACGTTGCAAACGGTAGGATGGGCGCTATGCCGGCAACCCTCCGCGATGTCGCCGAACTGGCGCAGGTATCAGTCCGCACCGTCTCCAACGTGGTGAGCGGTTACGAGCACGTCAGCGAGCGCATGAAGCGCAAAGTGCTGCGCGCCATCGAAGAGCTCGACTACCGCCCGAACCCCGTGGCCCGCACTCTCCGCACCGGCCGCACGGGCATGCTCGCGCTCGTCGTGCCCGAGATCGACGTACCGTACTTCAGCGAGCTCGCCCGCGAGGTGATCGACACGGCCGCCGAGTTCGGCTACCGCGTCATGATCGACCAGACCGGGCACGACCACGAGCGCGAGCGGCGGCTCCTGCTCGGCGAGGACCGCACGATGCTCTTCGACGGCATCCTCTTCAGCCCCCTGGTGACCAAGTCCGAGCTGCTGGACATGCACGGCTCGGCGCACATGCCGCTGGTGCTGCTCGGCGAGCACGAGTTCGACGGCCGGTACGACCACGTGGCCATCGACAACGTGCGGGCGGCGCGGGACGCGGTGGCGCACCTGGCCGCGATCGGGCGCACGCGCGTGGCCGCGATCGGCGCGCAGCCGCTGGAGGAGTACGCCACGCCGCTCCAGCGCACCGCCGGCTACGAGGCGGCGCTGCGCGAGGCGGGCCTGGAGGCCCGGCCCGAGTACGCCACCGCCGCGGCCCACTACAGCCGCACCGACGGCTACACCGCCGCCCGGGCCCTGCTGGAGGTCTCGCCGCGGCCGGACGCGATCTTCTGCTTCTCGGACCTGCTCGCGATGGGCGCCATGCGGGCCGTGTTCGACGCGGGGCTGCGCGTACCCGAGGACGTGGCCGTGATCGGCGTCGACGACATCGAGGAGGGGCGCTTCGCGCGGCCCTCGCTCAGCACCGTCGCGCTCGACACGCCGTTCATCGCGCGCGAGGCGGTCCGCCGCATCACCGCCCGGATCGAGGACCGGGAGGCCCCGGCCGAGGAGGTCGTCGCGCCGCACCGGCTCGTCGCCCGCGAGAGCACCCTCGGGCTGGGGAACGGGCCCGCGATCGACTGAGGGGCGCGGCGCCTTCGAAAGCACGGAGCGTGAAATCGAGTTCCTCGCGAACCACTCTTGCAACGTCGGCAAATTCCTGGGATGGTAATTGCAACGTCTGCAAATATGCAGATCCCTCACATCCACAGGAGGAATCCCATGACAGGAACCAGTCAGTGGGCCGCCCCGGCGCGACGCTTGCTCGCGCTGCTGGCGGCCGCGGTCCTCGCCGTCGCCGGAACGGTGGCCGCGACCGCCGCACCGGCCGCCGCGGCCGAGCCCGGCACCGTCCTCTACTCCCCCGACCTCGGCGCCCACCCCGGCGGCACCGCGGGCTACCCGCGCGCGATCCGCCTCGACCACGACGGCACGGCCGCGCAGACCATGCTCGCGACCTTCGCCAAGGGCGGCCACGGCGGCCCCACCACCCTCCCGGTCTACCGCAGCACCGACGGCGGCCAGACCTGGGGCCAGATCTCCGAGGTCGTCTCCAACACGCCCGGATGGGACATCGAGGCGCCCACGCTCTTCGAGGTCCCCCGCGACATCCCCGGCCTGAACCGGGGCGACGTGCTCGCCTCGGGCACCGCCTGGGACGTCGGCGACTACTCGGCCCAGAAGATCGAGGTCTTCCGCAGCGCCGACGGCGGCCAGACCTGGCAGTTCCTCTCCAACTGCACCCAGACCTCCGGCCTGCCCTCGGACTCGTGGGGCCACGGCATCTGGGAGCCGACCTTCCTCGTCGCCGACGACGGCACCCTGGCGTGCTTCATCTCCGACGAGCGCCCGGCGAACAGCCCCACCAACAACCAGCGCATCGGCCACTACACCTCCACCGACGGCGGCCGGACCTGGAGCGCCGAGCTCACCGACGACGTCGTCTTCCCCGACGACGACCTGGCCCGGCCCGGCATGCAGACCTTCGCCGAACTGCCCGACGGCCGGTACGCCATGAGCTACGAGATGTGCCGCGACGCCACCGACGCCGACCACGCGTGCGAGGTGTACCTCAAGTTCAGCGACGACGGCCTCGACTGGGGCCCGGCCGGCGACCCCGGCACGCTCGTGCGGACCTCGGACGACCGCGAACTGCTGCACACCCCCTACGTGTCCTGGCTGCCCGGCGGCGGGCCGGACGGCACGCTGCTCATCTCCGGCCAGCGCGTGGTCGCCGGGCCCACCGGGAACAAGACCGTCCTGGAGGAGTCCGGCACCGTCGTGTTCGCGAACACGGACCTCGGCGAGGGCGACTGGTTCGAGGCGAGCAGCCCGGTGACCGTGGCCCCGACCGGCGGCTACAGCCCGGGCGAGGCGTCGTGCCCTGGGTACTCCACGCCCGCGATCCCGCGCGATGACGGCACGAGCTACCTGTACCTGGCCGCGACCTGGCTCGGCCAGGGCAACCAGTGCGAGGTGCGCTTCGGCATCGGCCACCTGCCGGGGCCGACCGGCGCGATCGTGAACCCGCAGAGCGGGAAGTGCCTCGACGTGGACACGAACACGGCCGCGAACGGGAACCGGGCGCAGCTGTGGACGTGCGGGACGGCGAGCGGGCAGGTCTGGTCGGTGAACCCCGACGGCACGATCCGCGCCTTCGGCAAGTGCCTCGACGTGGACGCGCAGGGCACGGCCAACTTCACGCCCGTGCAGTTGTGGGAGTGCAACGGCTCGGGCGCCCAGCAGTGGCGGGCGCAGCCGGACGGCTCGCTCCTGAACCCGCAGTCGGGACGCTGCCTCGACGTGCCGCAGGGGGGCACCGCCGACGGCACCCGCCTGGAGATCTACGACTGCAACGGCCTGTGGACCCAGCAGTGGGCCCTGCCGGTCTGAGGCGGTGGCATGGTGGCCGCGGGCGTCGCCCGCGGCCACCGGCCGGTCCTCGCTCCGCCGTCCTTCGGCGCGAATCGGATTGCGGGA
>DASTYG010000071.1:0-171640 GCA_035765105.1 Glycomyces sp.
CCGGGCCGAGCCCGGCGCCGCCGCCTGCGCCGGGGAGGCCCCCGAGACGGAGCCGACCGAAGCGCCCACAGAGGAGGCGCCCACCGAGGAGCCGACCGAGGAGCCGACCACCGAGGAGCCCACGCAGGAGCCGACCGAGGAGCCCACCGAGGAGCCCGAGCCCACTGAGGAGGAGCCGCCCGAGGACTGCGGCGGCTGGTTCGAACCGCCCTGCCCCTGAGGCCGCCGCGTCGGCTAGGGTGCTGCAATGCTTCCCCAGGAATTTCCGAAGTCCCGCTTCGCCCTGCCCGCGGCGGCGCTGGCGGTGCTCGCCGTACTCGGCGTCGCCCTGTGGGTCCGCGCCGACCCGGCCCCGCCGTCGCTCCAGGGGCTCGACGACGCCTGGATGCGCCTCATGGGCGGCCCGCACGAGGGCCTGCCGTGGGCCGCGGCCGAGGCGTTCCACTACGGCGGCGGGTACCTCGCCGGGATCGGGCTGCTGGTGCTCGCCGCCGCCTTGACCGCGATGCGGCGCTGGCGCTCGGCCCTGTTCGCCGTCGTCGCCTTCGGCGCCACGTACGTCGTCACCACCGCCCTCAAGCACCTCGGCGACCGCCCCCGGCCCGAGGACCTCTTGGTCGCCGTCTCCTCGCCGTCCTTCCCCTCGGGGCACTCCTCCCGCATGGCCTGCGTGGTCGTGATCCTCGCCGTCGTCGCGATCCCGGTCGCCGCCAGGCGCTGGTGGTGGGCGGTCGGCGCGCTGCTGGTCCTCGGCATGATGTGGTCGCGCACGTGGCAGCACGCCCACTGGCTCAGCGACACGGTCGGCGGCGTCGCCGTCGGCCTCGGCGTGTCGGTGCTGTGCTGGCGGGCCTTCGAGCCGATGCTGCGGCGGGAGCGCGAGGAACGCGGGGAGCGCGCGGCCGGGCCGGGCGTTCCGGCACGAACCGGTGATGCGCGCACCGGCGCGGAGGACTTATCGTCGGCACCGCCGCCCACCCGCCAGAGGGAGACCCATGTCGTACGAATCCGAGCCCGAACCGCCGCGGCCCGACGCGCCGCCGCCCCCGCCGGCGTACCACTATCCGCCGCCGGGGTACGGCTACCCGTACTACCCGCCGCCGCAGCGGCCCTACAACGGCATGTCGATCGCCGCGCTGGTCGTCGGCATCGTCGGCGCCTGCAACCCGATCGGCGTCCTCGCCCTGATCTTCGGCCTGATCGCCAAGCGGCAGATCCGCGAGACCGGCGAGCAGGGCGAGGGCTTCGCCGTCACCGGCATCGTCATGGGCTGGATCGGCGTCGCCTCGGTGGTCTTCTGGGTCCTGTACGTCCTGGTGGTCTTCTCGATCTGGGTCCCGTTCGTCCAGGAGGTCTCCGACCCCGCGAACTGGCCCACCCCCGATCCCAGCGACTTCCCCACCTGAACGCCGCCCCCGCCCGCACGGGCGTGGCGGCCGCCGCCTCGCCGTCACGCCCGTTCACGTGACAGCGGCGCACTCCCGCCCTCGGGCTCCTCCGGCTGCTTCGAGGGGAACAGCAGCGCCCCCACGGGCCATATCGCCGCGATGGCGAGGGCGACGGCCCAGCCCGCCATCTGCTCGACCACCGGCATCGTGGCCTCGGCGTCGCCCACGATGAGCACGAACAGGCCCGTCACGGCCCAGGCGATCGCGTACATCGCCACGATCAGGAACCAGTACTTCAGCTCGTACCGGAACCGCGGCATCCACGCCGTCGGCGGCTTCGGCGGCGGCGGGCCCTGCCCCAGCCGGTGGGCGACCTTCGCGTCCGCCCACTTGACCGTCCGGTGCCCGAACACGACCGTGTAGGCGAGGTAGACCGCCGCCAGCGCGTGCCGGAAACCCGCTTCGCCGCCCGAGCGCAGATCGATGATCGAGGCGGCCAGCAGCGCCAGGTCGAGCAGCGGCGTCGACAGCAGCAGGATCGCGCCGACCCGCTTCCACTTCAGGAAGTAGCGGGCGCCGAGCCCCGCGGCGATGAGGACCCAGAAGCCGACCTCGCAGGCGATGATCACATAGAACAACACCCTTCAATGCTCGGCCCGCGCCGGGCCCGGCGCCTCGACTCGCGGGACGAGATTCCCCTGCCACCAACGTGTCCCCGCGTGTGCGACGAAAGTAGGACACGAGTCTCGGCACCGAGGTCGAGGCCGCGTGGCGGCATCCGTGATGGGATGGGGCCATGCCCAGCCTGCTCCACCGCGTCCGGCGCGCGGACCTCATCGCCGCCGTCGCCCTGCTCGCGGCCGGCGGCGTCCTCACCGGGCTCGGCAGCTACGAGCAGTACAACCTGGAGGTGCCGCTCTGGTTCCGCTTCGTGCCCTTGGCGATGGTGTGCCTCGGCGTGGCGATCCGGCGCGCGTCCCCGGCCGCCTGCCTCGCGCTGGGCCTGCTCGGCTTCGGCACCGAGGTGATCGTGGGGGTCTCCCTGGCCACGGTGTGCGTCTTCACCGACAACCTCTACACGTACGCCCGGTACGGCACGCGCTCACGCGTCCGGTGGGTCCTGGTCGGCGCGATCGGCTTCATCGGCGCGTTCATCGTGTGGGCGTCCCTGGGCGGGGCGAACGCCCGCGACGTCCTGAGCACCGCCGCGGTCGCCGCGGTCGTCCTCATCTCCCCGCTGGGCACCGGCGTCATCGTCCGCCAGGCGCACGACCGGGCCAGCCTGGAGACCGAGCGCGCCGAGCAGACCGCGCGCCTGGCCGACGCCCGCCACCGCGAGGCGGTGCTGCGCGAGCGCACCCTCATGGCCCGCGAACTCCACGACACCGTCGCCAACTACCTGAGCGCGATCGCCCTCCAGGCCACCGGCCTCCAGGCCCGCAAGGAGCCCGACGCGGCGACCGTGGAGCGGTCGGTGGCCGCGATCCGCCAGAGCAGCGTCGAGGGCCTGGCCGAGCTGCGCCGCATCATCGGGCTCCTGCGCGCCGTCGACGCCGACGAGGAGCTGGCCTCCTACCGGCTGGACCAGGTGCCCGAGCTGGTCGACCGGATGCGCCGCGTCGGCCTCAAGATCGGCTACGAGGTGGAGGGCCCGGTCCGGGAGCTGCCCGGCCAGGTCGAGACCGCCGCCTTCCGGGTGGTCCAGGAGGCGCTGACGAACGCGCTCAAGTACGGTTCGGACGCCGCGGTCATCGTCGCCTACGGCCCCGACCGGCTGACCGTCGCGGTCGAGAACGCCGTGGACGCCGCGGCCGACCCGGTCGGCGGCGGGGGAGCGGGCCTGGTGGGCATGACCGAACGCGTCCGCCTGCTGGGCGGTACCGTCCGAGCCGGACCGTCGGGGTCGCACTGGCGGGTCCGCGCCGAGATTCCCACGGGAGGGCACAGTGATCACAGTCCTGCTCGCTGACGACCACGCGGCGGTCCGCGCCGGTCTGCGCATGCTGCTCGACAGCGCCGACGACATCGAGGTCGTCGGCGAGGCCGCCGACGGCGTCGAGGCCGTCGAGCTGGCGCGGCGGCTGCGGCCCGGCGTGGTCGTCATGGACGTCCGCATGCCCCGCAAGGACGGCATCGCGGCCGCCGCCGAGCTGCGCGGCGTCGCCGACGTGCTGGTGCTGACCAGCTACGGCGAGGACGCGAACGTGTTCGACGCGCTGCGGGCGGGCGCGAGCGGGTTCCTGCTCAAGGACGCCGACGCCGCGACGCTGGTCGACGCCGTCCGCGTCGTCTCCCGCGGCGAGGGCCTGATCTCGCCGGCGGTCACCCGCAGCCTCATCGCCGAGTTCGGGCGGGCCCGCCCGGCCTACGCGCCGATCCCGGTCGACCAGGCGGGCCTGGCGTCGCTGACCCCGCGCGAGACCGAGGTGCTGGCCCTGATCGGCGAGGGCCTGTCGAACGCGGAGATCGCCGCCGAGCTGGGCATGGCCGAGGCCACGGTGAAGTCGCACGTGACGCGGGTGCTCGCGAAACTCGGTCTGGGCAGCCGCGTCCAGGCCGCCATATTCGCCCGTGAGCAGGCGCGATAGGAGGTCCCGCATACTGGAATATCGCATTGAACCGCCGACTGAATGCTGATACAGTTGGCTGCATAAGCATTCAGTTCGGAGGTTTCCAGTGACGTACCAGGTCGCCGTCGCAGGCGCCAGCGGCTACGCGGGAGGCGAGGTGCTGCGACTCCTCGCGGACCACCCGCAGCTCGAAGTCGTCGCCGCCAGCGCGCACAGCCAAGCCGGTCAGCCGATCACCGCCGTCCACCCGCACCTCACCGCCTACGGCGATCGGCGATTCTGCGAGACCACCCCCGAGGCCCTCGCCGGGGCCGACCTCGTCGTCATGACCCTCCCGCACGGCCAGTCCGGCGCGCTCGCCGCCCAGCTGCCCGCCGACGCCAAGATCGTCGACCTCGGCGCCGACCACCGGCTCGAAGACGCCGCCGCCTGGGAGTCCTACTACCACAGCCCCCACTCCGGGACCTGGACCTACGGCCTCCCCGAACTGCCCGGCCACCGCGAGGCCATCGCCGCCTCCAGCCGCGTCGCCGCCACCGGCTGCTACGCCGTCGCCGTCGTCCTGGCCCTGCGGCCCCTCCTCGACGCGGGCATCGCCGACCCCGCCGACGTCGTCGTGGTCGCCGCCTCCGGCACCTCCGGCGCGGGCAACGCCGCCAAGAAGCACCTCCTCGCCAGCGAGGTCATCGGCTCGATGAGCCCCTACAAGGTCGGCACCCACCAGCACGTGCCCGAGATCAAGCAGGCCACCGGCGCCGCCGGCCTCTCGATGACCCCGCTCCTGGCGCCCATGCCGCGCGGCATCCTCGCCACCGTCACCGCCAGGCCGACCGGCGAGGCCACCGCCGCCGACGTGCGCGCCGCCCTCGCCAAGGCCTACGACGGCGAGCACTTCGTGCGCCTGCTGCCCGAAGGCGCCTGGCCCGCCACGGCCTCGGTCTACGGCACCAACGCCGTCCACCTCCAAGGCGGGATCGACCGCGACTCGGGCCGCCTCATCGTGTGCTCAGCGGTCGACAACCTCGGCAAGGGCGCGGCCGGGCAGGTCGTCCAGTGCGCCAACCTCATGCTCGGCCTCCCCGAGGCCGCGGGCCTGACCGTGAACGGGGTCGCCCCATGACGGTCACCGCCCCCAAGGGCTTCCGGGCCTCCGGCGTCACCGCCGGACTCAAAGGCTCGGGCAGGCCCGACCTCGCCCTGGTCGTCAACGACGGCCCCTCCCAGGTGGCCGCCGGGCGCTTCACCGGCAACCGCGTCAAGGCCGCGCCCGTCAAATGGACGCAGCAGGTCCTCACCTACCGCAAGCTCAAGTCCGTCGTCCTCAACTCCGGCGGCGCCAACGCCTGCACCGGCCACGAGGGCTTCCAGGACACCCACGCCACCGCCGAGAAGACCGCCGCCGCCCTCGGCTGCGGCGCCGCCGAGGTCGCCGTCTGCTCCACCGGGCTCATCGGCGAACGCCTCCCGATGGACAAGCTCCTGCCCGGCGTCGACGCCGCCGCCGCCGCGCTCACCGCGACCGGCGGCGAGGACGCCGCCACCGCGATCATGACCACCGACACCGTCCCCAAGAACGCCGTGCGCACCGGCGCGGCGGGCTGGACGGTCGGCGGGATCGCCAAGGGCGCGGGCATGCTCGCCCCCGGCCTGGCGACCATGCTCGTCGTCCTCACCACCGACGCCGTCATCGACGCCGACCTCGCCGACGCCGCGCTCGGCCTCGCCTGCCGCTACTCCTTCGACCGGCTCGACTCCGACGGCTCGATGTCCACCAACGACACCGTGCTCCTGCTCGCCTCCGGCGCCTCCGGCGTCGAGGCCGAGGCCGACGAGTTCACCACCGCGCTCACCGAGCTGTGCAAAGACCTCGCCGCCCAGCTGCTCGGCGACGCCGAGGGCTCCACCAAGGACATCGCCATCACCGTCTCGGGCGCGGCGACCGAGGACGACGCCGTCGAGGTCGCCCGCTGCGTCGCCCGCGACAACCTCGTCAAGACCGCCATGTTCGGCTGCGACCCCAACTGGGGCCGCATCCTCGCCGCCGTCGGCGTCGCCAAGGCCCCCTTCGACGCCGACGCGGTCGACGTCGCCGTCAACGGCGTCTGGATCTGCAAGGCCGGCGCCGCCGGCGAGCGCCGCGACGAGGTCGACCTCACCGGCCGCGACGTCGCCATCGACATCGAGCTCCACAACGGCGCCGCCTCGGCCACGATCTGGACCAACGACCTGTCCCACGACTACGTTCACGAGAACTCGGCCTATTCCACATGAGTCTTGACGATCTCGCACCGCACCTGAAATCCGCGCTCGGCAAGGCCGAGACCCTCGTGGAGGCCCTGCCCTGGCTGCAGCGCTTCGCGGGCAGCACCGTCGTGGTCAAATACGGCGGCAACGCCATGATCAACCCCGAGCTCCAGGCCGCCTTCGCCGCCGACATGGTCTTCCTGCACTACGTCGGCATCAGGCCCGTCGTCGTCCACGGCGGCGGCCCCCAGATATCGGCGATGCTCGCCAAGCTCGACATCGCCTCCGAGTTCAAAGGCGGCCTGCGCGTCACCACGCCCGAGGCCGCCGACGTCGTCCGCATGGTCCTGGTCGGCCAGGTCGGCCGGGAACTGGTCGGGCTCATCAACAACCACGGCCCCCACGCCGTGGGCATGAGCGGCGAGGACGCCCGCCTGTTCACCGCCAAGCGCCGCTGGGCCGACGTCGACGGCGAACAGGTCGACGTGGGCCGCGTCGGCGACGTCGCCAGCGTCAACACCACCGCCATCGACGACCTCATCGCCGCCGGGCGCATCCCCGTGGTCTCCACGGTCGCGCTCGACCACGAGGGCGTCCTCTACAACCTCAACGCCGACACCGCCGCCGCCGCGCTCGCCGAAGCCCTCGGCGCGCAGAAGCTCGTCATCCTCACCGACGTCGAAGGGCTCTACGCGGACTGGCCGGACAAGGACTCGCTGCTGCGCCAGATCACCACCGCGCAGCTCGCCGAGATCCTCCCGGACCTCCAGGCGGGCATGGTCCCCAAGATGGAGGCGTGCCTCAGGGCGGTCAAGGGCGGCGTACCCCAGGCGCACGTCATCGACGGGCGCGTCCCCCACTCGACGCTGCTGGAGATCTTCACCTCCGAAGGCGTCGGCACCATGGTCATGGAGGAGCAATGAGCTACTCGGACGAACTCAAAGGACGGTTCAAGGCCGCCCTGATGGGCAACTACGGCCTCCCTCCCGTGGCGATCAGCCACGGCGAGGGCCGCCACGTCACCGACGTCGACGGCCGGACCTACCTGGACATGATCGGCGGCATCGCCGTCTCCAGCCTCGGCCACAGCCACCCCGCCCTGGTCGAGGCCGTCGCCACCCAGGCCGCCCGCCTCGCCCACACCTCCAACCTCTACCTCCACGAGAAGGAGGTCGAACTCGCCGAGAAACTGCTCGAACTCGCCCAGGTCGACGGCAAGGTCTTCCTGTGCAACTCCGGCACCGAGGCCAACGAGGCCGCCCTCAAACTGGTCCTGCTGGCTGGGAGGCCGAGCGGGCGCACCAAGATCGTCGCCGCCGAGAACGGCTTCCACGGCCGCAGCCTCGGCGCGCTCGCCATCACCGGCAAGGCCGCGATCCGCGAGCCCTTCGAGCCGTTCGGCCGCGACGTCGTGTTCGTGCCCTACGGCGACGCCGACGCCCTCAAAGCAGCCGTCGACGACACCACCGCCGCGGTCTTCCTCGAACCGGCCCAAGGCGAAGCGGGCGTGGTCACCGCCTCGCCCGGCTACCTCGCCGCCGCCCGCGAGCTCACCGCCGCGCACGGCGCCGCCCTCGTGGTCGACGAGATCCAGTCGGGCTTCGGCCGCACCGGCGCCTGGTTCGCCCACCACGCCGACGGCGTCACCCCCGACGTCATCACCGTCGCCAAGGGCCTGGGCGGCGGCGTCCCCATCGGCGCCGCCATCGGCGTCGGCCCCTACGCCGAGGTCCTCACCCCCGGCACCCACGGCTCCACCTTCGGCGGCAACCCGATCGCCTGCGCCGCCGCGCTGGCCGTCATCGACACCATCGAACGCGACCACCTCTTCGACAACGTCCTGGCCCTCGGAGCGCACCTGGAGGACCGGCTCGCCGGGGACGCGCGCATCACCGAGGTCCGCGGCACCGCCCTGTGGCGCGGCATCGCCCTGAGCGAGCCGGTCGCGGCCGACGTGGTCGCCGGCCTCGCGGCGAACGGCGTGCTCGCCAACCCCGTCCGGCCCGACACCGTCCGCATCGCCCCGCCCCTGACCATCACCGCCACCGAACTCGCCGAGTTCTGCGACAAACTCATCGCCGCGCTCGACGAGGTCGGCCCCTCGCCCGCCGCTTCCCACACCGGAGCGGCGGCGCACCCCGAGAACCACCCCCCAGGAGGACGACCGTGACCCGGCACTTCTTGAAAGACGACGACATCACCCCGGCCGAACAGGCCGAGCTGCTGCGGCTGGCCGCCGACATGAAGGACGACCGCCACGGCTTCGACAGCCTGGCCCCCGGGGGCCGCCTGAAGTCCGTCGCGGTCGTCTTCGAGAAGCCCTCGACCCGCACCCGCCTCTCCTTCCAGATCGGCATCGCCGAACTCGGCGGCAACCCCGTGGTCATCGACGCGGGCTCCAGCCAGCTCGGCCGCGGCGAGACCGTCGCCGACACCGCCCGGGTCCTCTCCCGCTACGTCGACGCGATCGTCATCCGCACCTTCGGCGACGACCGCCTCGCCGAACTCGCCGAGCACGCCACCGTCCCGGTCGTCAACGCCCTCACCGACGGCTGGCACCCCTGCCAGCTCCTGGCCGACCTCCAGACCGTCGCCGAGCACCGCAAGGAGCGCCTGCACACCCTGCGCGGCACCAAGCTCGCCTTCGTCGGCGACGCCGCGTTCAACATGGGCAACTCCACCGTCATCGCCTGCTCGATGGCGGGCATGCACGTCAGCGTCGGCGCCCCCGCCGGATACCAGCCCGCCGACGACGTCCTCAAGCGCGCCGCCGAGATCAACGCCGCGACGGGCGGGTCGGTCACCGTCACCGACGACCCGGTCAAGGCCGTGACCGGCGCCGACGTCGTCTCCACCGACGCGTGGCTGTCGATGGGCATGCAGGACCGCGAGCAGCGCCTCACCGACCTCGCCCCGTACCAGCTCGGTGCCGAACTCCTCGGCCACGCCGCCGAGGACGCGATCGTGCTGCACTGCCTGCCCGCCCACCGCGGCGAGGAGATCACCGACGCGGTCATGGACGGCCCCCAGTCGCGGGTCTTCGACCAGGCCGAGAACCGCCTCCACGCCCAGAAGGCCCTCCTGGCCCGGCTCGTCGGCGGCGAATCTCAATGAACCAGCCGACGACCAAGGCCGCGCGGCAGGCCCGGATCGCCGAACTCATCGCGACCCGCGCGATCAAGTCCCAGTCCGAACTGGCCGACCTCCTCGCCGCGGCGGGCATCGAGGTCACCCAGGCGACCCTCTCGCGCGACCTCGAAGAGCTCGGCGCGATCAAGGTCCGCGGCACCGACGGCGGCAGCGCCGTCTACTCGATCTTCCCCGAGGGCGAGCGGCCCCTGCGCGACGCCGAGGCCGCCCCCGACCGCCTCAAGCGGCTCCTGCGCGAACTCCTCGTGGGGGCCGCCTACTCCGGCAACATGGCCGTGCTGTGGGTGCCGCCCGGCGCCGCCCAGTACCTGGCCAGCGCCATCGACCGCTCCGGACTGGCCGACGTCATCGGCACCATCGCCGGGGACGACACGATCGCCGTCATCGCCCGCGACGGCGTGCCCGGCCGCCGGGTCGCCGACCAGATGCTCGAATGGGCCGGGAAGGCCCCCACCCGCGACGCCCCCGCCACCACTGAGAACAAGGAGAACAGCAGTGACTGAGAAGGCAGCGCCCGGCCGCGCGGGAGGCCGCGACTGATGGCGAAACTGTGGGGAGGCCGCTTCACCGGCGGCCCGGCCGCCGCGCTCGAAGCGCTGAACGCCTCGATCGAGTTCGACTGGCGGCTGGCGCCGTACGACATCAGGGCCTCCAAGGCCCACGCCCGCGTGCTCAACCGCGCCGGGCTGCTCACCGACGCCGAACTGGAGCGGATGCTCGGCGCGCTCGACGGCCTCGCCGCCGACGTCGCCTCCGGGGACTTCACCGGCGCGATCGCCGACGAGGACGTCCACACCGCGCTGGAGCGCGGCCTGGTCGAACGGCTCGGCGACCTGGGCGGCAAGCTCCGCGCCGGGCGCAGCCGCAACGACCAGATCGCGACCGACCTGCGCCTGTACTGCCGCGACCACGCCCGGGGGCTGGCCGCGAACCTGACCGCGCTCGTCTCGGCGCTGGCCGAGCAGGCCGCGACGGTGGCGGACGCGCCCGCGCCGGGCATGACGCATCTCCAGCACGCCCAGCCGGTGACCTTGGGGCACCAGCTCCTCGCGCACGCCCAGGGCTTCCTGCGGGACCTGGAGCGCCTGGCCGACTGGGACCGGCGCGCGGCGGTCTCGCCGCTGGGCTCGGGCGCCCTGTCGGGCTCCTCGCTGCCGCTCGACCCGGTGGCCGTGGCCGCCGAACTGGGCTTCGACGCCCCGGCGGCGAACTCCATCGACGGCGTGGCCGACCGCGACTTCGCCGCCGAGCTGGCGTTCGTGTGCGCGATGGTCGGCGTCCACCTCTCCCGCCTGGGGGAGGAGATCATCCTGTGGGCCAGCCAGGAGTTCGGCTGGGTGACGCTGGACGACGCGTTCTCGACCGGCTCGTCGATCATGCCGCAGAAGAAGAACCCGGACGTCGCCGAGCTCGCGCGCGGCAAGTCCGGGCGCCTGGTCGGGAACCTGACGGGCCTGCTCGTGACGCTCAAGGGCCTGCCGTTCTCCTACAACAAGGACCTCCAGGAGGACAAGGAGCCGGTCTTCGACTCCCTGGACAACCTGGAGCTGCTGCTGCCCGCGGTCACCGGCATGGTCGAGACGCTCGTGTTCAACGCCGAGGTGCCGCGCGAGGCCGCCCCGAAGGGCTTCAGCCTGGCGACCGAGATCGCCGACTGGCTGGTGCGCAAGGGCGTCCCGTTCCGCAGCGCCCATGAGATCGCCGGGGCCTGCGTGGCGCACTGCGAGGCGCGCGGCATCGAGCTGCACGAGATCGCCGACGCCGATCTGGCGGGGATCTCGGAGCACCTGGACCCGTCGGTCAAGGAGGTCCTGGACGTCGACGGGGCGCTGGCGGCGCGCACCACTCCCGGTTCGACGGGTCCGAAGGCCGTGGCCGACCAGCTCGCGGCCGTGCGCGAGGCCGTCGAGACCTGGCGGCGCTGGTCCGACTTATATTCGCGGGCGCCGCCCCGAACGGGGCGGCGCGTCGGTTCCGCGTGTCGTATGCGAAGTCCGACCGGGTCAGTCGGCGGTGAGATGAAGGATCGAGAAGAGCAGCGCCGTCGAGAGCAGCAGACCGCCGGTGAGGAGGCTGACCCGAGCAGGCCCCGCTCTTGGATCGGACGCGGGCGCCGTGAACATCACCGCGGTGGTGCCCAGGGCCGTCAAGACGGCCATCACGATGTAGACCGGCGTCTGGTAGAGCCACGAGTACATCACGAAGTGCATCGATGTGATCGCAGCGAAAGCGAAGGGCACCAGGGCGTGTTCGCGCTTGACGACGAGATAGACCAGGAACGGCAATCCGAGGAGCTGTGAGGTTCCGATCAGTATCGAGAGCTGTGTGATCTCCTCGGCCACCGGCCGTTCCCTGCCGATCGCCCCGATCAGCGCCGAGAGGCCCATGGCCGCGGGGAAGGCGACCATGCCCTGGAAGAGCGTGGCGAAGGCGGCCGTGCGTTCCGGTGTTCGTCGCCAGAGGACGCCGCAGGCCAGCCACGTGACGCCGTAAGCCGTCAGGAAGGCCAGACCGGAGAGGTTCTGTTCGGCGAGGCGATTGAGCGATTCCACCAGTTCCATGTTCGCTCATGCTCTCATTGCGCCGATGTCCGGGCCGCGGGGCGATCGCCGTCGCCCCGCGGCCCCGTCAGACTTCGGTGCACCGGTGGCCGCCGGCCCGCACTTCGGTCTCGGGCGGCGGCCGGCTGCTGCCCGAGACCACGAACCCGAACGCTCAGTGGGGTTCTTCCGAAGCGGTGCCGGGCTCGATGAGGACGGTCTCGCCGCAGCGGCCGGGCCAGTCGCCGCCGATTCCCGGTTCCCGGCAGATCCGCATCGTGATGTACTCGATCGCGGCGCCGTCGGGCGCCTCCAGGTCGAAGGCGTACTCGGATTCGGAGACGCTGGCAGGCATCGGCACGATGTGCTCGACGGCGGCCCAGTCGTTGACGTGGCCGGTGAACTCGATCTGGCGGTCCGCGGGGACCACGGGCAGGCAGGGGTGGCCGGGCGGGGCGTCGGGGCCGACCGACGCCTTGCCGGTGATCGCGACGGCGTTCGGCACGGGGTAGAAGTCGGGCCAGTCGGCTTCGCCGGCCGTCGCGAACAGGGTGCAGCCGTCTTCGCCCGTGGCGCTGTTGTAGAACGGCGCGGGCGCGGACTGGGGTTCGTCGGCTGAGGCGGGCGCGGCGAGGGCGCCCGCCAGCAGCAGGCCGCCGAGGACGGCCAGGGCCGCCCGGGCGAGGTGGGGGAGTCGGGGGTGTCGGTTGTTCACAGTTGCTCCTGAGGGCTCGTGCCGTTGGGTTCGAGCACGACCGGTTCGTCGCACTCGGCTTCTTCGACGGGGCCGCCGAACGGCGTGTAGCACATCGCCACGGTCACGTAGTCGATCGGAGCGCCGTCCGGCGAGTCGAAGGTGAAGTCGTAGAAGAACCGGCCGAAGGGGCCGCCGTCGTCGGGGCGGTCGAAGGGCTCGGTGTGGAAGCCCACCGGTTCGTCTCCGGCGTAACCGGCGAACTCGATGTGGCGGGGGTGGGGGACGATCGACAGGCAGACGGTCTCCGGCGGGGCGTGGCTGATCCAGCCTTCGCCGACGATGTCGACGGTGGGACCGGCGCCGGGGTCGGCGATCGACGGCCAGGCCGCCAGTCCGGCGGTGTTGAAGTGGGTGCAGAGGTCTTCGCCGGTGTCCTGGAGTTCGAAGGGCGTCGGGGCGTACCGGAGCTCGTCGGCCGAGGCGGGTGCGGCGAGCGCGCTCGCCAGCAGCAGGCCGCCGAGGAGGGCGAGGGTCGTGCGGAGGAGTGTGCGGAGTCGTGGTGGTCGGGGGAGTCGGGGGAGTCGTTGCATCGAGGCTCCAGGGAGGGTCGGCGGCAGCGCGCCCAACCTTCACGCTCCGAGCG
Source organism: Glycomyces sp. (assembly GCA_035765105.1). GTDB lineage: Bacteria > Actinomycetota > Actinomycetes > Mycobacteriales > Micromonosporaceae > Glycomyces. The sequence goes on from DASTYG010000071.1 coordinate 13,233, forward strand.
GATGACTATAGATAGAAGTATCCAAATATGACTATTAGGTGTCAAGGGTGGTCTTGAGTTTCCGCAGGCGGATGGCGGTGGCGACGGTGATCGCGCCCCAGATGATCGCGAGGATGCCGATGGTGAACACGAGGGTGAGCGCGCCTTCGCCGGGCTGGAACAGCAGCAGGACGCCGAGCAGGAGCGCGGCGACGCCCGAGAGGATCATGAGCCAGCGGCCCTGCGCGTCGTGGCCGAGGCGGATGCCCTGGACGAGGTAGTCGATGCCGATGACCAGGGCCCAGAACGCGATGACGTACAGCAGGGCGATGGCGGTGATGCCCGGCCACACGAGGGCGATGATCCCGGCGATGACGCCGAGGACGCCGAGAAGGATCGGCCAGCCGCGCCCGGTCGATCTGCGGGCGCCCAGGGCGATCGCGGTGACGCCGTCGATGATGGCGTAGACGCCGAAGAGGACGACCAGGGCCAGCAGGGTGATGCCGGGCCAGACGAGCGCGAGGACGCCGAAGATGATGGTGAAGACGCCGCGGAGCAGCACCCAGCCCCAGTCTCTCGCGAGCAGTTCGAGCATGATGCCCACCCCGTTTCACCAGCGGTGACGTTCGTGCTCTGAGGCTAGAGCAATTCACCCGCCGAGGTGAGGTTTCCGGGGATGGAGGCCCGGCCGATCCCCACCGATCGGCCGGGCCGGTGCCCTGCGGTGCGGCCGCGGGGAGGCGCGGGCCGCCCCGCAGGGCCTTCGGTCGGGCGCGGCGATGCCGTATGGCGGACAGGTTGACAACGGTCCTGCCGGGCGCCGTGCCCGAGGTCGAGTTGAGGTCGAGGTCGGGTCGCGGTAACGGGAGCCGGGCGATCGTGCGGGCTTGGAGTTCGATCCAGGCGCACCATTCATCGCCGTTCCAGGCGCCGTGCCACTTCGGGCCGGAGCCGGGGCGGGTGGTGAAGATGCAGACTTCGGACGGGCCGTTGCCGTCGTTGCAGTCGACGCGGATGCGGTCGCCCTTGTCGATGGCGAAGACGGTGAAGATGGCCGGGCCGCGCCGGAACTCGCCGAGGTAGGTGTCTGCTGCGGTGGGGTCAGCCATCGCAGTGCCGGATCTCGCCGTTGTAGAAGACCATGAAGGCTTGGGCTTCGGCCCACTCGCGCCAGGGGGCGGGGGCGGAGCGCCAGCCGGGGCCCCAGGTGGCCTTGAGGTCGCCGGAGTTGAGGCCGGAGACGACGAGGACGATGTCGTGGGCTTCGCCGGTGTGGACCTGGAAGGAGTCGGGGGCGTGCGGCCCGGAGGCGTGGACGGTGTAGACGTGGGTGCCGTCGGTGAAGGAGCCGCGCTCCAGTTCGGCGCGGCGCGGCAAACTGGATTTGGTCGAGACGGTCGCGTGGGCGACAATAGGTGAGGACACGGTTGTTACCTCCGATGTCTAAAGACCGGGGCGGGCCGCTCGTTCGCCAAAACTGATGGCCCCGCCCCGGTCGGTTTCTGTTAAGGGCGTGAAATGTCCGCTCTCGTGAACCTCCGCCGTCAGAATCCCGTGATGGACCCTTCGTGCTTGCTTGGTATCATGGCACATGGCCCCAGGCTTCGCAACATTGCATAGCTAGTTTCATTGATTTTTAAATGTCCGGAACCCGACTTAATCGAGGTGAAAATGGTAGGCATCACGGGGAACAGCCCCAGCCTTCGCTCACAGTGGCTCGGCGAAAAGCTGCGTGAACTGCGCAAACATAGCGGCTACTCCTTGCGATACGTGGGGGATTACCTCCAGCGCGACCCTGCCACGCTCAGCCGCAACGAAAACGGTGAGCTGACTGTGCGGCGTGGCGACTTGCTGGCGCTCATGGATCTTTACGGCGTGTCGGATGAGCGGGAACGCGCAGCGCTCGAACAGCTGCGGGAGGAGGCGTGGCGCAAGGGCTGGTGGGATCAGCACCGTGAGGACCTTGGCAATGATTTCATCAACGTGCCCTGGCTGGAGAGTCGAGCTGACCGGATCTGCAAGTACCACAACATGCTTGTCGAGGGGCTGCTGCAAACCCGTGAATATGCGGAGACGCTGATCCGCTACGCCGACCCCGACGAACCGGAAGACCAGATCCAACGATGGGTTGACCTCCGGATGGATCGCCAGCGGATTCTGCAAGGCGAAGCCCCTGCACGCCTGGCTGTGATCTTGGAAGAGGCCGTCTTCCATCGGCCCATCGGCACCCGCGCTGTTTGGGGAGGCCAGTTGGAGCACCTGTTGGGCGAGGGGCAGCGAGAGAACGTTGAAGTCCGGGTGATCCCCTTCTCGGCAGCACCACACGCTGGGCATGAAGGCAGCTTCATGCTGTTCGAGATGCCGGAACCATACCTGCAAGTTGCGCATCTCGACACGCCTGCTGGGCAGCTTTTCATCGAAGAGCCAGCGGTTCACCGGTTCTCTTACGTATGGAAGGATCTCACCAGGAAGGCGCTGGGTCCTGGAGAGTCAGCGCAGCTGATCGCCAGGCACCTTGAGGAGATTTGATGAGTACTGAGCAGCGGCTTTCCGCAGCGGAGCTAGCAGGAATCCGTTGGCGCATCAGCACCCGCAGCCCTGACAACAGTGGTCAGTGTGTTGAGGCCGGGCCGTTGTCAGATGGCTCTGGTCGGGTGGCGGTGCGGCACTCGCATCACCCTGAAGGCTCGCTCATCGTCTACACCCGCGCCGAGTGGGATGCCTTCCTCGCCGGAGCCAAAGACGGCGAGTTCGACTTCACCTGACCTGCGAAGGAGATCCGATGAGCACTGAACAGCAGCTCTCAGCAGCGGAACTGGCCGGAATCCGTTGGCGCACTAGCACTCGTAGCGCTAGCGACAATGGTCAGTGTGTTGAGGCTGGTCCGTTGTCGGATGGCTCTGGTCGGGTGGCGGTGCGGCACTCGCATCACCCCGAGGGTTCGCTCATCGTCTACACCCGCGCCGAGTGGGATGCCTTCCTCGCCGGAGCCAAAGACGGCGAGTTCGACTTCTGATCCTCTCTTGATCTGCGAAGGAGCCCGATGAGTACTGAACAGCAGCTCTCAGCAGCGGAACTGACCGGAATCCGTTGGCGCACCAGCACTCGCAGCACCAACAACGGCGGTCAGTGTGTTGAGGCCGGGCCGCTCTCGGACGGTTCGGGTCGTGTGGCGGTGCGGCACTCGCACCACCCGGAAGGCTCGCTCATCGTCTACACCCGCGCTGAGTGGGACGCCTTCCTTGCCGGAGCCAAAGACGGCGAGTTCGACTTCACCTAACCCGTCTGAACGAGGGGTTCTTTTCATCCGCCGCTGATCTTCGCGGAGGCTTCGCCGATACACCGGCAACGGGAAGACAATCGCATCATGAGTGTGCGCGTCTCGTGGGACATCTCCACCGAAGACATCGAAGGCCCAGACGAGCTGTCGGAGTTCATCATCGAAACTCTCAACCTCGTCAACCCCCAAGGCACCCGCGGAATCTCGTTGTGGGTCGGACCTCCCGGAGCCGTCCGCGAGGACATGCCGCTGCGGCTGGACCTCGATCCCGAACCGGGCTCCCCGCCCGTCGCCTCCATCGAGATGATCGTCGAACTGCCCGCGATCACCCACGCGACCGTCACCGGAGCGGCTTCCGTCCGTTGGATTCCCAACGGCCTGGTCGCCGACGATCCTGCGTTCCCCCGCCGCGACATCGCGGTCATGGAGGACTCCGGCCAAGCGCTCACCACCATCCCAGCCGACCTGGTGCGAGTATCGATCCCGACCGCGATTCGCCTGGCCGCCGCCTACGCCCGAACAGGCGAACGCCCTGAAGGCATTGCCTGGCAGGCCCTGCCGAGCGGCGATGCGAACCAGGCAAGCCGATGACCGTGGCCTTCCTCGCCGGAGCCGAAGACGGCGAGTCCGACTTCTGACCTCTCCTGACGGCTCCTTACCGCGAACCGGAGACGGTTCACTGCGCCCCCGGCTCCGGTGGCTTACCGCCGCCCCGACGATTCCTGTACGCCTCCTCGGCCCGCTCTTTCGCACTCGCCCCCAGCTTGCGAATCCGCTTACCCTGCTCGCTCTCCACGGCGTTACTCACCCACCTGCCGCCGGTCTCCCGCATCTGCTGCATCGGGATCTGCTGCGCCCGCTGCGCCGCACCCCTCCTCGCCGCCTCGGCCGCCGCGTGCGCCGCCGCCGTCCCCGACTGGGCCGCCTGGAACACCGCCCGACCCGCCGCCGCATAGACCCCCGCGGGCACCGTCCTCGTCCCCGCCACCAGATCGCCCAGCGAACGCCGACCGCGCCCCACCAACGCCAGCACCACATAGACCACCAGCGCGCCCACCGACAGCAGCCACAGCGCGAAGCCCCCGCCGAAACCGCCGTGCAGCAACACGATCCACGCCAGCCCATAGAGGCCACCAGTGCACACGACCGTCACCAGCGCCCGCACCAGCGCCTGCCCGACCCCCACCCGAGGACGGCTGAGACCCACCAGCCGCAGGTCGAACACCATCCGGCCGACCGTGCGGCCCTGCCACAGGTTCGCCGCCGTCTCATAGGCGAGATGCACCCCGATGAGGATGAGGATCGACGTCTGCACCCGCGACACCACCATCCGCCACGCCGCATCCCCCAAATCGTCGGCGGCCGCCCCCACGTCGCCCCCCGACAGCAGCACCTCGGTGACCGCGCCGAAGACCCGGCCCGGCATGACGTTCGCGAACCGGTCGCTGATGCCCTGCACGGTGATGGTCGCCAGCACGGAGAAGACGAGCAGCAGCAGCGCCACGTCGACGCCCCTGGCGGCGATCCTCCGCCACGCCCCCGGCAGCGGGACGGCGGGCGCCGGCGGCGGGGGAGCGGGCGGCGGGTACGGCGGCTGCGGCACAGGGCCGAAACCGTAGGGACCGGGAGGCTGCGGCACGGGACCGAAGCCCGGGGCACCGGGAGGCTGCGTCATGGGATTGCACCGCCGATCGATTTTGGATATTTGCGGCTACCTATATCTATATGCGAGTGTAAGCCCCCCGCTCAACCCCGAAGCGGCCCTGGCGCCAGTCGCGCCAGGGCCGCTCCCGCGCACCGTCTCAGCCCACGCTCACCTTCTCGCGCTCCCGGGTCCGCACGGGCGCCTCGGTCTCCGGCTCCACCGTCACGTGCGGCACGATCCGGTCCAGCCACTTCGGCATCCACCACGCCGCCCGGCCCATGACCTTCATGATCGCCGGCACCAGCAGGCAGCGGATCACGATCGCGTCGATGAAGATCGCCACCGCCAGCCCGATCCCGAACTGCTGGAGCAGCCGCGCCTCCGAGAGCATGAACGCCCCGAACACCGCCATCATGATCGCCGCCGCGGCCGTGATGACCCCGCCCGTCGACGCCAGTCCCTTGCGGACGGCCTGGACCGGCTCGCCCGTGCGCACCCACTCCTCGCGCATCCGCGACACCAGGAACACCTCGTAGTCCATCGACAGCCCGAACACGATCGCGAAGACCATCACCGGACCGAACGCCTCGATCGGCCCGGGGCTGACGCCGAACAGGCCCTCTTGGAAGATCCACGTGACCACGCCCAGCGAGGCCCCGATCGTCAGCAGGTTCAGGACCGCCGCCTTCAACGGGATCAGGACCGACCGGAACACCACCATCAGCAGCAGCATCGACAGGCCCACCACGAACAGCAGGAACAGGGGCGCCTTGTCGACCATGATGTCCGAGAAGTCGATCGCCGCCGCCGTCGAACCGCCCACCAGCTGCTCGCCCGGCACCTCGCCGAGGACGTCGTCGCGCAGCTCGTGCACCAGGTCCACGGTCGCCTGGTCGGACGGCCCCGCCTCACCGGCCACCGTGGACATCCACAGCCCGTCGCCGATCGGGAACGCCGGGGACGCCTGCGCGACCGAGTCCAGCTCCGACATCGCCGCCGCCGCGGCGTCGGCCTCCGCCTGCGTGCCGTCGGTGACCACCAGCAGCGGCCCGTTGAAGCCCGGCCCGAAACCCTCCGAGAGCATGTCGTACGCCTGCCGCGTCGTCGAGGACTCCGGGTCGGTCCCCGCGTCGGCGAACCCCAGCCGCATGTCCAGGATCGGCGCCGACAGCGCCAGCAGCCCCGCGACGACCACCGCGATCGCCGCCCACGCCCGCTTCTCCACGAACCGCGACCAGCCGTTCCAGCGCGTGCCCGGCGCCCGCTTCGCCTTCGCCGCGTGCTTCCGCACGCTCCGCTCGATGCGCTTGCCGAATAGCGCCAGCAGCGCCGGCAGCAGCGTCACCGAGGCGAGCATCGTGACCAGCACGACCAGCGCCACCGACAGCGAGACCGACTGGAGCGAACCCAGACCGAGCGCGAACAGCCCCATGAGCGCCACGATCACGACCGACCCGGCGAACATGACCGAGCGCCCGGCGGTGTCCAGCGCGACCGTCGCCGCGCCCTTGCGGTTCGCGCCGTTCAGCAGCTCGGAGCGGTACCGGGCGAAGATGAGCAGCGCGTAGTCCACGCCCACGCCGAAGCCGATCAGGAACATGATGGGCGTCAGGTACGTCGGCAGCGTGACCACATGGGACACGATCATGGAGAGGCAGAAGGTGATGCCCACGGCGAACACCGCCGTGATCAGCGGCAGGCTCGCGGCCAGGAACGACCCGAACATGAGCACCAGGATCACCAGCGCGGCCAGCATGCCCACGCCCTCGGCCGCCCCGCCGCCGCCCTCGGCGGCCTCCCGGATCGCGTCGCCGCCCACCGCGACGGTCAGCCCGTCGCCCGAAGCCGCCTCGGCCGCGTCGGCGAGCGCCAGCGCCTCCTCCGCGGTGCCGTCGAAGCCCGCCGTGGCGTAGGCGACGGTGCCCTCCTCCGAGACCGCGCCGTAGGACTCGAACGGGTCGTCCACGCTCACGACGCCGGGGAGGCCCGCGAACTCGTCGAGCACCGCCCCGATGCGGTCCCGCTCGGCGGCCACGCCGCCCTCGTCGCCGAAGACCACCTGCACCGAGGTGTCGTTCACCTCCGGGGCGCGCTCGTCGAGCAGGTCGAACAGCTCCTGCGACTCGGTCCCGGGCATCGAGTTGTCGTCCTCGAACGCCGAGCCGATCTGCGAGGAGGCGACCACGGCGGCGGCGAACACGGCCACCCACGCCACGAGCGCGACGAGGGGACGCCGCTGCGTCCACTGCGCGAGCCGCGCCATCACCGAAGGTCTGCCGGAAGAAGCAAGTCGTTGTTCCATGCCGACGACTATCGCCGTCGCGGTCCCCGCGCGGCATCGGCTCGGCAGCGGCAATCGCCCTACCCCCGTGGCGTCAGCGCCGCCGCCGGGCGTACTCCCGGGGTCTTACCCGGCCGCGCCCCTCACTCGCCGTCGGTCCACGTCGGGCGCACCAGGCCCGACTCGTAGGCGGTGACCACCAGTTGCGCCCGGTCGCGCGCCGACAGCTTCGACATGATGCGGCTGACGTGCGTCTTCGCCGTCGCCGGGGCCAGGAACAGCGCCCCGGCGATCTCGTCGTTGCTCATCCCCGTGGCGACCAGCTTGAGCACCTCGGTCTCGCGCTCGGTCAGCGCGTTCAGCCGCGGGCTCGGCTCGGGCCGGGCCACGCGCCCGGCGAACTCCCCGATGAGCCTGCGCGTCACCTTCGGGGAGATCAGCGCCTCCCCCTCGGCCACCACGCGCACGGCGTGGATCAGCTCGTCCGGGTCGGTGTCCTTCACCAGGAAACCGCTCGCCCCGGCCCTGAGCGCCCGGTACACGTAGTCGTCCTCGTCGAAGGTGGTCAGGATGACCACCCGCACCCCGTCGAGCTTCGGGTCGGCCCCGATCCGCTCGGTCGCCTCCAGGCCGTCCACGCCCGGCATGCGGATGTCCATGAGCACCACGTCCGGGCGGTGCCTGCGGATCAGCTCCAGCGCCTCGCCGCCGTCGTTCGCCTCCGCGGCGATCTCGATGTCGTCCTCGTCGCCCAGGATCGACGCGAAACCGGCGCGCACCAGCCGCTGGTCGTCGACCAGCATCACTCGGATCACGAATGCACCTCCAACGGCCACGTGGCCTCCACGGCGAAACCGCCGTCCTCGCGCGGCCCCGCGTCGAAGGTACCGCCGAGGCTCTCGGCCCGTTCACGCATCCCCGTCAGACCGTTCCCCGCGAACGCCTTGCCCGCCTTGACCGGAGCCGTGCCGTCGTCGACGACGTTCACCGCGAGCGTGGACGTGCCGGTCACCACGTTGATGCGCACCGCGCCCGCGTCGGCGTGCCTGACCACGTTCGTCAGCGACTCCTGCACCACCCGGTAGGCGGCCGCGTCCACCGCCGCGGGCAGCTCGGCCCGGCCGTCCCGGCGCAGCGTCACCTCCAGGCCGGCCGCCTCGGCCGCCGACACCAGCGTCGGCAGCCGGTCCAGGCTCGGCCCCGGCTCGGTCGGCGAGTCCCGCCCGGCCTCCCGCAGCAGCCCGACCATCGACCGCAGCTCGCGCAGCGAGAGCTGACTGGTCTCCGAGACCACCTGGAGCGTCTCGGCGGTCGAGTGCTCGGGGTCCTTCTTCAACCGGCGCAGCGCGGCCGTGGTCTGCACGTTGATCAGCGACAGGTGGTGGCCCACCGCGTCGTGCAGCTCTCGGGCGATCCGCAGCCGCTCCTCGGCCACGCTGCGCCGCCGCGCCTCGCCGACCGACACCTCCATCTGCTCCCGGTAGGCGCGGTAGTGCGCCACCATGGAGCCGAACGCGGTGATCGCCACGAACCACCCCGACAGCAGCATCGTCTCGGCCGGGGAGATGTGCGCGAAGCCGCTCACCAGCTCGGGGACGAGCAGGATCAGGAACGTGGCCGCCGCGACCACCGCGGCCGTGCGCGTGCGCCCCAGGGCCGCGAGCGTGTACAGCGCGATGATGTACGTCAGCATCGTCGGCCCGTCCAGCGCCGACGCCGGGTAGTAGACCACCGTGCACGCCAACGTGATCAGCGTCACCGCCAGCGGGTACCGGCTGCGGAAGAACAGCGCCGCGCAGGCGATGAGGGTCACCGTCCACGCGAGCTGCTCGGCCAGCGCCACCGCCTCAGGTCCCCGGAGGACCTGCACCAGCAGCGTCCACACCAGGATCACGACCGTGGCGCAGGTGCCGACGATGACGTCGCCGGCGCGGTCGGAGAAGCGGTCGAACACGCCTCCAGCCTATTTCGTCAGCCCGGCGCGCCGGAGCGCGTCGGCCATGGCCCCCTGCGGCTGCTGCTGCCGGTCCTGGCCGCCCCGCTGCCGCGGCTGCCGCCCGCCTCCGCCGCCCCGGCCGCCCTTGCCGCCGCCCTTGCCGCGCTGCCCGCCGTCGCCCTTGCCGCCTCCGGCCTCGGGCTCGTCGTCGAGCCGCATCGACAGCGAGATCCGCTGGCGCGCCACGTCCACCGACAGGACCTTCACGCGCACCACGTCGCCGGGCTTGACGACCTCGCGCGGATCGGAGACGTAGCGGTTCGCCAGCGCCGAGATGTGCACCAGGCCGTCCTGGTGGACGCCGACGTCCACGAACGCCCCGAACGCGGCGACGTTGGTCACGGCCCCCTCCAGGACCATGCCCGGTTCGAGGTCCGAGACCTTCTCGACGCCCTCCTTGAACGCGGCGGCCTTGAACTCGGGGCGCGGGTCGCGGCCCGGCTTCTCCAGCTCGGCGAGGATGTCGGAGACGGTCGGGACGCCGAACCGCTCGTCGGCGAAGTCGCCCGGCTTGAGCTTGCGCAGCGCCGCCGTGTTGCCGATGAGCCCGGCCACGCCCTCGCCGGTGCCGGCGAGGATGCGCTCGACGACCGGGTACGCCTCGGGGTGGACCGCGGAGGCGTCCAGCGGGTTCGCGCCTCCGGTGACGCGCAGGAACCCGGCGGCCTGCTCGAACGCCTTGGGCCCGAGCCTGGCGACCTTGAGCAGGTCCTTGCGGTCGTCGAAGCGGCCGTGCTCGTCGCGCCAGGCCACGATGTTCCCCGCGATCGACTCGGTGAGTCCCGAGACCTGGCTCAGCAGCGGCACGCTCGCGGTGTTGAGGTCGACGCCGACGGCGTTCACCGCGTCCTCCACTACGGCCTCAAGGGATTTGGTGAGTTTCGACTCAGTGAGGTCGTGCTGGTACTGGCCGACGCCGATGTGCTTGGGGCCGATCTTGACGAGCTCGGCCAGCGGGTCCTGGAGGCGCCTGGCGATGGAGACCGCCCCGCGCAGCGACACGTCCAGGTCCGGCAGCTCCCGCGTGGCGTAGGCCGAGGCCGAGTACACCGAGGCGCCCGCCTCGGAGACCACGAGTTTCGACAGGTTCGCCTTGCCCGCCAGCGCCTTTACCAGTTCCCCCGCGAGCCTGTCGGTCTCGCGCGAGGCGGTGCCGTTGCCGATGGCGATGAGCTCCACGCCGTGCTTCTGGACCAGCGCGGCCAGCGCCGCCAGCGAAGCGTCCCACTGGTTCTGCGGCTGGTGCGGGTACACCGCGGCGGTCTCCAGGACCTTCCCGGTGGAGTCGACCACGGCGACCTTCACGCCGGTGCGGTAGGCCGGGTCGAGGCCCATGACGGTCTTGCGGCCCGCCGGGGCGGCCAGGAGCAGGTCGCGCAGGTTCGCGGCGAAGACCTTGACGGCCTCGTCCTCGGCGCCCTGCCACAGCCGCATCCGCAGGTCCACGCCGAGCTTGACGAGGATGCGGGTGCGCCAGGCCCACGAGACGGTCTTCGCCAGCCACGCGTCCGCGGGGCGGCCGCGGTCGGCGATGCCGAACTTCGCGCCGATCATCGACTCGTAGACGCCCGCGTCCTCCTCGCCGTCGCCCGGCTCCAGCGCGAGGGAGAGCACTTCCTCCTTCTCGCCGCGCAGCAGCGCCAGGACCCGGTGGGACGGCAGGGTGGTGAACGTCTCATCGAACTCGAAGTAGTCGGCGAACTTGGCGCCCTTCTCCTCGGCGCCCGCCCGGACCCGCGAGACGAGGCGCCCGCGCCGCCACATGCGTTCGCGCAGTTCACCGATGAGGTCGGCGTCCTCGGAGTACCGCTCGGTGAGGATCGCGCGCGCCCCGGCCAGGGCCGCGGCGGCGTCGCTGACGTCCGCCTCCGGGTTGAGGAAGCCCGCCGCGACGGTCTCGGGGTCCTGCGTCGGATCGCCCAGCAGCGTCTCGGCCAGCGGCTCCAGACCGGCCTCGCGGGCGATCTGGGCCTTGGTGCGGCGCTTCTGCTTGTAGGGCGCGTAGAGGTCCTCCAGGCGCGACTTGGTGTCCGCGGCGTCGATCTGCGCGGCCAGCTCCTCGGTCAGCTTGCCCTGCTCGGCGACCGATTCGAGGACCGCGGCGCGGCGGGCGTCGAGTTCGCGCAGGTAGACCAGGCGCTCCTCCAGGGTGCGCAGCTGCTCGTCGGTGAGGCCGCCGGTGGCCTCCTTGCGGTAGCGGGCGACGAACGGGACGGTGGAGCCGTCGTCGAGAAGCGCGACGGCCGCGCGGACTTGATGGGAGCCGACCGAGAGTTCTTCGGCGATGCGTTGATCGATAGCTTGAGCCACGCGAGGCATTCTGCCAGAGCGCTGCGACAACGGCGCCCCAAGAGGCATGACCGGACCCCCGGGTGGACGCTCCTGCGGGCATTGGGTAAAGTTCTATCCCGTTGCCAGGGGGAACGAGAAAACCACCCGAAGCACATGCGGACGTAGCGCAGTTGGTAGCGCGACACCTTGCCAAGGTGTAGGTCGCCGGTTCGATCCCGGTCGTCCGCTCGGAGCTCGAAAGAGCGCTGTCCCGGACGATTAGCTCAGCGGGAGAGCACTCCCCTGACACGGGAGAGGTCACTGGTTCAATCCCAGTATCGTCCACCGCCGCGAAGGGCCCAGGTGCACATGGCCTGGGCCTTTCGCATCGGGGTGGGTTGGCCGAGTGGCGAGGCAGCGGCCTGCAAAGCCGTATACACGGGTTCGACTCCCGTACCCACCTCCATATACTTCTCCACCGCGACCGGACCCGGCCGACGCCCCCGAACCCTCCCCGGCGGCACGCGCGGGCCGTGCACGGCCGCGCGGTCCCGCATCCGAGCGGACGCCGCGGGCCGGACCTCCGCGCCCGGCCGAGCGCGGTCAGACCCAAGGCGACCAGCGTCGCACGTCGGCGCTGATCCGCCACGAACCCGGCTTCGGCGCGCAGCGGTGGTCCCCGTCGCACACGGCGCGGAGGGCCTCGGCGACGACGGTGCGCGCGAGGTTCGCGCCCAGGCAGGCGTGTCGCCCCCGCCCGAAGGACAGTTGCAGCGTCGGATCGCGGTCGAGGCGGAACCGCTCCGGCTCGGGGAACCGGCGCGGGTCGCGGTTGGCGGCCAGCACCACGAGGCCGACGTGCCGCCCGGCCGGAATCGTCGCCGCCCCCAGCGGGAGCGCTTCGAGCGAGTACCGCGGCGCGATGTGGAACGGCGAGCCGAGCCGCGACAGCTCCCAGGCGAACGCCGCCGGGTCCTCTCGCACCAGCTCGGCGAGCGACGGGTCCTCGGCCAGCCGCTCGAACCCGTAGGCGATGACCGTCATGATCGGTTCGAGGGTGCCGCTGTACACCTGCGCGTACACGCCGGCGGCGTCGTCGAGGCCGATGTCCCCCCGGTCCATCGCGTCCGCGACGGTCCGCGCCAGCAGCCCCGAGCGCTCGCGGCGGGCGCGGTCGACGAAGCCGGTCAGCGCCTCGTACGCGGCGGTCCCCTCGGCCACGACGTCCTCGTCGTACGCCTCCACGGTGGCCGCCGCCAGTATCCGCCGCGACCATCCGATCAGATCGGCGCATTCCCCAGGGGACAGTCCGAGCCGCGACCCCAGCCCGCCCGTGACCGCCCGCCTGGCGCGCTGGAGGCACTCGCCGCTGCCGGGCTCGTCGCAGACCCCCAGGGAGGACCGCGCCGCCCCGGCGGCGTCGCGCACGAGCGCGGGATCGTACATCGGACGCAGCGCCCGGCGCAGCGCCGTGTGGCGCGGGGGATCGCTGAAGACCATCCACCGGTGGACGAAGTCGCGCAGCGGCGACAGGCGCCGCCACACCCCCTGCGGGACGAGGGGCCTGAGGTGGTCCCGCTTGGCGCCGAGCCGCCGGTCGGTCAGGAGCGACGCCACCTCGTCGTACCCGGTCACGTACCAGGTCGAACTGGGCTCGTGCCACAGCACCGGCGCGGCCTCCCGCATCAGGCCGAACCACCGGTGCGGGTCGGCGTGGAGGAACCGCGTCGGCAGATCGGCGAGGCGCGCGGCCAGGCCCGCGCCGACCCCGCTCATCGGGCCGCCCGCTCTCCTCGGCGGCGCGGCCCCGGCGGGCCTCCTTCACCTGCGGGCCCGGTCGGCGTCCATGTCGCGGTCCCTGGGGCAACGGTCATCCCGGTCGCTTTCTGTTGATCGGATGGAACACGCCCTACGCCGCCGCGATGCTCGCCTGCGCCGCCGCCCTGACCGCCGAGTGGACGATCTTCCCGTTGGCGTTGCAGGGCAGCTCGTCGACCCACAGGTAGGCGTCGGGGTACATATAGGACGGCAGCGACTGCGAGAGGGTCTTCTGGACCGCCGCCTCCTCGCACCGTTCCCCCACGAGCACGGCGCACAGGCCGTCGGCCCCGTTGACCTCGACGACCTCGACCGCCGCCGCCGCGACGCCGGGGTGCTCCCGCAGCGCCGCCTCGATCTCGCCGAGCTCGATCCGGTACCCCCGGACCTTGACCTGGCGATCCAGGCGTCCCAAATGGACCAATTGGCCGTCTTCGAGCCGCACCCGGTCGCCCGTGCGGTACCACTCCTCGGCGCCCGGCGGCAGCGCGGTCGTCGGCCTCGCCCGGTCGCCGTCGTAGGAGACGAAGCGGCCCTCGTCCTGCGCGCCGTCCAGATAGCCGTCGAAGCGCTGCACGCCGCGCACGCAGAGCTCGCCCTCGTGCGCCGCCGCGCCGTCCCCGTCGATCAGCTCCCACTCCAGATGCGGGTAGACCGCGCCGATCGGGACGGTCCCGTTGGCGGTGCGGGGCCACGACGCCGGGTCGGCAGGCAGCTCGTACTCCGCGCACGCCACCGTGAGCTCGGTCGGCCCGTACGTGTTGACGATCGCGCTCCCGGGCGCGGCCTCGCGCCAGGCGCTCGCCTGGTGGTACGTCAGCTGCTCGCCGATGAACTGGCTCCGCCGCAGGTCCGGCATCGACCCGGCGGGGAGGCCGCCGATCCGCAGCGCGGTCGAGACGGCCGAAGGCACCGAGAACCAGTGGGTGATCCTCCGCCGGTTCACGTACCGGACGGGCGCCATGAGCTCCATCGACTGCGGGATCACCATCGTCGCCCCGCGCGCCCAGGCGCAGAACATGTCGAAGACCGACGGGTCGAAGGTGAGCTCGAAGGCGTGCGAGAGGCGGCTGTCGGGCGTGATCGCATGCTCGGCGGCGGCGTGCTCGACATAGGCCAGGGCGTTGCGGTGCGTCAGCGGCACCCCCTTCGGGGCGCCGGTCGAACCGGAGGTGAACAGGATGTAGGCGCGGTCGTCGGGCGAGGCCGCCCGGACCGGGCCCGCCCCGTCGACCGGCAGCTCTTCGAGCGCGACGCAGGGCGCCGCATGGCTCCGCATCTCCTCGGTGGGGCCCACGCCGAAGGCGAGCGCCACTTCGGCGGCGGCGAGGGCCGCCGCGGCACGGCCGCGCGAGACCTTCGCGCCGAGCGGGACCACCGTGCAGCCCGCGCGCAGGATGCCGAGGTAGGCCGCATAGGTCCGCGGGCTCCGCACCGCGTACAGGGCCACACGGGCGTTCGGCGCGACGCCGCGGCGGACGATCTCGGCGGCCACCGCCCCGGCCGTCCGGTCGAGTTCGCGGTAGGTCACCACCTCCGACCCCAGCTCCACAGCGGACCTGCCGGGGTGGGCGCGGACGCTTTGCGCGAACAACCCGTACAGGTCGCGCGGTCCGGTGCCGCCGCGGCGCGGCGACGCTTGCGAGTTCATCGGTGTCTCCATTCGAGGACGGGGCGGTTCCATCGCCTACCGGGCGCGGACCGTCGCAAGGACGCACTCCATCAGGCCGCCGAGCGTGGACAGGTGCTCCTCGGTGAGGGCCTCGGGGTCGATCTGGATGCCGAGCGACTTCTCCAGCGACACCAGGATCATGAGGACGCCGGTCGAGCCGAGCGCGAGCTCGTCGAACAGCTGCGTGTCGTCCTCGATGTCGGAGAGGTCGCGCCGAAGCGACTCCTCCATGGCCGCCACGATGGTCTTCCTGATGGTCGCCGGTGCGAGTTCGTTGGTGTCGGTCATTGTCACTCCTCGTTCACGTGGTCCGTTGCCGTTGGAAGACCATGGCGGCGAAGCTGCCCGTGGTCCCCACGGCGGCGATCATGTAGTGGTCGCCTTCGTCGATGCGCCGGAGGCGCAGCGCCTCCGCGTAGTTCAGGAAGCCGTCGGCGCTGTAGCAGTGCCCCGTGACCGGGATCAGATCGGTCATCACCTTCTCCATCGGGAGGCCGTACTTCCGGCAGATCCGCACCCACGGCACCCGGTTCACGTTGTGGGGGAGGATGAGCGCGAGATCGCCGAAGCGCAGCCCCGCCTGCTCGACCGCCTCCTCCATCACCGCGGACAGCTCGTCGACGTAGATGCTGGGCATCGGCTCGTACGGGACGTCCGAATAGGCGCTGACGGCGTCCTCGCATTCGGGGAAGTGCAGGAGGCTGATCTCCACGACCTGGTCGAGGCTGGAGCTCATGCGGAACGCGTACGAGCGGAGCCGGTCGCCCGCGCCGTCGGCGCTGACGAGGCACGCCGCGCTGCTGTCGCCCATGAGCCCGGCGCCCGGCAGATAGAACCGGTCGAGCGGCGCGACCTCGCCCGACAGGACGAGCGCCAGCGCGCCCGGCTCCTCGTCCGCCAGGAGGTTCCCGCCCATCCACAGCGCCAGGAGCCCCGAAGCGCAGGCGTGGTCGGTGACCGCGAGCCCGACGGCGTTGTCCAGCCCGAGCTCCTCGATGAGGACCTGCACGGTCTCCCGGTCGGCTTGGACGACGTCGCGGAAACTGCGCGCGAGGAGGACGTACTTCACCCGCAGCCGGTTCTCCCGCAGCGAGTCCAAGCGGTTCGCCGCGTCGAGCAGCCGCTCGGCGTACGACCGCTCCGGGGCGATCCGCACCTCGCGGAGCCCGAAGACCCGCTTGAAGATCCGCACGTCCCTGCCGCTGATGCCGAAGCGCTCGCCGATCTCGTCGACGGTCACGGCCCGCGCCGGAATGTGGTCGGCGACCTCGGTGATGGCGATCATGCCGCCGCCCCCCGCCGGCGCGTGCCGCCGCGGCCCGGGCCGGGTGCGAGACGGGCGCTCACCGGACCCCCTCCGACCCGGACCGGACGGCGAAGGCCCGCTCGACGTCCTCCCCGGTGAGGCCGTACCGGTCGAGCCGGTACCGGTGCGGGGCTCGCGTCTCCCGCCGCGTCATGGAACCGCGGAGCCGTGCCGCGTCCGCGGCGGTCCACGGCGTGCCGATCCATTCGCAGAGCTCCCGGAAACGGGCCTCCGGCTCCTCCACCAGGGACCGGTATTCCAGGTCGAAGCAGGCCGACTCCGGCAGGCGCTCCCGCTGGGCCCGCCCCGCGGCGAACGTGTCGGCGAGGACGCCCGACCAGAACGCGCCGGTCCGCGCCGGGTCGATCGCCTCGCGATGGGCGCTCGCCAGCGACTCGGCCAGGCTGCAGAAGGAGGCGACCGCCTCGACCGGGTCGCGGTGCGTCCAGACGAACCGGGCCCCGGCGAAGACCTCCGCGATCAGGCCCAGGTGCGCCAGATGCCACGGCGACTTGAGGACCCACCGCCGCGGGCGGCGCCGGTACTGCAAGACCTGCAAGGCGCGCTTGAGATACCGGTAATCGTCGGTCATGTCGCGCCCGCCGATCCACTCCCGGTAGGCGGGCGTCGGCGCGAAGCACAGCGCGGTGGGCGTGCTGGGCAGCAGCCAGTCGCACTCGTCGGGCCGGTCGGCGCGGACGCGGTGGATGCGCTCGAACCCCGGGGCGCGTTCGAGCGTCGCCCCGAGCTGCCGGTCGACCGCCGCGACGACGGCGGCGCGCTCCGCTTCGGGGAGTTCGAGGCCGGTCCGGCGGTACTCCCACAGCAGCGGTCCGCGATGCGCCGCCGAACCGGCGAGCACCCGGTGCGTCAGGGTCGTGGCGGTCCGGGGCAGCCCCACGACGACGACCGGCGCCGCGATCGCCTCCCGCTCGATCTCCGGGCGCTCGGCGATGATCCGATCGACGCGGAGGCGGTTCTCAAGGCGCGCCACCGAGTCCCGGACGCGGCTGAGCCAGCCCCCGGCCGTCAGCCCCGGCAGGCCCAGCACATGCGCGAGGTGGACGCCGAGGTCCGAGGCGAACGCCCGCTGGCCGGCGGTGAGCCGTTCGGGCGCGAAGCGGTCGACGACGGCGTCCCAGGCCGCCCGCGCCGCCTCGGCGCTGCGGTCCGGGGCCGTGAAGGCCCGCAAGGCGAACTTGGACACCGCGGCGGCCGACGGACCGTCGGCGCCGTCGGGGTCCCTCAGGCGAGGTGCTTGCAGCGGTGATGGCACGGGGCGGCTCCCATTCCGAGCGGGTTCGTCGCTTCTATCGGTAAGCGGAGGACTGGAGGTCGTAGAGTTCGGCGTAGATCCCGCCGAGCGCCGTCAGCTCTTCGTGGCTGCCGGACTCGGCGACGCGGCCCTGGTCGAGGACGATGATGAGATCGGCCATGGAGACCGTCGAGAAGCGGTGGGAGACCAGCACGGTGACCGTGCCGCGCTGGCGGCCCGCCCGCACCTGTTCGGCGAACTTCTCGAACAGCGCGTGCTCTGTCTGCGGGTCGAGCGCGGAGGTCGGCTCGTCGAACACGACCAGGAGCGGTTCGGCGCGCATCCGCCCGCGGCCGACGGCGAGCTTCTGCCACTGCCCCCCGGAGAGGTCCGCGCCGTCGTCCCAGCGCCCGCCCAGGCGGGTGTCGAGCCCCCGGGGCAGGTCGTCGACGAGGTCCGCAGACCCGGTGCGGGTCATGGCGTCCATGATCCTGTCGTCGGCGAACCCGGCGTCGAGGTCGCCGACCCCGATAGATTCGCGCGCGTCGAATTCGAACCGGACGAAGTCCTGGAACGTCGCACCGATGCGGCTGCGCCACTGCGCCACGTCGAACCGGCCGATGTCGGACCCGTCCAGGAGCATGCGCCCCTCGGTCGGCCGGTAGAACCCCGAGAGCAGCTTGACCAGCGTGGTATTGCCCGACCCGTTCTCGCCCACCAGGGCGACGACCTTGCCCGCGGGCAGGCGCAGCGAGACCCCCTGGAGCGTGGGCGAGTCGGCCCCCGGGTAGGTGAAGCCGACGCCGTCGAGGCGGAGGGCGTCCCCGATGCGGTCGGGGACCGCGACCGGGTCCGAAGGCGCCGCGACGCCGTCGGCGTGGTCGCGGAGCCGGGCGATGCGCGCGCCGAGCCTGCCGACGCGCACGAGCATGACCGTGTGGACGGCGAGACCGCCCGCTTGACCGGCGACCATGGCGACGAGGCCGACCAGGAGCACGACGTCGCCCGCCGAGGCGCGCCCGCGCACCGCGAGGTAGAGGACGAACCCGATGCCGAGGGCCATCGCGAGCGCCATGAGCGGGCCCTCCGCACCGGCGGCGAAGGCCGCCTTCCACTGCGCTCGGTTGCGCTCCCGGACGACCGCGCGCCCGGTCGCCTCGTGGCGGCGGCGCAGCTCCCCGGCCGATCCGAAGACGCGCAGTTCCTTGCCCGACTCGGGGGCGGTGGCGACCTCGAACAGGTGCCTGCGGCGGCGCTCGCCCTCGCTGCTCGCCTCCAGCGCCTTGACCTCGATGCCGCCCGCGCTCCTGGCGATCGCCATCGCCAGCAGGGCCAGCGCCGGGAACAGCAGCATCGCCGGGTGCACCTGCGCGAGCATCGTCCCGCCCACGACGAGGATCACGAAGGCGCGGAGCCACTGCGCGGTCCAGTTGGGGGCGCTGCCCAGCAGCCACCGCTCCTCGCGGATGCGCTGGACCTCGTCGAGGTATTCGGACCGCTCGTGGTGGTCGAGACCGGGAGGGCTCCCCATGAGGTCCATGAGCGTCCGGTCGGCGGTCCGGTTGGTGTGGAACAGCACCAGGAACACCAGTTTGATGAAGCCGAAGACGCCGGCCCAGATGGCGGCCACGATGCCGGTCATCGCGGCCGCGGCGAGGTAGGCGCGCCCCCGGTCGCCCGCTTCGACCGCTTCGATGAGGATCTTCAGCGCGTAGAGGGCACACGGCATGAGCATCGCCTGCGCGACCGCCAGGGCGATCTGGCCCGCCACGGCACGCGGATGCGCCCGGTAGCCGATCTTCAGCGCGCTCCGGTAGCCGCGCCAACCGGTCTTCAACTTGTCCAACTCGGACCCTTCCTCTCGCCTCGGGGGTTCGTCGCGTCGCACGCCGGGCGCCTCAGCCCGCGCCCGGCCGCCGGGCCAGGCGCGCGGCCTGGATGCCGAACGCCTCGGCGTACCGGCCCCCGGCGGCCATCAGCTCCTCGTGCGAGCCGTCCTCGACGACGAGGCCGCCGTCGAGGACGACGATCCGGTCGGCGCGGCGCACGGTGGAGAACCGGTGGGAGATGACGATGGTGGTCACGCCCGCGGTGATGTCGAGGAACTGCTCGTACAGCTCGGCCTCGGCGCGGACGTCGAGCGCGGCGGCGGGCTCGTCCAGGATGAGCACCTTCGCGCCCGCCTGGACGGCGAACAGCGCGCGCGCCAGCGCGATGCGCTGCCACTGCCCGCCCGACAGGTCGGTGCCGCCGTCGTACTCGCTCGACAGGACGGTGTCGAGGCCGTGGGGCAGCGACCTGATCAGGTCGGCGATGCCCATCGGTTCGCATGCCCTCCAGATGCGGTCGGTGTCGTCGGCGAGTTCGGGGGCGCCGAGCGTGATGTTGTCGCGGACGCTCAGCCGGTAGCGGGTGAAGTCCTGGAACAGCGCCGACAGCCGGTGTCGCCACTGCTCGGGGTCGACCTCCGCGAGCGCGACGCCGTCCACGCGGATCGTCCCCGAGTCCGGTGCGTAGAGCCCGGCGAGGAGCTTGACCAGGCTCGTCTTCCCCGCCCCGTTGTGCCCGACGACGGCGAGGGAGGTCCCGGCCGCTATCTCCAGGTCCAGGCCGTCGAACAGGGGCCGGGACGCGCCGGGGTAGGAGAAGCCGACCGACTCGAACCTGATGGTCTCGGCGGGCGCGCCCGGCGGGAGCGCGGCGGTCGCCGCGCGGCGGGAGGACTCCAGGCGGCGGTCGAGGTCGAGGATCTTGGGGACCGGCATGGCGCCGAAGGAGACGAACGCGGCCTCGTCGTCGAACGCCGAGAAGTCGAACATCGCGCGCAGCGCGAAGAGGTGGACGCCGAGCGCGCCGAATCCGATCGCCCCGGACAGGCCCTCGGCGACGAGCGCGAAGGCGCTCACCCCGGTGAGGGCCATCAGTGAGACGACCACGCCGACGGCGACGCCCTTGCGGACCCGTTCGGTGGTCCGCGCCTGCTCCAGCCGCTGCCGCCAGTTGCGGTCGTACCGTTCGAGCAGCCAGGGGAGGAGGCCCCACAGGCGGATCTCCTTCGCGGGCTCGGATTCGATGACGAGGTCGCGCAGGTACTCGGTCTCGCGCATCTCGGTGGAGCGCAGGTAGCCGGTCTTCCCCATCCGCGCGTACTCGCCCTGCATGGCGAGGAAGATCAAGGGCCAGGCGAGGAACCAGGCCAGGCCGATCCAGACGTTGAAGAAGGCGAGGACGGCCGAGGCGCCCGCCGCGGTCAGGAACTGGGGGGCGATGGCCGCCAGGCCCTCGACCGCCCGCTCGGGCCGGATGAAGTCCATGCCGAGCCGCCGGGTGATGCGCAGCAGCGCGAGGACCTCCTCGTCTTCGAGGTGGGCGATGCCTTCGGGGCGTCCGACCGCGGCGATGAGACGGTCCTGGAGCAGCAGTTCGAGGTCGCGTCCGAGGTTGCGGGCGTTCGCCCGGTGGAGGTGGTCGACCAGCCGCTGGAGGAGCATGGCGAGGGCCGCCGCGCCGAGCAGGCCGTAGGCGGCCTCGGCCTCGGGCGAGCCGGGGCCCGCCGCGGCGGCTTCGGGCACGGTGCCGACGAGCAGGCCGATCGCGACGGTGGCGCCCAAGGGGAGCAGCGCCGTGGCGACCGTCGTGCACGCGAGCAGGGCCGTGCGGGGCCGGCTGATGCGGGGCAGGAGCCGGACGAGCTGCCGTACGCCGCGGGCCGCCGGGGATTTCAGGAAGGGCATCGTTCTCCGATCGCGTCGTCGCACCGATCGTTCGGTCTCATGCGGTCTCGAGCGAGTGGGACAGGACCGCGGTCAGCAGGTCCCGGCCGCCGTCCTCGGAGAGGAGGTGCGCCCCCACCCGGAGTTCGGCGGTCAGGTCGGTCTCGGTGGAGTGGAAGTGGAAGTTCATGCCCAGGCACGGGCGGTCCTGCGTCCACCACCGGAGGACCGCGCCGTCGTCGCGCGTCTCGGCCGCCGCCGGCCCGGGCGGCGGCGGCGCGTCCCCGAAGTTGAAGTTGACGCTGGGCAGCGACACCGCCGCATCGACCTCGAAGCCTTCGAACGACGCGGTGCGCGCCGTCAGGTCGTCGCCGTCGTAGTGCGCGTGCCGCATGGCGGTGATGATCGTCCGCATGGCCGTCGGCACGGCGTCCTCGAAGCGCCGGTCCGCCGAGGCGTCCATCGCGACGAGCCCGGCCTGCACCACCGAGGCCACGCTGTGCCGCAGACCGGGCAGGTGCCGGTTGTTGACGAGCATGTACATCGGCACGGTGTCGACGCCGAGGAGGCCCGAGAGCGCCCGGGACACCGCGGCCACCGCGACCGCCGCCCGGCTCGAACGCCGCGTGGCGGCCAGCCGGTCGAAGGCCGCGGCCGCGGCCTTCGACGAGATGCGGAAGACGCGCATGTCCGGGGCGGGCCGGTCGAACCCGGCCCGCAGCGCGCCCAGCACGGACTCGAGTTCGCCGCGTCGGCTCATCCAGTGCCGCATGGCGCGCTCGTTGACGGCCCGGCCCCGCTCCGACCGCTCGAACGCGGCGAGTTCGAGCGGCTGCCGCCCGGCGGGCGGCAGATCGGGCTCGGCCCCCCGCGCCGCGGCCTCGACGGTCGCGCGCAGTTCGCCCAGGAACGTGTGGAACCCGGCGCGGTCGGCCGCGATGTGGTGGACGACGACGCGGAGGCCGCTGGCGGCGCGGCCGGAGCGGCCGAGGAGGAGCCGGAGCGGCCAGCGCCGCTCGATGTCGATCGCGGCGAAGGGCTGCTCGGGGCCGTCGATGCGCTCGCCGACGTCGATCAGTTCGAACAGCTCCGCGTCCGCGGGCCACAGGAGCTGGGTCGGCCGCCCGTCCTCGACGGCGAACGTGGACCGGAGCGACTGGTGCCGCTCGGTCAGCGTCCGGATCGCCGAGCGGACGTCGTCGCGGTCGACGATGAGGCCCGGGAAGACCAGCGTGTCGTCGAACAGCAGGCCCGTCGAGCGCCGCTCGGGCGGGCGCCGCTGCTCGTACCAGGCCCACTGCTGGCCCCAGCAGATCGCGCCCCGGTCGGGGATCGGCTCGGTTCCTCCGGTCACCGGTCTCCCTCCTCCCGTCCAGTGTCGATGAGGATTCGTTCGAACCCGTTGAGGAAGGGATGGGACTCGCGCCGCGGTTCGCCGGCGAGCCGCGCGTTCGGGAAGCGGCGCCAGAACGCGGGCAGCACCGACAGCGCCTCGGCCCGGCCGAGCGCCCACCCGGCGCAGTAGTGCGCGCCGTAT
This sequence comes from Glycomyces sp., assembly GCA_035765105.1. Taxonomy (GTDB): domain Bacteria; phylum Actinomycetota; class Actinomycetes; order Mycobacteriales; family Micromonosporaceae; genus Glycomyces. The sequence continues at coordinate 35,986 of DASTYG010000071.1, forward strand.
CCGAAGCTCAGCGCCCTGCCCGCGCCCCTGTCGGCCCGGAAGGCGTCCGGGTCGTCGAACTGGAGGGGGTCGCGGTTGGCGGCGCGGAGATCGAATTCGATCAGGGCGCCCGCGGGGATCGTCGTCCCCGACAGGTCGATGTCGACGGACGCGTTCCGCAGCACTCTGGACACGGGCGGGTCGAGCCGCAGCGCCTCCTCGACGGCGTCCTCGACGGCGTCGGCCTCGTGCAGGAGCCGCCGCAGCTCGGGGTCCCGGCAGGACCGCACCAGGGCGGACCCGAGGAAGTCGCCGGTGGTGAAGGTGGCCGCCATGACCAGGAACACGAGATTGGCGACGACCGCGTGGTCGTCGAGCCCGCCGGTTTCGCTCAGCGCTTTGCCCAGCCCCGTCGCGGTGCCCTCGGCGCGGGTGCGGCGCAGGTGCTCGTGGAAGTAGCGGTCCAGGAAGATCGCCGAGGCGTCGGCGCGCCTGACGTCGGCGACCGAGTGCCACATGGCGTCCATGACCGCCCGCGCGCGGCGGGCGATCCGGGGGCGGTCGGCCTCGTCGATGCCGAGCAGTTCGCCGATCACCGCCAGCGGCAGCGCCCGGGCCACGTTCGCGGCGAAGTCGATCGGCCGGTCCCCGGCGGCGGCCCGGTCGAGCGTCAGGCCGGTCAGGGCGTCGATCCGGCGGCGGAGGCCCTCGACCGCGGGCGGGGCGAACTGCTCGTGCAGCAGCGCCCGGACGGCGCCGTGCCGGGGCGGCAGGTCGAGCAGGACCATCTCGGCGAGCATCCGCAGCGAAGGGCTGCGCCGCCACTGGGGGGTCAGCTCGTCGATGACGCCGATGGTCGCCGGCCGCAGGCGCGGATCGCGCAGGAGCGCGACGGTCGAGGCGTACGAGGAGACCCGGTGGACGCCGTCGTCGCCGCGCGCCGCCGGGCTCGGCGACGCGGAGGTGGAAGCGATGTTCAACGCAGCCCGCCTTTCACGGTACGGGGCCAGTGCCAGGTCTGTTCGACGGTCGTGAGGGGCGAGTCCCCGACAGCCGCGACGGCCGCGGCCCACCCGGGGCGCGGCGCGAGGTCGCGGAGCCGGAGACGGACGCCGGCATGGTCGATCGCGGATGCGGCGTCGGCGGTGTCGATGCCCAGTCCCTCCAGGAGGCGGATGCCCAGGGCCTTGACGCACGCCTCCTTGCGGGCCAGCAGGCGGGCGCACACGAGGTCGCGCGACTCCGGCCGCGCCCGCTGGACCGCCCGCCGCTCCCGCGCGGTGAAGAAGCGCCGGACGATGCGCGCGGGTTCGCGCAGTTCGGACAGCCGCACCAGGTCGACGCCCACCGGCGCGGCCTCGGCGACGGCCACGAGCGCCCGGTCGGCGGCGTGGCTGAGGTTCCAGTGGACGCCCGGGCCGCCCGCCGCCCGGGCCGGGCCCGGTTTGCCCGCGGGGCCCAGCCGCCACCGGAGCGAGGCCCGGTCGCAGCCCAGCCGTCCGGCGAGCAGCGTCCGCACGGCGGCGTGCGAGCGGGTGAACTCGCGCCGGCGCGGCCCGGCCATGCGCTCGGCGCGCCGCCGCTCGTCCGGGCCCAGCGCCGAGGCGTCGGCCCCGGGCGGCGCGGCGGCGCCGCCCAGGTCGATGCTCCAGATCTCGATCAGGCTCACGCGCGCGGCCCCGTCGGCGCGGGCCAGAACCGGTTCGTCAGGTAGCCCTGGGCCACGGTCTGCCGCTGGATGTCCGTCATGCCCTCCATGAACTCGAAACCCTGCGCGTCCCGCCGCAGCTTGTCCATCAGCGGGTGGTCGAGGCGGGCGCAGGGGCCGAGCAGCCGGAGCGATGCCACGGTGACGTCCTCGGCGAGCCGGACGGCCGTGAGCTTCGCGGCCGAGGACAGCGATCCGCACGGCTGCTGGGCGTCGACCGCGCGGGCCGCGGCGGCGATGAGGGCGCGGGCGCCCGCGATCCGCTCCGCGAAGCGGTCCATGGCCGCCGCCTCGTCCGAGCGGAGCGTCCGCCGCTCCGCCCTGACGTAGTCGTAGGCGGCCCTGGCGACGCCGAGGGCCATCGCGCCGACCCCCGGACGGAGCATGTCGAAGGTGCGGGTGGCACCGAACAGGCCGCGCCTGGTCGAGGAGGACTTGCCGCCGAGCACGTCGCCCGGGTCGATCCGGACCCCGTCGAAGCGGAGCTCCGACAGGCCGGCCCCGCGCAGCCCGATCGTCCGGAGCTCGGTCGCGGTGAACCCGGGGGTCTTCGCGTCGATCCAGGCGATCTCCAGGCCCGTCGGCCCGGACGTGCCGGCCTTGCGGCAGAACACGAGTCCGGACGAGCCGCGGAAACCGTGGCCCACATAGCGCTTGACGCCGTCGATGACCAGCCCGTCGCCGTCCGCGGCGATCGTGGTCTCCATCGCGACCGGGTCCGAGCCGTGCTCGGGCTCGGTGACGGCGAAGAAGGTCCATTCGGACCGCTCCGCGAGCCTGGTGTAGTGCGTCTCGCGGATCTGCGGCCGGGCCATCTGGTCGATGACGAACGTCGCCAGCGTGGCCCACGGCATGGCGAGCACGAGACCGGCGTCGCCCCACGCGAGCTCCTCCTGGACGACCACCGATTCGCTGATGCGCCGCACGTACAGCGGCGCCGACCCGATCCTCAAGGGGGTGTCGTTGTACTCGGGCGGCAGGCTGCACCGCAGTATCGCCGGGTCGAGCGAGCGCACGACGTCCTCGAAGGCGATCTCGCCCAGGTGCGTCGCGAGCGCGGTCTTGCGGAACTCCGCGGCGTGCTCCGAGACCGCCGCTCGGATCGCCTCGGGCGCGTGCGTCGTGCTCATCGCCCGCCTCCGAAGCCGATCGAGTACACATCGGACAGGAGCGTGATCGCCTGGCCCGTGTCCGACGCGGTGTCGACGACGTAGCCGGAGGCGCCGAAGAACTTCCACGACGTCCGCAGCGCCTGCCCGATCTCGGCCTCCACCAGCGCCGGCGGCGGCTCCGCCGCGGAGACCGCCGCGTCGAGGAGCCCGACGGCCTGGCCGAGCGCCGCGGCGACGTCGCCGACGGCGGCGCGGACCAGCGGCAGCGTGATGGTGGGGTTGCCGCCGATCCGCCGCCGGGAGAGGCGGTCGGTGGCGGTTCGGGTGAAGCGCTCGACCGCGCCGACGCGGACCCAGGCGACGCCGATGCGCCACGACCAGTCGGCCTCGTCGGCGGGGTCGGCCAGGCCGGTCCCGGCGAGCGCGAGCGCGCCCGTGTCGGTCGGGTAGGTCCCGGTCACCGCGGCGTCGGCGAACCGGGCGAGCAGCGGTTCGGGCAGCATCGCCCGGCCGCCGTGCCCGACGGTCCGCTCGGGGGCGAACTCGGCCGCCAGTTGTTCCAGCGCGGCTTCGAGCCCGCGCTCGAAGGCGGTGGCGCGGCACTGCCGGAACAGGTCCGCCGGGACGAGGGTGGTTCCGTTCACGGCGTCGGCTCCTCGGGCGCGGGCCGCGAGTCGTCGGTGAATTCGACCATGCAGCGGTACGGCAGGTGGGGGTCGGTGTCGGCGAGCACGACCCGCGGCAGGTCGAGTTCGCCGAACCCGGAGGCGAAGCGCTCCCAGACGCCGGTGCAGGCGTAGTCGCGCTCGGGTTTCCACGTCTCGGCGAACTGCCACGCGTCCGCGAAGTCGGCCCCAGGGCCCCGGACGAGGACCGTGTCGGCGGGGGCGTCGGCCGGGTAGGCGGGGCTGCGGTCGCGTTCGACCGCCAGGTTGCCGATCCGCAGGCCGCCTTGGCGCGAGACGACCATGGCGACGGCGCTGTCGTTGGGGACGCGGAGCTGCCCGGGCAGGATCGGCAGCATCCCCTGCTCCATGACGAGGATGAGCGCCCGCTCGGCGAGCCCGTGGCGGAGGTGGTTGGACACCAGGCGGAGCGCCGTGAACGGCCCGGCGACGCCCTGGTCGCCGATGCCCATGATGCCGGCGCGGCCCGCCAGGCGCTCGTTGAACCGCGGGCCGGCGAAGTGGGTCAGCTGGCAGTCCGGGGTGGCGGTCACGAACACCACCAGGTCGAAGTCCCGGTCGGGGTGCAGGACCTCGAGCGCCAGCCCCGCCATCTGGAAGTAGGAGACCCCGCGGGGGCCTTCGGGCCAGACGACGTCCTCGGCGGTGACGTGGTTGCGGTAGCTGCCGCGCAGGAGGCTCTCACGGTGGAACATGAGGACCTCCTCCGATATCTCGATCAGCTCCGTCGGGAGGGATTCGATCCGCTCCAGGTAGACCGGTGCGTCGGACGCGGCCGGCCCGGGCGACAGCGTGGTCTTCACGGCGCTATCCGTTCTCGGCGGTCATGAGGACGCAGTCCACCAGGCCGCCGAAGGTCGCCAGGTGCTCGTCGGTGATGGCGTCGGCGTCGATCTCGATGCCGAGCGAGTCCTCCAGCGAGATCAGGACGCCGAGGACGGTGGTCGAGTCGAGGGCCAGCTCGTCGAAGAGGCTGGTGGTCTCGGTGATGTCGGGCAGTTCGCGCCCGAGCGTCTCCTCGAGTGCGGCGATCGTCGCCTTCGCTACGGTCTCGCGGTTGAACGATGCGGTTTCGGTCATCGGTGCCTCCTGGTCGTCGGTCGGGTTCGTGGTCGTGTCAGAAGTCGGGAAGGAACTGCCTGCGCAGCAGGTCCTCGGGGGTGTCGCGCCCCCGGATGAGGTGCGTGCGCCCCTCGTGGACGAGGACTTCGGCCGGGTAGCCGTGGCTGAGGAAGTGGACGGGGGAAGCGGTGGGGCCGTAAGCGCCCGAGCGGAGCACGCCGATCAGGTCGCCGGGCGCGAGGTCGCCGGGCAGTTCGACGTTCTTCCCGATCTCGTCGGTGGGGGTGCACAGCGGACCGGTCAGGTGCCACGGCACGGCCGGTGCGGCGGACTTGCGCCCCACCAGCTCGATCGGGAAGTTGCGTTTGAGGACCGACCCGATGCCCACGGCGGCCATGTGGTGGTTGGTGCCGCCGTCGGCGATCGCGAACCGCTCGCCGAACGAGCGTTTGACGTAGCGGACGCTGAGCAGGTACAGGCCGCAGTCGGCCACCAGGTACCGGCCCGATTCGAGGATCAGCCGGGTGCCGGGGCGGCGGTCGGCGAACCGGGCGGCCGCGGCGCGGACGCCCTGCGCGAGTGCGTCGAGGTCGAGCTCGGTCTCGTTCGGGAAGTACGGCACGCCGAGTCCGCCTCCGATGTCGACGGTGTCGAGTTCGATGCCGAGGCGTCGGGAGAGCGTGTCGGCGAGGTCGAGGATCCGCTCGGTGTTCTCGATGACGGTGTCGGCGCCGAGGATGCGGGTGCCCATGTAGACGTGGACGCCCGTCACGTGCACGGCGTCGAGCTTCGCCAGGAGCGGACCGGCCTCCAGCACCTGGTCCTGGTCGATGCCGAACTGGCGGGCGCGGCCGCCCATCGCCAGGCCGCTGCGCTTGATCTGGAAGTTCGGGTTGACCCGGAGCAGCACCGGCTGGCGCGTGCCCAGTTCCCTCGCCGTCCGGTCGAGCAGTTCGAGCTCGTCCAGCGATTCGACGACCACGGCGCGGATGCCCGCTTCGCAGCAGGCCGCGAGCTCCTCGCGGCTCTTGCCGGGGCCGAGGAAGATGATCCGGCTCGGGTCGGCGCCGACGCCCAGGGCGGTGCGCAGCTCGGTCAGGGACGAGACCTCGGCCCCGGCCCCCTCGCGTTCGAGGAGCGCGAACAGCGCCCGGTTGGGGTTGGCCTTGAGCGAGTAGTAGACGTCCATGTTGTCCGGCAGCGACGTGCGGAGCCGGCGGAACCGGCCGATCAGGGCGTCGCCGTCGTAGACGTAGGCCGGCGATCCGTACTCCGCCGCGATGTCGGTGACCGGGACGCCTTGGAGGGCGAGGCTATCGGACATGGTCGGCTCCGATCGTGCGAAGGCGTTCGCGGGCGGCCCGTTCGACGGCCGCGGCGTCGTCGGGGTCGCGGCCCACGGCGAGGCCGTGGACGCGTCCGCGGAACCGGCCGCCGGCCGGCGGTGCGGCGGCGTTGAGCGAGGCGGTGCAGGTCACCAGGAAGCCCCGGCGCCAGTCCGGGCCGAGGGCGAGGCCGTCCAGCGCCTCGTCGATCTCGCGGTACGGCGCCGGGCGGTGGAGGGTCAGGTCGATCTGGACGGCGATGCCGGAGGAGCCGGCCCCTTCGAGGGCCGGGGCGAGCGCCGAGAGGTAGGTGGACATGTTGTTGCGCGCGTTGATCTCGAGGACGGGGAAGAGGGTGCCGTCGCGGCAGATGATCGCGTCGACGCCCACCGGGCCCCGGTAGCCCTCGCCCGCGAGCCGCTTGCCGATCTGCCGCGCGCAGTCGGTCAGGACCTCGCGGACGTCCGCGGCCTGCCGATCGGGCAGCAGGTGCCCGCGGTGCGTGCCGTTCTCGGTGATGGCGACCAGGACGAAGTCGAACCGCTCCATGCCGTCGTCGCCGACCGTGAAGTGGTAGTTGAGGTCGGTCGCCTTGTCCTGCCAGGATTCGATCACCGCTTCGAGCCGGGCGTCGCCGCTGCGATCCGCACGGCGCTCGACCAGTCGGAGCAGCTGGTCGAAGCGGCGGGTGTCCTCGCAGACCATGATGCCCTTGCCGGAGACGCCGTAGGAGGACTTGAACCCCACCGTGCCTCCGGCGTCGAGCTCGGCGCGGACCTCGTCGGCCAGGCCGAGCAGTTCGTCGACCGATGCGAACTCCCAGCCGGGCGGCCGGGGGAGGCCGAGTTCGGCGCACAGGCGACGGCTGTACACCTTGCCGTTGACGCGCTTGACCGTGTCGGCGTCCTCGACCGGCGCCCGCAGGCCGGTGGCCGCGCACAGCCGGGCCTCGTCGGCGGAGTAGCCGTGGGGCGCCAGGCGCGCGCCGCGGCCCGCCTCGCGCCGCAGCGCCTCCAGCAGCCGGGGGGAGTCCAGGACGTCCAACGTCACCGGGCGGTCCGGCCGCACGGTCTCGGCGACCGCCGTCCGGGACGGGGCCAGGCCGACCCGGCGCAGCCGCTCGACCAGCTCCGGTTCGGCCTCGTACTTGAGCACCACGGTGTCGTCGGCGTCGGCGATGAGCAGCGCCAGTTCGCCGGCGGCGGCGGCCACGGCTCTGGCGCCGGCGGTCGTCGGCGCGGGCAGTCCCGGCTCGTCGCGCGCCCATTGCTCTTCGACGTCGAAATTGCCGAGGTGGACCGTTCGCGAATCGTTCATGTGCGCCTGCCTACCGCTGGAACACCATCGAGGCGAAACTGCCGTGCGTGCCGACTCCGACCACCATGTAGTGGTCGCCCGGTTCGAGTCGGCTCTGGCGCTGCGCCTCGACGTAATTGAGGAAGCTGTCGGCGGTGTAGCAATGCCCGGTGATCGGGATGAGATCGGTCATCACCTGGGTGATGGGGACGCCGATCCTTTTGCAGACGCGAATCCAGGAGATCCGGTTGACATTGTGCGGAAGGATCAGTTTCATGTCCTGGAGCGCCACTCCCGCCTGCGCGGCGGCGTCCATGAGCACTTCCGAGAGCTCTTCTATGTAGATCTTTCCGAGTTCTTCGGTGGCGGTGCCCATGTGCTGACTGAACGCGTCCTCCATGGACTGGTATCCGGCGACCGCGTCCGCCAGGGCGCGCTCGCAGCTCGGGTTGATGCGGTAGGCGTAGGAGCGCAGCCGGTCGCGCTCGCCCGAGGCGCTGACCAGGCAGGCCGCGGTGCTGTCGCCCATGACCGCGGTCCCGGGGAGGTAGAACCCCTCCATCTCGGGCACCTCGCCCATGAGGACGAGCGCCAGGGCGTCCGGGTCCTCGTCACGCAGGAGCCAGCCGCCCATCCAGATCGCGTACAGACCTGAGGCGCAGGCGTGTTCGGTGACCGCGAACCCGGTGGCGTTCTCCAGGCCGAGGCGTTCGACGACCTCGTGCACCGGGTCCGAGGCGGTGGTGGACAGGTCGCGCGCGGTCCTGGCGACCAGCACGTACCGGACCCTCGCCTCGTTGCCGCGCAGCCGGGTGAGGTTCCGCGCGGCGTCGACGAGCCGGTCGGCGTAGCCGCGATCGGGTGCGACGCGCACTTCCCGGAGTCCGAAGAACCGGGTGAAGAGCTCTATGTGCTTGCCGTCGATATCGAGCTGTCTGCCGACTTCCTCGATCGTTTCGGACTTCTCTGGAATATGGCTCGCTACTTCTGCCAGTGCGATCATGCTCGATTGGCCTTCCGTATGGGTGACACGTTTCAAGCGCAGGGGAATCCAGTCGGACCAGTCGATGCGAGCACGACTGTGGCCGACTTGAACGGATGGGGGAGATGGACTTGAAGTCCCGGGGGCCGCACCGGACATGGTTCGCTTTTGGCGAGGGGAAGGGGCGTCGGCATCGGCTCAAGGAAATGAAGGGGTGGGGTCTGGATGTCTCCTCGGGGGCGGTCTCCGGTCAATTTGAACGACGCCGACATCGTATCGATTCAGATCCATGCTCGCCAGCGTCACGGAAAGCGCATTCGTACACGTTGATCCCAGTGGAGGCGTCCAGCACCCCGAGTAACGGAAAGTTGCTGAAAATTATCGTAATATGATTTAAATCACATATTTAAGTTCATGTATAATGGTGCTGTTTTGCCCTGATTTCATTCTCGGCCTCGCGTCCGGGCCTGCGCGAAGCCGCACGTGGATCGCCATGCGACGCCGGAAGTTTATGAAAATTTCACCGGAAGCCCCGCGGACGCGCTCGGAACCGGCCGCCCCTATCGCTACCTCCGGTCAGATGACCGTCGCTCCGAGCGCGCATACGGCCCTCCGCAAAGGACGCCGCCGGGACGCCGCCCGACCCCCTCGCGGCACCGGCGCACGGGACGAAGGTCCCGGGCGGAGCGGGACCTGTGCGGGCTCGCCCGGCCCCGGCGAGCGCTCATACTGGGGGCATGGACTCATCGGTGACGCGCGTGTTCCTCCTGGACGACCACGAGGTCGTCCGCCGGGGCCTGTGCGAAATGCTCGAACGCGACGGCGACATCGCCGTCGTCGGCGAGGCCGCGCTGGCGGAGGAGGCCCTGCGGCGCATCCCCGCGACCCGGCCCCACGTGGTCGTGGCCGACGCCCGGCTCCCCGACGGCAGCGGCGTGGACGTGTGCCGCGAGGTCCGCCGCGGCGACGACCCGCCCGCGGTGCTGGTCCTGACCTCCTACGAGGACGACGAGATCCTGTTCGACGCCATCGCGGCGGGCGCCTCGGGATTCCTGCTCAAACAGGTGCGCGGCACCGACCTGGTCGACGCGGTCCGGAAGGTCGCCACGGGCGCCTCGATGCTCGACCCGCAGGTCACCGGCGCGGTCCTGGAGCGGCTGCGCACCGGCCCGCCCCGGTCCCCCGAACTGGAGGCCCTGACCGACCGGGAGCGCGCGGTCCTGGAGCTGATCGGCGAGGGCATGACCAACCGGGAGATCGCCGAGCGCATGCACCTGGCGGAGAAGACCGTGAAGAACTACGTCACCCGCCTGCTCTCCAAGCTCGGCCTGAAGCGCCGCACCCAGGCGGCGGTGCTCGCCAGCCGCCTGTTCGGCTGATCCGAAGCGGCTCAGGCCCCGCCCAGCGGCGCCGACCACCGCAGCCGCGTGCCGGTCGGCTCGACCGACTCGACCCGGAAGGAGCCGCCCAGCGCCTCGGCCCGCGCGGCGAGATTGGCCAGGCCGCGCCGCGGCGCGTGCTCGGGAACCCCCCGGCCGTCGTCGGCCACGCACACCACGAGCGCGCCGTCCTCGACCGCCACGTCGATCGACGCCCGCCCGGCCCGCGCGTGCCGGGCGACGTTGCTCAGCGCCTCGCGCAGCACCGCGAGCGCCTCGATCCGGCTCGGCTCGTCCACGGCGCTGTCGACCGGCCCGCGGAAGCGGACGCTCGGGGTGAACCCGAGCTGGTGGCGCACCACGCCAACCAGGCCCCGCACGGTCGCCGACAGGTCGGTCTCGGCGTCGGCGTGGAGGCTGAAGATCGCCGCGCGCAGGTCCGCGATCGCCCCGTCGATCTCCTCGACCGCCGAGTCGACCCGCGCGACCGCGTCCGGGTGGTCGACCAGCTGGAGGACGCCCTGCAACTGGAGCCCGGTGGCGAACAGCCGCTGGATGACCATGTCGTGCAGGTCCCGGCTGATCCGGTCCCGGTCGCGGAAGACGACCAGCCGCTCGCGCTCGGCCTGGGAGGCGGCCAGCTCGCTGTAGAGCCTGGCGTTGTCGACCGCCACGCCCGCGGCCGTGGCGAGCGCCTCGATGACGGCCGCGTCGTCCTCGGTGAACGCCGCGCCGTCGCGCTTGTCGGTCAGGTACAGGTTGCCCCACGCCTTGTCGCCGATGAGGATCGGCACCCCCAGGAACGTCCGCATCGGCGGGTGCCCCGGCGGGAAGCCGACCGAGGCGGGGTGCTCCTGGAGGTGCTCCAGCCGCAGCGGCTCGGGGTGGTCGATGATGTGGCCGAGGAGGCCGCGGCCCCGCGGCGGCTCGCCGAGCGCGGCGGCCTCCGCTTCGGACAGGCCGTGGGTGCGGAAGTCGGCCAGCCCGCCGGAGCCGTCGAGGACGCCGAGCGCCCCGTATCGGGCGTCGACGAGCGTGCAGGCGGTGGCGACGATCCGGTCGAGCACGACCGGCAGCTCCAGCCCCGACCCGATGCCGATGACCGCGTCCAGCAGCGTGCGCCACCGCTCCCGGCCCATGACGACCTCGTCGACGCGCGAGCCCAGCTCGGTGAGCAGCTCGTCGATCGGGCGCTGGTGCGGGCGCGGCGCGTCACCCCGTTCGGAGGCCATGCCCCGATGCTATCGGCCCGCGCCCCCGCCGTCGACGCGCGCGGCCCCGCCGCTCACTCCCAGCCGCGGCGGACGGGATGCGTGGCGCGGGCCGGTTCGCGGTCCCGCGAGCGGTAGACCACATAGGGCCGGAACAGGTACCCGATCGGGGCGCTGAAGGCGTGGACGAGGCGCGTGAACGGGAACAGCGAGAACAGGCCCATTCCCACCAGCGCGTGGATCTTGAACCCGAGCGTCGCCGCCGACATGGCCGCCACGTCCGGTTGCAGGACCCATATGGACCGGAACCACACCGAGACCGTCTCCCGGTAGTCCGTCTCGTGCCCGCCGGTCATCCCGGTGTAGGCCGACAGCAGGGTCACCGCGAGCCCTGAGACGATCGCCGCGACCAGCACCAGGTACATCGTCTTGTCGTTGGCGGTCGTGGCGCTGAACACCGGGCCGGTCGTGCGGCGCCGGTAGATCAGCAGCGTGATGCCGCCGAGCGTGGTGACACCCGCGATCAGGCCCAGCGAGAGGGCCATCGCGTGGTAGGCCGTCTCGCTCAGTCCCGTCGCGTCCGTCCACGACGCCGGTATGAGCAGCCCGATCGCGTGGCCGACGACCACCACCAGGATGCCGAAGTGGAACACCGGGCTCGCGACGCGCAGCAGCCGCGACTCGTACAGCTGCGAGGACCGCGTGGTCCAGCCGAACCGGTCGTAGCGGTAGCGCCAGACCGTGCCGCCGACGAGCACCGCGATCACCACGTACGGCAGCGCGCCCCACAGCAGGTAGTCGAGCGAGGTCGGATTCATCGCGGCCCCCCGGCGCCGAGCGTCGTCGGCATCCCCAGCGGCGTCGCCCCGCCGTAGGGGTCGAGCCCGACGTCCTCGGACGGCGGCCCGGACTCGGCCAGGCGGACCGCCCGGCGGCGGGCCTCCTCCCCGTCCGGCGGCAGGGTCGCGGCCACCGCGTCGAGCACGCCGGCGTACGGCGTCCCGTACTCGTGCAGGGCGCCGCGCAGCAGCTCGACGCCCGGCCGGAACGTCTCCAGGAGCCGTTCGCCCCACTCGCGGTCGCCGCGGGCGGCGAACTCGAGCACCACGGCCAGGTGGTCGGGCAGCTCGGCCCCCGCGACCAGCCAGCCGCACCCCCGGTAGACCTCCTTGATCCGGGCGAGCGCGTGGCCGCGGCGGCGCGTGTCGCCGTCGGTGTAGTACGTCATGTGGAGGGTGCGGCGGCGCTTGAGGTCGAAGGTCCGCACGAAGTGCGCGCCCGCCTCCAGCTCCGGCGCGGCGGCGAGGTGCGCGCAGCACCCCTCCAGCGACCGCCGCGCCACCCCCGCGGGCAGCTCCGCGACCGCCCTGCGCACCAGGCCGAGCCGGTCGTAGAGCGCCCGGTCGGGATAGCACAGCAGCACCGCCGCGGCCTGCCTGATCACGCTGTTCACCGCGAATCACCCTCGTCCTCGCGCTCCGAGGGGAACAGTCCGGGCGGACGGCCGTTGCCGTCCCAGTTGAGCAGGTTGAACCGCTTCGGCGCGCCCGACCGCTCGTCGCTGGTCTGCCGGTGGCGCAGGGCGTGGAAGTTCTCCACCGCGACCGGCCGGGGCTGCCCCGACGCCTCCCCGAACGGCGAGGGCCCGCCCATGCCGCCCATGCCCGGCCCGTCCTCGAAGTCGAGACTGCACCCGATCTCCTCGATGACGCCCCGGTCGGCCTCGTCCACGCCGTAGGCGGTGGGGATGACGTAGCGCTCGTCGTACTTCGCGAGCGCCAGCAGCCGGTACATCCGCTCGACGCCGGCGCCGGTCATGCCCACCGCCTCGGCGATCGACTCGTCGGGCTCCTGGCCGAGGTTGATGCGGCGCATGTAGGACCGCATGGCCGCCAGGCGGCGCAGCGCCCCGGTGACCGGCGCGGTGTCGCCCGCGGTGAACAGCTCCGCCAGGTACTCCACGGGGATGCGCAGGGTCTCGATCGCGCCGAACAGGTTCTGCGCGTCCTCCCCGTCGTGCCCGGTCGAGGCCAGCGTGTCCACCACCGGCGACAGCGGCGGGACGTACCAGACCATCGGCAGCGTCCGGTACTCCGGGTGCAGCGGCAGCGCCACCCCGAACTCCTTGACGAGCATGTGGATCGGGCTGCGCCGCGCCGACTCGACCCAGCGGGCGGGGACGCCGTCGCGCTCCGCGGCGGCCCGCACCTCCGGGTCGTCCGGGTCCAGCAGCACGTCCAGCTGCGCCGGGTAGAGGTCCCGCTCGTCCTCCACGGCCGCGGCCTCGCCGACGCGCTCGGCGTCGTAGAGGACGACCCCGAGGTAGCGCAGCCGCCCCACGCACGTCTCCGAGCACACCGTCGGCAGGCCGACCTCGACGCGCGGGTAGCACAGCGTGCACTTCTCGGCCTTGCCGGTCTTGTGGTTGAAGTAGACCTTCTTGTACGGGCAGCCGGTGACGCACATCCGCCAGCCCCGGCACCGGTCCTGGTCGACCAGGACGATGCCGTCCTCGGCGCGCTTGTACATCGCCCCCGAGGGGCAGGAGGCCACGCACGAGGGGTTGAGGCAGTGCTCGCAGATCCGCGGCAGGTAGAACATGAACGTCTCCTCGAAGGAGAACTTCACCTGGTCGCCCAGTCGCTGCACGATCGGGTCCTGCGAGCCGAGCTCCTCGCCGCCGCCGAGGTCGTCGTCCCAGTTCGCGCTCCAGGAGATCGCCATCGGCTCGCCCGAGATGAGCGAGCGGGGCCGGGCGACGGGCATGTCGTCGCCCAGCGGCGCGGTGATGAGGTTCTCGTAGTCGTACGTCCACGGCTCGTAGTAGTCCTGGAGGGCCGGGAGCCTCGGGTTGGCGAAGATCGTGAACAGCTTCTTGAGCCGCCCGCCCGCGCGCGGCTTCAGCTTCCCCGAGGCCGTGCGCGTCCAACCGCCCCGCCAGCGCTCCTGGTCCTCGTAGCGCCGCGGATACCCCTGCCCGGGCCGGGTCTCGACGTTGTTGAACCACACGTACTCCACGCCCGAGCGGTTCGTCCACGCCTGCTTGCACGTGACCGAGCAGGTGTGGCAGCCGATGCACTTGTCGAGGTTCATCACCATCGCCACCTGCGCCATGACCTTGCCGATCCGCCCGCCGCCCTCCCGCCGGCCGCGTCCCCCGCGCTGCGCCATCAGTAGGTCACCTCCGTGGTGCGCTTGCGCACGACGGTCACCTCGTCGCGCTGGTTGCCGGTCGGTCCTATGTAGTTGAACCCGTAGCTGAGCTGGGCGTAGCCGCCGATGAGGTGGGTGGGCTTGACGAGCAGGCGCGTCAGCGAGTTGTGGATGCCGCCCCGCCTGCCGGTCGTCTCGGTCTTCGGCACGTTGATCAGGCGCTCCTGCGCGTGGTACATGTAGACGGTGCCCTCGGGCATCCGGTGGGAGACCACCAGGCGCGCGGCCACGACGCCGTTCCGGTTCACCGCCTCCACCCAGTCGTTGTCGGCCGCGCCGATCACCGCGGCGTCGGCCGGGCTCATCCAGATCGTCGGCCCGCCCCGCGAGAGCGTGAGCATGAGCAGGTTGTCCTGGTACTCGGAGTGGATGGACCACTTCGAGTGCGGCGTCAGGAACCGGACGGCGACCGCCCGCTCCCCGGCGGGCCCGACCACCGGCTCCCCGAACAGCTCGGCCATGTTCAGCGGCGGCCGGTAGACCGGCAGCGCCTCGCCGAACTCGTGCATCCAGTCGTGGTCGAGGTAGCAGTGCTGGCGGCCGGTGAGGGTGTGCCAGGGCTTGTCGTGCTCGACGTTGACGGTGAACGGGGCGTAGCGCCGGTCGTGGGCCTCCTTGCCGGACCACTCGGGGCTCGGACCCACCGGGGTCGGCCCGCGCTGGGTGTCGGTGAAGACCACGCGCCGCTCGGCCGAGGCGTGGACGAGCTCGCTCATGTCGGTGCCGGTCCGCTCGGCGAGCCGCTCGAAGCCCTGCGCGGCGAGCCGCCCGTTGCTGGTGCCCGACAGCGCCAGGATCATCTCGCACGCCTTGACGTCGGTGTCGATCAAGGGCCTGCCCGCCGCGGGCCCGGCCGCGGCGCGCCCGTTGCGCTCGCCCAGCCAGCGGATCTCGGCGTCGGGGGTGAACGCGACGCCCTTGACCGGCAGCCCGGCGGTCTCGGCCAGCGGCCCGACCGCGGCCATCTTCGCGGCGATCGCGGTGTAGTCGCGTTCGACGGCGACGATGTTCGGCAGGTTGCGGCCGGGCACCGGGTCGGTCCCCTCGCGCTTCCAGTCCGGCGCGGTGCCCCCCGGCTGGGCCGTCTCGCCCGGCGTGTCGTGCTGGTGCGGCGCGGCGACCAGGTCGATCCCGGTGCCCAGGTGCTCCCCGGCCAGGGCGCTGAAGCGCTCGGCCAGCGCGTGGAAGGCGTCGAAGTCGGTGCGGGCCTGCCAGGGCGGGTCGATCGCGGGGGAGAAGGCGTGCACGAACGGGTGCATGTCCGTGGTGGACAGGTCGTGCTTCTCGTACCAGGTGGCCGCCGGGAGCACGATGTCGCTCAGCAGCGTCGTGCTGGTCATGCGGAAGTCCAGCGAGAGCAGCAGGTCGAGCTTCCCCTCGGGGGCCTCCTCGCGCCAGACGACCTCGGCGGGCCGGTGCCCGGGGCCGGCCTCGGCGCCCTGGACCGACGCCTGCGTGCCGAGCAGGTGCCGCAGGAAGTACTCGTCGCCCTTGGCCGAGGAGCCGAGCAGGTTCGCCCGCCACACGGTCAGCACGCGCGGCCAGTTCTCCGGCGCGTCCGGGTCCTCGCCCGCGAACCGCAACTCGCCCGAGGCGAGCTGCTCGGCGACGTACGCGCCCGGCTCCTTCCCGGCCTCGGCGGCCTCCCGGCCGAGCGCGAGGGGGTTGCGGTCGAAGGTCGGGTAGGACGGCATCCAGCCCATGCGTGCCGAGGCCGCGACCAGGTCGGCGGTGTGCCGCCCGGCCAGCGTCCCGGCGCCGGTGGCGGCGGTCAGCGCGTCGGCGCTGTACGTGTCGTAGCGCCACTGGTCGGTGTGGAGGTAGAAGTAGGGCGTCGCGGCCATGAACCGGGGCGGCCGGGACCAGTCGTTCGCCGAGGCGTAGGCGGTCCAGCCGGTCAGGGTGCGGCACTTCTCCTGGCCGACGTAGTGCGCCCAGCCGCCGCCGTTGACGCCCTGGCAGCCGGTCAGCAGCAGCAGCGTGAGGAAGGACCGGTACATGGTGTCGCCGTGGAACCACTGGTTCGTGCCCGCGCCGAGGACGATCATGGACCGGCCGCCGCTGGCCTCGGCGGTGTCGGCGAACTCGCGGGCGATGCGGACGGCCTTCGCGGCCGGCACCGACGTGATCGACTCCTGCCAGGCGGGCGTGCAGGGCTGCGAGGCGTCGTCGTACCCGGCGGGCCACGTGCCGGGCAGGCCCGGCCTGGACACCCCGTACTGGGCCAGCAGCAGGTCGAACACCGTGGTCACCGTCCGGCCGCCGATCCGGCGGACCGGCACGCCGCGGACGGTCGCCTCGCCGTCCCCGTCGAAGCGGGGCAGGTGCACCTCGGCGGTCTCGGCGTCCTCGCCGTAGAGGCTCAGGAGCGGTTCGCGGTCGCCGAGGTCGAGGTTCCACCTGCCGGGCCGATCGGGGTCCCAGCGGTGCCCGAGCGTGCCGTTCGGCGCGACGACCTCGCCGGTGGCCCCGTCGAGGAACACCGGCTTCCACTCCCCGTGCGGCTCCTCGCCGGGCAGGGCCGCGGCCGTCAGGAACTTCCCCGGCACCGGGCGCCCGTCCCGTTCGGACAGCTCCACCAGGAACGGCAGGTCCGTGAACTTGCGGACGTACCGCTCGAACGCGGGCGTCCGCCGCCGCACGAAGCGCTCGGTGAGGATGACGTGCCCCATCGCCATCGCCAGCGCGCCGTCGGTGCCGGGGTGGGGCGCGAGCCATTCGTCGGCGAACTTCGTGGCGTCGGAGTAGTCGGGGGAGACGACCACGACCTTCTGGCCCCGGTAGCGGGCCTCGGCCATCCAGTGCGCGTCCGGCGTGCGCGTGACCGGGACGTTCGAGCCCCACAGCACCAGGTAGGCCGCGTCCCACCAGTCCCCGGACTCGGGCACGTCGGTCTGGTCGCCGAAGACCTGCGGACTGGCGACCGGCAGGTCGGCGTACCAGTCGTAGAACGAGAGCATCGAGCCGCCGAGCAGGTTCACGAACCGCGCGCCCACCCCGTGCGAGACCTGCGACATCGCCGGGATCGGGCTGAACCCGGCGATCCGGTCGGGGCCGTGGGCGCCGATGGTGTGCACGTGCGCGGCCGCGGCGATCTCCACCGCCTCGTCCCACGAGAGGCGCACCAGGCCGCCCTTGCCGCGCGCCGACTGGTAGCGGCGCCGCTTCTCGGGGTCGGCGGTGATCTCGGCCCAGGCCGCCACCGGGTCGCCGAGGCGGGCCTTGGCCTCCCGGTACATCTCGACCAGGACGCCGCGCCCGTACGGGTAGCGGACCCTGGTGGGGGAGTAGGTGTACCAGGAGAACGCGGCGCCCCGGGGGCAGCCGCGCGGCTCGTATTCGGGGCGGTCGGGGCCCACGGAGGGGTAGTCGGTCGCCTGGGTCTCCCAGGTGATGATCCCGTCCTTGACGTAGACGTTCCACGAGCACGAGCCGGTGCAGTTGACCCCGTGGGTGGAGCGCACCACCTTGTCGTGGCTCCACCGGTCCCGGTAGAACACGTCGCCTTCGCGTCCGCCCTGTTTGAACACCGTGCGCAGGTCGCCGGTGCTCTCGGCGCGGGAGAGGAACACCCCGGTGCGCAGCAGCAGGTCGGCGGCGGTCTCGGCTGGAGCCACGCGGACGCCCCTCTCGGTCCTCGGTGCGGTTCGTCGGCCCGTCCGGCGACGGAAGGGCACCAGAGGGGACCTCGTCAGATTAGGGGCTTCGCTCCCCGATGGTCACCTGATCGGCAGGTTGGTCCGGAATCTCCGCCCGCGTCCGGACGCCGCCGGGGCCGCGGGCCGCGCCGGTGCCGGGCGCGGCCCGCGGAGCATCCGGGCTCAGTGCCCGCGGACGACCACCACCGGGCAGGCGGCGTGGTTCACGCAGTACTGGCTCACCGAGCCGACGAGCGTCCCGACGAGCCCGCCGTGCCCCCGGCTGCCGACCACCAGCAGCTCGGCGTCCTCGGAGCGCTCCAGCAGCACCCGGGCGGGATGCCCGCCGACGACGTTGCGGAAGAGGGGGACGTCCCCGACGGCGACCTGCGCGACGGTCGCCTCCAGCGTCTCCGCGGCCGCCGCCGCGAAGTCCTCGGCGGGCAGCATGATCGCCGCCGCCCCGTAGACGGCGGGCACCTGCCAGGCGCACACCGCCTCCACCGTCATGCCGGTGGCCTCGGCGTGCCGCAGGGCCCAGCGCAGGGCCGCGACCGACGAGGGCGATCCGTCGATGCCGACGACGACCTTCCCCGCCCCATTGGACTCGTGCGACATGTCCTTCCCCTCTCTCGTACCGGACCGGGGCCGCCGCGGCGCCCGGCCCTCACCGCCCCCGGGCGCCCCGGCGGGCCGACTCGTTCGCGATGGTGAGCCGGAAACCGTTGACGACCTGCGGCCGGATGGCGATCACGGTGTCCACCGGGTGGTCGACCCAGGTCCCCACCTGCCGCGCGAGCCGCGCGGCCCGCTCGGGGTCGTCGACCGCGTCGGCGGTGCCGGAGACGACGACGCTCCAGCCCAGGCGGCCGTGCGGCTCGATCTCGTCGGCCTGGTAGGCCACCACCAGGCCCGGCGACCGCCGCACCGCCCGGGCGAACGCCGAGTCGCCCCGGGTGTGGACGACGACCTCGCCGTCGACGACGACGTGGTTGATCGGCCTGACCGTCGGGAGCCCGCCGACGGTGAACACGACCCGTCCGAACGGGGCGTGCGCGAGCAGTCCGAGCGCCTCGGCCCGGTCGAGTTCGATGAGTCTTCGCTGCGTCTGCACTGGAATCCCTCCAGACGAAAGGTCTCCATTCGATCATCGCTCTTCCGCGGCCGGGGCGCTAAGGGACGAAGGTCCTCCGGGCCGGGGCGCGGGGCCGGAGGACGGACGAGGGGCGCCCCGGGCGCGGTGCCCGGGACGCCCCTCGCGCCCGTATGCGGTCATCCGGCCTCGACGGCGGCCTTGTCCGTGTTGACCGGGATCTCCCGGGCCTCCGGTTCGGACTTGACGGCGCCCGCGACGCGGACGGTCAGCAGCCCGTCGGCGAGGTCGGCGCTCACCTGCGACGCCTCCGTGCCCTCGGGGACGGTGAACTCGCGGCGGAGCCTGCCCGCGGCGAGCCCGCGGACCAGGTAGCGGTCGCCTTCGGCCGTCTCGCGCTCGCGGCGCTCGGCGGTGATCGACAGGCGCCGGCCCTCGAGCGAGACCGAGACGTCCTCGGCGGCCACGCCGGGGACGGCGACGGTGACGACCGCGTCGGCGCCCTCGGTGTAGACGTCGGCCTGCGGCGAGTTCTGGGTGGCCCCTCGGCCGAAGCCCAGGCGGACCAGGCGCTCGAACTCCCTGTCGAACTGCCGGAACGCCGCGAAGGGGTGCTGGTAGCGAACGATCATGGTGGTGGTCTCCTTCCTTGCGATTAGCACTCGACCCTTGAGAGTGCTAACGCTCGGTACGACGCCGCGCCGGTCCCGAATATTTCTCCCAGTGGCACAGGTCACCGACCGTGGCCGGGTCGCGACGCCGCCCGCCGGAGCCAGGCCCTAGTGCCCGTGGTCGTGGTCGTGGTCGTCGGGGTCGGTCCGCCCCGCCGGCCGCTCGGCCGTGGCCCGGGCCAGCCCGTACGGCGGCATGTTGACGTACGAGGTCTCGTACTCGCCCGCCTTGACCCGGTACAGCTCGTGCCACAGCCCGACGTCGCCGTCGTCCTTGACCGCCCGGTTGAACCGCTTCCAGAAGCCGCGGTGGGCGTGCTCCTGCGCGTGGGCGTACCGTTCGAGGTGGTCGGCGCTGCGCCAGTACTGGACGACCATGACGACCCTGCCGCTCACCGCGGTCCGCGAGTCGAGCAGCCCCAGCGAGGGGTCGGCGGCCAGCTCGCGGAGCATCGCGGGCATGGCCGCGAACACCGGCCACCACTTGTGGACCTTCCAGAGCTTGTTGGCGCGCATGCCGACGGTGAATACCACCAGATCCTCGTCGTAGTCGACGACCACGCGGCCGGGACGGACTTTCGCCACGGACTGACCTCCAAGGGAGAGCGGGGGACACCTCCCTCAAGGGTAACGATGCGTATGCAATTCGTGCCATGAGCGCTTCGTCCGAACAACGGGACGATCGGTCAGTGCGGCCAGCTCCAGTCGGCGACGGCGGGGATGTCGGTGCCGTAGGCCCGCGTGTGCTCCCGGGCGGCGTGGCGGGCGTCGACCATCCGCTGCCGCAGCCCGGCCGCGTTGGCGCCCAGGCCCGGCACGCGGTCGATGACGTCGATGACGAGCCGGTACCGGTCGAGGTCGTTGAGCATCACCATGTCGAACGGCGTGGTCGTGGTGCCCTCCTCCTTGTAGCCGCGTACGTGCAGGTTCTCGTGGTTGGCGCGCCGGTAGGTCAGCCGGTGGACGAGCATCGGATAGCCGTGGTAGGCGAACAGGACCGGCCGGTCCCTGGTGAAGACCGTGTCGAACTGCCGGTCGCTCAGCCCGTGCGGGTGCTCGGTGTCGGGCTGGAGCCGCATCAGGTCCACCACGTTGACCACCCGCACCTTCAGGTCCGGCAGGTGCGTGCGCAGCAGGTCGGCCGCCGCGAGCACCTCCAGGGTCGGGACGTCCCCGGCGCAGCCCAGCACCACGTCGGGCGTGCGCCCGCCGTCGCTGGAGGCCCACTCCCAGATGCCCAGGCCCCGTTCGCAGTGGCGCACGGCCTCGTCCATGTCCATGTACTGGAGCGCGGGCTGCTTGCCCGCCACGACCACGTTGACGTACTGCCGCGAGCGCAGGCAGTGGTCCATCGTGCACAGCAGCGTGTTGGCGTCCGGCGGCAGGTAGACCCGCACTACGTCGGCCTTCTTGTTCATGACCAGGTCGATGAAGCCGGGGTCCTGGTGCGAGAACCCGTTGTGGTCCTGGCGCCAGACGTGGCTGGAGAGCAGGTAGTTCAGCGAGGCGATCGGCCGCCGCCACGAGAGCTTCCCAGTCGACTCCAGCCACTTCGCGTGCTGGTTGAACATGGAGTCGACGATGTGGACGAACGCCTCGTAGGAGGTGAACAGGCCGTGCCTGCCCGTCAGCAGGTAGCCCTCCAGCCAGCCCTCGCACAGGTGCTCGGAGAGGACCTCCATGACCCGCCCGCGCGGCGCCTGCCCCTCGTCGGTCGGGTACAGCTCCAGCTCGTACTGCCGGTCGGTGGCCTCCAGGGTCGCGCTCAGCCGGTTCGAGGCCACCTCGTCGGGCCCGAACAGGCGGAACCGGTCCGGGTTGGCGGTGATGACCTCCCGCAGCCACGTGCCCAGCGCGCGGGTGGCCTCGCCGACGGTCCGGCCGTGGCCCTCGACCGCGACGGCGTGCTCGCGGTAGTCGGGCAGGATCAGGTCCCGCAGCAGCACCCCGCCGTTGGCGTGCGGGTTCGCGCCCATCCGCGCCGGGCCCTCGGGCGGCAGCTCCAGCAGTTCGGGGACCGGCGCGCCGGTGGCGTCGAACAGCTCTTCGGGCCGGTAGGACCGCATCCACTCCTCGAGCGCGGCCAGG
Source organism: Glycomyces sp. (assembly GCA_035765105.1). Classification (GTDB taxonomy): domain Bacteria; phylum Actinomycetota; class Actinomycetes; order Mycobacteriales; family Micromonosporaceae; genus Glycomyces. The sequence continues at coordinate 57,429 of DASTYG010000071.1, forward strand.
TGCTCGGGGTTGTCGCGCACGTGGGCCAGGGGCACCTGGTGCGCCCGCCACGTGCCCTCGACGGGCAGGCCGTCGACCTCGGCCGGGCCGGTCCAGCCCTTCGGGGTGCGCAGCACGATCATCGGCCAGCGCGGGCGCGGCGGCGCGACCGGGTTCCGGCGGGCCTCGGCGCGGATCTCGGCGATCCGGTCGAAGCACCGGTCGAGCGCGGCGGCCAGTTCCCGGTGCACGGTCATCGGGTCGTCGCCCTCCACCAGGACCGGCTCGTGGCCGACGCCGCGGAAGAACGCCGCGCGGTCCTCGTCGGAGATGCGGGCGAACATGGTCGGGTTGGCGATCTTGTAGCCGTTGAGGTGCAGGATCGGCAGGACCGTGCCGTCCGAGACGGGGTTGAGGTACGCGTTCGACATCCACGAGCCGGCCAGCGGGCCCGTCTCGGCCTCGCCGTCGCCGACGACGCACGCGACGGTCAGGCCGGGGTTGTCGAACGCGGCCCCGTAGGCGTGCGAGAGCGAGTAGCCCAGCTCGCCGCCCTCGTGGATGGAGCCGGGCACCTCGGGCGCGCAGTGGGAGGGGATGCCGCCGGGGAAGGAGAACTGGCGGAACAGGCGCCGCATGCCCTCCTCGGAGTGGCCCGCCGAGGGGTACAGCTCGGGGTAGGTGCCCTCCAGCCACGTGTTCGCCACGATCGCGGGGCCGCCGTGGCCGGGGCCGGTCACGTAGACCATGTCGAGGTCCCGGGCCTTGACGCACCGGTTGAGGTGCGCGTACAGCAGGCTCAGGCCGGGGCTGGTGCCCCAGTGGCCCAGCAGGCGGGGCTTGATGTGCTCGGGGCGCAGCGGCTCGCGCAGGAGCGGGTTGTCCAGCAGGTAGATCTGCCCGACGGTCAGGTAGTTGGCGGCGCGCCAGTAGGCGTCGAGCCGTTCGAGCTCGTCGGTCGGCAGGGGGCGGCCCCGCAGGTTCGCATCAGCAACGCTCATGGGTCCGAGCGTGCCGCATCGGGCGCCCGAGATGACCCGTTCGCAAGAATTCCTCGCCGTTTGCGGCGCGCCGGTCAGTCGACCTCTTTGAGCATCCGCTCGATCGCGGCCACCCGGCCCTTGATCTCCGAGAGCGACGCCTTGATGTCGGCGGCGTCGAGGCCGGCCTTCTCGGCCAGCTCGCGGTAGTTGGCCTCGCGGGCGGCCGAGGACTTGGCCTTCGCGGAGCTGGCCGCGTAGACGATCCCCGCGATGATGATGGCGGTGACCAGGAGGCCGAAGCCGAAGACGAAGAGCATCCCGGCGTTCTCAACGGACATCAGTCGGTTTCCTTTCGGTCGTCCGGCCCGGGCAGGGTCGGCGCGATTGCTTTGATGGCTTGCGGGGTGACGCGGAGCGAGAACGGCGTGGCCGCGAAGTACTTGACGGCCTTGCCGTCCTCGGACAGCTCCAGCTCGCCCGCGACCAGGCCGGCGGCCTGGAGCTTCTGGAGGTGCATGTGGAGCAGCGGGCGGCTCATGCCGAGCTGGCGGGCCAGCAGGCTCACGTACTGCCTGCCGTCCGCGAGCGCGCCGAGGACGCGCAGCCGGTGCGGGTTCGCCAGGGCCGAGAAGACCGCCAGCAGCTCTGCGCCCGTCAGGTCCTCGGAGTCCATGTCAACCATCCTTCTCACGTGTCAGTAAATTCTTACACGTGTCAGCCGCAGGCGTCAAGGCAGGGTAAATCGATTGCCGGCCAGGGGCGCCGCCCCCAGAATCGGACCATGCTCACCGACCACCTCCCCGTCTACGGGCTCCGGCTCCGCACCGAGCGCCTCGAACTGCGCCTGCCCGACCTCGACGAGCTCGCCGCCCTCGCCGACGTCGCCGCCGAGGGCATTCACGGCCCCGACTTCATGCCCTTCCTCGAACCCTGGACCGACACCACGCCCGCCGGGCGCGGGCGCAGCGTCGCCCTGTGGTACCACCGCGCCGTAGGGCGCTGGGAGCCCGACGACTGGGCCGTCCCCTTCGCGGTCTTCCACCGCGGGGGACCGGTGGGGGTCCAGATCATCGGCGGCAAGCGGTTCGCGATCACCCGCGAGGTCGACACCGGGTCATGGCTCGGCCTCGCCCACCAGGGGAAGGGCCTCGGCACCGAGATGCGCGCCGCCGTACTCCACCTCGCCTTCGCCGGTCTCGACGCCGAGTGGGCCACCAGCGCCTCCTTCGAGGGGAACGAGCCCTCGGTCGGCGTCTCGCGCAGGCTGGGCTACCGCGCGGACGGCATCGAGCACGTGGTGGTCCAGGGCGAGCGGCGGCTGGAGCGGCGCTGGCGGCTCGGCCGCGCGGACTGGGAGGCCGCGCGCCGCCACGAGGTCGCGGTCGAAGGGCTCGGCGACGGCGTCCTGGAGATGCTCGGCCTGGCCGCAGCGGGAGCGCCCAAGGCCCCCTGAAGGACGCCGGAACCATGCGCTACAGTAGGCATCGATCGCGGCGAGCAGCCGACGATACGCGGACGTAGCGCAGTTGGTAGCGCGACACCTTGCCAAGGTGTAGGTCGCCGGTTCGATCCCGGTCGTCCGCTCAGAGAAGAAAGAGGCATCCGGCAGGGTGCCTCTTTTTCGTCCCCCGCCGACGCCGCGAGGGCGCCCCGACGGGGGGACGCCCGCCCCTCCGGCGGGCGCTTCGCCGCGCGGGGCCCTCGCCTCAGCTCTGCTGGCCCGCCCCCAGGTACCCGAAGATCACGATCATCGCGACCGCGACGATCACCAGCCACAGGGTCGCCTTGCGGAACTTGTGACGCGCCCCGGGGGAGAACCACATGATGGCCGCGAGGATGAGCAGGACGCCCACCGCCACACCGGGGGCGGCGTTCAAACCTTCATTCATGGGAGGACCAATCGCATTAGGGGGCAACCGTCTGCTGTTATCGTGCCAGAGAGGCCGGAAACGCATGAGAGGCGACACAGCCTTTCCACTCCATGGTGCCCCACCGTGCCCATGGCGCTACTCTTCGGCCCCAAGTCGGCCTTCACCGGGCCGCGTCCACGTACGGCTCGCAAGTTTCGTCCTGGTCGGGAGGACCTATGACCGAATTCATTGAAGTTCCCCGAGGTCTTGACCGCGTCATCGTCGCCGATACCGAGATCGGCAACGTCCGAGGCGACGAGGGCTTCTACCACTACCGCCAGTACAACGCCGTCGAACTCGCCGAGCACTGCTCCTTCGAGCAGGTCTGGCACCTCATGATCCACGGCGAACTCCCCACCGACGAACAGCTCGCCGACTTCAAGGCCACCGTCGCCCCCTACCGCGAGCTCACCCCGCAGCTCGCCGAGCTGCTCCCGCACCTCAAGGGCGCCTCGCCGCTCGACGGGCTCCGCACCGCCCTCTCGGCCGCCTGCGCCGCGCGCCCCATGCGCCCGGTCCTCGACATCGACGACGACGCCCGCCGCGACGACGCCCTCTACGCCTGCGCCGTCACCCCCGCCATCCTCACCGCGATGTGGAGGCTCAGCCAGGGGGCCGAGCCGCTCCAGCCCCGCGACGACCTCGGCTACGCCGCCAACTACCTCTACATGATGACCGGCGAGACGCCCTCCGAGGCGAACGCCCGCGCCATCGAGCACTACCTCATCCTCACCATCGACCACGGCTTCAACGCCTCCACATTCACCAGCCGCGTCATCGCCTCCACCGGAGCCGACGTCGGCGCGGCCCTGGTCGGCGGCATCGGCGCGCTCTCCGGCCCGCTCCACGGCGGCGCCCCCTCCCGCGCGCTCGACGCGCTCGACGCCATCGGCTCGGTCGACAACATCGACGACTGGATCCGCACCGAACTCGAAGCCGGGCGCCGCATCATGGGCTTCGGCCACAACGTCTACAAGACCGAGGACCCGCGCTCGAACCACCTGCGCGACGTCGCCACCGCGCTCGACGGCGACATCGTCGACTTCGCCAAGACCGTCGAACGCCGCGTCGTCGAGATCCTCGCCGAGGTCAAGCCCGGCCGCAGCCTCTACACCAACGTGGAGTTCTACGCCGGCGTCGTCATGGACCTCGCCGGCGTCCCCCGCGAGATGTTCACCCCCACCTTCACCACCAGCCGCGTCGTCGGCTGGAGCGCCAACATCCTTGAGCAGGCCCATGACTCGAAGATCATCAGGCCCCGCGCCCGCTACGTCGGCCCCCCGCCGCCGCAGCCGGTACCGGTCGCCCACCCCTGAGCGCCCGGGACGCGCCCCCGTTGCACCCAATCTCACAGGTGAGCCGCCGCGCAGATCCACTGCGCGGCGCTCCGCGCATGGATAGCGTTGGTCCCGTGGCTCAAAGTCTCTATCTCGCAAGCCTTGACACCAACAGCGGCAAGTCCGGCGTCGCGTTCGGCGTCATGGACCTGCTCACCAGGCGGGCGGGCTCGGTGGCCGTCTTCCGGCCGATCGTCCGCGACGAGCACGCCCGCCCCGCACCCCCCGCCCCCCTGACCGGGCTGGAGGCCGCCCCCTCCGGCGACCCCGTCATCACCCTCCTGCGCGACCACTACCGGCTCTCGCAGACCTACGAGAGCGCCGTCGGCGTCACCTACTCCGACGTGCGCGCCGACGCCGACGAGGCCCTCTCCCGCATCGTCGAGCGCTACCACGCCCTGGCCGACGACCACGAGGTCGTGCTGGTCGTCGGCAGCGACTACTCCGATGTGGGCGCTTCGGTCGAGTTCACCTTCAACACCCGCGTCGCGGTCAACCTCGCCGCCCCCATGCTCCTGGTCATCACCGGCTACCGGCAGAGCGCCGCCGACATCGGCGCCGCGCTCCGCTTCGGCGTCGCCCAGGCCGAGGCCGACCACGCCACCGTCCTGGGCACCGTCGTCAACCGCGTCGACCCCGCCGCGGTCGACGAGGTCCGCGCCGCCCACCCCGGCACCGGCGTCATCGCCGAGAACCCCGCCCTCGGCGCGCCCACCGTCGCCGAACTCATCGAGGCCGCGGACGCGACGCTCCTCTCCGGCGACGCGGAAGTGCTCACCCGCACCGTGGGCGACGTGGTCGTCGCCGCCATGACCCTCCCCAACCTCCTGCTGCGCCTGGCCGACGACAAGGCCGTCATCCTCCCCGGCGACCGCTCCGGCATCCTGCTCAGCCTCCTCGCCGCCCACCAGGCCGAGAACACCCCGAGCCTGTCGGCCGTCTTCCTCACCGGCGGCATCCGCCCCGAACCGCAGATCCTCGACATCGTCGCCGGGCTCGACTCCCGCCTGCCCATCGCCCTCGTCCAGCACGACACCTTCGACATGGCCAACCTCGCCGGGGGCGTCACCGGCTCGATCGCCTCCGGCGGCGAGCGCAAGGCGGCCCTGGCCCTGGAGGCGTTCGCCGCGGGCGTCGACGGCGACGACCTGCTCGACCGGCTGCGCCTGTCGCAGCCGTCCGTGGTCACCCCGATCATGTTCGAGCACTCCATGCTCGGGCGCGCCAAGAGCCTCGACAAGCACATCGTGCTCCCCGAGGGCACCGAGCCGCGCATCCTCAAGGCCGCCGAGATCCTCCTGCGCCGCGGCGTCGCCCGCCTCACCCTCCTCGGCGAGGAGTCCGAGGTCCGCTCCCAGGCGGCGCAGCTGGGCGTCGACATCGGCGCCGCGAAGGTGCTCAACCCCGGCGACCACGAGATCCGCGAGCGCTTCGCGAAGGAGTACGCCCGGCTGCGCGCCCACCGGGGCGTGAGCGTCGAGGCCGCCTACGACACCGTCGCCGACGTGTCCTATTTCGGCACCATGATGGTCCACACCGGCATGGCCGACGGCATGGTCTCCGGCGCCGTCCACACCACCGCCCACACCATCCGGCCCTCCTTCGAGATCATCAAGACCAGGCCCGGCGTCGCCGTGGTCTCCTCGGTCTTCTTCATGTGCCTGGAGGACCGCGTCCTCGTCTACGGCGACTGCGCGGTCAACCCCGACCCCGACGCCGCGCAGCTGGCCGACATCGCCCTGTCCTCGGCCGGGACCGCCGCCGAGTTCGGCGTGGACCCGCGCGTGGCGATGCTGTCCTACTCCACCGGCAGCTCCGGCAGCGGCGAAGCGGTCGAGAAGGTCCGCGAGGCCACCGCGATCGTCCGCTCCCGCCGCCCCGACCTCCCGGTCGACGGGCCCATCCAGTACGACGCCGCCGCCGACGCCGGCGTCGCGGGCACCAAGATGCCCGACTCCCCGGTGGCCGGGAAGGCCACCGTCTTCATCGTCCCCGACCTCAACACCGGCAACAACCTCTACAAGGCCGTGCAGCGCTCGGCCGGCGCGATCGCCGTCGGCCCGGTCCTCCAGGGGCTCCGCAAGCCCGTCAACGACCTCTCGCGCGGCGCGACCGTCCCCGACATCGTCAACACCGTCGCGCTGACCGCCATCCAGGCGGACGGCGCGGCGGACGCCCCCGGCACCCCGCCGCAAGTGGAAGGACACCAATGAGCGCACCGGTCCTGGTGATCAACTCCGGTTCGTCGTCGATCAAGTACCAACTGGTCGACGGCGACACCCGGGAGGCCGCGGTATCAGGGCTCATCGAGCGGATCGGACAGTCCGAATCGGTCATCACGCACCGGGCCGGCGACACCAAGCGGGTCTGGAACGAGCACCTGGCCGACCACGCGGCCGGGCTGGAGGCGATGACGAGCGCCTGCGGCGAGTTCGGGACGCCGCTCTCGCAGGTCGGCCTCGTGGCCGTCGCCCACCGCGTCGTCCACGGCGGCAAGCGCTTCGTGCAGCCGGTCGTCATCGACGACGAGGTGGAGGCCGCGATCGAAGGACTCATCCCGCTCGCGCCGCTGCACAACCCCGCCAACCTCGAAGGCATCCGGGTGGCGCGCCGCCTCTTCCCCGACCTGCCCCAGGCGGCGGTGTTCGACACGGCCTTCCACGCCACCATGCCCGAGCGCGCCCACGTCTACGCCGTCCCGGCCGAATGGCGCGAACAGCACGGGGTGCGCCGCTACGGCTTCCACGGCATCTCCCACGAGTACGTCTCGCGCCGGGCCGCCGAGATGCTCGGCCGCGACCCCAAGGAGGTCAACGTCATCGTCGCCCACCTGGGCAACGGGGCGTCGATCACCGCCGTCGAGCGGGGCCGCTCGATCGACACCTCGATGGGCCTGACACCGCTCGAAGGGCTGGTCATGGGCACGCGCTCGGGCGACATCGACCCGGCGATCGTCTTCCACGTGCACCGCCGGACCGGCGCCTCGGTCGACGAGCTCGACGAGGCGCTGAACCAGCGCTCGGGGATGCTCGCCATGACCGGCGCGATCGACATGCGCGGGATCGTCCAGGCCGCCTCGGCGGGCGACCAGGCCGCCGCCTCGGCGCTCGAACTCTACTGCTACCGGATCAGGAAGTACATCGGCTCGTACATCGCCGCGCTCGGCGGGGCCGACGCCGTCGCCTTCACCGCCGGGGTGGGGGAGAACAGCGCCGAGGTCCGGGCCAGGTCGCTGCAGTCGCTGGTGGCGCTGGGCGTCAGGCTCGACGAGAGCGCCAACCAGTCCGGCGGGCCGATCATCTCGACGCCGGACTCGCACATCACGGCGATGGTCGTCCCCACCAACGAGGAGGGCGAGATAGCGGCGCAGACCGTGGCGCTGCTGCGCTCGTGAGGGCCGGGCGGGACGCGCGAAGGGGCGGCCCGGTCGCCCGGTCCGCCCCGCGAAGTCCGTTCACGCGCCCCGGCCGCGTCCGAGCGGACGCGCCGCCGCTCCGGGTAACACGCCCCCGGCGAGGAGCTTGGTCAGCGCGGTGTCCATGTCTACATGAGAGGATTCGCGGCCCCGGGGCACCAGACCGTAGGCCCGCCGCAGGAACCGCTGCACCACCGCCCGGTTGATCTCGAACAGCGCGTTCCCGTCCGGGGAGGAGAGGGCCAGCGCGACCGACTCGCCCCGCGGCGTCGTCCACGGCCAGACCCGCACGTCCCCGATGCCCGTGGGCTCCTCCAGGCCCTTCGCGAGGAGCTCCCGCGAGAAGGACCACGCCACCTGGTCGGCATCGGAGCCGTCGGGGTGGAACATCACGCAGACCGCGTACGGGTCGTCCGGGTCGTAGCGCAGGCTCGCGCGCACGCTCACCGTCGCGAAGTCGGGCGCGACGAGTCGCATGGTGGTGCCGATGTCGACCGTCGCCGAACGTGCCATGCTCATAGCGATACCCCCCAGTGTGCGGCTGACTCCCCGAAGTCCGCCGGCATTCCTACCCCCCGCCCGCCGGTACCGATCCGGATCCACGGCGGTGAACATGTCGTGGTTCAGGTCTATCATTCAAGCTGTTGCGCCGTACGGCGATCGGCAAGACCGATCACGGCGCGTTCTGGTGATACAGGGGCAAAAACCTACAAAAGACTACTATTGATTTTCCATTCATGCAGTAATTACAAGTACGTTGTTCACGCTTTAGGGGTACCATTTCCCGCCCCGCCGAAACCCGCCCCGGGCGAGCGGGCGCCTCCGGGCGCCGTCCGCCGCGGACGGCGGCCCCGTCGGCGGCCCCCGCCGCCGGAGGCGGGTGATAGCGTTTCCCGACAGGGTTCGAACACCGTGCCGGAACTCCGCGGAAGGAGCACGCCATGGGCCAGGCGCAATGGACCGAGGTCGACGCGTTCCTCGACGCCGTCCTCATCGGAGAGGACGACGCCCTCGCCGAGGCCGTCGCCTCCAGCGACCGGGCGGGACTGCCGCCGATCCAGGTCTCGGCCGCGCAGGGCAAGCTGCTGCACCTCCTGGCGAAGGTCCAGGGCGCCCGCCGCGTGCTCGAGATCGGCACCCTCGGCGGCTACAGCGCGATCTGGATGGCCCGGGCGCTGCCCGAGGGCGGCCACCTCATCAGCCTGGAGGCCAGCCCGCGGCACGCCGAGGTCGCCAGCCAGAACGTCGCCCGGGCGGGACTGGTCGGCACCGTCGAGATCCGCGTGGGCCTGGCCGCCGAGAGCCTCCCCGCGCTCGCCGCGGAGGACCCCGAGCCCTTCGACATGGTCTTCATCGACGCCGACAAGGCCGGATACCCCGCCTACCTCGGGTGGGCCCTGAAGCTGACGCGGCCGGGCGGCCTCATCCTCGCCGACAACGTGGTGCGCGGCGGGGCCGTGGCCGACGCGCTGAGCCGCGACACCAACGTGCGCGGCGTGCGCGCCTACCTGGAGGCCGTCGCCGCGAACCCGCGCCTCGACGGCACCGTGATCCAGACCGTCGGCGTCAAGGGCTACGACGGCCTGTCCATCGCCCGCGTGCTCGATTAGCGGGCCCGCCCCGGCGACGGTTGGCGCCGCCGCGTTCGGGGTACAGCGCCGTCATGCGAAGTTCGAGCCCGTCCCGGGCGCCGATCGGCGGCGGGCGCCGCAATGAATCCACTGCAGATTCCATTGCGGCGCGCGTCCGCGACCGGGGCGGCGCCCCGTGAGCGGCCGCAGGCTCCGCGTGCTCTCCTGGCACGTCCACGGCTCCTGGCAGCACGCCTTCGTCCAGGGCCGGCACGAATACCTCCTGCCGACGCTCCCCGAACGCGGCCCCTGGGGCCTGGGCCGGGCCGACCGGCCCTGGCCGCCGAACGCGGTCGAGATCCCCGCCGGGGAGCTGCGCGACGCCGACGTCGACGTCGTGGTGCTCCAGCGCCGCGAGGAGATCGAACTGGCCGAGCGCTGGCTGGGCCGCCGCCCCGGCGAGGACGTGCCCGCCGTGTACGTCCAGCACGACACGCCCCACCGGGGCGCGGCCACCACCCAGCACGTCCTGGCCGACCGCAACGACATCCCCGTCGTCCACGTCACCGAGTTCAACCGGCTCATGTGGGACTGCGGCGAAGCGCCGACCGCCGTCATCGGGCACGGCGTCGTCGACCCCGGCCCGCTCTACCGGGGCGACCTCTCCCGAGCCGTCGCGGTCATCAACGAACCGGTGCGCCGCGGCCGGGTCGCCGGGGCCGACCTGCTGCCCGCGCTCCGCGCCGCCGCGCCCATCGACGTCTTCGGCATCAGGGCCTCCCAGATGCGGATCGAGGCCGGACCGGACCGCTACGAGCTGGTCGGCGGCCCCGACCTCCCCCTGGACGAGCTGCACCGGGCGATGGCCCGGCGCCGCGTCTACGTCCACCCCGCCCGCTGGACCTCGCTCGGGCTGTCCCTGCTGGAGGCGATGCACCTGGCCATGCCGGTGGCCGTCGTCGCCGCCACCGGGGCCGCCTCGCTCCCGCCGGAGGTCGGCGTCGTCTCGTGCGACGTGGCGAGGCTGACCGCGGGCGTGCGCGAGCTGATCGAGGACCGCGAGCAGGCCGTCGCGGCGGGGAAGGCGGCGCGCGAGTACGCGCTGGCCAACTTCGGCCTCGACGGCTTCCTGCGGCGGTGGGACGCGCTGCTGGCGAAGGTCGCCGAGGGCGCAACGGAGGAGGCAGTATGAAGATCGCACTGGTATCGGAGCACGCCAGCCCGCTCGCCGACATGGGCGGCGAGGACGCGGGCGGCCAGAACGTCCACGTCGCGCAACTGGCCGCCGGACTGACCCGGCAGGGCCACGAGGTGTCGGTGTACACCCGGCGGGACCGGCCCGACCTGCCCGAGTACGTCGTCTCGCCCGACGGCTACGAGGTCGTCCACGTCGACGCGGGCCCGGCCGAGCGCGTCCCCAAGGACCGGCTCCTGCCGCACATGGGGTCCTTCGGCCAGCGGCTGGGGGCCCTGTGGGACGCCGAGCCGCCCGACATCGCGCACGCGCACTTCTGGATGTCGGGGCTGGCCGCGCTCCAGGCGGCCGACGCCCGCGGCCTGCCGGTCGTGCAGACCTACCACGCGCTCGGCACGGTCAAGCGCCGCCACCAGGGATCGGCCGACACCAGCCCGCCCGACCGCCTCGGCATCGAGCGCGAGATCGGCGCCCGGTGCGCGGGCGTCATCGCCACCTGCCGCGAGGAGGTCGGCGAACTCGCCGACATGGGCGTCCCCGAGGACAGGGTCACCGTCATCCCCTCCGGCGTGGACCTCGTCCACTTCCACCCGATCGGGCCCAGCGAGGTCCGCGGCGAGCGCCACCGCATCGTCGCCGCCGGGAGGCTCGTGCCCCGCAAAGGGCTCGACACCGCCGTCAAGGCGCTCGAAGACCTGCCCGACACCGAGCTGGTCATCGCCGGGGGACCGGCCGAGGGACCGGTGGAGGACGACCCCGAGGCGCGGCGGCTGCGGCGCGTCGCCGAGGAGTCCGGCGTCGCCGACCGCGTCCTGATGCCCGGGCTCGTCTCCCACGAGGCGATGCCCGCGCAGCTCCGCTCGGCCGACGCGGTGGTCTGCACGCCCTGGTACGAGCCGTTCGGGATCGTGCCGCTCGAAGCGATGGCCTGCGGCGTCCCCGTGGTGGCCGCGGCGGTCGGCGGCATGTGCGACTCGATCGAGGACGGCCTCACCGGCACCCTCGTCCCCGACGCCTCGCCGGAGTCGGTGGCCGAGGCGGTCCTGCCCTACCTGAAGGACCCGGAGCTGCTGCGGCGCACCGGCCAGGCGGGCAGGTCGCGGGCGTGCGCCCTGTACTCGTGGGACGCGATCGCGGCCGAGACGATCAAAGCGTACGAACTGGCCGCCTCCTGAGCGGCCTGCGCGGACCGCGCGCCGACCGGCCGGTCGGCGCGCTCACGACTCGGCCGCCTCCATGCGGGCGATCGCGGCCTCCAGCTCCACCGGCAGGCGGCGCCGCCGTCTGGCCAGCACCGCCGGGAGACCGGCGATCAGCTCGGCCAGCGCCCCGGCGGCGCTCCGGTCCCGCAGCGCCGCCGCGGCCAGCGGCCGGGTGTCGCGCAGGCACACGCTCAGGGGCCTGCGGTGCCAGGAGGTCAAGGCCGCGTTGCGCATCTCCCGGGCGCGGCGCCACGCCGTGCGCGGCCGCCCCGGCGACGGCCGCCGGGCCGCGACGTCCTCGACGTAGCACAGCCGCCAGCCGAGCGCGGCCAGGTCGTAGGCGAGCAGCCGCTCCTCGCCGATGCGGTGCAGCATGCCGTCGAAGCCGCCCGCCTCGGTGTACGCCGAGCGGCGGACCACGGCGGCGCAGGCGTGGAAGCCGAGCACCGACGGCCCCGGCATCCCATCGGCCGTCCCCAGCGGACTGCGGGCCAGGGACTCGTTCAGCGGATCGGGCCGGCCCCCGTCGCCGACCAGGAGGCGGGCGGCCACCAGCCCCAGGCTCGGATGGGCGTCGAGGAGGTCGGCGGCCCGCGTCAGCGCGCCCCGCTCCCACCACGAGTCGTTGTCGCTGAAGGCGACGTACGGGGTCGTCGCGGCGCGGACGCCCGCGTTCCTCGCCGCGGCGCCCTCATTGGAGCGCAACCGCAGGTAGTGCACGTGCGGGCAACCGGCGGCCAGGGCCCGCATCTGCGGCCCCGTATCGTCGTCCGAGGCGTTGTCGACCACGATCACCTGCGGAGACGGGTCCAGCGAGATCAACTCCACAATGGTCCGTTTCAGTTCGCTCGCCCGGTTCCTGGTGGCGATGACGACACTGGTGCGCTCGTCGAACATGGAGTGCGGATACCCCGCCGGGCCGGTCCGCACACCTGCGCGACCGCCCTCACCGGGCGATGTTTACGAGCGGAGCCACCGGGTAGCTACCGCCTACCGAAGCGGCGCGCGAATCCGCGCGCCCGCGGTCGACTCGGGGGGCTGGAGTGAAGATTCTGGGTGTCAACGCGATCTTCCACGACTCGTCGGCGGCGCTGGTCGTCGACGGACGGATCGTCGCAGCGGCCGAAGAGGAGCGGTTCAGCCGCCGCAAGCACGGCAAACGGCCGGTGCCCTTCGCCGCCTGGGAGCTGCCCGAGCAGGCCATGGCCTGGTGCCTGGCCGAAGCCGGCCTGGAGCCCGGCGACCTGGACGCGGTGGCCTACGCCTACGACCCCGACTCGGTCGACCACGAGAGCGGCGGCCTCGACCCCCAGTGGGAGCCGCTGCGCACCACCTACGCCCAGCGCGCGCCGCTGTTCCTGGGCACCGCCCTCCCCGGCCTCGACCAGTCCAAAGTGATGTTCGTGCGCCACCACGTCGCGCACGCCGCCTCGGCGGCCCTGGCCGCCCCCTTCGACGACGCCGCCGTCATCGTCACCGACGGCCGCGGCGAATGCGCCTCCCACCTCGCCGGCCAGTACGTCGACGGCAAACTCGTCGAACTGGCCTCGCAGCGCCTGCCCCACTCGCTGGGACTGCTCTACGAGGACGCCACCGAGCACCTGGGCTTCGCCCGCTCCAGCGACGAGTACAAGGTCATGGCCCTCGCCGCCCACGGCACCCCGCGCTTCCTCCCGGAGCTGTCCGAGGCCGTCTGCGCCACCGACGACGGCGGCTTCCGCACCGAACCGATCGACTGGGACCGCCTCGCCCCGAAGCGCGCGGCGGACGAGGCGCCGACCGCCGCGCACGCCGACCTCGCCGCGAGCGTGCAGCGCCGCCTCGAAGACGTCCTGCTCGACCTCGCCCGCTGGACCCACCGGCGCACCGGCGCGGCGAACCTCGCCCTCGCGGGCGGCGTCGCCCTCAACTGCGTCGCCAACACCCGCCTGCACGCCGAGGGCCCCTTCGAACGCGTATGGGTCCAACCCGCCGCGGGCGACGCGGGCACCGCCCTGGGCGCCGCCCTCCACGCCGCCGTCGAACTCGGCGACACGCCGCAGCCGATGCGCACCGCCGCGCTCGGCCGCGGCTGGAGCGACGACGTCGTCGAATCCGAGCTGCGGCGGTCGGGCCTGCGCTACGAGCGCCCCGACGACCTCCCCGGAACGGTCGCCGCCGCCCTCGCCGCCGACGAGATCGTCGGCTGGTTCCAGGGACGGAGCGAATTCGGGCCCCGCGCCCTCGGGCAGCGGTCCCTGCTCGCCCACCCCGGCCGCGCGGACAACCTCGAACGGCTCAACGCCGTCAAAGGCCGCGAATCGTTCCGCCCCGTCGCGCCGATGGTGCTCGCCGAGCGGGCCCCCGAGGTCTTCGCGCGCGGCCCGCAGCCCTCGCCGTACATGCTGTTCGTCCACGACGTCGACCCGGCCTGGCGCGAACGCCTGCCGGCGGTCACCCACGTCGACGGGACCGCCCGCATCCAGACCGTCGACCACGCCGACCACCCGCTCCTGGCCGCCGTGCTCGCCGACTTCGAGCGCCGCACCGGCCTGCCCGCGGTCGTCAACACCAGCTTCAACACCGCCGGACGCCCGATGGTCGACCATCCGCGCGACGCCCTCGAATGCTTCGGCTCCGCGCCGATCGACCTCCTCGCCATCGGCTCCTACACGGTGAGGCGCCGATGAGCGCCTACACCGTCGTGGTCCCCACGATCGCCAGGACCAGCCTGCGCACACTCCTGCTCGCCCTGGCCGCCGCCAAGGGCCCCGAGCCGCGGCGCCTCATCCTCGTCGACGACCGGCCCCGGCCCGGCAGGCTCCGCCGCCTGCCCGACCTGCCGTTCCCCTGCGAGGTGCTGCGCTCCTACGGCCGCGGCCCCGCCGCGGCCCGCAACCTCGGCTGGCGGGCCGCCGACACCGAATGGGTGGCCTTCCTCGACGACGACGTCATCCCGTCGACGACCTGGTTCGCCGACCTCGACGCCGACCTCGAACCGCTCACCGGCGACGACGCCGCCTCCCAGGGCCGCATCGAAGTCCCGCCTCCCGAAGGCCGCAGGCCGACCGACGCCGGACGCGGCATCGCCGCGCTCGCGCAGGCGCGGTGGATCACCGCCGACATGGCCTACCGCCGCGAGGTCCTCCAGGCCGTCTCCGGATTCGACGAACGCTTCACCCGCGCCTACCGCGAGGACGCCGACCTGGCCCTGCGGGTCGTGGACGCCGGCTGGCGCATCGGCCTCGGGGAGCGCGTCTCCTGCCATCCGGCGCGCCCCCGGGGCTTCCTCGCGAGCGTCCGCGACCAGGCCGGCAACGCCGACAACGCCCTCATGCGGGCCAAGCACGGCTTCACCTGGCGCCAGCGCTCCGGCGAGCGGCCCGCCAGGTTCCTCGGCCACCTCGTCACCACCGGGCTCGGCGCCGCCGCCGCGCTTGGCGCGCTGGGCCGCCGCCGGTGGGCCCCGCTCGCCGCGGCCGCGTGGGGCGTGCAGACCGCCCGGTTCGCCGCGAGCCGCACGGCGCCCGGGCCCCGCAATCCCGTCGAGATCGCCGACATGGCGCTCTCCAGCGCGCTCATCCCGCCCGTGGCGACCTTCTGGAACGCGGTCGGCTCGCTCCGGCACCGGCCCGCGCCGCGGCCCGACGCGGTCCTGTTCGACCGCGACGCCACGCTCATCGCCGACGGACCGGACCTGACCGACGCCGAAGGGGTCAGGCCCATGCCCGGCGCCGAGATCGCGCTGCGCCGCCTGCGCGCCGCCCAGGTCCCCGTCGGCGTCCTCACCGACCAGTCCGGCGTCGCCGAAGGACGGATCACGCCCGAAGAGCTGGAGGCGGTCAACCGCCGCGTCGACGAGGTCCTGGGGCCCTTCGACGTGTGGAAGGTCTGCCCGCACGGCCCCGAGGAGCGCTGCCCGTGCCGCGAACCGGCGCCCGGCATGATCGGCTCGGCCGCCGCGAAGCTCGGCGCCCGGCCCGAACGGTGCGTCGTCATCGGCGACACCGGCGCCGACGTCACCGCCGCCCTCGACGCGGGCGCCCGCGCGATCCTCGTGCCCACCGACGCCACGCGCCCCGACGAGATCGCCATGGCCCGCCGCCGCGCCGCCGTCGCCGCGGACCTGTGCGAGGCGGTCAACCTCGCCCTGGGGGACATCGCATGAGCGCCCGCGTCCACGTCGTCGGACAGGACGACCTCGGCGACGTCCTGCTCGCCCCGCGGGCGGGCCGTCGCCGCCTCGGCCGCTGAGCGCCCCGCCCGCGTCCCCATAGCACCTTCGCCCCCGCCCGGGCGCACCGCCGACCCGGTAGGACGCGGAGGTCACGGGCCTTCGCGCCACCGCTCGCGCCCCCCGGCCCCGGGTACGCTGATGGTGATGTCACTGCCGACCAACCCGATAACGCGACGGATCGCCCTCCTGGGATGGTCGGTCCGCCGCCTCAGCCTCGCGCTGGCCGCCGCGGTGCTGCTCGCCGTCGCGCTCCTCACCGGCGCCCTCGTCGTCTTCTGGATCGGCATCCCCATCACCGTCGTCGCCTTCCTCGCCATCCGCGGCTGGGCCGACCTCCAGCGCCGCACCATCGGCGAACAGCTCGGCGTCGACATCCCCACCCCCTACCGGCCCCTGCCCAAGGCCCGGCCCGACCAGCGGGCCCTGGCCCTCGTCCGCGACTCCGCCACCTGGCGCGACGTCTCCTGGCTCGCCATCGACGCCACCCTCGGCCTCCTGGTCCACCTCATCTACCTCGGTGTGTTCACCGCCGCCGTCTACTACCTCGTGCAGCCGCTGCTGCTGGCGACCGTCCTCGACGCCTCCCACCCCGCCGTCAACAACCTCCGCTTCTACGACTTCGACACCCCCGCCAAGACGCTCCTGCTCGTGCCGATCGCGCTCGGCTTCGGCGCGGCCTGGCTGCGCTGGGGCGAGCTGTTCCTGCGCTGGTACGCCCACCTCGGCGCCAAACTCCTCGGGCCCACCGCGAACGCGCTCCTGACCGCCCGCGTCTACGAGCTGCGCGAATCCCGCAACCAGACCATCGACCACGCCGCCGCCGAACTCCGCCGCATCGAACGCGACCTCCACGACGGCGCCCAGGCCCGCATCGTCGCCCTCAGCCTGACCCTCGGCATGGCCGAGGAGCTGCTGCGCGACTCCCGGCCCGACGACGCCGCCGCACTCGTCGGCGAGGCCCGCCAGGCGTGCTCCGAAGCGCTCAACGAGGTCCGCCGCCTCGCCCGCGGCATCCACCCGCCGGTCCTGGCCGACCGCGGCTTCTCCGGCGCGCTCCAGGCCATGTCGCTCGACCACCCGCTGCCCGTCGCCGTCGTCGACCGGCTCCGCGACAAGCTGCCCGCCCCGGTGGAGGCCGCCGCCTACTTCGCCGTCAGCGAGATCCTCACCAACATCACCAAGCACGCCGAGGCCACGAAGGTCCGCGTCCTGGTGGGACACGTCGACGGCGAGCTCATCATCGAGATCTACGATGACGGCCGGGGCGGCGCCACCGCCGCCCCCGGCGGCGGCCTCGACGGGGTCCGCCGCCGCCTCGCCGCCTTCGACGGCACGCTCTCGCTGGTCAGCCCCCCGGGCGGGCCGACGGTCGTGACGATGAAGCTCCCGTGCGAGCCGAGCCCCGTCCCCGCCGCGCGGCCTGACGCGACCGGCGCGGACACCGCCGAACCCAGCACGACCTGAATGAAGGACCGCCATGGACGTCGTCCTCGCCGAAGACCACTCGCTCCTGCGCGACGGACTCACCCGGATGCTCGAAGCCCACGAGTGCACGGTCGTCGAAGCCGTCGACAACGGCCCGGCGCTCACCGCGGCCCTGCTCGAGCACCGGCCCGACGTCGCCGTGGTCGACATCCGGCTGCCGCCGACCTTCACCGACGAGGGCCTGCGCGCCGCCATCGAGGCCCGCCGCAGCATCCCCGCCCTGCCGATCCTGGTGCTCTCCCAGTACGTCGAGCAGCTGTACGCGCGCGAACTCCTCGGCGACCGCCGCGGGGGCGTCGGCTACCTGCTCAAGGACCGCGTCTCGAACGTCGGGGAGTTCATCGAGGCGCTGCGCCGCGTCGCCGCGGGCGGCACCGCCATGGACCCCGAGGTGGTCGCCAGCCTGCTCGGCAAGCAGCAGAACCGGCTCAGCGCCCTCACCGCCCGCGAGCAGGAGGTCCTGGGGCTCATGGCCGAGGGCCGCACCAACGCCGCGATCGCCTCGCAGCTGTTCATCAGCGAGAAGGCCGTCGGCAAGCACTCCGCCAACGTCTTCCGCAAGCTCGGGCTCAACCAGTCCGAGGACGACAACCGGCGCGTCCTCGCCGTGTTGGCCTATCTCGAAGGCAATTAGGTAGGGGTAATCCCCCCGCCGAAGGTGGACCTGCGCGCCCGAAAAGCGGTGTTTCAACCCACTGCGCCCCGCCGTCTTCCCGCGTGAAGATGGAATCTTCGATCCAGTCGAGAGCGAGGGCCCGTCATGGCCGCAACGACCGACACCGGAACCGCACCGACCACCGGGACCAAGCCCGTCAAAGGCGAGCCGCGCGACGCGGGGCGCCAGACGCTGGTCTACCTCTTCCTGATCGTGCCGATGATCGCCTTGGCGGCGGCGATCCCCTTCGCGTGGACCACCGGCCTGCTCAGCTGGACCGACGTGATCCTCACGATCGTGTTCTTCGAGCTGACCGGCCACGGTGCCACCATCGGCTACCACCGGCTGTTCACGCACGGCTCGTTCAAGGCGAGGCGCCCCCTGAAGATCGCGCTCGCGGTCCTGGGCGGCATGGCCGTGCAGGGCCCGGTCATCACCTGGGTGGCCGACCACCGCCGCCACCACGCGTTCTCCGACAAGGAGGGCGACCCGCACTCGCCGTGGCTCTTCGGCACCTCGGCCTGGGCGCTCACCAAGGGATTCTGGCACGCGCACATGGGCTGGATGTTCCAGCGCGACAACACCAGCAACAAGGAGCGGTTCGCCCCCGACCTGCTGCGGGACGAGGACATCGTGCGGGTCGACCGGCTGTTCTGGCTCTGGACGGTGCTGACCTTCCTCCTGCCGGCCGTGCTCGGGGGCCTGATCACCATGTCCTGGACGGGCGCGCTCACCGCGTTCTTCTGGGCCGGGCTGGTCCGCGTCTCGCTGCTGCACCACACCACGTGGTCGACGAACTCGATCTGCCACATGATCGGGGAGCGGCCGTTCAAGAGCCGCGACAAGGCCGCGAACTTCTGGCCGCTGGCGCTGCTGTCGTTCGGCGAGTCCTGGCACAATTCCCACCACGCCGACCCGTCCTGCGCCCGCCACGGCGTCAAGCGCGGGCAGATCGACACCTCGGCCCGGTGCATCCGGCTGTTCGAGAAGGCGGGCTGGGTCTCGGCCGTCAAATGGCCCACCGCCGAGCGGTTGGCGAAACTCGCCAACGAATAGCCGGGCGGCCGTCCGGGGCGGAACGCGCGCGCCGACTCCCGCCGCGTGCCGGATCGCGCCACCGCATCGGTCCTTGAATTACGTTTCGCAGTAGCCAATGAGTCGTGCGACAAGTGATTCGACGCTTGTCCCGCATATATCTGTCAGATCTCCGACAATGCCGCTTTCGATGCCGTCGAGCGGTCGTTTCGGCGACCCTGCTTCACGCCGTGTCGCGATAATCTGAAATGCCTTCGACGGCTGGAGACCTATGGCATCGATCGATGATCTCGCCACCGCGATCGGCGCTGCCGGAGAAGGAATCGGCCGAATCGGCTCAGGCATCACGCGCTCATTGTCACTCGCGAATGAATTGCGAGACGAATTCGCCCGACTCGGGGCGAGCGACAAGGCCACCGCGATCGAAAACCTCAGACGTGAACTCGAAACCGGGCAGCGCATCGTCTCGGGCCTCGACGACCAGACCGAGTCGTTGCGGCGACGGGTGGCGATCCTCCGCGGAGATGATCGCCCCGGCGGCTCCCCGCCGGGGGGAACGGCGGTCCCCGCCTCCCGATCGGCGCCGCGGCGGCCTGGCGGACGCCCGCCCGGAGTCCCCGCGACATGGACGGCATCGAACGCCAGGAACGGCAAAGGCCGGGTATGGCAGCGCCCGGGAGCGGCGGGCGACGCCGACATGCTCAGGCTCATGGACCCGGGCGAGGACTACCCGTACGGTTACGTCCGGTTCTACAATGAGCACAATCAGCCCATAGGGCTCGACGGAAAACCGGGGCGCCGCTCTGCAACCCATATACCGGTCCGGAAAGACGGGACCTACGACATACCCGAGGGATGGCACGATGACGCAGATTGAATTGGACGGTCAGACCATCGCCCGGGTATCGGAGCAGCCTCCGCTCATCCTGTACACCAGTGGGCGATGGTCCGTCACCGTGGAATCGGCATTGGCCTTCGCCGACGCCGACGGCCCCGCACCGCATTCCGAAGGCGACGACCCCGAGTCCGTCGCCGCATTGGGACCGCGGCTGCACGGCCTGACGATCCGGACCGCCGCCGTCGAGGACGGGGCGCTCCGCCTCGCCTTCACCGACGGCGCCGAACTGACCGCCTCGCCCGACCCCCGCTACGAGTCCTGGGGCGTCACCGGCCCGGCCGGGCAGCGCGTCGTCTGCATGCCCGGCGGGGAGCTGGCGGTGTGGGACGCCGCCGAGCCCGGCCTCCGGGACCGGGCCGACGGCGACGCCTGCAGCGGCGAACCGCGCTCACGCCAGTGACGCCAGGACCGCGGCCAGGCCCTCGGGCCGGATCAGCGGCTCCACGTGGGCCGCGTCGAGCGAGCGGACGTCGAACCGGTTGGCCGGCGTGAGCGCGTCGGCCTCGGCGATGAACAGGTCCTGCAACGCGAGCGGCATGGACAGGTCCCGCGTCAGCCGGATGTAGGTGCGCGGAACCCGGCCCCACGTCCCGGCCTGCGCCACGTCCTCAGGGCCGCCCGCGTCGAGGCTGTCGTCGGGCTGGAGCGTGGACAGGAACGCCAGGACCTCGTCGTCGGTGCCCTCCTCCAGCATCGACCGCTTCAGCGCCGCCAGGAGCTCGGGGTCGGCGGTGCGCCAGTTCATGCGGATGGCGCCGAGCTCGAGCGGGTTCGCCGCCAGCACGCCGCCCGTCTCCCCGAGCGCGCTCGAGGCGTACTCGGGCCGCTCCATGTACTCGCCGATGGTGCGCTCCACGCAGCACCACGCCGACATGTAGACCATGCGGTCGACCAGCTCCGGATGCGCGTTGGCGAGCGCGGTGAGCGTGAGCCCGCCGCGGCTGTGGGCCAGCGCCACGACCGGCCCGTGCTCCTTGGCGCGCCGCAGCACCCCGGCCACGTGCTCGACGCAGTCGGCCAGCGTGGTCGCCGCGATGCCCGCCGGCGCCGCCGCGAAGGCGGCCGCGTCCTGCGGGGCCTGGTAGGCCGCCGGGAACGTGGCCTCGAACCCGTGCCCGGGCAGGTCGACCGCGAGCGAGCGGTACCCCAGCAGTGCCAGTTCCCGCTGTAGCGGAGCGAAGGTGAAGGAGTTGCCGTTGGCGCCGTGGATGAGCGCGAATGTAGGTGTCACCGCGACATCTTCACACGCGCCCCACGGCTTTCGTACAGCGGTGCGCCATCTCGTGCGGCGTCGCCACCATGCCGTCGGCGGGGGAGAGGCCCGCCGCGTTCAGCACCCTTCGCCGCGCCCGGCGGAGCGGCCCAGCCGCAGGCCCTGGAGCACGGCCGCCCCGGCGATCCCGGCGGCGGCCGCCATGACGATCCCGCGCTGCGCGGTGCGGCGGCGACCGCCCCAGCCGCCCGCGGCCTCGGCGTCCTCGGCCCTGGGCGAGGGCTCGTAGAGGTTCCCCGCGGTCTCCTCCGCCCCGCGCCTGCGCGAGAGCTGCTGCCGGTCGGCCTTCGCGGTGATGAGGCGCTCGGCCAGGGCCGGGGAGCGCCGGTTCGCCATCGCCAGGCGGCCCGCGCCCGCCCCGCAGTGCACTTCGCCGCGGGGCGAGCGCGCCGTCCTGACGATCGCGCGGGCCACCCGCTGCGGGGTGCTCACCGGCGGCATCGGCCGGAGCCGGCGGCCGGTGCGGTTGGCGGCCGTGCGGTAGATCGGCGTGTCGACCGTGGCCGGCAGGACGGTGCAGACGCGCACCCCGGGCAGGCCTTCGAGCCGCAGCTCGGCGCGGAGGCTCCGCGACAGGGACCGGACGGCCGCCTTGGACATGCCGTACGCCGCGGCGTACGGCTGCGGCGTGTCGCCCACGACGGAGCCGACGTTGACCAGCACGCCCGAGCCCTGCTCGCGCATCCACGGCAGGGCCGCCCGCGCGCCGTTGACGTACCCGAACACGTCGACGTCGACGACCCGCCGCAGGTCTTCGAGCGGCGTCTCGAGGAACGGCGAGAACATCGTCACGCCCGCGTTGTTGACCCACACGTCGATGCGGCCGAAGCGCCGGACCGCGGCATCGGCCAGGCCGTCCACCGCGTCGGGGTCGGTCACGTCGACCTCGACCGCCGTCGCGGGCGCGCCCAGCGCCTCGCACGCGGCCACGGTCGCCTCCAGCGCCGACTTGCGGCGTGCGCCCAGTGCCAGCGACGCCCCCCGCTTGGCGAAGGCCAGCGCCGTCGCCTTCCCGATACCGCTGCTCGCTCCGGTGATGACCACCACGGCGCCATGAATCCGCATCCGGCTCGCCTCCCTGTGCTCCCGGTGTGCTCCGGCCCGTTCGGGCCGGGAGGGGTGTTACCCGCGCGGGCCGCCGATTACACCGGCGGGCGCCGGCCGAAGTCGCCGGTCACCGGCTCGAATGCCGTTCGAGGAACCGGTAGACCTCGGTCTCGTCCACGCCCGGGAAGGACCCCGGCGGCATCGCGGCGAGCTGCGAGGAGGGCGCGCGCCCGGCGGGCCACGCCTGCCCCGCCCACCGCTCGGCCAGCTCGCGCGGCGGGCGGCGGCAGCACTCGGGCTCGGGGCACCGCGAGACCGACCTGGCGGTGGTCTCCTTGCCGCGGAACCACTTCGCCGCCTCATAGGGCACCCCGATGCTCAGGGAGAACTCGCCGTCCGGACCCCGCTCGGTGCGCGCGGTGCACCAGTACGTGCCCGTGGCCGTGTCGGTGTACTGGTTGAACGCGCTGAACTTGTCGGGCACGTCGAAGACCTGGCGGCTCGTCCAGTACCGGCAGATCGGCTGGCCCTCGATCGCGCCGGTCGGGTCGGTCGGGAAGGCCACGTCGTCGTTCTCGTACGCCTTGAAGATGACCCCGGACTTGTGGACCTTCTGGAAGTGGGTGCGGATGCCCAGGTGCCGGGTCGCCAGGTTCGTGAACCGGTGCGCGGCCGACTCATAGGACACCGCGAAGTTGTCGCGGAGGTCCTCCACGGCGATCTCCTTCTCCCGCATGGCCTCCTGGAGGAACTTCACCGCGCTGGACTCGGGGAGCAGGAGCGCGGCGGCCAGGTAGTTCGTGGACACCCGCTGCCCCAGGAACTCCAGGTAGGTCCGCGGCACCTCGTGCCGCAGGACGTGGCTGGCGATCGCCTGGAGCAGCACCGTCCGCGGGTCGTGCGAGGAGTCCTTGTTCGACGTCAGGTAGATCCGCCGGTTGCGCAGGTCGGTCACCGAGCGCGTCGAGTGCGGCAGGTCGTCCACGTGGTGCAGCGTGAACCTGAGGTGCGCGGCCAGGTCCGATATCTGGTGCTGCGAGAGCGGGCCGCTCCCGTAGTCGACGCGCCCCAGCAGCGACCGCGCCTCGGCCTCGATGTCGCCGAAGTAGTTGTCCTTCTCGCGCATGCGCCTGCGCAGCTCGGTGTTGGCGCGCCGGGCCTCCTCGGGCGTGGCGGCGTGCAGGTTCACCTGACGGTCGACCTCGCGGTGCAGGCCCACCAGCGCCTCCAGCACCTCGGTCGGCGTCCGCGAGGAGACCTTGACGCTCGGCAGGTCGAGCGACTTGTACTGCTCGCTGCGCTGGGCCCGTTCGAGCTCGATCTCCAGCGCCACGCGCCGGTTCGGCGGCTCGGCCCCCAGCAGCTCGTCCGAGCTGACGCCCAGCGCCCGCGCCAGGGCCCGCAGCATCGACAGCTTCGGCTCCCGCTTGCCGTTCTCGATCAGCGACAGCTGCGAGGGCGCGGTGCCCACGGCCTCGCCGAGGCCGTCGAGGCTCATCGCGCGCTGCTTGCGCAGATGCCGGATCTGCTTGCCGAGGCTGATGAGGTCCACGGCCGTCTCGTCGGCCGCCAGTTCGGCCGCCTCCGCCGCGCCCCACGGCCGGTGCTCGTGCGGCGGTTCGGCGTCCGCCGGAAAATTCTTTGCCATTTCTTCATTATCAGCGAAGAAACGCCGATCTTTCCACACCGAACGGCTTTCTTTGCGCCCTCGGACGGGAAAAGATGCTGTTACCTGCAAGTAGCGGCCTCCTGCGGGAGGCCACGGCGACATTGGAGAAGACGATGTCCGAGACCGCACGCGACCAGCGGACCGACGCCGAGCGACTGGCCCTCGAATGGGACGCCGACCCGCGCTGGGCGCGCACCGCCCGCGACTACGGCAGCGCCGACGTGGTGCGGCTGCGCGGCCGCGTCACCGAAGAGCACACCCTGGCCCGCCGCGGCGCCGAACGGCTCTGGAAGCGGCTCACCGCCGACGCCGCCTCGGGCGGCTACACCAACGCGCTCGGCGCGCTCACCGGCAACCAGGCCGTCGAACAGGTCAAGGCCGGCCTGCACGCGATCTACCTCTCGGGCTGGCAGGTGGCCGCCGACGCCAACCTCGCCGCCCAGACCTACCCCGACCAGTCCCTGTACCCGGCGAACTCCGTCCCGCAGGTCGTGCGCCGCATCAACAACGCCCTCATGCGCGCCGACCAGATCGAGTTCGCCGAAGGTGCCTCGTCGGTCGAGGACTGGCTCGTCCCCATCGTCGCCGACGCCGAAGCGGGCTTCGGCGGACCGCTCAACGCCTACGAGCTCATGAAGGCCATGATCGCCGCCGGAGCCGCCGCCGTCCACTGGGAGGACCAGCTCGCCTCAGAGAAGAAGTGCGGGCACCTCGGCGGCAAGGTCCTCGTCCCCACCGCCCAGCACCTGCGCACCCTGAGCGCCGCCCGCCTCGCCGCCGACGTCGAGGGCGTCCCCACGCTCATCATCGCCCGCACCGACGCCGAGGCCGCCACGCTGCTCACCGCCGACGTCGACGAGCGCGACGCGCCCTTCCTCACCGGCGAGCGCACCGCCGAGGGCTACCACCGGGTCCGCAGCGGACTGGAACCGTGCATCGCCCGCGCCAGGGCCTACGCCCCCTACGCCGACCTGCTGTGGATGGAGACCGGCACGCCCGACCTCGCAACGGCCCGCGCCTTCGCCGAGGCGGTCAAGGCCGAGCACCCCGACCAGATGCTCGCCTACAACTGCTCCCCGTCCTTCAACTGGAAGCGCCACCTGGACGACGACACGATCGCCAAGTTCCAGCGCGAGCTCGGATCGATGGGCTACACCTTCCAGTTCATCACCCTCGCGGGCTTCCACGCCCTCAACTACTCGATGTTCGACCTCGCCCACGGCTACGCCCGCGACGGCATGAGCGCCTACGTCGCGCTCCAGGAGCGCGAGTTCGCCGCCGAGGAACGCGGGTACACCGCCACCCGGCACCAGCGCGAGGTCGGCACCGGCTACTTCGACCACGTCACCGGCGCGCTCAACCCGAGCGGCTCCACCTTGGCGCTGGCGGGCTCCACCGAGGCCGGACAGTTCTGAACCGACCACCGACACGCACCAGCAAGGAGAACCACATGGACGCCCTCACCGGCACCCGCACCGCCGAGGCGGTGACCGTCACCGGACCTGCCGCGGAACGGCAGGACGAGATCCTGACGCCCAAGGCGCTGGACTTCCTCGCCGAACTCCACCGCGCCTTCGTCGGCCGCCGCCAAGAGCTCCTCCAGCGCCGCCAAGAGCGCCGCACGCAGATCGCCAACGGGCTCGACCCGCGCTTCCTGACCGAGACCGCCGCGATCCGCGAGGACCTCTCCTGGTCGGTCGCGCCGCTCGCGCCCGGCCTGGAGGACCGGCGCGTCGAGATCACCGGCCCGTGCGAGCGCAAGATGACCGTCAACGCGCTGAACTCGGGCGCGAAATGCTGGCTGGCCGACATGGAGGACTCCTCCACGCCCAGCTGGCACAACGTGATCGGCTCGCAGGTCAACCTCATCGACGCGATCGAGCGGCGCATCGACTTCACCACCGCGCAGGGCAAGTCCTACCGCCTGTCCGGCCGGGGCCTGACCGACCTGCCCACGATCATCGTCCGCCCCCGGGGCTGGCACCTGGCCGAGCGCCACCTGCGCGTCGACGGCGTCCCGATCAGCGGCGGCCTGGTCGACTTCGGGCTCTACTTCTTCCACAACGCCCAGCGCCTCGTCGAACTCGGCCGCGGCCCCTACTTCTACCTGCCCAAGCTCGAATCGCACCTCGAAGCGCGGCTGTGGAACGACGTGTTCGTCCTCGCCCAGGACCTCCTGGGCGTCCCGCAGGGCACCGTCCGGGCCACCGTCCTCATCGAGACGATCACCGCGGCCTTCGAGATGGAGGAGATCCTCTACGAGCTGCGCCGCCACTCCTCGGGCCTCAACGCCGGACGCTGGGACTACATCTTCTCGGTCATCAAGAACTTCCGGGAGCGCGGCAGCCGGTTCGTCCTGCCCGACCGCGAGCGGGTGACCATGACCCAGCCGTTCATGCGCGCCTACACCGAGCTGCTGGTCCGCACCTGCCACCGGCGCAGCGCCTCGGCCATCGGCGGCATGGCCGCGTTCATCCCCAACCGGCGCGACCCGGAGGCGAACGCCGCGGCCCTGGAGAAGGTCCGCGCCGACAAGACCCGCGAGGCCGAGGACGGCTTCGACGGCTCCTGGGTGGCCCACCCCGACCTCGTCCCGGTGGCGATGGCGGTCTTCGACGAGCACCTCGGCGGCCTGCCCAACCAGATCGACCGGCTCCGCGACGACGTCGTGCCCGACGGGCGCGCCCTGCTCGACGTCGCCGCCACCGAAGGGGCGGTGACCGAGCGCGGCATCCGGGCGAACATCGAGGTCGGCGTCCGCTACATCGAGTCGTGGCTGCGGGGCGACGGCGCCGCCGCCATCAACAATTTGATGGAGGACGCGGCGACCGCCGAGATCTCCCGCTCCCAGATCTGGCAGTGGATCCACTGCCGGGCGCGCACCGACACGGGGCGCGAGGTCACCCGCGCATGGGTCGAGGCGCTCGTGCGCGAGGAGTTCGCCGCGTTCGAGCGCTTCGACGGGGACCGCTTCGACGACGCCCTGGCGATCTTCGCCGAATGCGCGCTCGGCGAGGACTACCCGACGTTCCTGACCCTGCCGGCCTACGCCCGCTACCTGTGCTGAGACTCCGCTGTGCGCGGGGCCGCCGGTCCACCCAGGACGGCCGGGGCCCCGGGCGGCCCCGGCCGCCGCGAGGCGTGGCGACCGCCGCGCCGCACGCCGCTCCGGGCCGGTCCCCGGCCCGGAGCGGCGCCGCCTACTCCTCGACCCAGTAGTTGTCGTGGTATTCGAAGAACGCGCGCCGCTCCTCGTCGCTGAGCTCCCCGAGGGTGGCGAGCCCTTCGAAGTACGCCTCGCGGGGCGCGCCGGGCGCGAACAGCAGCAGCATCGAGGCCGGCTCGTTCGACTCGTTGCGGAAGCCGTGCACGCCGCCCTCGGGCACGTGCAGGAAGTCGCCCGGCCGCGCGTCGATCCACCGCTCGCCGTCATAGAGGCGCACCGTGCCTGAGAGGATGTAGAACGACTCCGAGATCGTCTTGTGGAAGTGCGGGTCGGGCCCGGACCGGCCGGGGCCCATGTTCCACTGGTACAGGCCGAACTTGCCGCCGGTGGCGGCCCCGGTGGCCAGGTAGTCCGCGGAACCGCCGCCGCGCAGCAGCAGCTCGGCGGGATGGTCGGCGGCCCGGAAGACGGCGTTGACCTCGCCGGTCTCGCCCAGGTACTTCGGTTCCGGATACGACATGGGTCGGTTCCCCTCTCTCGCGCGGCGCGTCCCGCGCGGCCCCGCCCGAGCGTATCGCCGGGCCCCGACACCTCAGCCGGGGAGCATCGCGGCCCGCACCTCGGCGAGCAGCCCGCGCATGGCCTCCTCGGCCCGCTCGGCGAGGCCCTCGGCCACGGCGCGGGCGACGTCCTCGTGCAGGTCGAGCGCCTCGGGCGCGGGCCGGTGCGGCATGAGGCCCAAGCGGGTCCGCCCGCGCAGCACCGCGGCCACCACGTCCGCGAGCGCGGCGAACATCTCGTTGCCGCCCGATCGCAGCAGCAGCGTGTGGAACTCGACGTCGCGCTCCATGAACCCGTCCTGATCGGCGGCCCCGCCGAGGGCGCGCAGCTCCGCGGCGACCGCGACGAGCCGCGAGCGCTGCGCGGCCGAGGCGCCGAGCGCCGCCGCCCCGGCCGCGAACGGCTCGACGGCGATGCGCAGCTCGGTGAGCGAGCGCAGTTGCGCGTCGCGGTCCGAGCCCGACAGCCGCCACCAGATCACCTTGGGGTCGAAGGCGTTCCATGCCTCGGCGGGCTGCACGGTGATGCCGACGCGGCGGCGCGAGCGGACCAGGCCCATGGATTCGAGGACCCGCATGGCCTCCCGGGCCACGGTGCGGGAGACGCCGAACCGCTTCTGGATGCCGTCGAGCGTCAGCACGTGGCCCGCGGGCGTCGCGCCGCAGGCGATCTCCAGGCCGATCGCGTCCAGCACCGGGTCGTGCAGCCCGGTGCCCACGCTCGTCTCTCCCTCGCGCATGCTGGAAGCCTATAGGGGACGCTTGTGCGGTCCCGCAAAATGGTGCTACCTTTTCGCGCTAAAGGTACTACCTTTCAATGAGGAGGTTTCATGACGACGACCTGTCTGGTGGTGATGGGCGTGTCCGGCGTCGGCAAGAGCACCATCGCCGAGCGTCTCGCCGACCGGCTCGGCTGGGCCATGGCCGAGGGCGACGAGTACCACTCGGACGTCAACGTCGCGAAGATGGAGGAGGGCACCCCGCTCACCGACGAGGACCGGCTGCCGTGGCTGCGGCGCATCCGCGCCTGGATCACCGAGCAGGCCGAGGAGGGCCGCAGCACCGTCGTCACCTGCTCGGCGCTCAAGCGCTCCTACCGCGACATGCTCCGCGAGACCCCCGCGCGCGTCCTCTTCGTCCACCTCGACGCCACCGCCGAGGTCATCGCCGACCGGCTCAGCGCCCGCACCGGGCACTTCATGCCCCCGCGGCTGCTCGACTCCCAGTTCTACGACCTCCAGCGGCTCGGCGAGGACGAGGCCGGGATCACCGTCGACGTCGAGGACTCGCCCGAGCGCATCACCGAGAAGGTCCTGCATGGTCTGGACCTGGAGGGCCGGGAGTCCGCCTGAGGCCCCGGCGGGCCCGCGCCGCGGCGGCCCGGGGGCTACTGCGAGGCGGGCCGGCGCGGCTCAGCCCCAGGCGCCCCGCACCGCCTGGTACTCGGCGTAGGTCAGCGGCAGGACGGTGCCGTGCCGCGGCCGGCCGGGCAGGCTGGAGCCGGACGCCGGCGACCACTGCCCGCTGGAGAGGTCGGTGGTCGTGAACGGCACGTAGCCCCGGCCGCCGTACTCGTCGATGAACATGTACCAGCGCTCCTCGGTGTTGGACTTGAAGATCAGCGGGCCCTCGCCGTGGCTGATCGTCCCCGAGCCGATGCACTCGGTCTGGAAAGCCCAGTCCGTGCTCGTCAGCGAGGCCGAGGTCTCGGCGAGGATGAACTTGCCGCACGAGGTGCCGCTGCGCTCGTCCTTGGTGTAGCGGTGGAAGACCCCGTCATGCTCGGCGACGGTCGAGTCGATCGTGGAGTATCCCTTGTCGACCCACACTCGCGCCTCGCTGAAGGTGCGGAAGTCCGTGGTGGTCGCGTACATCATCCGGTGGTAGGTCTCGTCGGAGTGGTCGGCGGTGGCGTAGAGCTTCGAGGCCCAGTAGACGACGAAGGCGTTCTGGGAGGGGTCCCAGTAGGCTTCGGGGGCCCACGTGTTGCCCGCCGAGGACGGCGAGACCTGCTCCAGGCGCGCCCGGCTCCAGTTCACCAGGTCCGCCGACTCCCACACCACCAGCGACAGGCTCCCGTGGCGCTGGGCGCGGTCCCAGTCGCCGTCGCCGTGGATCTTCAGGTCCGTGGCGATCATGTAGTACGTGCCGTCCTGCGGCGATCTGACGATGAACGGGTCCCTCGCGCCCCGTTCGCCCACATCGGAGGTCAGGACCGGGGCGCCGCCGTTCAGCGCGTCGTAGGCCAGCGGGTCGTCGCCGCGGCTGAGCGCGAAGTAGACCTGCTCGCCGTCGGCGCCGCCCTCGCCGGTCATGTAGGCGAAGAGGTAGCCGTACGGGTCGTCGTCGGCGCCGCCCGAGCCGTCCTCGACGGGGACGAGCCGCCACTGCTGGTTGGCCGCGCCGGTGGGCGTGTACTGGGAGACGCGGGCCCCCGGCTCGGTCGACTGCTGCCACACGTCGAGGGCCTTGCCCGAGAAGCGGTTGACGAAGGTGGCGTAGCCGTCCGACTCGGTCACCCGCCACTGCTGGTTGGTGTTGTCCAGGTCGGTCCACTGGACGACCTCGGCGCCGTTGCCGGCGTCCCAGTCGTAGACGTCGAGCACGTGGCCCGAGTGCCTCGCCTGGATGCGGTGGTAGCCGTTCCCGGCGTCGAGGAACCGGAACTGCTGGTTGGCCGCGTCGTTGCGGTGCCACTGGATGAGTCCGGCGCCCGCTTCGGCGGAGGCGCCGTCGATGTCGAGCACCAGGCCCGAGCTGCGGGACTGGAGGACGTACCAGGTGCCGGTCTCGACGGCGCTCGCGGCGGGCGGGCTGACGAGGAAGACCGTCGCCAGCGCCGCCGCGAGCGCGGCGGCGAGGCGGGGGAGTCGTGGGCGGGTTCGCGGTCGCATGGTCGCTCCCTGGGGTGGGTTCGTCTGGGGGACAAGGACTCCGACTCCTGCGCGGACATGCCGGGAATCACGCGGAGTTTCCAATGAATCTATATATAGAGAATTTACAATGCTTAGCCCAAGGGTTCAGTGTAAGCCCTCCGGCGTCCGATGCCCAGGGGTGCAAGGGCTCCGACCTGCGGTGATCGCCCGGAAACCGTCGCATTTGTATGCCGGCGGGGCTTAGGGCTTGATATCGAAAGTGCTCTATGTTACAGTGGGAGCGCTTCTACGGTAAGTTTCGACGACGGCCAACCCTAGGCGGCGGGCACCACAGGGGGTGCCCTCCGCCGCGATCCCCGCTGTCGTCCTGTACCCCGAGGGGATTTCACATGGCTTCCAATACTACGACCACCACCCCGGTCGCGGCGCCGGGGGAAACGGGCGCACCCGCGCCCTCCCGGCCGCCGCGATCCCTCGCGGCCGTCCGGATCGTCCTCGGATGGACCTTCTTGTGGGCCTTCCTGGACAAGACCTTCGGCCTCGGCTACTCCACACCGGACGGACAGGGCTGGGTCGACGGCGCCAGCCCCACGGCCGGCTTCCTCGCCAGCCGCGACGGCTCCTTCGGCGAGCTGTTCCGCGACATGTCGGGCCAGGCGTGGTCCGAATGGCTCTTCATGGGCGGCATGGGCGGCCTCGGCGTCGCCCTCATCCTCGGCATCGGCCTGCGCGTGGCCGCCATCGGCGGCGGCGTGCTCATGGTGACCATGTGGATGTCGATGCTGCCGCTCGACTCTAACCCGATCGTGGACGTCCACATCTTCTACGCCGTCGCGATGATCGCCCTGGCGATCGGCAACGCCGGCGACCGGTGGGGCCTGGGACGCTGGTGGAAGGACCTCGGTCTCGTCCGCCGCCTCCCCATCCTGCGCTAGCGCTGCGGGGCACTGCGACACCCCGTGGCCGACTGCGCCGCACCACGACGCCCCGCGCCGTCCGGCGCGGGGCGTCGTCGCGCGCAGGCACCGCTAAAACCGCTCCCGTTCCCGCCGGAGGCGTGCGATGATCCCCGGGGCCGCGCCCCGCCTCGGCACGGCCGCGAACGAGAGGAGACCGATGCCCGCCATCCCCGACCCGACCGTCCTCCACCCCCTGGAGGGACAGCCCCGCGTGGTGCTGCTCAAGCCGCTGGTGACCGACGAGCGCATCCAGGTCGGCGAGTACACCTACTACGACGACCCCGACGCGCCCACCGAGTTCGAACGGCGGAACGTCCTCTACGGCTACGGCCCCGAACGGCTCGTCATCGGCAGGTTCTGCGCCATCGCGGCCGAGACCCGCTTCATCATGGCCGGAGCCGACCACCCCATGATGGGCGTCTCGGCCTTCCCGTTCACCATCTTCGGCGGCGACTGGGCCGAGCGGACGCTCGACGTCATGCAGGGCATGGCCACGCGCGGCGACACGGTCGTCGGCAACGACGTCTGGTTCGGCTACCGCTCCCTGGTCATGCCCGGCGTGACCATCGGGGACGGCGCGGTCATCGCCTCCGGCGCCGTGGTCACCGCCGACGTCGCGCCCTACACGATCGTCGGCGGCAACCCCGCGCAGCCGATCAGGAGACGCTTCGACGAGGCCGACACCGAGCGGATGCTCCGCGCCGCCTGGTGGGACTGGCCGATCGCGGCCGTCACCGAGCACGTGCGCACCATCATGACCGGCACGCCCGCCCAGATCGAGGCGATCGCCGAGACGATCGGGACCGAAGGATGAGGACGCGCCCGGTGGCGCAGGGCGCCGACGGCGCGGTCCGGGCGGCCCTGGAGACCGGCGCGCCGGTCAGGCTCGACCCCGCCGCCTGAACGGACGCGGACGGGGCGGGTCCTCCCGTCAGGACCGCTCCCCGGCGGCGTCGAGCCGCTCCAGGGCCTTGGCGTCCAGACTGGAGTCGACGTGGCGGCGCATCAGCTCGGCGGCCCCGTCCGCGTCGCCCGACGCGACGCGTTCGAGCAGCCGCCGGTGGTCGCTCTTCCGGCCGCCCTGCCGCCGCTCGCCCTCCTCGGCCAGCGCGAGCCGCCGGTAGCGGTCGGCCTTGTCCCACAGCGCGTCGAGCGCCTCGATCAGCAGCGCGTTGTGCGAGGCGCGGTAGACGGCGGCGTGGAAGCCGCGGTGGGCCGCCAGCGACGCGGCGCCGAGGTCGCCGGGGAGGGCGTCGATCTCGGCGGCGGCGGCGCGCATCGCGGCGAGGTCCTCGTCGGTGCGGCGCCCGGCCGCCAGCGACGCGGCGAGCGGGTCGAGCGAGCGCCGCATCTCGAGCAGGTCGCGGGCCTCCTGGGCGGTGAGCGGGGCGACCCGGGCGTCGCGGTGCGCGCCGAGCCTGACCAGCCCCTCGCCCTCCAGGCGGCGCAGCGCCTCGCGCAGCGGCGTGGTGCTCACGCCGATGTCGGGCGCGATCACGGCCTGGTTGATGACCTCACCGGGAGCCAGGACGCCGGAGACGATCATGTCCCGCAGCCGCAGATAGGCGAAGGCGCTCTTGGTGGCGGTCGGCTGAGCGGGCTCGGACATGCGGACTCCTTCAATGAGGTTATAGGCTATAGAGCTCCATAGCCTATAACCTATAGGCTCCCTCTGCGAACCGGGAGCGAATCCGGGCAAGTCCCACCGCGCGGGCGACACGCGAAGCGCTCCGCCGCCGGGGGGCGCGGCCCGGCCGGAACCGGCCGGGCCGCGCCCGAGGCGCCCTTACGCCCTGACCCGCAGGATGCGGGGACGGAACAGGGCGACGGCGTTGTAGACGACGCCGAGCATCTGGTCCACCGTCGCGCCGCGCGGGTACTTGACGTTCAACTGGGCGTTGACGGTCACCGTCACGTTGTCGAGCAGCTCCAGCTCCTCCTCCGTGAGGTAGTTCTTCGCGATCCTCGCCGAGGCGGCGGTGAACGACCCGTCGCGCTTCAGGTCGCCGTCGAGCTGCACGCGGCTCTCGCGGATGACCGCCGCGGTCATCCCGAACAGCCCCGCGTAGAGCGTGTTCTGGATCAGGCGGTAGTCCTCCGAGACCGCGCCGCCCAGCTTGAGCGAGTGCAGGACGCCCCGGTAGTCGGCCCGCTCCTGGAACCGCGTGAACCGCGCCGTCTCCAGGCGGCGGTCGTCGGCCGCGGACTCCTCGGCCGAGAGCAGGAACCGCCGGACCTGCGCGGCCACCGGGGAGTCGGGGAGCAGCTGCCCGGCGGCGAGCACCGCCCCGCGGGGCCACGCCGCCAGCTGCGAGGCCCGGCGGTCGTGCTCGGACAGCTCGTCCGCGTGCCGCTCCTTGAACTCCCGCAGCCGCGCGCCGCGGAGCTCGGCGAGCCCGGCGGCCCGCAGCTCCGGGCGGTGCCGCCGCACGAGGTCCCTGACGGCCTCGGCCGGCACCTCGTAGAACCGCGCCACCCGCTCAGTGGTGACGTGGACGTCGTCGGACAGGAACACCAGCGTCCCGACCTTGTCGGCGGCGTCGGCGCGGCCGACCGGGAGGCCGTCCGGGTCCGCGGCGGCCGTTCGTGCGCGGGCCGGCTCGGTCGCCGACGCGCGTGCATCCGTTTGAACCATGTGCAGGCAACTCCTCTTCCCCTCGAGTACACCCTCACCTCCAATTTTAGTCTGTGTGTACGACAAATTGCCAGCTTGCGACGCCTATCCGACCCTGCTCGCGGCCCCGCGACGCGCGGCGGACCGCCGCCCGGACCGCCCCGGCCACGGGCGCCCGCGACCGGCGGCCCGGCCGCCGCCGCGCTCCGGCCGAGACCGCCGCGAAGGCCCGGCCGCCCTCGCCGACACCACAGGGGACGCATGGATAACAGCCGTCGAACTTCCGGCGAACATGTGTGCTTTTCCTGGCCCGATCCCGAAGGCGTGCCTACGATCTGACTGGCGCACCACCCGCGCCACAGTAGATTCCAGGAGCACCGTTGACTGCGAACGACCTTCCCCCGCCCCCGGACGCCGCCGCGTCCGGACCGGACCGCCCGCCGCCGGCCGACGCCGAACTCAAGGAATACATGCGCGACTTCGAGGCCGACATGGCCGGGCTCGAGCGGCGCGCCGAGCGGCTGCGCCCGCTCATCGACGCCACCTGCGTCCGCGCCTCCTCCGAGGACGGCGCCGTGACCGTCACCGTCACCGTCACCGGAGCACTGGTGGGCGTCGCGCTCGGCGAGTCCTTCCGGCTCCTCGGCGAGCGGGAGCTCGCCGCTCTGATCATCGACACCTACGACCGCGCCGTCGCCGAGGCCGCCCGCCGGCGGGACGGGTGAGCCCGACGCGCTTCCCCGAGCCCGCCCGGCCTCCCGGCGGACCCCGACGACCCCACGATGTCCCACATTCCCGTAAAGGACGGTAATGCGCACTCCCGAAGAGATCATGCAGTCCCTGGAGTCCAGGGTGGCGGTCCTCCAAGAGCAGGCGGGCCGGGTCGAGCACCTGCTCGCCGAGTCCGCGACGACCGCGGCGAGCGAGGACGAGGTGGTCACCGTGACCGTCAACGCCGGCGGCGCCCTCACCGGCCTCCAGTTCTCCCCGGGCGCCCGCGGCATGTCGGGCGCGGGCCTGGCCGAGCTGACCCTGGAGACCTACCGGCGCGCCACCGAGGAGGCGGGCCGCAAGACCGCCGAGATCATGTCGGACCTGGTCGGCGCCGACAGCGAGGCCGCCGACGTCCTCCAGTCCTTCACGCGCCGTCCGCAGCAGGAGTCCTAGATGGTCGACGTCACTCCCCAGTCCCTCAGGGACCACGCCGCGAAACTCGTCAACGGGCCGATGGCCCGCGTCGCCACCGCCGCCGAGGCCGCGGCCCAGGTCCGCCTCGGCGACGTCGACGCCTACGGCATCGTCTTCGCCCAGGTGGTGCCGCCCGTCCTCGACCTCTTCCTGGAGGACGCCGCCGCCGCGCTCGCCTCCGCCGACGCCCTCGGCAACGGCTTCTCCGAGGCGCTCGGCGACGTCGCCCTCCAGTACCAGGAGGCCGACAAAGAGGTCGAGGCGCTGTTCGACGCCTTCCTCGAAGACCTGGACGGGGCCGCGCCGTGACCAACCCGCTCATCGAGGGCCCCACCTCCACCTCCGTGACCCAGGGCGCCAAGGTCTTCCACGGGCTCAACAAGACCGCCCAGGCATACGGCGCGGTCTTCACCGCCGAGGATTTCAGCTTCCTCGACGCGGGCGTCGCCACCGTCACCACCGCGCTCGACGTGATGTCCTTCGTCGCCAACCCCTTCAAGCACCTGATCCAGGCGGGCGTGGGCTGGGCGTTCGAGCACTTCGCGTTCCTGCGCGAACCCCTCGACTGGGTCGCGGGCAACCCGCAGGCCATCGAAGGGCTCGCGCTCACCTGGAACAACATCGCCATCGAGATGCACGCCGCGGCCGACGAGTGGGCCGCCGAGCTCGCGGCCCTCCAGGACTGGGACGGCGCGGACGCCGCCGGGTACCGGGAGGCGGCCGCCGGGTTCGAGACGGTCCTGCGCGCGAGCGCGGAGTCGGCGGTGGCGACCGCCAAGGGCGTCAACATCGCCGGGGTGGCCGTGGGCCTGCTGCGCACGCTGTTCCTGGAGATCATCGCCAACTTCGTCGCCGAGGCGGTCATGTGGCTGCTGAGCGCCCTGGCGACCGCCGGGTTCACGTTCGGCGCCACCGCGGCCGCCGCCCTCGCGCGGGTCGTCTCCAAGGCGGTGCTCGTGTTCTCGCGGATGGTGAGCAAGCTCGGGCAGCTCATGTCCAAGTTCGGCCGGTGGATCGCCTCGTTCCGCAGGTTCGGCACGCAGTCCACCGGCCTGCGCAAGACGCTCGACACCGCCACCGACCAGCTGCTCAAGGGGTCCTCGCGGGCGATGATGGAGGGCGGCTGGAGGACGATGGGCGCCGCGCAGCGGCTGCGTCACACCTCCTCGGACACCCTCATCCGCTCGTGGGACCCGCTCAGGAACTCCTGGAAGAACCCCATCGACACCCAGAAGGTCCTCAAGTACACGGCGACCGAGGCCAACGACGGCCGGAAGCTCGACGAGAAGATGGAGCGGGAGCGCGGGGAAGCGGCCGGAGGCGGGCCGTGACCTGGGCGCTGGCGACCGCCGCCGTCCTGGCCGCGCTGGTCGCCTGGAGCGTGTACGCCTCGGTCCGCCGCGGGCGGGGCGGCTCGCCCCGCCGGACGCCCGGCCCCGTCGACGCCTCCTATGAGGATCGGGAACGGGCCGAGCGGGAGCGGGCCGAACGCCTCATGCGCGAACAGGACGAACGGGAGCGCCGCGGCCGCTGAAGCGGCCCGTGCCCGCGGGACCGCCCGCGCGGCACGGGCCGCCTCCGCGGCGCCGTGATACAGTCGGTCACAAACCGACCAGACGGTACGGAGGCGTGCGTGGACCGATTCCGAGGCAGAACAGCCCTGATCACCGGGGCGAGCAGAGGCATCGGCCTCGCCATCGCCCGACGCCTGGTGTCCGAAGGCGCCTCGGTGGTCATCACCGGACGCGACGAGGCGACCCTGAGGGCCGCCGTCGCCGCACTCGGCGAGGACCGGGCCGCGGGCGTCCCCGGCCGGGCCGACGACGCCGAGCACCGCGCCGCGGCCCTCGCCTGCGCCCTCGACCGCTTCGGCGGGCTCGACCACCTGGTCAACAACGCGGGCGTCAACCCCGCCTGGGGGCCCTTGACCGCGCTCGACGCGGGCGTCGCCCGCAAGATCCTCGAGGTCAACGTCATCGCCGCTCTGGAGTGGACGCGCGAGGCCGTCGCCGCCGGGGGCCTCGCCTCCGTCCTCAACATGGCCTCGATCGCCGGCACCGCCGCCAGCGACAACATCGGCTTCTACGGCGTCTCCAAGGCCGGGCTCATCAACCTGACCGCCCAGCTCGCCGAGGAGCTCGCCCCCGCCGTCCGCGTCAACGCCCTCGCCCCGGCCGTGGTCAAGACCAAGCTCTCCAGGGCGCTCTACGAGGGCCGCGAGGAGCAGGTGGCCCGCGCCTACCCCCTGGCCCGCCTCGGCGAGCCCGAGGACGTGGCCGGCCCGGCCGCCTTCCTCCTGTCCGAGGACGCCGCGTGGGTCACCGGCCAGACCCTCAGGATCGACGGCGGCGCCAGCATCAGGCCGGTGGGGTGAAGGATGGGAGCCATGAAGACCACGAACGTCGCCGACGAGGTGCTGCGCGCCGCCCTCGAACTGTTCGCCGCCCAGGGCTACGCCAACACCAGCGTCCAGCAGATCGTCAAGGCCGCGGGCGTCACCAAAGGCGCCATGTACCACTACTTCACGTCCAAGGACGACCTGCTCTTCGCGATCTACGAGCGGATGCTCTCGCTCCAGAAGCAGCACCTCGACGCGATCATCGCCGAGGGCGGCACCGCCGAGGAGGTGCTGCGGGCCGTGTGCGAGGACGTGGTCGTCACCTCCATCGAGTTCCTCCCCGAGGGCACCGTCTTCTTCCGCAGCCAGCACATGCTCACCGCCGAGCGCCAGCGCGAGGTCAAGCGCCGCAGGCGCGAATACCACGACCGGTTCGCCGAGCTGCTCGTCCGCGGCCAGGCCGAGGGCTCGGTCAGGGACGACATCCCCGTCTCCGTCCTCATCGCGCACTTCTTCTCCGACGTGCACTACCTCTCGCACTGGTACTCGCCCGAAGGCCCCGAGAACGAGACCGAGGTCGCCCACCAGCTCACCGAACTGTTCCTGCGCAGCATCCGGAGGACCGATGACTGAGACGATGCTGGCCTGGCAGGTCACCGGGCCCGGCGAACCCGAGCGGGTCATGGCCCTGCGGGAGGTCGAGCGGCCCGCGCCCGGCCCCGGCGAGGTCCTCGTCCGCGTCCGCGCCGTCGCCGTGAACTTCCCCGACGTCCTGCTGGCCCGCGGCCGGTACCAGGAGCGCCCCGAACCGCCCTTCACCCCCGGCATCGAGCTGTGCGGCGACGTCGCCGCCCTCGGCGAGGGCGTCACCGGCCTGCGGGTGGGCCAGCGCGTCGTCGGCTCGAAGATCGGCGTGATGGCCCAGTACGCGACCGTGCCCGCCCCGGCGGTCCACCCCGCCCCCGAGGCGCTCGACGACACGGCCGCCGCCGCGCTGACCATCGCCTACCAGACGGCCTGGTTCGGCCTCCACCGCCGCGCCGCGCTCCGGGCGGGGGAGACCCTGCTCGTGCACGCCGCCGCGGGCGGCGTCGGCACGGCCGCCTGCCAGCTCGGCGCCGCCGCCGGGGCCACCGTCGTCGGCGTGGTCGGGTCCGCCGCCAAGGCCGAGGCCGCCCGCGCCTCCGGCGCCCACGAGGTCCTGCTGCGCGACGACGACTGGGTCGCGCGCGTCAAGCGGGACCACCGCGGCGTCGACGTCGCCTTCGACCCGGTCGGCGGGGCCGCCTTCGAGGGCGCGGCGCGGTGCATGGCCTTCGAGGGCCGCATCGTCGTGGTCGGCTTCGCGGGCGGCGAGATGCCGACGGTCCGCGCGAACCACGCCCTGGTCAAGAACTACAGCGTGCTCGGCCTGCACTGGGCCCTGTACCAGCAGCGCCGCCCCGACCTGGTCGAACGGGCGCACGCCGAGCTGACGCGGCTGGCCGCCGAGGGCGTCGTGCGCCCCGCGGTGGGCGGGACCGTGCCGTTCGAGCGGGCGTCCGCGGCCGTCCAGCGGCTCGCGGACGGCGGGACCACCGGGCGGCTCGTCGTGCGCGTGGCGGGGGAGTGACGGTGGCGGACCTGGACGGCCGCGTCGCGATCGTGACCGGCGGCGCCCGCGGCATCGGCGCGGCCTACGCCAGGGCGCTGCACGGCGCGGGTGCGGCGGTGGTGATCGCCGACGTCCTCGCCGCCGAAGGCGAGGCCCTGGCGGGCGAACTGGGGGAGGACGCCCGCTTCACCGAGCTCGACGTGACCGACGAGGACGCCTGGACGGCCGCCGTCGACGGCGCGCTGGAGGCGTTCGGCGCCGTGGACGTGCTGGTGAACAACGCCGGGATCGCCAACGCCGCGCCGATCGAGCACTTCTCGCTGGAGAAGTGGCACGCGGTCATCGGCGTGAACCTCACCGGCACGTTCCTCGGCTGCCGGGCCGTGGTGCCCGCGATGAAGGCCGCCGGGCGCGGCTCCATCGTCAACGTCTCCTCGGTGGAGGGGCTGCGCGGCAGCGTCCGCCTCCACGGGTACACCGCCTCGAAGTTCGCGGTGCGCGGGCTGACCAAGTCCCTCGCCGTCGAGCTCGGCCCCTCGGGCATCCGCGTGAACTCGGTCCACCCCGGCTTCATCCGCACGGAGATGACCACGCGGATCGACTCCGAAGGGCTCGTCATCCCGCTGGGGCGCTCGGGCGTGCCCGAGGACCTGGCCGGGGCGGTCCTGTTCCTGGCGAGCGACGCCTCGGCCTACCTCACCGGCACCGAACTCGTGGTCGACGGCGGCATGACGGCGGGCATCCCGCACCGCTGAGCGGGCCCGCCGGGGCCGGGAGGATTTCCGGCCCCCGATACATACCGTCCGGTCGGTATTTGATGTAGAGTGACAGAGGTTACCC
Source organism: Glycomyces sp. (assembly GCA_035765105.1). GTDB lineage: Bacteria > Actinomycetota > Actinomycetes > Mycobacteriales > Micromonosporaceae > Glycomyces. The sequence goes on from DASTYG010000071.1 coordinate 97,434, forward strand.
CTCCTTCCCCCGCACCCTCCCGACGACCGCCCCCTCCCGAACCGAAGAGGTGCCGCACCGACGATGACGACCACGACCCCTCCGCACAGCGCCCCGCCCCGACTCGCCGTCGACGACCTGGCCGTGTCCTTCGGCGGCCTCAAAGCCCTCGACGGCGTCTCCTTCACCGTCGGCGAGGGCGAGACCGTCGCCCTCATCGGCCCCAACGGCGCGGGCAAGACCACCGTCTTCAACGCCGTCTGCTCCCTCGTGCGCCCCCGCCGCGGCGTCGTGCGCATCGCGGGCCGCCCCGCCCCGACCTCGCCCGCCCGGCTCCTCGCCGCTGGCGTCGCCCGCACCCTCCAGGGACTCGGGCTCTTCGAGCGCATGACCGTGCTCGAGAACGTCCTCGTCCCCCTCTCCGGCCGCCGCGCCGCCGACGGGACCGAGCGGGCCCGCGCCGTCCTCGCCGCACTCGACCTCGCCGACCACGCCGACCGCCCCGCCGGCGCCCTCCCCTACCCCGAGCGCAAACGCGTCGCGCTCGCGCGCGCCCTCGCCCCCGGCCCCGGCCTCCTCCTGCTCGACGAACCCGCCGGAGGACTCGGCGAGGCCGACATCGCCGCCCTCGCCGACACCGTCCGCCGCACCGCCGACGGCGGCTGCGCCGTCCTCCTGGTCGAACACCACGTCGACTTCGTCATGGACGTCGCCGACCGCGTCGTCGTCCTCGACTTCGGGAAGGTCATCGCCTCCGGCACCCCCGACCGGGTCCGCGCCGACCCCGCCGTCGAAGAGGCCTACCTCGGACTGGAGGCCGCCGCATGAGCGCCCTGACCGTCGACCGCCTCACCGTCGGCTACGGCGACGGCGCCCCCGTCGTCGCCGACCTGAGCCTCGACCTCCCCGACGGCGCCGTCCTCGCCCTCCTGGGCGCCAACGGCGCCGGGAAGACCACGCTCCTGCGCGCCCTCACCGGCCTCGTCCCCGCCCGCGGCGGCCGCGTCCTCCTCGACGGACGCGACCTCACCGGACTGTCCACCGAAGACCGGGTACGGCGCGGCCTCGCGCTCGTCCCCGAAGGCCGCAGCGTCGTCGTCGAACTCACCGTCGAGGAGAACCTCCGCCTCGGCGCCCTGTGGCGCCACCGCGGCCCCGCCCGCGCCCGCGCCGTCGCCGCCGCCTACGAACTGTTCGAACCGCTCGCCCGCCGCCGCCACGCCGCCGGGCACACCCTCTCCGGCGGCGAGCGCCAGATGCTCGCCCTCGCCCGCGCCCTCATCGCCGAGCCCGCGGTGCTCCTGCTCGACGAGCCCTCGCTCGGCCTCGCCCCCCTCGTGGTCGCCCAGCTCCTGGGCGTGCTGCGGGACACCGCCGAACGCACCGGCCTGACCGTGCTCCTCGCCGAGCAGAACGTCACCGGCGCCCTGTCCGTCGCCGACCGCGGCGTCGTCCTGTCCCTCGGCGCGGTGGTGGCCGACCGGCCCGCCGCCGCGCTCGCCGCCGACCCCGCCCTCCGCCACGCCTACCTCGGATTCTGAAAGGAGGCCCGATGGACCGCCTCGTCTTCCTCCTCGCCACCGGCCTGGCCCGCGGCGCCGTCCTGGCGCTGTTCGCCCTCTCCCTCGTCATCGTGTGGCGCGCGGCCCGGGCGGTGAACTTCGCGCAGGCCGCCATGGCCGTCTGCGCCGTCTACATCGCCTTCGCCCTCACCGCGGCCTCCGGCTCCTACTGGCTCGGCCTCGCCGGGGGACTGGCGGCCGGAGCCGCGCTCGGCGCGGCCGTCGAACGCGGCCTCATGCGCCGCCTGCCGCACCTGACGCCGCTGCCGGGCATGATCTGCGCGATCGGCCTGGTCATGGTCCTCCAATCGGGACTGGCGATCGCGTTCGGACCCGAGCACCGGCCCATGCGCCCGCCGTTCTCCCAGAGCCCCTTCGTCATCGGCGGCGTGCCCGTGCTCTCCCCCTACGACCTGTTCGTCCTGGTCACCGCCGCGGCCGTCATGGGCGCGCTCGCGCTGCTGTTCGCCGGCACCTCCCTGGGCCTGCGGCTGCGGGCCGCCGCGTTCGCCCCCGAGACCTCCCGGCTCCTGGGCGTGCGCGTGCCGCGGATGGTCACCATCGGCTGGGCGCTCTCGGTCGCCGCGGCCGCCCTGGCGGCGATCCTCCTGGTGCCCACCGAACTGGGCCTCAACCCGCACGCCGCCGACCTGCTCTTCGTCAACGCCTTCGCCGTCGCCGTCATCGGCGGGCTCGACTCCCCGGCCGGGGCCCTCGCGGCCGGGCTGGGCGTCGGCGTGCTCGTCAGCCTCACCACCGGGTACGTCTCGGCCTCGGCCGCCCCACTGGCCGTGCTCGCGCTGCTGACGGCCGTGCTCCTGCTGCGACCGGGCGGCCTGTTCGCCGCGAGGGAGGCCCGACGGGCATGAGGACCCTCCTGCGCGCCGCGCTCATCACCCTGCTCGCCATCGCCGCGACCTTCGGACTCGACCCCTTCCGCAACTACCAGCTCGCCACCGCCGCGGGCGTCTTCGCCGCCGTCGCCGGACTGACGGTCCTGATCGGACTCACCGGGCAGCTCTCCCTCGGCCACGCCGTCCTCATGGCCGCCGGAGGCTACGGATACGCCGCCACCGCCACCGCCGTCGACGCCGCCGCGCCCGACGCCGGACCGGCCGCCCTCCTCGCCGGACTCGCCGGCGCCGCGGCCGCCTCCGGCGCCCTGGGGCTCCTGCTCGGCATGGCCGCCGCCAGACTCCGCGGCCCCTACCTCGCGGGCCTGACGCTCGCCCTGGTCATCGCCCTGCCCTCGGCGGCCAACGTGCTGCCCCTCGGCGGCGAGCAGGGCCTGTCGGCCCCCTTCCTCCCCGTGCCCGAAGCGCTCTCGGCCCTCATCGCCGTCGAGCAGTGGCACGCCTGGCTCGCGATCCTCATCAGCGCCGCGGCCGTGACACCGCTGGTCCTCCTCCGCGCGGGCCGCCCCGGCCTGCGCATGCGGGCCGTGCTCGGCGACGAGACCGCCGCCGCGCTCGCCGGTGTGCGCCCCGGCCCGGTCAAGACCGCCGCGTTCGTCGCCAGCGCCGTCCCCGCCGGCCTCGGCGGAGCGGTGCTGGCCGTCGCCACCCAGCAGGTCACCCCCGGCGGCTACGGACTCGCCTTCTCCCTGACGCTCGTCGTCGCCGCCGTCATCGGCGGCCTCGGCAGCATCGGCGGGGCCGCGATCGGCGCCGTCCTCGTCGTCGCCCTGCCCTGGCTGGTCGACACCGCCGTCGAGGCCGTGCCCGCCGACCTCGGGCAGCGCCTGAACGGCAACCTCGCCGTCCTCCTCTTCGGCGCGGTCGTCATAGCCGCGACCCTCGCCCGGCCGGACGGCGCCGCCGGCCTCCTCGCCCGCCTCCGCCGCCCCACCCCGGCGGCCCCCACTCCTGCAACGCCTTCCACGAACACAGAGAGGTGATCGGAATGCACACCCCCGCGAGAACCGCGACCGCCGCGGCCCTGGCCGCCGCGACGGCCGTCGCACTGGCCGCATGCAGCACCCCCGCCGACGACGAGGCGCCCGGCGTCACCGACGACACGGTGACCATCGGCACCCACCAGCCCCTCACCGGCCCGGCCGCCGCCGGCTACTCCGCGATCTCCGCCGCCACGTCGGCCTACTTCGCCTACCTCAACGACAACGGCGGCGTCCACGGCCGCGACATCGAGTACATCGTCAAAGACGACGGCTACGACCCCTCCGCCACCCAGAGCGCCGTGCGCGAACTGGTCACCGAAGACGAGGTCCTCGCCATCGTCAACGGCCTGGGCACCCCCACCCACTCCGCCGTGCTCGACTACCTCGACGAGCAGGAGGTGCCCGACCTGTTCGTCTCCTCCGGATCGCTCACCTGGAACCAGCCCGGCGTCTACCCCAACACCTTCGCCTTCAACGCCGACTACGTCACCGAGGGCGCGGCCCTGGCGCAGTACGCCGTCGAGCAGCGGCCCGACGCGACGATCTGCGTCCTCGGCCAGGACGACGACTACGGCGAGGGCATCCTCGAAGGCGTCGAGACCGTCGTGGACGGCAACGCCATCGCCGAGATCCAGACCTACTCCACCGCCAACGAGGACGTCACCGCCCAGATCGGCGCCATGATGGCGGCCGGATGCGAGGTCAACGTCCTGGGCACCATCAACGGGTTCACCGCCATGGCCGTCGGCACCGCCGCCGCGCTCGACTGGGCCCCGCAGTGGTACGTCTCCTCCTCCGGCGGCGACTACCCCACGCTCGTCGGCTACCTCGGCGAGGACGTCGCTCCCGCGCTCCTCCAGGGCATGGTCAGCGTCAACTACCTGCCCTTCAGCCCCGACGACCCGTGGGTCGCGCTGTTCCGGCAGATCAACGACGACTACAACGACGGCGCGCCCTTCACCGGCAACACCGTCTTCGGCATGAGCGTGGGCTACCTCTTCGCCGAGGCCCTCGCCGCCGCCGGAGAGGACCCCACGCGCGCCTCGCTCGTCGCCGCCGTCGAATCCGGCGAACTGCTCGGCAACGGCATCGTGCCGCTCTCCTACGGCCCCGACGACCACGCCGCCTACCGCAGCGTCGGCATCACGGTCGTCGACGACGGCGTCCAGGACTACACCGGCACCGTCTACAGCGTCGACGCGGGACAGGTGACGACCGTCGAGGCCGAACCGGTGCCGCTGGCGAACGACGGCATCCCGCAGCCGCCCGAGGAGTGACCCGCGTCCGGGCGGCCCCGCGCGGGGCCGCCCGGACGGACCGACCGGAAAGGAAACCCGTATGACGCAGCCCCACGCGGCGCCAGGGCTCGATGTGGACGGCCTGGGCCGGTGGCTGGCCCGGGAGCACCCGGCGCTGGCCGCGGACGGGCCGCTGCGCGCCGCGCTGATCGACGGCGGCCGCAGCAACCTCACCTACCGGGTGGACGGCGCGGCCGTGCCGCTCGTGCTGCGCCGCCCCCCGCTGGGCCACGTCCTGTCCACCGCGCACGACATGCGCCGCGAGCACCGGGTCATCACGGCGCTGCGGGGCGTCGTCCCCGTGCCGCCCACCGTCGACCTCGTCGACGACACCGGCGCGAACGAGGTGACCGGCACGGACTTCTTCGTCATGGAGCACGTCGCCGGCCAGGTCCTGGCCCGCCCCGAGCAGAACGCCGCGTGGACGCCGAGCGGCCTGCGGCGCCTCGGGATCGAACTGGCCGAAGTCCTCGCCGACCTCCACGCCGTCGACCCCGGGGCCGTCGGCCTGGGCGACTTCGGCCGCCCCCGCGGCTACCTCCACCGGCAGATGGCGACCTGGCGCCGCCAGTACGACGCCTCCCGCTCGCGCGAGCTGCCCGCCCTCGACGCCCTCCAGGAGCGCCTGGCGCGGTCCGTCCCCCGGGACGGGACGCGCTCGGGCGTCGTCCACGGCGACTACCGGCTGGACAACCTCATCGTCGCGGGCGAGCCGGACGCGCCGCGCATCGCCGCCGTCCTCGACTGGGAGATGGCGACGCTCGGCGACCCCCTCGTGGACCTCGGCATGCTCGGCATGTACTGGCACATCCGCGAACTGCCCGGCGGCGCGGCCGCCGCGGGCGCCGTCGTCCCCGAGGACGGCTACCCGGCGTTCGCCGAGATCGCCGACACCTACGCCGCCCGCGCCGGGACCGCCCTGCCCGACCTGTCCTGGTACCGGGCGTTCGCCTGCTACAAGCTCGCCGTGATCTTGGAGGGCATCCACTACCGCTACACCGGCGGCCAGACCGTCGGCGAGGGCTTCGACACGATCGGTGCGCTCGTCGCGCCCCTGGCACAGGAAGGGCTGGCGCGCGCGTCGGCCGGAAAGGACGCCTGATGGACTTCGCCCCCGACCCCGTCACGGCAGCGAAGACGAAGGAAGTGCGCGACTTCCTCGACGAGGCCGTCATCCCCGCCGAACCGGTCCTGGCGGCCGAAGTGGAGGCCACCCCCGGCGACTGGTCGCCGCGCCCGGTGGTCCGCGCCCTCCAGCGGGAGGCCCGCGAACGCGGCCTGTGGAACCTGTTCCTGCCCGGCGAGCGGGGCGGCGGACTGACCAACCTCCAGTACGCGCCCGTGGCCGAACTGTCCGGCCGCAGCCCCCGGCTCGCGCCCGTCGCGATGAACTGCGCCGCGCCCGACACCGGCAACATGGAGCTGCTGGCCGAGTTCGGCTCGCCCGCCCAGCGCGCCGAATGGCTCGAACCGCTCCTGGAGGGCCGCATCCGCTCCGCGTTCTGCATGACCGAGCCCGCCGTGGCCTCCTCCGACGCCGCGCAGATCGCCACCCGCATCCGCCGCGACGGCGACCACTACGTCGTCAACGGCCGCAAATGGTTCGCCACCGGCGCCATGAACCCCGGCTGCGCGATCCTCATCGTCATGGGCAAGACCGACCCCGACGGCCCCCGCCACCGGCAGCAGTCGATGGTCCTCGTCCCGCGCGACACGCCCGGCGTGACCGTGGTCCGCTCCCTGCCGGTGCTCGGCTACGACGACCGCGACCACGGCGGCCACGCCGAGATCGCCTTCGACGACGTCCGCGTGCCCGCGGCCAGCCGCATCGGCGAGGAGGGCGGCGGCTTCGCCATCGCGCAGGCGCGCCTCGGCCCCGGCCGCATCCACCACTGCATGCGGGCCCTGGGCATGGCCGAACGCGCCCTTGACCTCGTCCGCGACCGCGCCAACGAGCGCGTCGCCTTCGGCGGGCCCCTCGCCGACAAGGGCACCGTCCGCACCTGGGCCGCCGAGTCCCGCATCGAACTGGAGTCCCTGCGGCTGCTCGTGCTCAAGACCGCCTGGCTCATGGACACCGTCGGGAACAAGCGCGCCCGGCGCGAGATCCAGGCGATCAAGATCGCCGTCCCCCGCGCCGTGCAGCGCCTCCTCGACCGCGCGATACAGCTGTTCGGCGCCGCCGGACTGTCCTACGATCGGCCCCTCGCCGAGATGTTCGCCGCCGCGCGCGCCATGCGGATCGCCGACGGCCCCGACGAGGTGCACCTGGCCGCGCTCGGCAAGGCCGAGCTGCGGCCGCGCCCCTGACCCGCACCAGCCGCCGACCCTTCGACGCAGGAGAGACACCATGACGCACCGAACCGACGCCGCCGTGGACGGACCCGGCTACGGCACCCTCTCGATCGCGAGCATCCTCGCCGAGACCGCCCGCCGCACCCCCGACCGCCCCGCCCTGCACTTCATGGGCCGCACCATCGCGTACGGCGAGCTGTGGGACCGGACCCGCGCCTACGCCGGAGCGCTCGCCGCCCGGGGGATCGGCCCCGGCTCGCGCGTGGCGATGATCGTCCCGAACGTGCCCGACTTCCCGCGCGTCTACTACGCCGCCCTGGCGCTGGGGGCCGTCGTCGTCCCCGTGCACCTGCTGTTCAAGGCCGAGGAGATCGCCTTCGTCCTCCAGGACGCCGAGGCCGACCTCCTCGTGGCGGCCGCGCCCATGCTCGCCGAGGCGGCCCCGGCCGCCGCCCGCGCGGGCGTGCCGCTGACGACGGTCCTGGCCCCCGAAGGGCTCGACGTCGGCGGCGGCCCCGTGCCGCGCCTGGAGGCCGAGGCCGACGCGGCGACCCCGATCGCCCGCCACACCCCGGTCAACCCGCTCGCCGCCGCGACCGTCCTCTACACCTCCGGCACCACCGGGACCCCCAAAGGCGCGGTCGGCTCGCACCTGGCGATGGTCGAGCAGGTCCACTGCTCGCTCATCGACTCGTTCGACCTGCGGCCCGACGACGTCGTCTACGGCGGCCTGCCGTTCTTCCACTCCTTCGGGCAGATGGCCGTGCTCAACATCGGCTTCCGCGTGGGCGCCTCGATCATCCTGCTGCCGAAGTTCGAGCCCGACGAGGCCCTGGCGCTCCTGGTGCGCCACGAGGCGACCGTGTTCACCGCCGTCCCCACGAACTTCGCCGGGATGGTCGCGGCCGCCGCGAGGAGCCCCGAGCGCCCGCCGCTGCGCTACGCCGTCTCGGGCGGCGCGGCGCTGCCGACCGCGCTGCTGGAGGCGTTCGAGCGGGCCTACGGCGCCGAGGTGCACGAGGGCTACGGGCTGACCGAGACCTCGCCGTCGTGCACCTTCAACGCCGTGGGCGAACCGATCCGGCCCGGCACCGTGGGCCGTCCCATATGGGGCGTGGACGTCGCCGTGGCCGAGGCGAAGACCGAGGGCCGGATCGAGCTGATCGAGGAGCCGGACACGCTCGGCGAGATCGTCGTGCGCGGGCACAACCTCATGAAGGGCTACCTGGGGCGGCCCGACGCCTCCGAGGCCGCCGTCGTGGACGGCTGGTTCCGCACCGGCGACCTCGGCACCGTCGACGCCGACGGGGTGGTCACGATCGTGGACCGCAAGAAGGACATGATCATCCGCAACGGCTACAACGTGTACCCCTCCGAAGTGGAGGCCGTGCTCGCGCGCTGCCCCGGCGTCGCGCTCGCCGCGGTGTTCGGGCTGCCGCACGAGGTCCACGGGCAGGAGGTCCACGCCGCCGTCGTCCCCGCCGAGGGGGCGGACCTGGACGCTGACGCCGTGGTGGCCTACCTGAAGGAGCGGGTCGCGGCCTACAAGTACCCGCGGGTGGTGCACCTGGTGGACGAACTCCCGGTCGGCGCCAGCGGCAAGGTCCTCAAACGCGAACTGGCGGAACGGTTCCGCCCCTAGCGGCGATGTCGCGCCCCGGCGCGGCCTCACCGCCAGTCGAGCCGTTCGGTCACCGCGGTCCTGACCCCTTCGGGGATCGGGACCGGGCGGCCCCCTTCGCGGTCCACGAACACGTGCGTGAACCTGCCCAGGGCCAGCGCCGCGCCCCGGTCGGGGGCGCCTTCGCGCAGGATCGCCAGGTCCCACGTGATGGAGGTGCTCCCGAGCCGGGCGACGGCGACGTCCACTTCGAGCGGTTCGGGGAACGAGGCCGAGGCGAGGAACTCGCACGAGGTCGCCCGCGCCACCCCGATCACCGGCCCGGCGACGTCCAGGCCGCCGTAGCGGATCATCCAGGCGTTCACCGCCGTGTCCATCGCCTCGTAGTACACGACGTTGTTCATGTGGCCGTACTGGTCGTTGTCATTCCATCGCAAGAGGAACGCGTGTCGGTAGCCGGTCATGGTCACTCCTTGGAAAACTGGGCGTACATAGGGCATACTAAACACAGACCGACCGGTCGGAATGCTCGGCCCGGTTCAAGGAGGACCATGACATCCGCATCCCCGTACCTGCAAGCCGACTGCTACGCCTACCAGGACGCCCTCACTCCCGTCGAGCTCGACGCCGCGCTGCGGCTCCGCGAGTTCATGGAACGCGAGGTCCGCCCCATCGCCGACGACTACTGGGAACGCGCCGAATTCCCGCACCACCTCATCCCCGGCATCGCCGAGACCGGCGTGGTCGGCGCGGCGTGGCCCGAGACCGCCCGGTTCGCCAACAGCGCCGTCTACCGCGGCTGGGCCGCGCTCGAACTCGCGCGCGTCGACGCCTCGTTCGCCACCTTCGTCGGCGTCACCAGCGGCCTGGCGATGGGCGCCATCGGCGTCGGCGGCTCCGAGGAGCAGCGCGCCGAATGGCTGCCGCGCATGGGCCGCTGCGAGGCGATCGGCGCGTTCGGCCTCACCGAGCCCCTCGCGGGCTCCGACACCGCCCGCGGCCTGCGCACCACCGCCGTCCGCGAAGGCGACACCTGGACCCTCAACGGCGCCAAGCGATGGATCGGCAACGCCACCTTCGCCGACGTCACCGTCATCTGGGCCAAGGACACCGCCGACGACCAGGTCAAGGGCTTCCTCGTCCGCAAGGGCGCCCCCGGCTTCTCGGCGGTGAAGATCGAACGCAAGCAGTCGCTGCGCTCGGTCCAGAACGCCGACATCACGCTCACCGACGTGGCCGTGCCCGAGTCCGACCGGCTCCAGCGCGTCGACTCCTTCCGCGACGTGGCGAAAGTCCTGCGGCTCACCAGGGCCGGCGTCGCCTGGGAGGCCGTCGGCGTCGCCGTCGGCGCCTACGAGGCCGCCGCCCGCTACGCCGCCGAACGCGAGCAGTTCGGCCGCCCGATCGCCTCCTTCCAACTGGTGCAGGACAAGCTGGCGGACTGCCTGGCCGACATCACTGCGAGCCTCGGCATGTGCGTCCGCGTCTCCCGCATGGAGGACGAGGGCCGCCAGGGCGACGAGCACTCCGCCCTCGCCAAGGCGTTCGCCACCGCCCGGATGCGCGACACCGTCGCCCGCTGCCGCGAGATCCTCGGCGGCAACGGCATCCAGCTCGACCACGGCGTCGCGCGCCACTTCGCCGACGCCGAGGCCGTCTACTCCTACGAAGGCACCAGGGACATGAACAACCTCATCGTCGGGCGGGCGATCACCGGCCGCCAGGCGTTCGTCTGACCCGTTCCACCACACCCCCCGAAGAGGAGCAACATGAACGAGGCATACATCGTCGCCACCGCGCGCTCGCCCATCGGGCGGGCCGGCAAGGGGTCGCTCACCGGCATCCGAGCGGACGACATGACGGCGCAGATGGTCGAGGCGGCCGTGGGCAAGGTCCCCGGGCTCGACCCCGAGCGCGTGGACGACCTGCTCCTGGGCTGCGGCATGCCCGGCGGCGAGCAGGGCATGAACATGGCGCGCAACGTCGCCGTGATGCTCGGCTGGGACACCGTCCCCGGCGCCACGATCACGCGCTACTGCTCGTCCAGCCTCCAGACCACCCGCATGGCCTTCCACGCGATCAAGGCCGGCGAGGGCGACGTGTTCGTCTCCGCCGGAACGGAGTCGGTGAGCCGCATGGAGCGCGGATCGAGCGACAGCATCCCCGGCGAGGACCTGACCAACCCCCGCTTCCGCGACGCGCGCTCGCGCAGCGACGACCGCTCGGGGGCCGGCACCGCCGTCTGGGAGGACCCGCGCACGCGCGGCGAACTGCCCGATGTGTACATCGCGATGGGGCAGACCGCCGAGAACGTCGCCGGGCTGCGCGGGATCACCCGCGAGGAGCAGGACGCCTACGCGGCCCGCAGCCAGCAGCGCGCCGAGCGGGCGATCGCCGACGGCTTCTGGGAGCGGGACATCACCCCGCTCACCCTCCCCGACGGCACCGTCGTCACGGCCGACGACGGCCCGCGCCCGGGCACCACCGTGGAGGTCCTGGCGACGCTCAAACCCGTGTTCCGCCCCGACGGCACCGTCACCGCGGGCAACGCCTGCCCGCTCAACGACGGCGCCGCGGCCGTGGTCGTGGTGTCCGGGCGCGTGGTCGACGAGCTGGGCCTCCAGCCGCTCGCCCGGATCGTCTCGACCGGCGTCAGCGGCCTCTCACCGGAGATCATGGGGCTCGGGCCGGTCGAGGCCAGCCGCCGCGCCCTCGCCCTCGCCGGCCTGACGATCGCGGACATGGACCTCGTCGAGATCAACGAAGCCTATGCGGCGCAGGTGATCCCGGCCGCACGGGACCTGGGCGTCGACCCCGACCGCCTGAACGTCAAGGGCGGCTCGATCGCCGTGGGCCACCCCTTCGGCATGACCGGCGCGCGCATCACCTCCACGCTCCTCAACGCGCTCGCCGACACCGGCGGCCGCTACGGGCTGGAGACGATGTGCGTGGGCGGCGGCCAGGGCATGGCGATGGTCGTCGAGCGGCTCTGAGCCCGGCCTCCGCGCCCGGGCGGCCCGGACGGCCCACAGCCGTCCGGGCCGCTCCCCGGTCCCTCACGCGGGCACGTACAGGGTGATGGTCCGCGCCACGAGCGCGGGCTTGGCCGCGCCCTCGATCTCCACGGTCACGTCATACCCGGCGCGCACGCCGCGCGCCGTCGCCTCCGCGGAGACGAGCTCGACGACGGCCCGCACCCGCGACCCGGCCCGCACCGGCTGGAGGAACCGGAGCCGGTCGAGCCCGTAGTTCACCGACATGGCCAGGCCGCCGATCGCGAAGAGCCCGCCGGTGAGCGAGGGGAGCAGCGACAGCGTCAGGTAGCCGTGCGCGATGGTCCCGCCGAACGGCCCGGCCGCGGCCCGCCCGGGGTCGACGTGAATCCACTGGTGGTCCCCGGTGGCGTCGGCGAACGCGTCGATGCGGTCCTGCTCGACGGCGAGCCACTCGCCCACTGCCCTGGCTCCCAGGGCGTCCGCGAGCGCGGCGGGGGAGGCGACCTCCACGGTGCGCTCGCCGCTCATGCTTTCGGCCCTCCCGCCGCGTACAGCACCTGGCCGGAGACGAACCCGGCCTCCTCGGAGCAGAAGAACGCCACCGCGGCGGCGATGTCCTCGGGCCGCCCCACGCGGCCGACGGGCGTTTCGGCGGCCGCCCCGGCGAGGAAGTCCTCGAAGGACACGCCGAGGCGCTCGGCGGTGGCCCGGGTCATCTCGGTCGCGACGAACCCGGGGGCCACGGCGTTCGCGGTGACGCCGAACTTGCCCAGTTCGAGCGCGAGGGTCTTGGTGAAGCCCTGCATCCCGGCCTTCGCGGCCGCGTAGTTGGCCTGCCCGCGGTTGCCCAGGGCCGAGGTGCTGGAGAGGTTCACGATCCGGCCCCATTTCGCGGCGACCATGTGCGACTGCACGGCCCGCGACATGAGGAACGCCCCGCGCAGGTGCACGCCCAGGACGGCGTCCCAGTCCTCCACGGACATCTTGAACAGCAGATCGTCCCGCAGGATGCCCGCGTTGTTCACGAGGATCGCGGGCGCGCCCAGCTCGGCGGCCACCCGCTCGACGGCGGCGGCCGCGGCCGCCTCGTCGGCGACGTCGGCGCCGACGGCGAGCGCCCGGCCGCCCTCGGCCTCGATGGCCTCGGCGGTGGCCGCGGCCTGGTCTTCGCGGAGGTCGATTACGGCGACAGCGTGGCCGTCGGCGGCGAGGCGGCGGGCCGTGGCCGCGCCGATGCCCCTGGCCGCGCCGGTGACGATGGCGGTGCGTGCGGTCATGTACGGGTCCTTTCGTTGCGTCAGAAGGTGACGAGTTGGCGCAGCGCCGTCCCGGAGGCGAGGCGGTCCAGTGCTTCGGGCAGGTCGGCGAGGGCGATGCGGTCGGAGACGAGGCGGTCGAGCGGCAGTCTGCCCGAGCGCCACAGCTCGACGTAGCGGGGGATGTCGCGGCCCGGCACGGCCGAGCCGAGGTAGGAGCCGACGACGGTGCGGGCCTCGGCGGTGAGGCTCAGCGGCGCGAGGCTCGCGCGGGCGTCGGGGTGGGGCAGGCCGACGGTGACGGTGGTGCCGCCCGGCGCGGTGACGGCGTAGGCGGTCTCGAAGGCGCGGGCCGACCCGGCGGCCTCGATCACCACCGGGGTGCGCAGCTCGGCGTCGGCGGCCCCGGCCGGGGTGTAGGCCGCGGCCGCGCCGAGCTCGCGGGCCAGGTCCAGCTTGGACTGCACGGCGTCGACGCCGATCACCTTGTGCCCGAGGGCGGCGGCCACGAGCAGCGCGGCCATGCCGACGCCGCCGAGACCGACGACGGCCACGGCGTCGTCGGGGCCGGGCCGCCCGGCGTTGACCACCGCGCCGCCGCCGGTGAGGACGGCGCAGCCCAGGAGCGCGGCGACCTCGGGCGGCACGTCGTCCTCGACGGGCACGACCGAGGCCGAGGCGACCACGGCGTGCGTGGCGAACGCGCTCACGCCCAGGTGGTGGTGCACGGTCTCGCCGCCGCGGCGCAGCCGCCGCCCGCCGCCCATGAGGACGCCCGCGGCGTTGGCCGCGCTGCCCGCCGAGCAGGGGAGGCGCCCGTCGGTCCGGCAGGCGTCGCACTCGCCGCAGCGGGGGAGGAACGTCATGACGACGCGCCGCCCGACCGCGACGCCGGCGCCCGGCCCGGCCGCCTCCACGACGCCCGCGGCCTCGTGCCCGAGCAGCATGGGCACGGGCCGCAGGCGGCTGCCGTCCACCACGGACAGGTCGGAGTGGCACAGGCCCGCGGCCTCGATCCGCACCAGGACCTCGCCGGGGCCCGGTGGCTCCAGTTCGAGCGGCCCGATGGTGAGGGGGCGGGACTGCGCGAACGGCGGCGGAGCGCCGCAGCGCTCCAGCACGGCACCGGTGATCTGCACGAAGACCTCCTCATGGGCCTGCTCGGTCAGGATGCCACACATCATACCGACCATCCGGTATGTAGCGCTACCCCGCCGCGCGAACCAACGGACCCGCCCGCCTCACCCGCGCGGGCGGACGGTCAGCACCTGCTGCGCGTACCCGAAGTGCCCCGCCTCGTCGTGCAGGACGCTGGAGGTGACCCCCTGGCCCGCACCCCCGAACACCACCGTCGTGTCGAGCCCGAGCCACGCCCCGCCCGGCCGCCGGTGCATGTGGACCGTCAAGTCCAGATTGGGGAACAGCCACTCCTGCGGGCTCTCGCGGACGCACAGGCCGTTGGCGGTGTCCACCAGTCCCACCAGGCGGGCGAGGTCGCTCACCGGCTCGCCCGCCACCAGGGGCGCGGGCGTGGTCACCCACGCCGCGGCCCGGCCCGGCTTCAGCGCCCCGATCGGCCGGACCTCGAGCGAGCCGATGTAGCCGCCGGACCACACGCCGGTCAGCTCCATCGGCTCCAGGCGCTCGGGGCCCCACAGCGGCTCGGCCTCCCCGCCCGCGACCCGCCCGGTGTCCTGGACGATCGAGCGCCAGACCCGGGCCCGCACCGCGGGCCGCCCCGCGGAGGTCACGACGGCCTCGATCAGCTCGATGGTGCGGCCCGGCCGGACCACCGACACCGCGAGGTCGAACGGCTCGATCCCGAGCACCCCGAGGATGTCCACGCCGATCCGGCCGATCGCCATGCCGTCGGGGCCCCGCTCGGCGCAGTACCGCTCCACGGCGTGGACGATCAGCCCGTTCACGGGGCTGATGTGCTGCTCGGCGGTGGACCAGGCCCCGCCGGTCAACGGCGTGGGACGGTAGCGGTGCTCGTCGAGCCGGACGAAATAGCTTCCTTCAGCGGACAAAGCGGCCTCTCTCTCGGTCTCGGTCAGGCGGCGCCGGGGAGGGCGCCCGTGATCGCCGCGGCGGCGTCGGCGTTGACCAGCAGCACGTACACCAGCGTCCCCGCCCCGACGCTCAGCAGCGTGCGCCGCCCCGCCCACAGGTGGACGGCGGCGGTGACGCCCACGGCGGCCAGCGCCACGACCGCGGTCCCCGGGTCGGCCCCCATCGAATCCCGCAAGGTCACGGCGGCCAGGATCGCGAGGATGCCCACCGGCATCCACAGCGCGAGCCGATCGACCAGCGCGGACTCCCGCAGCGTCCGCAGCGCCGCGAACGGCGCGGCGCGCAGCGCCAGGTCGATCGCGAACACGATCGCCAGCACCGCCACGAGATACGAGGTCTCAGGCATCGGCCTCCTCCCGCGGACGGCGCGCCCCCAGCGCGTACCTGACCAGCAGCAGCACCACGAACAGCACCAGCGCCGCGAACAGCGCCGCCTCGGGCACGGCGAGGATCGCGACGGTGAAGCTCAACCCGGCCAGCAGCAGCGAGGGCACCTGCGCCCGGGAGCGGGCCGCGTCGAGGGTGAGCGTCACGAACAGGGCGCACAGCGCGAACTCGAGCCCCTCGATCGGGCCGGGCATGAGCGAGGCGACGGCGGTGCCCGCCAGGCCCCCGCCGACCCAGTACGACTGCAAGGCGACCTGCATTGACAGCAGCCGCCACGCGGTCCACCCCTCCCCGGAGGCCGCGGTGATCGCATAGGCCTCGTCGGTCAGCGCGTACACCGAGTACGCCTTCGCCAGCCGGTGCCGCACCGCCCGCAGCGGGAAGGAGAAGGCGTAGAAGACGTGCCGGAAGTTCACCAGGAACGTCGTGAGCGCGATCGTCGCCAGCGGCACGGCCGCGACGATCATGCTCACCAGCAGCAGCTCCAGCGAGCCCGCGTAGGCGGTGAACGACAGCGCCGGAGCGACCCACCACGGCAGCCCCGCCTGGACGACGAGCATCCCGAACGCCGCCCCCAGCGGGAACATGCCCAGCCCCGCGGCCAGGGAGTCCCGCAGGCCGGCGGCGATCTCGCCGCGGCGATCGACCGCCGCCTCCGTCTCGACTGCAACACCCATGCGTCGATGTTCGCACGGGAGGCGCGCGACGCGATTGCCGATATTGCCGACCGCGCCCCCCGCTGCGCAATAATGAGGGCATGGACGACATCGACCGCGCAATAATCGCCGAACTGGAGGCCGACGGGCGGATCTCCAACGTGGAACTGGCCGACCGGGTCCGCCTCACGCCCGCCCCGTGCCTGCGCCGCGTCCAGCGCCTGGAGGCCGAGGGCGTGATCCGCGGCTACCGCGCCGTCATCGACCCCGCCGCCCTGGGGCGCTCGCTCGAAGTCCTCCTGGAGGTCACGCTGGAGACCAATGACGCCCGCTCCGTCGCGCACTTCGAGGACACCATGCGCGGCTTCGACGAGGTCCTGGAACTGCGCCGCCTGTTCGGCACCCCCGACTACTTCGTGCGCGTCGCCGTGGCCGACGCCGAGTCCTACGAGGCGTTCCTGAGCCGCAGCGTCATGACCATCCCCAAGCTCGAACGCGTCACCTCCCACTTCATCATGAAGACCGTCAAGGCCCCCGCCTGAGCCGCCGACAGGCGCGCGGCGGCCTTTCGCCCACGCACTAGGATCGGGCCCGTCAGCCCTCCCCGAGCCCCCTAGGAACCGCCGTGACGACCGCCGACACCGCCCCCGCCCGCCGCCGCTGGCTGCGCGCGCTCACCATCGCCCTCGCCGCGATCCTCATCCTGGCCGTCGGCGCGCTCGGCGGCGTCGGCTGGTACTTCTCCGACGAGGTCATCGCCGTCGACCACGGCCCGAGCGAGTACCCGCTCACCGTCCTGGCCCTCGACGAGACCACCGTGACCCTGCCCGCCGGCGAGGCCGCCGAGAAGCCCGGCACCTGGGGCCTGGCCTGGGAGGACGGCCAGGCGGTCATCGGCGGCGTCACCGCCTCCGACGGCGAGATCGTCACCCGCTCGCTCGAGACCGTCCTGTTCGGCGAGCTCGCCGAGGGCACCCCCGTCCGCGTCGACACCTGGACCTACCGCGACGACCCCGCCACCGCGCTCGGCCTCGAATACACCACCGTCGACATCCCCACCGAACTCGGCGCCGCGCCCGCCTGGCACCTCCCCGGCGAGAAGACCACCTGGGTCCTCACCGTCCACGGCCGCAACGCCGCCCCCGCCGAGACCCTCCGCGGCGTCGAGGTCTACAACGTGCTCGGCTACCCCGTCCTCGCCGTCACCCACCGCAACGACGAGGGCGCCCCCGACGCGCCCGACGGCCTCCACAGCCTCGGCGAGTACGAGAGCGACGACCTCGTCGACGCCGTCGACTACGCGCTCGCCAACGGCGCCGAGGACGTCGTCCTCCACGGCTGGTCCATGGGCGGGGCCGTCGTCGCCACCGCCGCCCGCAAGCTCGCCGACACCGGCGTGGTCAAGGGCGTGGTCCTCGACTCGCCGGTCATGGACTGGAACTCCACACTCGACATGCAGGCCGAGGACCGCGGCGTCATCGGCCCGATCACCTGGACCGCCAAGCGGATCGTCGAATTCCGCGCCGACATCGACCTCGACGCCCTCGACCAGCGGAACTTCGCCGACGAGTTCGACATGCCGATGCTGCTGTTCGTCGACACCGCCGACGCGACCGTCGACCACACCGCGACGCTCGACTTCGCCGCGCTCCTGCCGCCCGACCAGGCCACGGTCGTCACCACCGCCTCGGGCCACACCGCGTCCTGGAACGAGGACCCGCCCGCCTACGCCGCGGCCCTGGAGGACTACCTGGCCGCCCTGTGAGGCGGCGGGGCGCTCAGCGGCGGGACCGCGCCTCGGCGGCGTGGCGGCGGAACCGGTCGGCCACCGCCGTCCGCACCCGCGCGAGCCCGTCGCCGCGCTCCTGGAGCTCCCAGAGTCCCATCGTCAGCCGGTGCGCCTCGCGCGGCAGCTCCGAGTGCCGGTACGTCCACTCGTACATGTCGAACAGCGGCCACCACGTGTAGCCCACGACGTCGACGCCCTCCTCGCGCAGGCCGTGCACGGCCGCCACGGACTCGTCGAGCCAGTCGACGCGGGCCTTGACCGAGTCGGTCACGCAGGTCTCGGTGAGCATCACCGGGGCCCCGTAGCGGTCCGCGGCGGACCGCAGCAGCTCGGCCATGCCCGCGACGCCGTCGTCCCGCGCCGGGCGCGGGTCGGGGAAGCCGCCCGAATGGAACACCCCGGCCTCGAACACCTCGGTCGAGTGCAGCGGGTAGTAGTTGACCCCGACCACGTCCGGGCGCACCGGGTCGCGCTCGAACCACGCCAGGTCCTCGTCGCCCCACCCGTGGGCGCGCAGGAACGGCTCCAGCGGGTGCGAGCCGTCGACGCGCCCGGTGACGAGGTCCTCGACGAGGAAGATCTGCTCCTTCAGCCGCGCGGCGAGCTCCCGGTGCTCGGGGGCGTCGGTGTCGCCGACGTAGCGCATGCCCGCGTCGACGTGCACGAAGACCGCCCGCTCGCCCAGGACGTCCCGCACGGCGTGCTGCGCGAGCACGAAGCCGCGCGCCAGCTGCGAGACGATCGAGCTGAGGCCGCCGGGACCGGACAGGTACGGCGGCCAGTACGCGTACTCGCCGGAGAACTGCGCGTGGATCATCGGCTCGTTCACCGGCGTGTAGTCGGTGACCCCCAAGTGCGCGTAGCGCTCGGCGACGCGGGCCGAGTACTCGGCCACTAGCCGCGGGTAGTCGGGGTGGGCGAACTGCCGGTCCATCCACAGCGGCGTCCCGTAGTGCATGAGGTCGACGACGGGACGGAGCCCGAGCTCGGCGAACCGGTCCATGACCCGGTCGAGCCAGCTCCAGTCCCACCGGTCCGGCTCGGGCTGGACCCGGTACCACGGGACGCCCCAGCGCACCAGCTCCGCTCCGACCTCGCTCGCCAGCGCGAGGTCGGAGTGCCACCTCGCGTAGTGCTCGGTGAGCTCGTACTCGTCGATCGGCCGCTGCCCGGGGCCGCCTTGGGGCACGAAGGTGTCCTCGACGCCGACCGCGAAGTGCAGTGAGCCGTCGAGGTGCCAGTGCGAGTCGATCATTTCAGTCCCGTCGTTGCGATGTTCTCGATGAAGCGCCGCTGGATGAAGAGGAACGCGATGACCAGCGGCAGGATCGCGATGAGCGAGCCGGCCATCATCACGCCGTGGGGCACGATCCCGCTGGGCCCGGTCAGCAGCGTCAGACCGGAGGTGATGGTGCCCATCTCGGCGTCGGTGGTGAACACCAGCGGCCACAGCAGGTCGTTCCAGTTGTTCACGAACGTGAACAGCCCCAGCGTCAAGAGCGCGGGCATGGCGTTGGGCAGCACGATCGACCGGAAGACGCGGAACTCGGAGGCGCCGTCGATGCGCGCGGCCGAGTCGACGTCGCGCGGCAGCGCCAGGAAGAACTGGCGCAGGAAGAAGATCCCGAACGCGTCGGCCGCGCGCGGCGCGATGAGCCCGGCGTACGAGTTCACCCAGCCGAGGTCGGCCACCAGCTGGTAGAGCGGGATCAGCGTCGCCTGGAACGGGATCATCAGCGTCGCGATGATGATGACCAGCAGGACCTTGCGCCCGGTGAAGTCCATGCGCGCCAGCGCGTAGGCCGCGAGCGAGTCGAAGACGAGCGCGAAGGCGGTCACGCCGCCGGCGAAGATGAAGCTGTTGGCGGTGAGCCGCAGGAACGGCAGGTCGGAGGTGACCTGCTTGAGGTTGTCCAGCGTCCAGTCGTGCGGCACCAGGCTCGGCGGGAAGGCGTTGACCTCCGCGACCGGCTTGAACGCGGTGAACACGATGATCGCGATCGGCAGGAGCACGACGGCGCTGACGGCGACGACGGCGATCGTCGCGAGCACGGTGGTCGGCTTGACGGCGCGGCGTCCGCGCCGCGGTGTGGCGACGACGCTCATGAGGACAGGTCCTTTTCTTTGCGGCCGAAGAACACGAATTGCACCAGGCTCAGGATCAGGGTGGCGGCGAGCAGGACGTACGACAGCGCGGAGGCGAAGCCGACCTCGAGCTTGCGGAAGCCGGACTCGTAGATCTCCATGACGACGGTCTGCGTGTTGCCGTAGGGCCCGCCGCCGGTCATGACGTAGATCTGGTCGAACGCCTGGAGCGCGGCGATCATCGCGAAGATGAGCACGAACGCCATCGTGTTCGACAGCAGCGGCAGCGTGACGTGCCGCAGCCGCGACCACGGCCCGGCCCCGTCGACCCGCGCGGCCTCGTAGAGCGAGGAGGGGATGTCCTGGAGCCCGGCGAGGAAGATGACGAAGTAGAAGCCGAACAGCTTCCAGACGGCGACGAACGCGACGGCGGGCATCGCCAGCGTCGGGTCCTGGAGCACGTTCCCCATCCGGATGCCCAGGCCGCCGAGCCAGTAGTTCAGCAGGCCCACCTGGGGGTCGATGAGGTAGCTCCAGGCGAAGGCCGCCACGGCGAAGGAGACGACGAACGGCACGAACAGCGCGGTGCGGAAGAAGGAGCGGAACGGCAGGCGCGGGTTGTTGAGCAGCAGCGCCAGGCCGAGCGCGGCGAGCACCGCGGTCGGGGTGAACAGCACGGTGTACTGGACCGTGTTGACCACCGCGTTGAGGATGTCGGGGTCGGTGAAGACGGTCGCGTAGTTCTCCAGGCCGACCCATTCCTCCCGGCCGAACCCGCTGGCGTCGGTGAAGGACAGGCGCAGGGCCGAGATCATCGGCCAGATGACGAACAGCCCGATGACGACCAGCGCCGGGGCCAGGAACGCGAAGGCCCTGGCGTTGCGGCGCAGGAGCCCCTTCGAGGCCCGGCGCCGTCCTCCCAGCGGCGCCGGGGGCCGGTACCGGCGGACCGGCGGATGCTGTGCACTCATTGAGGTCCTCTCAACCTTCATGCGGCGGGGGCGTCCGGACCGGACGCCCCCGGGTGCTTCGCGGTGCTACTCGAGCGCGCCTTCGATGTCGGCCTGGGCCTCGGCGAGCAGGGCGTCGATGTCGCCCCCGGCGATGGCCTGCTGGGTGAGCACGTCGACGGCGGTGATCACGTCGACGCTGTTGACCACGCCGGGCAGCAGCGGCCGCCCGAGGTCGGCCATCTCGGTGAGCGAGGCGACCACCGGGTTGGAGGCGACGTCCTCGGCGGGGACGTCGGTCCGCAGCGGCGGCCAGCCCGAGCCGAGGGACCAGGTGACGGCGTTCTCGTCGTTGAGGAAGAACGAGAAGAACTCCTCGGCGGCCTCCTGCTCGGCGTCGCCGGTGTCCACGGTCGTCGCCATGGAGATGCCGATGGCCGAGGCGGCCTGCGCCTCGGGGCCGGCGGGGATCGGCGCGATCCCGTAGTCGATGCCGCTCTCCTCGGCGATCGAGGCCATCCAGGGGCCGCCGACGGTCATGGCGGCCTTGCCGCTGCCGAACAGCTCGTCGGCGCCGACGCCGTCGACGCCGGTGGGGGAGATCGCGCCCTGTTCGATGGCGGTGCGCCAGTACTCGAGCGTGGCGGCGTTCTCCGGCGAGTCGATCACGGCCTCGCCGCCGTCGACGACGTCCCCGCCGTTGCCGTAGAACAGCGTGGGCCACAGGCCGTTGGCGACGGTGGCGTGGTCGGGCAGGACCACGCCGTAGCGCTCGGGGGTGCCGTCGCCGTTCTCGTCGACGGTGAGCTGCTCGGCGGTGTCGACCCACTGGTCCCAGGTCTGGGGGAATTCGCCGATGCCGGCGTCCTCGAAGAGCGCGGCGTCGTAGTAGACCGCCAGCGGGACGAATCCGGCGGGCACGCCGTACTTCGACCCCTCGACCTCGACCATGTCGACGGCGCCGGGGACCAGGTTCGCGGTGTTGCCGTCCTCGTCCTCGTAGAAGTCGTCCAGTTCCACGAAGGCGCCGCGCGAGGCGTAGACGGGCAGCCGCTCGGCGGGCATCGCGACGATGTCGGGGCCCTCCTGCGCGGACAGCGCGGTCAGCAGTGTGTCGTCGATGCCGGCCCAGGTCTTGACCTCGGTCTTGATCGTGACGTCCTCGTGCGAGGCGTTGAACTCCTCGACGATCGCTTCGAGGACGTCGCCGTCGGCCTCGGTGTAGCCGTGCCAGAACGTGAGTTCGACCGGTCCGTCGGCGTCGCCGCCGCCGGAGCAGCCGGTCGCCGTGAGCGCGAGCGCCGCGGCTCCGGCCCCCAGCAGGGTTCGCATGCGTGTCATTGCCAGTTTCCCTCTCAGTGCGAGACTGCGCTGTCTGCGCTTAGTACCACGTCGGACCCGGGAAAGCCGTGTTTTACAACGTTGTAATTCCGGGAGTCGCGACGACTTCCGACCGCGTTGCGGGCCTCGGGCGGCGTGGTGTCGCCTCCAACATACAACGTTGTAAAGAACGAGTCCAGTGCCCCCGCCGCTCCCGGCCGCCGGCCGGCTCAGGACTTGGCGACCGACTCGCGCTCGATGAGGGCGAAATCCGCCAGCCGCGTGCGCGGCGGGGCCGCCGCGCCCCCGCCGTCGAGGCGTTCGAGCAGCGTCTCGACCGCCATGCGCGCGATCCGCTCCCGGCCCGGGTCGATGGTCGTCAGCGACGGCAGCGAGTAGGCGGCCTCGTCCAGGTCGTCGAAGCCCAGCACCGCCACGTCCTCGGGCACCCGCACCCCCGCCTCCTGGAGCACGCGCATCGCGCCCAGCGCCAGCGTGTCGTTGAACCCGAAGACCGCGTCGAACGCCACGCCCCGCTCCAGCAGCTCGCGCATCGCCCGCGCGCCGTCGGCCCGGTGCCACAGGGTCGCCCGGGCGACCAGGCGCTCGTCGTAGGCGATCCCGCGCCCGGCCAGCGCCTCGCGGTAGCCGCGCAGCCGCAGCCGGGCCGAGCCCATCACCTCGTCCTCGTTCTCGCCGACGACGGCGATGCGCCGCCGCCCCGCGTCGACGAGGTACTCCGTCCCGGCGCGGGCCGCGTCCACATTGCGCATGGTGACGTGGTCGGTCGGCCAGTCGAAGGTCCGCTCGCCGAGCAGCACCAGCGGAAAGGCCACGTCGAGCGCGGCGGCGTCCTCCTGTCCCATGCCGAGCGGCGCGAGGATGAGGCCGTCGGTCATCCGCAGCCGCGGGCTCCGGAGCAGCGCCAGCTCGCGGGCGCGGTCGCCGCCGGTCTGCTCGACGAGCGTGACCAGCCCGGCCTGCTCGGCGGCCGCGATGACGAAGCCGGCGAGCTCGGCGAAATAGCTCAGGTTCAGCTCGGGGACCGCCAGCGCGATCGCCCCGGTGCGCCCCGAGCGCAGACTGCGCGCGGTGAGGTTCGGCGTGTAGCCCAGCTCGGCGATCGCGCGCTCGACCTTCTCGCGGGTGGAGGGGCGGACGTGGGGATGCCCGTTGACGACGTTCGAGACCGTCTTGAACGACACCCCCGCGAGGCTCGCCACATCGTGCAGGGTCGCCGCCATGCCACCTCCTCGTTCCTCACGATATTACAACGATGCAATCAAGGGGGGCGGCCCGGCGAGCCCGGCGCGGGCTCACCAGTCGTGGACGGTCCCGTCGGCGAGCCGGTTGAACGGCAGGTACGCCCGCACGTACGGGTACTTCCCGGCCGCGTCGGCGTCGAGTTCGACGCCCAGGCCCGGTTCCTCGCCCGGGTGGAGGCGGCCGTCCTCCCACGTGAAGGACTGGCGGAAGACCTGATCGGTCCGCTCGCCGTGCATCATGTACTCCTGGATGCCGAAGTTGTGCACCGCCAGCCCCAGGTGCATCGCGGCGGCCATGCCGACGGGGGAGACGTCGGTGGGACCGTGCATCCCGGACTTGATCTGGTACTGCGAGGCGTAGTCGAGGACCTTCTTCAGGTGCGTGATGCCCCCGGTGTGGGTGACCGAGCTCCTGACGTAGTCGATGAGCTGCTCGCGGATGATCTGCTGGTAGTCCCAGACGGTATTGAAGATCTCGCCGATCGCCAGGGGCGTGGTCGTGTGCCGCCGGACGAGTCGGAGCGCCTCCTGGTTCTCGGCGGGGGTGACGTCCTCCAGCCAGAACAGGTCGTACGGCTCCAGCGACTTACCCAGCTGCGCGGCCTGGATCGGGGTGAGCCGGTGGTGCGCGTCGTGCAGCAGCGGCAGCTCGGGCCCGAACTCGGCGCGCACCGCCTCGAAGACGGCAGGGACGTGCCGCAGGTAGGAACGGGTGTCCCAGTCCTCCTCGTGGGGCAGGTCGCCGCGCTGCGCGGGCTCGTGGTCGTACCGGACGCCGTCGTTGGCCCGGTAGGTCGCGTTGGAGGCGATCCCGTAGATCGACTTCAGGCCCGGCACGCCGGTCTGGACGCGGACGGCCCGGAAGCCCAGCTCCCGGTGCTCCCTGATGGAGTCGAACAGCTCCTCAGTGGTCTTGCCCGAGGCGTGGCCGTAGGCGAGGAGGCCGTCGCGGGAGGCCCCGCCGAGGAGCTGGTAGACCGGCATCCCGGCGGCCTTGCCCTTGATGTCCC
Organism: Glycomyces sp.; assembly: GCA_035765105.1. Taxonomy (GTDB): domain Bacteria; phylum Actinomycetota; class Actinomycetes; order Mycobacteriales; family Micromonosporaceae; genus Glycomyces. The sequence continues at coordinate 121,873 of DASTYG010000071.1, forward strand.
ACAGGGCCGTGTCCACCGCGGCGATCGCCGCCATGGTCACCGGGCCGCGCCGCCAGTAGGCCGAGCGGTAGAGGAACTGCCAGGCGTCCTCGATGCGGTGGGCGTCGCGGCCCAGCAGCAGCGGGACGACGTGCTCCTTCAGGTAGGCCACGACGGCGAGTTCGCGCCCGTTCAGCGTCGCGTCGCCCAGCCCGGTGAGGCCGTCGTCCGTGGTGAGCTTGAGCGTCACGAAGTTGCGGTCGGGGCTGGTGACGATGACCTCGGCGGCGTCGATGAGCATGATGCGGTTCTCTCCGTGAGCGGCGGCGGGGCGGGGGCCATTGAAGCATTCGCGCATGGCTTTGTCAATCGCTTGCCGGCGCCGCCCGCCTCAGTCGATCGTCACGGCGATCTTGCCCCGGTAGTCCCCGGAGGCGAGCCGCGCGAACGCCGCGGGCGCCTCCTCCAAGGGGTAGACCCGGTCGACCGCGGGCGCGAACGCGCCGTCGACGACCAGCGCGGTGACCGCCTCCAGGTCCGCGCGCGACTGCGGCACCACCAGCACCTTGACCTGTTTCCCCGTGGCCCAGCGGATCGAGGGCCCGGCGGCGAGCACCGCGAGCAGGGTGCGGGTGTGCCCGCCGACGATGCGGTAGGAGCCGCCCGGGCGCAGCGCCCGGTGCACGCGGTACGGCGAGCGGCGCCCCACCAGGTCCACGATGCGGTCGTAGCGGCCGCGCTCGTCGGCCCAGTCGCGGTCTTCGAAGTCGACGGTCGCGTCGGCGCCCAGGCGCCGCAGGTGCTCGGCCTTGTCCGCGCGGTCCACGGCGGTCACCTCGGCGCCCAGGTGCTTCGCGAGGCCGATCAGGGGCGCGCCCCCGGCGCCGCCCGCGCCGTTGACGAGCACCCGGTCGCCCGGGCCCAGGCCGCGCGTGGCCCGGAACGCGATGCAGCACGCCTGCGGGATCACGGCGGCGTCCAGGAAGGACAGACTCGGCGGCTTGCGGGCCAGCAGCCGCGGCGCGGCCGCCACGTACTCGGCGAGGGCGCCGCGGTACCGGCGCAGCTCGCCGAACACCTCGTCGCCCGGCGCGAACTCGGTCACCGACCGCCCCACCGCCGCCACGACCCCCCCGACGTCCGAACCCGGGACCGGGTCGCGCGGGCGCCGCAGCCCGGCCATGCGCGAGTAGTAGGGCCGCCCGACGAGGTTCTCGCGGTCCGAGCCGTTGAGCGAGGCGGCCCGGACCCGGACGAGCACCTCGTCGTCGGCCGGGACCGGGTCCGGCAGTTCGCCGACGGCGACGGCGTCGGCCGTCCCGTACCGGCTTTGGATGACAGCTTTCATGAGGGGTGCCCCTGACGTGCGGCGATGAATCCCCTCAGCTTAGCGGCGGCACCCCGGGAGCGGGGCCCGCCGCCGCCTCAATCGGCGGCGTTGCGCAGGTAGGCGGTCCAACTGCGGCATTCGTCCACCGAGGCCAGTCCCATGGCGGGCGCGGCCCACATGATGAAGCCGGCCGCGTCCACGACGCCGACCAGGTCGAACGCGACCGGCAGCAGCGCCCGCTCCGCATCGGACAGAGGGCGCACCCGCTCGTAGCCGGCCACGGCCGCCTCGGCCGCGTCCCGGGGCAGGACCATGTCGGGCCGGTCGAGGGCCGCGTACTGGAGGACGCGCGCCAGGTCGACGACCAGCGGACCGCGGTTGAGCTCGTCGAAGTCGAGCACGGCGGTGACCTCGCCGTCGGCGACGAGCAGGTTCCGGCAGTGCAGGTCGTGGTGCAGCGGTCCCGCGGGCAGCGCGGCGAGGCGTTCGAGCGCCTCGCCCCGGGTGTCGAGGAACGCCCGCAGCCGCTCGTGCCAGCCGTCCACGCCCGCGAGCGCGGGCCGGGCCTCCAGCGCCAGGCCGATGAGGCCGAGGCGGTCGGCGACCGGAATCCGCTCGTCCTCCCAGCCCTCGGTGAGCAGGTGCATCCGGGCCAGGAGGGCGCCGGTGCGCTCGGCCAGCGGCACGGTCAGCTCCTGGGGGACCTCGCCTGCGACCCAGGGGAAGACGGCGATGGGGCGCTCGCCGTCGAGCACGTGGCCGCCCTCGCCGGTCCGCAGCGGCGCGGGCGTGGGGTAGCCCCGCTCGGCGAGGTGCTCGACGAGCCGCAGCTCGGCGCGGATCTTCTCCACGCCCGAGACGCGGTACTCGCGCACCACGACGTCGCCGCGGTCGGTGGCGACGCGGAAGTTGCCGTTGTCCTCGCCCCCGGTGAGCGGGGTCGGCTCGCCCTCGGCGCGGAGGCCGAACGCGGCGAGGGCCCGGGGGAAGTCGATCTGGTCCATGGTCTCCGTGGTTCCTGTTCGGACGTCTCGGCGGCGTCGCCGTCCGGGGCCGTGTGGGGCCGTGTGGGGTCGGTGCCACTGTACTTCGGCGCTGCGACGCGGTTGCGACACGGCGCGGACGGCCCGGGGACGTCGCGGCGGCAGGGTCGGGCGCATGAGCGAACCGCGCGCGACCGCAGCCCCCGCACCCCCGCCCCCCACGCCGCCCCGGAACCGGCACGTGCCCGCGCTCGACGGCCTCCGCGGCGTCGCGATCGCCGGCGTGCTCCTGTTCCACACCGGGCACCTGCCCGGCGGCTTCCTCGGCGTGGACCTGTTCTTCGCCCTGTCCGGCTACCTCATCACCGACCTGCTGCTGCGCGAGGCCGCCGCGACCGGCCGGATCTCCCTGCCCGCGTTCTGGGGCAGGCGCCTGCGCAGGCTGCTGCCCGCCCTGACGGCCATGCTCGCCGCCGTCACGGTCGCGGCGTGGGCGCTGGGGCCGCCGGGCCTGGTGCGCACGACGCTCGGCGACCTGCCGTGGGCGCAGTTCCACCTGCTCAACTGGCATCTGCTCGCCGAGTCGGCGGGCTACTGGGACCGCTTCGGCGCCGAGCGCGTCTTCGAGCACCTGTGGAGCATCGCCGTCGAAGAGCAGTTCTACCTGCTGTGGCCGCCGCTGGTGGCCGCGATCGTCCGCTTCGGACGGCGGCCGGGCCCCGCGGTCGCCGCCGCCGCGGCCCTGATCTCGCTCGCCTCCCTGCTGCTGGCGGCCGCCCTCGCCGAGGACCCGAGCCGCGTCTACACCGGCACCGACACCAGGGCGTGCTCGCTGCTGCTGGGCGCGCTCGTCGCCGCACCGCCGGTGCGCGACCGGCTGCTGCGGGCGGTCGGCCGCCGGGCGGGCGCCCTGGCGGCGTCGGCGGCGCTGGGCATGGGCGCGATGTGGCTGCTGGCGGCCGGGACCGGGACGCCGTGGCTGTTCGGCGGCGGCCTGTTCGCGCACTCGCTGCTCGCGGCCGCGCTGATCGCGCTGGCGGCGTCCGAACCGGACGCGGCGGTCTCCAAGCTCCTCGCCCGGCGGCCCCTGCGCTGGCTGGGGCAGGTCTCCTACAGCCTGTACCTGTGGCACTGGCCGGTGATCGTGCTGCTCTCCCCGGAGGCCACGGGACTGGGCGCCCTGCCGTGGACCGCGATGGTGTGGACGGTGTCCATCGCCTTGGCGGCGCTGTCGAAGCACCTGGTGGAGGACACGATCCGGTTCCGCGCGCGCTGGGCCCGGGGCCGGAGCGGCCTGCTCGCCCTCGCCGCCGCCACGGCCCTGATCGCGCTGCTGTGGACACTCCTGCCCGAGCCCGCCCCGCCGGTCGTGGACGTGACGCGGCTGTGACCGTCAACCGATGAGCGGGCAGGTCCGCGGCGCGTCCGACCCCGGCGCGCCGATGGTGAACAGCAGGCGCACCGTCGCCTCGGCCGACCCGCCGCTCTGGACGTGGGCGGCCAGCGCCGTGCAGACGATCTGGTCGGCGCCCAGGGGCGTCACCTCCTCGGCCGCCAGCGGCACCCGCAGCTCGATGACCCGCCCGTCGAGGGTCACCTCGACCTTGGTGAAGGCGACCGGCGCGATCTCGGTGCGCAGGTCCGAGTCGCCCGGTCCGGTCAGCAGCAGCGTCAGCGCCTCGGTGATCGTGCCGAGGCGGCCGGTGTCCCGCAGCGTCGCCCGCAGCCCGCCGTCCTCGTCCACGAAGTACAGCGTGGTGCCGGGGGCGACGCCGGTCGGGGCCCGGCCCTCGTCGCTCACCCCGGAGTCCGCGACGCCGCAGCCCGCGAGCAGCAGCGCCAGGGCCGCGATCAAGATCCGTCTCATGTCCCCTCCGGGTCGGCGGGAAGGCGCAGCGTGAAGCGGGCGCCGTCCGCGGTGTTCGCGGCGGTGAGGTCGCCGCCGTGCAGGCGGGCGTTCGCGAGCGCGATCGCCAGCCCGAGGCCGCTGCCGGGGGTGCGGGCGCGGGCGCCGTCGGCCTTGTAGAAGCGCTCGAACACGTGCGGCAGCACCTGCTCGGGCAGGCCCGGCCCGCCGTCGGACACCTCGATCAGCACCGCCGCGCCCTCGGCCGCGACCCGCACCCGCACCGGCGGTCCGCCGTGCCGCAGCGCGTTGCCGACCAGGTTGGCGACGACGACGTCGAGCCGCCGCCGGTCGGCCCGCAGCGCGACGCCGGGCGGGGCCGCCAGCGCGACGCGGTCGAGCCATCCCCTGGCGCGCAGCGTGTCCCGGACGGCGTCGGCGGCGTCGAGGTCCTCCAGCCGGGGCCGGACGGCCCCGGCGTCGAAGCGGGAGACCTCCATCAGGTCCTCGACGAGCCGCACCAGCCGGTGGATCTCGGTGACCGCCAGGCGGGCGGACTCGGCCGCGTCGTCCTCCATCCGGTCGGCCGCGTCCTCCAGCACCTCGGCGACCGCCGTCAGCGTCGTCAGCGGCGTGCGCAGCTCGTGGGAGACGTCGGCGGCGAACCGCTTGGCGTCGGCCTGCATCCGCCGCATCGCCGTCATCGACGACTGCACGGACGCGGCCATCTCGTTGACGGTGACGGTGAGCTGCGCCAGCTCGTCGGCGCCTGCGGCCGCCGAGCGCGCGCCGAGGTCGCCGTCGGCCAGGCGGCGGGCGGTGTCGCGGAGCTTGCGCACCGGCCGCAGGACGCTGCCCGCCGCCAGGAGCGCCACGGCCGCCGCGAGCGGGAGTGCCAGCGACGCGGTGCCGATCGCGGACAGCGTGAGGTCGTCGATCCGCGCCTCGACCTCGGTCAGGTCGCGCACCGCGTAGACCTCGATGCCCGAGGGGCGCCGCGTCCCGTCCGGCTCGGTGATCACGACGGGCGCGCCGATGAGCAGCAGGGGGCGCCCCTCGGCGGTGATCCGCTGGCTCGCCAGCCGCCCGTCCTCGCGCACGGCGGCCCGCAGCTCGTCGGTGACCAGTGCGGCGTCGCCGTCGGCGGACAGCAGGTCCTCGAAGGACACCGCCGTGTCCGCGCCCACGGCGGCGCGGAGCCGGTCGAGCGTCGCCTGGTCGGGCGGATAGCTCAAGGTCGGTGCGACCGAGGCGATCCGATCGGTGAAGTCGCGGGTGAGCTGCCGCTGGTTCGACTCCACCAGCGCCTCGCTCGCCGAGGCCGCGCCCGCCCACGCGGCCGCCCCCGCCCCGAGCATGGTGACCAGCGCGAAGGCCACCACCAGCCGGGCGCGCAGCCCGCGGAACGGCGGCGTCATACCGGCCCGAACCGGTACCCGAAGCCCCGCGCGGTCTGGACGTACGCCGGGCGCGCGGGGTCGGCCTCGATCTTGGCGCGCAGCCGCTGCACGCAGTTGTCGACCAGCCGCGAGTCGCCGAGGTAGTCGTGCTCCCACACCGCCTCGAGCAGCTGCTGGCGGCTGAAGACGCGGCCGGGCGCGCGGGAGAGGACCAGCAGCAGCCGCAGCTCGGTCGGCGTGAGCGCCACCGGTTCGCCCTGCAGGGACACCGTCAGCGCGGCGGTGTCGACGCGGAGGCCCCCGTGCTCCCGGACGCCGTCGTCCCCGGCGCCGCCGCGGCGCAGGACGGCGCGGACGCGGGCGTCGAGCACGGTGGGCTGCACCGGTTTGACCACGTAGTCGTCGGCCCCGGCCTCCAGGCCGCCGACGACGTCGAAGTCGTCGCCGCGGGCGGTCAGCATGATGATCGGCACCTCGCCGGCGGCCCGGATGCGGCGGCAGACGGTGAAGCCGTCGACGCCCGGCAGCATCAGGTCGAGCACCACCAGCTGCGGGGGCGAGGCCCGGAACGCCGCCAGCCCGTCCTCGCCGCTCGCGGCCGACCGGACGTCGTGCCCGTGGCGGCCGAGGGCGAGTTCGAACCCGCGCCGGACCAGAGGGTCGTCTTCGATGAGCAGGATCGCGGCCACCGGGCCAGTATGCCGCGCGGCGCGGCGGCCCCGCTGCGCCCGCGCCCGTCTGCGACACGATCGCGACATCGCGGCGGCGGCCCCGGGACACGGGCGCGCCACCGTGGGGGCATGACCAAGTTGCGAACCATCACCGCCGCCGTGTGCGGGCTCCTGCTCGCCGCCTCCGCCTGCACCGACCGCGAGGAGGCCGACGGCCCCGCGGCCGGGGCGACGGCGCTGCCCGACCCAGGGCCCGGCCTGTCCCGCGTGCTCATGATGGGGGACTCGATCGCCATCGGCGAGGCGCTGCCGCTGGGCTTCGCGTTCGACGCGAGCGGCGTGGCCTTCTCCTCGATGGCCTCCGAAGGCGGCGGCGGCGTCGTCGGCCCGATCGCGGAGGAGCTGTGGAAGACCCTGCCCGAGCAGATCGGCGCGGCCCGGCCCAGCACCGTCCTCTACCAGATCACCACCTACGACTGGGGCGATGAGGACGAGCAGCGGGCCGCCTACGAACGCCTCGCCGACACCGTCGCGGGGGCCGGGGCGACGCTCGTCTTCATCACCGCGCCGCCGATCGTGCCCGACGAGTTCTACGAGCCGCACATGGACGACCTCGAACGCGCGCCCCGAGTGGCCCGCGAGGTCGCCGAGGCGTCGGACGGCGAGGCGGTCCTGCTCGACGCCTCGGCGGTGTGGGGCGAGGAGTACGAGCAGACCAGGGACGGCGAGCCCGACCGCAGCGCCGACGGCGTCCACACCTGCCCCCAGGGCGCGGCGCGCTTCACGCAGTGGCTGCTCACCGAGCTCGCGGCGCTCTACCCCGACTTCACGCCGCCCGAGCCCGAGGCGTGGGCGAACGTCGGCTGGTCGGGGGACGAGCACTTCGTGGGCTGCTGACCCCGGACGCGCGGCGGGCAGGCGCCGCACGGCAGCGGCCACGGCCCAGCTGAGCGAGGCCGCCAGGACCAGTCCGATCAGGAACTTCAGCACCGGCGTCATCGCCACCGGGTGCAGCACCGCCGCCACGCCGATGAGGACCGGCGCGTGGAGCAGGTACACGGCGTAGGCGTTCGCCGAGAGGAACCGGGTGAACGGCCCCGTCCCGGCCACGAACCGCTGGAACAGGCGCAGCAGCAGCATCATGGCGCCGACGGCGAACAGCGAGTCCCACAGGGCGAAGGACAGGTGCGCCAGGTCGGTGCCCGGCGGCGGGTGCTCCAGGTCCAAGGCCTCGTAGCCGCCCAGGGCCATCGGCACCGCCGAGCCCGCCATGAGCGCGGCCCCGAGCAGGCCCGCGCGCCTCGGCAGGGCCCGGAACCAGCCGCGCCGGTAGGCCACGATCCCGATGACGAACATCCCGACGTACTGCGGCATGTAGGCCGCGCTCGGCAGTCCCGCGATCGGCACGTACATCCCGACCGGCACCGCCATCCGCCACACCCACGTCACCGCGCCCAGCGCCAGCGCGAACGCCGCCACGTGCCAGGCCCGCAGCCGCTGCGGCTCGACCGGCTCGGGCGCGGCGGGCCCGCTCCGCCGGAACCACGCGTACAGCAGCGAGAAGACCAGCAGCACCTCGATGAACCACGCCGGGCCGATGTTGCCCTCGGTGAAGTAGTACTGCCAGTACGGCGGCCGCTCCGACGCGGACATCTCCAGGTAGTCCGGCAGCGTGTAGATCGGGCGCAGCAGTATCACGAACGCCGCGAAGGGGATCGCGAGCCGCTTCAGCCGCTCCGCCGCGTAGGGGCCCGGGCCCCTACGGTCGAGCGATCCCGGCGTGAAGTAGCCGGAGACCAGGAAGAAGAAGCCCATCATGTACGCCTGGTTGAGCATCATGAACAGGTCCAGCGGCAGGGCCGCCGTCGGGTTCGCCGGCTCGTCCCAGTTCGGCCAGAACGGCAGGTTGCCGTAGACGAGCGCCACGTGGTGCGCGACCACGAGGAAGGTCAGGTACACCCGCAGGTTGTCGAGGTAGTGCAGTCGGGTCGCGGCCTTGGGGTCCGCCTGGATCAGGGTGGTGCTCATACGCGCTCCTCGGCTCGGGGGGTCTCGGCGCGGGTGGCGTGGTCGAACAGGGCGACGACCTCGGCGGTGAACGCCTCGGTGTCCATGTCGGGGTGGGCCATGATCTGGAAGGTGAAGCCGTCGATGACCCGGCGGACGGCGATCGCCATGACCCGCGGGTCGAACCGCCGGAACTCGCCGCTCTCCTGCCCGGCGATGAAGATCTGCGCCAGCACCTCGTGCAGCTCCTCGTCCCACGCGGTGCCGAACACCAGGCCGCCCTCGGCGTTCCGGTGGTTCCTGACGACCTCCACGACGGCGCCGACGTCGTGCGGGTGCGCCGCGATGAAGCCCAGGTTCCCCTCCAGGTAGACCCGCAGCGCCTCGCTCGGCGGCGCGTCCTCGGGGACCCGTTTCCCCCACCGCTGCATCACGAACTCGGCTCCGCGGGTGAACACGTCGCGCACGAGCGCTTCGAGCAGCTCGTCCTTGCCGTCGAAGTGGTAGGAGATGAGGCCCTTGCTGATCCCCACGTGATCGGCGATCCGGTTGAGGGACGCGCCGGAGTATCCGCGCTCGACGACGACGTCGACCGTGTGGCGCAGGATCTGCGACCACCGCGCCGCTCCGGTGACGGTCGGCTCCCCGCTGTCTTGACCACTAGTGCTAAATTTTGACCACATGGTCAAAACCATACGCGCCAAGGGGTGCGTCCGCAAATCGCGGTGCGGGGGACCGGGTTCGGAGGCCGCGGCTCGGCGTCGGCGGACCCCGGGCGGCGGCCGATGCAATCCATTGAGCACGGCCCTGAGGGGGCATTGCGAACCCCGCGCCCGCCCGGGGGCGGGAGCGTCCAGATATCAGGACATTGACAAGTCTCACATTCAGGGATTAAGATATTGCGAAGGTTTAGCGCTAAATCTAGTTTTTCCAGCAACGCAATCCCCCCAGATGCCCGGCAGGGACCGGCACCCGCCGATCGAAGGAGCGAACATGCATTCGGGATTCACGACCACGGCCGACGGCGCCAGGCGCCGACCGGCCAGGACCGCGCTCATGGCGGCGCTCGCGGCGGTGATGATCGCGCCGGCGCTCATGCCGGTCGCGCCCGCGGCGGCCCAGACCGTCGACCTGGCCCGGGACAAGCCGATCAGCGCCTCGTCCCACACGTACGAATACGAGGCGGCGAACGCCAACGACGGCGACGTCTCGACCTACTGGGAAGGCGCGTCCGGCGCCTACCCCCACTCCCTGACGGTCGCGCTCGGCGCGAACGCCGACATCGAGCGGATCGTGGTGAAGCTCGACCCCGACCCGATCTGGGGCCCCCGCACGCAGACGCTGTCGGTGCAGGGCCGCGACCAGGGCGGCGGCGAGTTCAGCACCATCGCGCCCGAGGCCGACTACGCCTTCGACCCCGCCGAGGGCAACGCGGTGACCATCCCGGTCGCGGCGACCGCCGCCGACGTCCGCCTGGAGTTCACCGCCAACACCGGCGCCCCCGGCGGCCAGGTGGCCGAGATCGAGGTCCACGGCACCCCGGCCGCCAACCCCGACCTGGTCGTCACCGACCTCTCCTGGAGCCCCGAATCGCCGGTCCAGACCGATGCGCTGACCCTCTCGGCCACGGTGGTGAACGAGGGCGACACCGCCTCGGCCGCGACCGACCTCGCCTTCGTCCTGGACGGCGAACCGGTCGGCACCGCCCCGGTGGCGGCGCTGGAACCCGGCGCGAGCACGACCGTCGCCGCCGCGATCGAGCCGCTGCCCGCCGGCGAGTACGCGCTCGGCGCGATCGCCGACCCCGACGACGCCGTCGTCGAACGGGACGAGGACAACAACGCCCGCACCCACCCCGACCCGCTGACCGTGGCGGCCATCCCCACCTCGGACCTGGCCGCCGCGGCGGTGACCTGGTCGCCGAGCAGCCCCGCCGCGGGCGACACCGTGGCCTTCGCCGTCACGGTCGAGAACCGGGGCACCCTGGACTCGGGCGAGGGCCCCCACGAGGTCACGCTGACCGTGGCCGAGGACGACACCGGCGAGGAGGTGGCGGCCTTCGCCGCCGCGCACGAGGGCGTCATCGAGGCGGGCGGGGCGACCGGCCCGATCGAGCTGGGCGACTGGACCGCCGCCGACGGCGGGTACACCGTCGAGGTCGCGATCGAGCCCGACGTCAACGAGCACCCCTCGCAGCAGGCCGACAACACCAGCGCCCACGCGCTGTTCATCGGCCGGGGCGCGAACATGCCCTACACGCTCGACGAGGCCGAGGACGCCGTGGCCGGCGGCGGCGCCGAGGTGCTGGAGCCCAACCGGACCGTCGGCGACCTCGCGGGCGAGGCGTCCGGGCGCCGGGCCGTGGTGCTCGACGACACCGGCGAGTTCGTCGAGTTCACCACCACGACCGACACCAACACGCTGGTCACCAGGTTCGCCATCCCCGACGCGCCCGGCGGCGGGGGCATCGACGCGACGCTGAACGTCTACGTCGACGGCGAACTGCTCCAGCCGATCGAGCTGACCTCCAAGTACGCGTGGCTCTACGGCCCCGAGGCCGCCCCGGGCAACTCGCCGGGCGCGGGCGCGCCGCGGCACGTCTACGACGAGGCCAACGTGCTGTTCGACGAGACGATCCCGGCGGGCAGCACCATCCGGCTCCAGAAGGACGCGGCGAACGACGCCGACTACTACGCGATCGACTTCATCAGCCTGGAGCTGGTCGCGCCGGACGCGAACCCCGACCCGGAGCGCTACCTCGAACCCGACGGCTTCACCCACCAGGACGTGCAGAACGCCCTGGACCGGTTCCGGATGGACGACTCGGGCGAGCTGCTCGGCGTCTACCTGCCGCCGGGGGACTACTCGACGGCGCAGAAGCTCCAGGTGCACGGCAAGGCGGTCGAGCTGATCGGCGCGGGCCCCTGGTACACCAGGTTCTACGCGCCGCAGGACCAGCGCAACACCGACGTCGGCATCCGGGCGGACGCCACGGCGAACGGGTCCACGTTCGCCGGGTTCGCCTACTTCGGCAACTACGACACGCGCATCGACGGGCCCGGGAAGATCTTCGACTGGCAGAACGTCTCGGACATGACCATCGACGACACGTGGGTCGAGCACCAGGTGTGCATGTTCTGGGGCGCGAACATCAGCGACTCGACGATCACGAACTCCAGGGCCAGGAACCTGTTCGCGGACGCGCTGAACATGACCAACGGCAGCACCGACAACCTGGTGAGCAACATCGAGTCCAGGGCCTCGGGCGACGACAGCTTCGCGCTGTTCGCCGCCACCGACTCGGGCGGCGGCGAGCAGTCCGGCAACGTCTACGAGCACCTGACCTCGATCCTGACCTGGCGGGCCGCCGGCCTGGCGGTCTACGGCGGGGTCGGGAACACCTTCCGGGACATCCACATCGCGGACACGCTGGTCTACTCGGGCATCACCATCAGCTCGCTCGACTTCGGCATCCCCATGGACGGCTTCGGGGCGAACCCGCCCACCGAGTTCGAGAACATCTCGGTGGTGCGGGCCGGGGGCCACTTCTGGGGCGGGCAGACCTTCCCGGGGATCTGGATCTTCTCGGCCGACAAGGAGTTCCAGGGCATCCGCGTCACCGATGTGGACATCGTCGACCCGACGTACTCGGGGATCATGTTCCAGACCAAGTACACCGGCGGCCAGCCGGAGTACCCGGTGGCCGACACCGTGTTCACCGATGTCACGATCACCGGGGCGCGGCTCAGCGGCGACGAGTTCGAGCACAAGTCCGGCTTCGGCATCTGGGTCAACGAGATGCCCGAACCGGGCCAGGGCCCGGCCGTCGGCTCGGTGACCTTCCAAGGGCTTGAGATGAGCGGCAACCACCAGGACGTCAAGAACACCACCGACACCTTCGAGATCATCATCGAGTGACCTTCGGGCGCCCGGGCCGGAGCCGCCGGTCCGGGCCCCGGCGCGACGCGAGCGGGCCCCGGCGCCGAGCCGGAGGCCCGCTCAGTCCTCGCCGCGGTCCAGGGCGGCGGCGAAGCCGTCCAGCATCGCCCCGAGGGCGAACGCGAAGCGCGAGGCGCTCCGGCCGGACCGGGAGGCGGCGGCGAACCGGGGGTAGGCCGCCGCGTCGATCGGCTCGGGGGCGGCGGCGTGCGGCTCGGCGGCGGCGATGACCGCGTGTCCGACGACGAGGCCGTTGAGGGCGTAGACGACGTCCAGGGCCAGGCCCGCATCGAAGCCGCTCCGCTCCAGTTCGGCGATCGCGTGCTCCACGGCCTCGTGGTTGCGCGGCGTCTGCGCGGGCCGGGAGACGACCAGTGGCAGCACGTTGGGGTGCGCGGTGAGCGTCGCCAGCAGCTCGGCGGCGTACTCCCGCGCCCACTCGCGCCAGTCCCGGCCGCTCGACGGCCGCGCCGAGGTCTGGGCGAAGACGTGCTCGACCAGCCCGTCGAGCAGTGCCTCCTTGCCCGCGACGTGGTGGTACAGGGCCATGGCCTCGACGCCGAGCGCCGCGCCCAGGCGGCGCATCGACAGCGCCTTGAGCCCTTCCCGGTCGGCCAGGTCCAGGGCGGCGGCGAGGATCGCCTCCCGCGTCAGGCCCGCCCGCTGTCCCCGCTCCCGCTGCGCCATGGTGCTCCCTCTCACCTTGACAAGATTTACTTTGTAAAAATAGCATTGCCCCTGAAATTTACGACGTAAATTAGAGGAGGGGTCATGACACCCACGACCGAGAACCGACCGGTCGCCCTGTACCTGGGACTCGCGCTGACCGCGCTGGTCGCGCTCGCCCCGCTCGTCGACGCGGCCGCGACCGGCGTCATCGCCGACCACGTCCGCGCCGCCTACCCCGAATGGCCCGCCGCCGACGTCCGCCTCGAACGCAACGCCATCGCGGGCTGGCTCGTGGTCACCAACGCCCTGGGCATCCCGCTGTGGCTGTGGACGATCCGCCTCGCCGGCAAGGGCCGACGCCGCGCCCGCACGGTGGCGGCCTGGTCCTTCGCCGCCGGAGCCTGCCTGGCGCTGCTCAACCTCGGCTACGGCGGCGAGCAGTACACGACCGTGGTCCCCCCGGCCTTCGGCCTCATCGGCCTCGCGCCCGCCGCCGCCGGGCTGGCGGCGCTCGTCGCCGTGTGGCGGAAGCGCCCGGCCCCGGAGGAGGCCCGATGAGGGCCCCGACCGCCGCCACAAGCGCCGGAACGGTGCGCGGCACCGCGAGCGGGGACGGGTACGCCTTCCTCGGCGTGCCCTTCGCCGCCCCGCCCACCGGCACGGGCCGGTACCTGCCGCCACGTCCGGCGCCGCCGTGGACCGGCGTCCGCGACGCCGCCGGGCACGGCCCCACTCCGCCGCAGCCGCCGGTGCCGGGCCCGCTGGGCGCGTTCTACCCGGCCGTGCCCGGCCCGGACTACCTGAACCTCAACGTCTGGACCCCCGACCCCGGCGCCGCGCGGCTGCCGGTCATGGTGTGGCTCTACGGCGGCGGGTTCACCGGCGGCGCCAACGTCGTCTACGACGGGCGGCGGTTCGCCCGCGACGGCGCGGTCTTCGTCGCCCCCAACTACCGCCTCGGTGCCGAAGGGTTCCTCTGCCTCGACGACGGCGTCGCCAACGTCGGCCTCCTCGACCAGATCGCGGCCCTGGCATGGGTGCGCGACAACATCGCCGCGTTCGGCGGCGACCCCGACGACGTCACCGTCCTCGGCGAGTCGGCCGGGGCGATGAGCGTCGGCGCGCTGCTCGCCATGCCCCGCGCCGCGGGGCTGTTCCGCCGCGCGATCCTCCAGAGCGGCGCGGGCAACATGGTCTACGGCGCCGAGACCGCCCGCGGCATCGGCCGACGGCTCGCCTCGCTGCTCGGCGTCGAACCCACCCGCGAGGCGATCGCCCGGACCGGCGTCGACCGGGTCCTCGCCGCGCAGGCGGACCTCGCGGCCGACCTCGCCTCGCGGCCCGACCCCCGCCGGTGGGGCGGCGAGCCGGGCGCGATCGTGAACCCGTGGCGCCCGACCGTCGACGGCGACACGCTGCCCGACGTGCCGTCCCGCGCGATCGCCGCGGGCGCCTCGGCCGACGTCGACGTGCTCGTCGGCGCCAACGCCGAAGAGGGGCGGCTGTCGCTGGTGCCGTTCGGCGCGCTCGCATCGGTCACCGAGGCCGACCTCGCCGAGGCGATGCGGCTGTACGGGCTGCCCGTCGACCGCGCGCTCGCCGCCTACCGGGCCGCCCACCCGGGCGCCTCGCCCGGCGACCTGCTCGCGATCCTCCAGGGCGACTGGTACTACCGGGCGCCCGCCCTCCGCCTCGCCGAATCCCGCGCGCTCGCCGCCGGACACACCTACGTGTACGAGTTCGCATGGCGCTCACCGCAGTTCGACGGCCTGCTCGGCGCCTGCCACGCGCTGGAGATCCCCTTCGTCTTCGACCTGCTCGACGAACCGCTCATGCGGCGGCTCACCGGCCCCGCCCCGCCGCAGCCGCTGGCCGATGCGATGCACGCGGCCTGGATCGCGTTCGCCCGGACGGGCCGCGCCGACTGGCCGCGCCACCGCCCCGGGGCCGGGGCCGCCTTCCGGTTCGACACCGCCTCGGAGCGCCTCGGCGACCCGTTCCCGCTCAGGGCGGTCTGGGAGGACGTGGACCTGTACGAGCCCGCGCTCGGCTGAGCGGACGCCGCGCCGCCCGGAGCGCCCCGGGCGGTGCGGCGTCCGCTCAGTGCTCGTCCTGATAAGGCAGAAGTCCTCCGTACACGGGTCTTGGCCCCTTGCCGTCGCGGGTCCGGCCCCGCACGCCGCGGCGACGCGGGAGGCGGCGATCGTCCACTGTGATCCTCATTACTCGCTCTCGGTTTCGACGCCATTCCCCTCCGTTTCCCTGTTATGTCCATTTTGATCTGTAACGATGTCGTGTCATGTTGGGTTGCAAAGGAACCGAATTCATCCGCGGCCTGGTTGCCATCAGCGCCGATCCCCCCGGCGCCGCCAACGCCAAGCAAGGAGCCGTCTTGTCACGTACACAACGATGGCGTCGGACACTCGTCGCCCTCTTTGTGGGAGCGCTCGCAGCGGCCCTCGCCGTTGCCGCGCCCGCCGGGGCGCAGACCGAGACCGACGCGGCAGTGCCGATGGAGCAGAAGGCCGACCCCGACCTGCTCGCCCGGATCGACGCCGAGGGCGAAGCCGAGATCTGGGTGCAGTTCCACGGCGGCCCCGACTATTCGGCCGCGTTCAGCGCCGAGACCAAGGCAGAGAAGGGCGCCGCCGCCGTCGAAGCGGCGATGGCCTTCGCCGAGTCCTCCCAGGCCGACCTGACCGCCGCCCTCGAACGGGAGGGCGTCGCCTACGAGTCCTACTGGGCCTCGTCGGCGGTCAAGGTGACCGGGGACATCGAACTGCTGGAGACCATCACCGCCTTTGAGCAGGTCGCCGAAGTCGTCGACGCCCCGCAGATCGAACCCGTCGAACCGGTCGCCCCGACCGAGGCCGACGCCGCGCCGGCCTCCGCCGAATGGGGCGTCGCCGACATCAACGCGCCCGAGGTCTGGGACCAGCTCGGCGTCACCGGCGAAGGCGTCGTGATCGCCTCCATCGACTCCGGCGTGGAGTACGACCACCCCGCGCTCGTGGAGCAGTACCGCGGCAACAACGGCGACGGCACCTTCACCCACGACTACAACTTCTACGACGTCGAGGGCATATGCGGCGGCACGCCGTGCGACATCAGCAACAGCGGCCACGGCACCCACACGGTGGGGACCATGGTCGGCGACGACGGCGGGGCCAACCGGATCGGCGTCGCCCCCGGCGCCGAGTGGATCGCCGTCAACTACTACGGCTCCAGCATGGAATCGGTGCTCCTGGCCGGCCAGTGGGTCGCCGCGCCCACCGACTCGCAGGGGGAGCACCCCGACCCGTCCAAGGCGCCCGACATCGTCAACAACTCCTGGGGCCGGGACTCCACGAGCGACGACGACCCGTACTACCGGGACATCGTCGAGCTGTGGCACGCCGCCGGGATCATCCCGGTCTTCGCCGCGGGCAACAGCGGACCGGCGTGCGCCACCGGCATCGCCCCCGGCTCCTACGCGGACGTGATCGCCGTGGGCGCCTACGCCGCGGACGGCACGATCTCCTCGGGCTCCTCCCGCGGGGCCACCGGCGACGGGCGGGTCAAGCCCGACGTCTCCGCCCCCGGCGTCCGCATCCACTCCGCGATGCCGGGCGGCACCTACGGCCTGATGAGCGGCACCTCCATGGCCGCGCCGCACGCGGCCGGGGCGATCGCCCTCATGATCGCGGCCGAGCCCGCGTTCCGCGGCGACTACGGCCTGGTCTACGAGATGCTCACCGGCTCGGCCCGCTACACCGAGGACGACCAGTGCGGCGGCACCGACGAGGCGAACAACGTCTACGGGCACGGGCGCATCGACGCGCTCGCGGCCATCCAGGCCCTTCCCGAGGGCGACTCCGGCTCCATCGCCGGCACCGTCACCGACCCCGACGGCGCGCCGCTGGAGGGCGCGGCACTGGTCTTCGAGGGGGCGTTCGACCGCACCGCCACCACAGGGGCCGACGGCGCCTACACCGTGCCGTTCGCCCTGACCGGGCAGCACTCGGTGACGGTCACGAAGTTCGGCTACGAGGCGGCCACCGGGACGGTGACCGTGGCGGCCGACCAGACCGCCGTGTTCGACGCGGTCATGACCCCGCTCGCCACCGTCGAGGTCACCGGCACGGTCGTCGACGGCTCCGGCCAGGGCTGGCCGCTGGCGGCGACGGTCGAGACGAGCGGCGGCGAGGTCGCCACGGCGACCGATCCGCTCACCGGACGGTTCGCACTGACGCTGCCCGTCGGCGGCGTGGAGCTGACCGTCACGGCCGACTACGGCGGTTACCAGACCGTCCGCGTCGACGCGGACGCGGAGGAAATGCTCGTCGAGGTGCCGATCGCGAACGGTTGCACCGCTCCCGGTTACGCCTTCGACCCGCTGGGCACCGGTTTCGAGACCGGGGCCGCGCCTCCGGGGTGGACCGTGGTCGACCGCGGCCCCCGGCCGTGGACCTTCGACGGCTCCGGCGCCGACAACCGCACCCCCGGATCGGGCGGCTTCGCCGTCGCGCACCAGACCGGCGGCGGCGTCATGGACACCGACCTCGTCTCGCCGGTGTTCGACCTGTCGAGCGCCGCCGAACCGGTCCTGTCCTTCGCCACCGACTTCCAGATGTTCGCCCCCCACTCCCGGGCGGCCGTGGCGATCAGCGTCGACGGCGGCCAGAGCTGGGAAGAGGTCTGGGCGGCCGAGGAGTCGGTGAGCGCGACCACGGTCACGGTCGACCTGGCCGCCTGGGCCGCCGAACCGGAGGCGCAGCTCAAATTCCACTACTACCACGCCTACCGCTCGGGCTACTGGTGGCAGATCGACGACGTCCTCGTCGGCGGCGCGCCCGACTGCGTCCCGGTCGCGGGGGCGCTGGTGCGGGGCGCCGTCGTCGACCAGAGCGGCGCGCCGGTCGCGGGCGCCGTGGTCGTCCACCCCGACTCGGGCCACCGCGGCACCGCGGACGCCGAGGGCCGGTACTGGACCTTCGCGCCCGGCTCGGGGCCGACGCAGCTCGAAGCGGCGGCCGACGGGGCCGGTTCGGCGACGGAGCCGGTCGACCTTGTCCCCGGGACGGTGATCGAGGTGGACTTCACGCTCGGCGCCGCGCCCCCGGCCGCCGTCACGCGGACCGGGCGGGCGCCCGCGCCGGCCGCCGGGTAGCGGCCCTACCGGACAATCCATAGAGGACCGCGGGTCCGGCGGCGCGCCGCCGGACCCGCTCGCGGCTCGACGAGGCGGGCGACCGGTGCGGCATCGCCGTCCGCCTGCCCGAGCCGACCCGGGCCTGCACCACCGGGGGCGTCTACGACGACGGCGCCGAGCACCGCTCGTTCACCCGGGCGGGGGGCGCACCCGCACCCGGCGCACGCGCTGATCGCCGTCGTTGTCGGACCCGGGACTTACGCTGGCGGCATGGACTTCACGGAACGGATCGACGAGCTCGTCCGCGAAGCAGTGCGCGAGGGCCAGGCACCCGGCGTCGTCGCCGCCGTCGCCAGAGGCGAGGAGGTCCACATGGCGGCGGCAGGCGCGATGGCGGTCGGCGGGCCGCCGATGCGCCCCGACGCCCTGTTCCGCATCGCCTCGGTCACGAAGCCGATGACCGCGGCGGCGGTACTGTCCCTGGTCGACGACGGCCTGCTGGAACTGGACGGGGCCGTCGACGCCCTGCTGCCGGAACTGGCCGACCGGCGGGTGCTGCGCGATCCGAGCGGGCCGCTCACGGACACCGTTCCGGCCCGGCGGCCGGTCACCGTGCGCGATCTGCTCACCTTCACCTGGGGCTTCGGCATGCAGGGGGCCATGCTGACCGCCCCCGAGCCCTGGCCCGTCGCCGTCGCGGCGCGCGAACGGCGGCTGCGCGCCTTCGAAGCGCCCCAGCCCGCCGCCATGCCGGACCCCGACGCCTGGATGGCCGCGCTCGGCGAGCTGCCGCTCATGGCCCAGCCGGGCGAGCGGTGGCTGTACCAGTCCGGTTCGCAAGTGCTCTCGGTGCTCGCCGCTCGGGCGGCGGGCGCACCGTTCGACGAGGTCTTGCGCTCCCGGGTGCTCGAACCGCTGCGCATGCGCGACACCGCGTTCCACTCCGCCGACACCGACCGGATCCCCGCCCTCTACCAGCGCCTGGACGGCGAACCGGTCGTCGTCGACCCGCCCGACGGGCAGTGGTCGCGCCCGCCCGCGTTCAGCGACGGCAGCGCGGGCCTGCTGTCCACGGCCGGCGACGTGGTCGCCTTCGGGAGGATGCTGCTGCGCGGCGGCGGCCCGGTCCTCGGGCCGGAGACCGCCGCCGCGATGACCCGCGACCAGCTCACCGCCGAGCAGAAGTCGCGGGTGTGGCCGGGCTCCGACCTCCTCGACGGCCGCGGCTGGGGCTACGGGATGTCCGTGTTCGACGGCTGCCACGGCTGGGACGGCGGATTCGGGACGACGTGGGCCAACGACCCCTCGCGGGATCTCACCGTCGTCGTGCTGACCCAGCGCATGTGGGACGAGGCCGGACCGCCCGCCGTGTGCGCCGACGTCCTGGCCGCCGCTCGGGCCGCCTGACCGGAGTCGCCGGTGCGCCGCCCCGATCGGCGGAGCCGCACCATGCGGCTAGTGTAGAACGTTTGACAAAACGCGGCCGCCGAAATTAGGCTTCCTATCGATGGGCATCGATTCAGCGGGTTGGGCGGGTGCCCCTCGCCCTCACGTCCACATCGAAGGAGAACCATGCAAGGCACAGTGCTACGCGCGCGAAGGCGGGCGATGCTGCTCGTCGGCGCCCTGCTCGCCGCGCTCACCGGACTCGTCGTCGCGCCGACCGCGGCCTCGGCCGCCACCGGCTGCGAGGTCGAGTACCGGATCGCGAACGAATGGCCCGGCGGCTTCACCGCCGACGTGACCGTCACCAACCTCGGCGACCCCCTCGACGGCTGGGACCTGACCTGGAACCTCCCCTCCGGGCAGCGGATCACCCAGGCGTGGAACGCCGCAGTGAGCGCCGCCGACGGCCGGGTCACCGCCGTGGACGCGGGCTACAACGCCCGCCTCGCCTCGGGCGCTTCGACGTCGTTCGGCTTCCTCGGCACCTGGACGGGCGCCAACGAGGCCCCGGAGGAGTTCCGCCTCAACGGCGCCGCCTGCACCGGCGCGGTCGAGGAGCCCACCGTCCCGCCGGGAGAGGACGCGTCCGCGACCGAGATCGTCGACGCGATGCAGCCGGGCTTCAACCTCGGCAACAACCTGGACGCCGTCGGCCCCGACGAGACCGCCTGGGGCTACCCCCGCGTCACCCCCGAATTCCTCCAGAGCATCCGCGACTACGGCTTCAACAGCGTCCGCATCCCGGTCACCTGGGACCACCACCAGGAGAAGTCCGGGGACTACGCGATCGACGAGGACTGGCTCGACCGGGTCGAGGAGGTCGTCCAGTACACCCTGGACGAGGACATGTACGCGCTCGTCAACATCCACCACGACTCGTGGGTCTGGATGGCCGACATGGAGACCAACCACGACGAGGTCATGGCCCGGTACGAGGCCATCTGGACGGCCGTCGCCGAGCGCTTCCGCGACTACCCCGACACGCTCCTGTTCGAGAGCGTCAACGAACCGCAGTTCAACGACGTCGACGACGCGACCGCCTACGGGCTCCTCGACGAGCTCAACCAGCGGTTCCACGAGATCGTGCGCGACTCCGGCGGCGGCAACGCCGACCGCGTCCTGGTCCTGCCGACGCTCTACACCAACGACGAGCAGGACCGCCTCGACGCGCTGAACGCCACCTTCGACGCCCTCGACGACCCGAACATGGCCGCGACCATCCACTTCTACGGCTTCTGGCCCTTCAGCGTCAACATCGCCGGGTACACCACGTTCGACGAGGAGGTCCGCCGGCACATCGTCGACGCCTACGACCGGACCCACGACGCCTTCGTCGCCAGGGGCATCCCCGTCGTCATCGGCGAGTGGAGCCTCCTGGGCTACGAGCCCGGCGGCAAGGTCCAGCAGGGCGAGACCCTCAAGTTCCTCGAATACGCCTACTGGTACGCCGAGGAGCGCGACCTCACCGTCATGCTCTGGGACATCGCCCCGCACTTCGACCGCTGGGACTTCACCTGGCGCGACGGGGAACTGTGGGAGATGTTCCAGGCCAGTTGGACGACCCGCTCCGGCACCGCCTCCTCCGACCAGGTGTTCGTCGAGCGGGCGGGCGCGGTCGCCGACGCGACGCTCACGCTCGAACCGCACGGGCTCGACTTCGCGGGACTGCGGGAAGGCGATGCGCCCCTGGTCGAAGGCGAGGACTACACCGTCGCGGGCGACGAGCTCACCATCGCGGCCGCGACGCTGGAGCGGATCGTCGGCGCGGACGGCTACGGCACGCAGGCCGACCTGTACGCCGACTTCTCCCAGGGCGTGCCCTGGCGGATCAGCGTCATCGCCTACGACGCGCCGAGCGCCGCGGACGCGACCGGGACGACCGACGCCTTCGCGATCCCCACGCGGTTCAACGGCGACCGGCTGGCGACCATGTCGTCGACGTACGAGGACGGCGCCGCCGCCGGGCCGACGGACTGGACCCTGTTCCAGGAGTACGGCTCGGCCTTCCAGCCCGACGAGGACGCGGGTGTGGTCACCATGCCGCCCGCGTTCTTCGATGCGGTCGAGGAGGACCGGCCGGTGACGCTCACCTTCCACTTCTGGAGCGGCGCGACCGTCGACTACGAGGTGGTCGCCTCCGGCGGGGCCGTCACCGGCACCGCCGGCTGACCCCTACCGGCCCGGCACGGTTGAGGCCCGCACCTTCAGCGTCGGCTCGACGCTGCGGTGCGCGGCCTCGGTCCGGCCGCCGATGCGTTCGAGCAGCAGCCCGATCGCCTCCCGCCCGATCGCCGCGCCGTCCTGGTCGACGCAGGTGAGGCCGATCGCCGGATGCCCGGCCAGCGCGGTGTCGTCGTATCCGGCCACGGCGACGTCCGCGCTGGACAGCCCCCGTTCGGCGAGGGCCTGGAGCAGCCCGAGGGCGAGTTCGTGGCGGCCGACGAGGACGGCGGTCGGCCGCTCCGGGGCGAGCAGCGCCTCGACCGCGTCCTCCGGCACGTGGTCGCCGTCCGCGGTGCGGACGACGCGGGCCGCGCCGCCGAGCCCGGCCCGGCGCATGCGTTCGCGGTACTGCTCCATGCGCACCTCCTGCGGCGTCCCGACGCCGGGCATCGCGGCCTGCCCCTCCTGCACCAGGTAGGCGATGCGGCGGTGGCCGAGCCCGAGCAGGTGCTCCATGACCAGCCGCGTCCCGGCGACGTCGTCGCCGGTGACCGTGTCGTAGGCGGCGGTCCGGTCGTGGCGGCCGAGCAGCACCACCGGCGTCCGGGCCGCGAGCCGCTCCAGCCGGTCCGGCGCGACCAGCGGGGAGACCGCCACGATGCCGTCGACCTGGTAGTCGGCGAGCATGTCGAGCGCGCGCCCGTCGCGTTCGGCGTCGGTGGCCGTGGGGACCACGATCGCCCGGTACCGCGTGTCCTCCAGCGCGGCCGTCGCCCCCTGGAGGATCGTGGTGAAGAAGTGATAGCCCGGGTGCGGCAGCTCGATGCCGATGGAGAAGGTGGAGCCGCGCATGGCCCGCGCCGCGACGCGGGGGCGGTAGTCGAGCTGCGCTATGGCCGCGTCGACGCGCTCGCGCATGGCCGGGCTGACCCCGTAGGCGCCGCGGATGACCTTGGAGACCGCCGCGGGGGAGACCCCGGCGAGGCGTGCCACGTCCACTATCGTCGCCGCGCCCGACCTGGCCACACGATCCTCCCGCCGAAACTGGAAGCGGCTGCGCGCCTCCGGGTCACGATACACCGGTCCGGACGGGGCGCGGAGGCGCCGCTTCGCCGCTCACGGCGCTGCGGCGAGGTCAGGCCGGGACCGGTCGGCGGCGGGGCGGCTCGGCCGCGGGCTCGCACGCCGGGGGCCCTTTGCGGAACCGGCCCGGCGGCATCCCGAAGTCGCGTTTGAACGCGGCCGCGAACGCGAACTCCGAGGAGTAGCCGACCCGCCGCGCCACCACCGCCAGGGGCGCCTCGGTGTCGGCGAGGAGGTGCGCGGCCACGGTCAGCCGCCACGAGGTGAGGTACGCGAGCGGCGGCTGACCGACCAGTTCGGTGAACCGCCGCGAGAACGCCGACCGCGACAGGCCCGCCACCGCCCCGAGGGACGCCACCGTCCACTGCCGCGCCGGTTCGGCGTGGATCGCCTCCAGCGTGGGCCCGATCGCCTTGTCGGACAGGGCCTTCGCCCAGCCCGCGAAGTGGCACGCGGCCGTGCGCGGCCCCAGGAGCGCCCGCAGCAGGTACATGAGGACCGCGTCGAGCAGCGCCGGGACGAGCGTGTCGCCGCCGCGCAGCTCGGCGGCGAGTTCGCCGTCCAGCATGGCGATCGCACCTGCGAGCCCGGGGCGGGCGTCGGGGTCGGCGGGGAGGTGCACGAACTGGGGGAGCGTGCCGATGAGGGGGTGGGTCCGGTTCGGGGCGAGCTCGTAGGCCAGGCACAGCATCACGTGCGTGGCGTCGGGGTCGTCGGAGCGGAGCACCGCGCCGGGGCGCGCGTGGCCCGGTTCGCATCTTCGGCCCGGCGGCGTCCGCGGCGAGTCGGCCACGACGTGCGCGGCGCCGTGGGGGACCAGCAGCGCGTCGCCGGGGCCGAGTGTGAACGTCTCGCCGTCCTCGGTGACCGCTACCGCGGTGCCGCGCACCATGAGCTGCACGCCGAAGCCGTTCGGGCGGGCGGCACGCTCGTCTGACCACGGCCCCGACCTGGCGAGCCGTGCCACGAAGGGGCGGCCGGTCCGCAGCACCGTCATGACATCGCTGAGCACGTCCATCGTTGCAGTCTAACCGGGCCGGGACGATCGCACATGAAGCGAGGACGCTCGCGGATTGGTGGCCGAGGCCCCTCCGTTTATCGTCGACGATGTTCCCCCGAAACGAAACACTAGGCAGTGGAGACCAAGTAGTGTCCAAAGTAGATAATAAAACCGTCGTTCGAGCCCCCTCCGTGTGGCGTGCCCGGCTCATCGCCCTCGCCGCCGCGGTCGTCGCGACCGGACTCGTCGCCGTGATCGCCGCCGCACTCGGCGCCGAGATGACGACCGCGACCCCCGGGCAGGACCCGGTCTCGGTCGGTTTCGTCAACGCCGCCTTCGCGGCCCTCATCGCGGGCGGCCTCGGCTGGGTCGCCCGCGCCCTGCTCGACCGCTTCGCCCCGCGCAAGGCCGTCTTGCTGTGGCTCATCGGCGCCGGGGTCGTCTTCGCCCTGGAGATGATCCCGCCGTTCTACACCGAGGCGAGCGCGGGCACCAAGGCCGCCCTCATCGTCATGCACGTCGTGGTCGCCGCGGTCCTCGTGCCCGTCTTCGCCAGGCCGCGGCCCCCGCGCGAGGAGTGACCGCCCGGCCCGGCGGCCGGCCCCTCCCGCCGGGCCGGGGCTGCTATCGTCCCGGGAACCGCTCCCGAACGCATGCGAGGTGAGGGCATGGGCAGGCGGCAGCTCAAGGTCGGATTGCGCGTCCGCGACCTGCGGCGCTCGACCGACCTGTACCTGCGCCTGGGGTTCAAGGAGATCCCGGACACGGGGCAGGAGAACCTGCGCTATCTGACGTTCGGCCACACGTGGCTGATCCTCTCCGACCTCACCGCCCACGGCTACCACACCGAGGATGCCGAGCGGGCCGCCGCCTCGCGGCGGCTCGGCGTCGGCGTCGTCCTGGCGGTCCCCACGCCCGACCTCGACCGGTCCTACGCGATCTGGCGCGAGGAGGGCCTGGAGGTCACGGTCGAGCCCGAGGACGCGGGATGGGCGCGGATCTTCTACGGGTGCGACCCGGACGGCTACGAGGTCATGTTCGAGGAGTTCCACACCTAGCGCCGACCGGGCGCTCTCGCGGAGCCCCCGGCCGCCGAAGGGCGCCTCCTCAGGGCTGGGACTCGATCCCTTCCCGGAACCTCGGACCGGTGAGCACGGCGTTTCCGGGTGTGGCCCGGCGATGGCGGCAGCGGCCGCACTGGCGCTGGCGGGAACCGCGGTGTTCCTCGCTCGTCGCTCCTCATTCCCGGCCGCGGCTCAGCGCGGCCGTCCACAAGTCCACGACCTCCTCGACCATCGACTCCCTCGCCACCCCTGAGGGCGGGCGCAGCAGCGTGCCGTGGAGGTGCGCGTTGGCGCCTTCGACCGCCAGCAGCGCACGCCTCTCGGCGCGATCGCCGCCGACGCCCAACCGGCGCAGCTCGACGGCGAGGGCCGCGGCCACTTCGCCTTCGAGGGCGCGGACGGTGTCGGCGACGTCCGGGTGGGCCAGTGAATAACGGACCAGCAGCGAGTGCAGGCCGGGCCGGGCCGCGTGCAGCTCGACGAGACTGGCGATCAGCTCGTGCAGCACGGTCCGCAAGGACGCCTCCGCCGCGGCCGCTCGCCCGAGCGCCGCGAGGGCCACTGCCGCGGCCTCGTTCAGATGGCGCTCTGCCAAGGCCGCCAGCAGCGCGTCCTTGTTCGGGAAGTACTGGTAGACCGATCCGACCGAGATCCCGGCGCGCTCGGCGACCTTGTTGGTGGTGGTCGCGGTGTAGCCGTGCTCGTGGAAAAGCTGAGCCGCGGCCTCCAGCAGCCAGTCCACGGTCTGACGGGATCGCTGCTGACGGGGTCGTCGTCGCTGTGCGGACATGGGTCTCCAACGCGAGTACCAGAAACTGAATATTACTCATATTATGGCGTGTGATCCCAGTCCGCACACCGCCTTCCCTTGGAGCGCCCCGCTTTGTTCGCTGAACTCGTCGACTACCTCTGGCGCATCGTCCCCGGTCTGATCGTGATCAGCGCCTGCCTCGCCCTCGCGAGCCCGGTGCAGGAGCCGCTCCTGCGCATCGGGCTGCTGATCCTGGGGTTCATCCTCATCAGAGACGCCATGACCCCCACCGGCCTGTGGCGGCTGGGCGTCGAGGACGGCGTGCTGTGGCTGCGGTTCACCGACGATCCGCTGCTGCTCGCCACGCTCGGCCTCGCCGTGCTCGCGTTGACCGCCGCAGTGGTGCGCTTCGACCCGGAGCTGCGCGCGCTCATCCGCTGGGGGCCGGTGAACGTCGCCGCTGTCGGATGGGGGATCGCCGGAGGGCTGGCGGCCGCCGCCCCGCTGCTGGCGATGTCGTCGGTCTTCTCGAACGGGCCGGCGGGAGGAGCGGTCGAGGCGACGCTCCTGCCAGTGCTCTTGTTCTTCGCGCTGTCGGGCAACCTCTTCGAGGAAGTGCTCTTCCGCGGCCTCCTCCAGGGGCGTTTGGAGAGGGCCGCCGGCGGACTTCGCGCCGCCTTGATATCGGCCGCGACGTTCGCGGCCTGCCACGGGCTCCTGGCCTCGGTGGCGACCGACATCGGCTGGCCTTTGCTGCTGTTCACGCTCTACGAAGGGCTCATCTGCGCACTGCTGCGCCTGCGATACGGCGTCCTGCCGGCCGCCCTCGCCCACGGACTCGCCATCTTCCTGCTCGCCGGCGGTCTCGTTTGACCGAGGCGCCCCGTTCGACGGTGTCCTCCGGGGCGGGCCGACGCTCCGCAAACGGGGGCACAACCATGCGGAACACCCGTATTCGCCGGGAACCGGACTGGCATGGTTTCGGGATTCGGGACGCTCCGGCCGTATCTAGAGTCGAAGACGGCAACACAAGGAACACACGAGAGATTGAGGTTGGCGACATGAGCGAGTTCGACGACACTATGGCGGACACCGGTGCCGAGGTGACCTTCGACCTGGACGGCGACGGCGTCGAGGACGCCACCATGCAGGTCGGCGACAACACCTACATCGACACCGACGGCGACGGGACGGCCGACGCGGTCGCGATCGACACCGACGGCGACGGCATCCCGGACGAACTGCACATCGACATGGACGGCGACGGCACCTTCGAGACCGAGGCCATCGACAGCGACGGCGACGGCTACATCGACACCCTCGCCTCCGACACCTCCGGCGACGGCGTGGTCGACCAGGTCCTGATGGACACGACCGGCGACGGCTACATCGACACGATCGCCTCCGACACGACCGGCGACGGCCACCTGGACACCGTCATGGCCGACACGGACGGGGACGGCTACGCCGACCGCATCAGCATCGACACCGACGGCGACGGGACGCCCAACACGGTGCTGACCGACACCGACGGCGACGGTTTCTTCGACACCGTCGAGACCACGCCCGAGGCGTACAACCCGAACCCCGGGAACCCCGACGCGCCCTCGGGCACCGCCGGGAACTTCCAGTCGGCCACTGGCGAGAACCTCTAGGCGAAAGCGAGGAGGTGTCGTGACCGACGTCGCGTCACTCCTCGCCGGCTTCAGGTCACTCGACCACGAGGTCGTCGACGACGCCGCCGGAGACGTGCTCCGGGTGGGCCGCGATCCATTCCGCCAGTGAATCATCGGTGATCGCGGCCCACAGCGCGTCGGCCGCCTCCGCGTCCTCGTCGCCGATGACCACGTAGGACGTGCCGTTGACGTCCTCGGCCCGGGAGGGCACGGTGATCGACGCCATCGTCTCGGGGTCGACGTCGCGCATCGCCACGATCAGGTCGACCATGTTCATCCCGCCCAGGTCCACGGTCAACTTCTCGCCGAAACCGTTCAGCAGACCCACCGCCTTCGCCGGGTCGGTGTGGTAGCCGAGTTCCTTGGCGCGCGTGAGGATCGCCTTGACCGCCTGCTGCTGCATCGCCTGGCGCCCGTAGTCGCCCCAGGTCCCGTTCTCATAGTCCTCGGGGTGGTCCCAGCCGTAGCGCTGGCGCACCAGGTCGAGCGCTTCCTTCTTGTCGTACTCGGCGCAGCCCTCGGGGTAGGTCTTCTTGTCGCCGTGGATGGAGGTGATCTCGTGCCACGGGCACAGCTCGATGGTGCCCAGCTCGTCGACGAGGTCGAGGAAGCCGTTGAAGTCGACGATCATGCCGCCGTCCCAGCGGACGCCGGTCAGGTCGCTGATCGCCCCGGCCGAGTTCGCGAAGCCGTCGGCCCGGGAGTCGCCGGCGCTGAACGCCTCGGTCAGCTTCGTGGAGCACGCCGGATCGCACGACTCGATGTCCACCAGCAGGTCCCGCGGCATCGAGATGACCGCGACCTCGTCGAGGTCGGCGTTGACGTGCACCAGGATCGTCGAGTCGGACCGGCGCCCGTCGCCCTGCTCGTCGACCCCGAGCACCAGGAAGTTCAGGGGTCCTTCGACGTTCTCGCCCGCGGCGAGCTCGGACCGCTGGTCGCCGAGCAGGTCCTCGGTCTGGACGGCGTTGTTGAACATGTTGAGGCCGATCTGCGCCGCCAGCGCGCCGCCGCCCGCCACGACCATGACCAGCGCGCCGCCCGCCACCATCGTCTTGGCCCACCAAGGTGACGACCGCCTCGTCCGGTGTCTGGCTGCTCTGCCCACGGTTGCACCTCCCGGGTAGTCGGAGTGAGAACCCTACACGTCCGCTCGGCGCGATCGTGACGCTCCTGTGACCTGCCGATCCGCTCGCGCAGCGGATACGGCCAGTCTGTCAGCAGACCGGAGACCGGAAAGCGCGACCTTGGAAATTCGGCGAGCGGTCGTCCTCGCCGAACAACTCCCGGGTTCACTGTCGCCGTCGAGGACGCACCGTCGGTCGCCCGTGCACCGCGACGGCGCCTCACCGCCGAACAGCGCCGGGCGACCCCCGATGCGTCCAGTGACGGTCGAGCGCTTCGGCGGTCACGATGACCGCTGGGGCTGGCGCGCCTACCGGGCCGACCGCATCCGGCCCCGGACCCCGAACGGCCCCTCGTTCACGCCGATAGATGCCAGCCACAGGCGATCGTATCGACCCAATGAGGGGGCCTGTGGTGTCGCGCCCGGGTCCCTCATGGGAACCGCGTCTTGACTGCGATCCCGTACCCGAAAACGCACCGCCAGTACCGCCGCGGTGCCATCTTGGGTCGATCTCACGTGGTGTCAGCAAAGATGTACCCCCTGAACGCTTCGAGTGTGGCGAGGTCGTTGACTTCTGCGATCCTGCGTTCACTCGGCGGCGGTTGTGCTGTCAGGTGAGCACGGTCGACTGCCACGCGGGCATGCCATGATCGGCGAATGCTTGCGATCGCTGGTTACGACTCGATGGAGAACACAGGGGACCGGTTGCTGGTGGACGGCACGGAGCTGACGGGCAAGCAGCTCTTCTGGCCGCTTCATCTGGGCTCTTGTCTACCAGGAGACGAGGCGCAGGAGCTTGCCTTCGGCCCCGACTGGGATGATGCCATGGGGCTCTATGCGAAGATCTCGGATCGGAACCGCTGGCCGGTGCTGACCGTCGAATGGGGTCGTGGGTACGCGGTCCACGTCGTTTACCGAAACTATGAAGACGACAGAGGCGTCGACTACCTGTTCGCCCACCCCGAATGGGATGCGGTCGCGACGATCGCCGTCGACGACGGCCATTTCATGGGGCCGGGGCTGTCCTGGAATGAACTCGAAGCCGTAGCTGATCGATCGGCCGACCGGGGAGTGGTCGACGCGGATGCACGGCTGCTGCTGCTCTTCCCGATGCTCGGGGACACGAACGTGCCACGAGAGGCAGCCGGGCGGCTGGCCTCCGCGCTCGCGTCCCGCACACGAATCGAGGACCCCGACCGACTGGCGCCGATGCTCCTGGAGCACCAGGGCCAGTGGACACCCGCGAATTGGGAGCTGGTCGACGGCGCCCCGGTCTGCGACGGCACCCACAGTTACCGCAATCCGCGGAATCACTTCGCGCTCCACCAGACCCGTCTCACGGAGATCAGCACAGCGCTGAACCTGGAAGAAATTTGAGTCCTTTGGGGTGCTTGACCCGGCCGAAACCGATCACCTCCAGCCCAAGCGGATTCGAGCGTTCGCAAATGGTGTCGCTTCGTCATCGCCTCTCGGCCGGCCACCGGGACCGGTCCCGTTTCGTGCCTGGTACCACTGCCTACAGGGCTCCCATGCGGGCTCTACGCGTTCGATCAGGGTGCTTCGACCGTCGCGAGGTCGTCGCTGAAAACGTCGGGTTCGGCCTCGCTCAGTTCGCGGCAGTGGCCGATCGCGCGGTCGCAGTGAACGAGCGCGGCGTCCAGCTCAACGCCGAGAACCTGCCGGACACGGGCAGCCATCCACACCGACCGCGCCAGGCGGGGCGGGTAAGCGGCGCGGTTGCCCTCGGCCGATTCCTCGCGCATCGCCACCGCCCGCTCGGCGGCCGCCAGCGCCTCCGTTCGCCGCCCCGTCTCCGCGGGATTCGACCAGGCCAAGCGGCAGGGAACCGAATCGGCGATGGCAACCCCAGGGCTCGAGCGCTGTAGGTTTCGAAGTCCGTATCCGGCGCACCGATGAATCAGAGACGGCCGCGTCGTCT
This sequence comes from Glycomyces sp., assembly GCA_035765105.1. GTDB lineage: Bacteria > Actinomycetota > Actinomycetes > Mycobacteriales > Micromonosporaceae > Glycomyces. Next base: position 152,076 of record DASTYG010000071.1, read on the forward strand.
CCCCTTGGAGAGGACGACCAGAAAGGTGCAGTATCTCATGACCACCGCCAAGACGCTCGCCGTCCGTGACGCCGAGCTCTATTACGAGGTCCGCGGCTCCGGCCCCGTGCTGCTCGCGCTCGGGGCCCCGATGGAGGCCGCCGCTTTCGCGCCCATCGCCGAGCTCCTGTCCGACCGGTACAGGGTCGTGACCCACGACCCGCGCGGCATCTCGAACAGCCGCCTGAACGATCCCGAGCAGGACTCGACACCGGACCTGCGCGCCGACGACGTCGCGGCCGTCCTCGACGACCTCGGCGCGGACAGGGCCGACGTCCTCGGCTCCAGCGGCGGCGCGGTCACCGCGCTGGCGCTGGCGACCCGGCACCCGGACCGGGTGGGCACGGTCGTCGCGCACGAGCCGCCGCTGCTGACGCTGCTGCCGGACGCGGAGGACCGGCTGGCCTCGACCCGGGAGAACATCGAGATCTTCCACCGCGACGGACTGGGCGCGGCGTTCGGGCGGTTCATGGCCGACGCCGGCTTCGGCGAGGACGACGCCCCGCCCCCGCAGCAGGAGCCCTCGGAGCAGGACATCGCCAACGGCTCCCGGTTCTTCGCGCACGAGCTGCTGCACACGGTGCGGTACGAGCCGGACGTCGAGGCGCTTCGGAAGGCGAGAATCGTCGTCGGCATCGGCGAGCACTCGCACGGCCTGACCACCTTCACGACATCGACGGCGCTGGCCGACCTGCTCGGTGTCGAGCCGGTCGGCTTCCCCGGCGGGCACGGCGGGTTCGTCGAGCAGCCGGAGGCGTTCGCGCCGGTGCTGCGGAAGGTCCTCGCCGCCGGATAGGCGTTCGCGGCCTGGACGGCCGAAAGCCCCGTTCCCGGCGTTCCGGCAGCGGGCCGTGCCGACGCGGTTCAGTCGTCGGCGCGCTTGGCGAGTCCGCTCAGGGGTCGGCCACGTCACGTTGGTGAGCGGGGCTGGGCGCTCGGGTTCAAGTCCGACGCGGCACATGAGCGGGCCGGCCGACCAGGTCGACGAGGTGAAGTCGATTCTTGCCCAAGCGGTTGGGACGGCGCAGGAGATCATCGATGGCGCTGAAGACGGGTCGGGTTTACACGGCGCACCAAGCGCCGCCCCGGCGTCCGACGCGGCCTCCGCTCAGCCGCGACGACGGGCGGCGCCCGCCCGGACCCGGCCCGGGCGGGCGCCGCCGATAGTGGTCAGAACTTGATCGAGGGACTGTAACTGTCCCAACGGTAGGTGCCGCTCTGCGAGGCCCACACGTGGATGCGCATGGTGCTGCCGGCCGGGGGGTTGCGCTCGCAGACCGTCCGGCCGCCCGCGCTGTTGCCGGTGCTCGTGTCGTCGAAGCAGACGCCGCCCCAGTCCACCCAGACCGCATTACCGCTGGAGTTGCGCGTCAGCCGCTGGAACTGCGCACGCGTGCCCCAGCCGTCGGAGTAGAAGTCCTCGACGACGAGGTTTTTGTGGAACGTCGTGGTCTCGGCGACCCCGCCGTTGGTGTTGCTGGAGGAGTTCTTCCAGTGGGCCCATACATGGGTGATCGCCTGGGTCTCGACGTCGCCGTCCGGATGGTGCTGCGCCTGCGCCTGCGCGGGCGCGGGCGCCAGCCCGATCGCGAGCAGCGCCGCGGCGGCGAACGATACGACGACGCGCGCCGCCGTTCGCACAGAAAGGATTCGCATGCGGTTCCTTCGGTCGTTGTTGCTTGGGACGCAGGGAGCATAAGCGGGCGGGGTTGCGCGAATCCTTGGCGAAACCTGGCATGGCCGCGCTGCTGGGCACCTCGCCGCCCGCCGATTATTGTGGACACTGCCACCCCGCCCGCCCACGCAGACAGGAGCCGCCATGCCCCTCATCCGTGTGCTCGGGCCGATCGAGCTGACCGACGGCCCCGACCGCGTCGGACTCGGGCCTCCACGGCAGCGGGCCGTGTTCGCGGTACTCGCCGTCGCCGCCGGGCGGCCGGTCGGCACCGAAAGCCTCATCGCCCGCGTCTGGGGCGAGCGGCCACCGGCCAATGTGCGCAGTTCCCTGTACGGCTACGCCTCGCGCCTGCGCGCCCGCCTGCGCGCGGTCGACCCCGGTGTCGCACTGCGCCGCGCGCACAGCGGCTACCTGCTCGACGTCGACCACGGCAGGGTGGACCTGCACGCGGCACGATCGCTGGCCGCGCGCGGCCGCGCGAGCGCGGGCGCCGACGCGGCGGCGACACTGCGCGAGGCCGCCGCGCTGTGGAGCCCCGACCCGCTCTCGGGCCTCGCCGGCGACTGGGCCGACCGCCTGCGCGCGTCCCTACTGGAGGAACGCGCGGCACTGCTAACCGACCTGTTCGGCACCGAACTGCGACTGGGACGACATGACGCGGTCCTCGGACCGCTCGCCGCCGCGACCGCCGAGCACCCCCTGCACGAGAACCTGATCCGACTGCGGATGATCGCGCTCCACGGCGCGGGCGACCACGCCGCCGCCCTGGCCGTCTACGCCGAGGCCCGCCAGCGGATCGCCGCGGACCTGGGCGTCGAACCCGGGCACGGACTGCGCGATCTGCACGCGCGACTGCTGCGCGGCGACCTGCCCCTGCCCGAACCGCGCACGGCAGCCCCACGCCAGCTGCCCGGCGACGTCGCACGCTTCACCGGGCGCGAACGCGAACTGGGAGCGCTTCAGGCCGAGTTGGCGGACGCCGCCGACGGCGGCCCCGCCCCGGTCCCGGTCGCCGTCGTCTCCGGGCCCCCCGGCACGGGCAAGACGGCCCTGGCCGTCCACCTCGCCCACCGGGTGGCCCACCGCTTCCCCGACGGCCAACTGTTCGTCGACCTGCGCGGACACGCCCCCGCCACCGCGCTGGGGCCCCTGGAAGTGCTCAGCGGCGCGCTGCGCGCCCTCGGCGTCACCCCCGAGCGGGTACCCGACCGGCTCCACGAGGCCGTCGCGCTCTACCGCACCACACTGGCCGACCGGCGCGCACTGATCGTGCTCGACAACGCCGCCGACGCCGCACAGGTCGCGCCGCTGCTGCCCGGCGGACGCCACTGCGCCGTCCTGGTCACCAGCCGCCACCGCCTCGGCACGCTGGTGGCGCACCACGGCGCGCGGCCACTCGTGCTCGGCGTCCTCGACGAGGCCGACGCCGTCACCCTGCTGCGCGACTTCGTCGGCCACGAGCGACTGCCACCGGCCGTCGCCGCCGAGCTCGCGCGACTGTGCGGCCGTCTGCCGCTCGCGCTGCGCATCAGCGCGGCCAACCTGGCCGACGATCCGGACCGCAGCGCCGCCGACTACGTGGCGAGCCTGGCCGCCGGTGACCGATTCTGGTCGCTGTCGGCCGAAGCGGGCGGGGACACCGTCGGCGGCGCACTGGACCAGTCCTACGCCGCCGTCGGCACCGACGCCCGCGCCCTGTTCCGGCTGCTCGGCCTCGCCCCCGGAGCCGACCTGACCGCACCCGCGGCCGCCGCGCTGGCCGACCTGCCGCCGGACCGCGCGGCGGCCGCACTCGAACGGCTCTGCGCGGCGCACCTGCTCGTCCGCCACGGCGACCGCTACCGTCTGCACGACCTGCTGCGCCGCTACGCCGCCGCCAAGAGCGACGACCACGACGGCCCGGCCGAGCGCCGGGCCGCGCTCGAACGGCTCTGCGACTGGTACCTGGGCATGGCCGACGCCGCTCGCACCGTCCTGTACCCCAAGTTCACCACCCTGCCGCGTCGAACGGCGATCGTCCCACCGCCGTTCGACGCCGAAGGACCCGCCCACGACTGGCTCGCCACCGAACTGCCCAACCTCATCGCAGTGGCACGGCACGCCGCCGAGCACGGCCCCCGACGCGTCGCGTGGTCGCTCGCCGACTCGCTGCGCGGCCATCTGTGGGGCGAAGGCGGCATCGAGGGCGCCGAGTTCGGCCGCGCCGGACTGGCCGCAGCCGAAGCCGAATCCGACCCGGCAGGCCAGGCCGCGGCCCACTTGAGCCAATGCCTGTTCCATGCCCGCCGCGGGGAGCACTACGACCTGGCGATCGAGCACGGCCGGCTCGCCAAGGACTTCGCGGCGCTCGCCGACTGGCCCGAGGGCACCGTGGCCGCGTGCAACAACCTCGCCATCGCCTCGGCGCGCGCCGGGCGCCTGCGTCACGCGGCGGGGTTCGCCGCGGACGGCCTCGCGGCGGCCGAGGCGCTCGGACAGGACGGCGCCCGCGAGCTGACGGCCCTGGGCGTGGTCCACTACGAGCTCGGAGAGCTGCGGGCGTCGATGTCGTACATGCGGCGGGCGGTGACCGCCGCGCGCCGCAGCGATCGCGTCGGTTTGAGCGGACTGCTGGCGAACCTGGCCGAGGTCTGCGTGGCCGCGGGCCGACCGGACTGGGCCCGCGGGCACGCCGACGAGGCCCTGGCGCTGATCGCCGGCCGCGAGTACCGGCGCCGCGACGCGACGGTCTTGCGGATCGCCGCCGCGGTCTACCACGCGTCCGGGCGACTCGAGCGCGCGCTGGACCTGGCTCGGACCGCCTCGCGACTGGCCGACCGCGGCGCCGATCCGCGCGCGCGAGCGTACGCGGCCAACACCCTGGCGGCGGTCCTCGGTGCGCTGGGCCAGACCGACGCGGCTGTCGTGCACTATGAGTCGGCGGTGGCGTCGGCCGGCGAGAAGGAGGGCTGGCCCCAGGCCAACGCCCTGCTGGGGCTGGCGGCGTTGCACGCCGAGCGCGGCGAGCGCACCGCCGCGCGCGCCGCCGCCGCACGGGCCCGCGATCTGGCCGCCGCCATGGAGTACGCGGTCGTGGAGCACCGGGCGCGGTCGCTGCTGGAGGGCCTGGAGTCCCCTTAGGATCCGGGCGCGTTCGAGTACAGCGGCGATGGCCCGCCATGTCGGCCGTCTCGTCGTCCACGGCCCTGGCGAAGCCCGCCAAGGCTTCCGCGAGAGGGCGTCCGGCGTGCAGGTCGTCGGCCAGCGCCTGGATCTGCTCGCGGATCTGCGGTGGGGCATGAGCGGCGGTGGCGGTGATGGTCTGTTCCAGACCGGCAGCGGCAGCGAGGACATCGCGGAGGCTTTCGATCGCGGCGACCGGCAGGCAGGCACCTGAACCTCTCTGAGAGCGGCCACATCCTCACCGACCGCACCTACCTCGGCCTCGTGGTTTGAAAAGGGGTCATCGGATGGTTGGAGCAGAGCGGGGCACTGCCGAGCCGTTCACAGAACAGCGGGCGCAAAAGAACCCCGAGCCCTCTTCGGGGGCCCAAGGTTCGATGAGAACAGGCGTTGTGGTCGATACTGGGATCGAACCAGTGACCCCTCGCGTGTGAAGCGAGTGCTCTCCCGCTGAGCTAATCGACCGTAACGGGGTAGAACTCTACCGGAGGTGTTGGCGGCGTGGCGGGGCGGGGGTCGGGCGGTACCCGCGGTCACAGCGCGGGGGCGGTTTTCGGTGTGACCTCCGTCTTGACAAGGGGTTGTTTCGTAGATAGCCTTCGATTCGTTAAATCGTTTCAATTGAAGTTGGCCGGTCGTGCACCCCGCTCGCCGTACCGGCGCGCTCCGGCCGGCTTCTGGATGCAAGGAGCCCCTTCAATGAGCCCTCCCAAGAAACGCACTCGCATCGCGGCGGCGTCCCTGGCCGCCGTCGTCGCCGGGGCAGGCGTCCCCGCCGCCGCGCAGGCGCACGGCGGTCACCACGGCGGTCAAAGCGGCGTCCAGCTCGAGAACCTCGATCGGGGACTGGTCGCGGCCAGCACCGACGACGGGGTCTTTCTGAGCTGGCGGCTGCTCGCCGACGAGGTGTCCGGTTATAACGATTCAGGTCTGACCGGCGCCGACTTCAACGTCTACCGGGACGGTGAGCTGCTTGCCGCTGTTACCGATAGCACGAACTATCTGGACGCCGAGGGGACGGGGGAGTCCGAGTACCGGGTCGTCGCCGTCGTCGGCGGCCAGGAGGTCGACTTCTCCGATTCGGTGCGTCCTTGGTCGGACGCCTATCTCGACGTCCCGCTCCAGAAGCCCGCCGACGGCACCACCCCCGCCGGGGAGGCTTACACCTACTCGGCCAACGACGTCAGCGTCGGCGACCTCACCGGCGACGGGCAATACGAGTACATCGTCAAGTGGGACCCGAGCAACTCCAAGGACGTCTCGCAGGTCGGCTACACCGGCCCGGTCTACCTCGACGCCTACACGCTCGAAGGCGAACTGCTGTGGCGCATCGACATGGGCGTCAACATCCGCGCCGGAGCGCACTACACCCAGTTCAGCGTCTTCGACTACGACGGCGACGGCGTTGCCGAGGTCATGGCGAAGACCGCCCCCGGCACCAAGACCACCTCGTACGTCGAGGACGGCCAGGAGTCCTTCGTCACCCTGCCCGATGACGACGTCGAAGCGGGCGTGACCCACGAGGACGACTACCGCCTCAGCGCCGAGGACTACTACGACCACCTGGTCGGCATGTTCCAAGGCTGGCACGAGCACCCCGAGGTCCAGGCCGGGAACTGGCCCGCCACCATCGAGGAAGCGCTCGGCGCCGACGACGAGTTCGACTTCGCCTACCCGCTGTCCGACGAGGACGCCCGCACCCTGGCCGACTACTTCATCGACGTCTACGCGCCCTCGCGCTCGGAGCGGAACCAGCTGCGGCAGTTCGAGGGCTTCATCGTCACCGGCCCGGAGTACCTGACCGTCTTCGACGGGGCGACCGGCCTGGAGGCCGATACCGTCGACTACCCGGTGCCGCGCGGCGACGACGGCCTCCTGTGGGGCGACTACGCCATGTCCCGCATCGAACCGGGCAACCGCGTCGACCGCTTCTTGTCGAGCGTGGCCTACCTCGACGGCGAGCGGGCCTCGGCGGTCTTCGCCCGCGGCTACTACACCCGCACCACGATCGCGGCCTTCGACTGGGACGGCGAGCAGCTCACCCAGCGCTGGCTCGCCGACTCCGGCCACGCCCCGATGGACAACCCGTTCAACGCCGGCCCGCACGGCGTCGAAGGACCCGACCCCGAATGGGGCACCCTCACCACCCAGGGCTTCCACTCCCTCAGCGTGGCCGACGTCGACGGCGACGGCAGGCAGGAGATCGTCTACGGATCGGCGACGCTCGACGACGACGGCTCGCTGCTGTACTCCTCGTACGACACGATGCCCGAAGGCTCGGGCGACCCCGGTGCGACCGCCAAGCTCGGGCACGGCGACGCCATGCACGTCGGTGACTTCGACCCGGACAACGAGGGCCTGGAGATCTTCACCGTCCACGAGGGCGGCGCCTGGGCGCCGTACGGCTACGCGATGCGCGACGCCGCCACCGGCGAGGTCCTGTGGGGCGGCTACACCGGCCGCGACACCGGCCGCGGCATGGTCGGCGACATCGACCCCGACGTTCCCGGGGTCGAAGCGTGGGCCGGGCTGCCCCCCAACGAGGAAGGCGACCCCGAAGGGCTGTTCTCCGCGGCCGGCGACCCCATCGGGGGCGCCGCGCCGAGCACGAACATGAGCATCCGCTGGGCCGCCGACCTGACCACCCAGCACATCAGCGGCACCGCCACGGACGTCCTCCAGACGCCCGTGATCGAGGATTACCGGGACGGCGTGGTCCTGGAGGCCGAAGGCACCCTGACCAACAACTGGACCAAGGGCAACCCGAGCCTGGTCGCCGACGTCTTCGGCGACTGGCGCGAAGAGCTCCTGGTCCGCACCGAGGACTCCTCGGCGCTGCGGATCTACCTGTCCACTGAGGTCACCGGCCACAAGCTGTACACCCTCATGCAGGATGCGCAGTACCGCGTCGGGGTCGCCACCCAGCAGACCGCGTACAACCAGCCGCAGTACACCGGTTTCTACCTGGCCTCGGACATGGACTTCGCCGACGTGCCGGTCCCCGACTTCCACACGCCCGGAGCGCTGGGGGACCTGCGGGACGCCTTCGACGCCTACGCCGACGACCTGCGCTGGTCGGAGCGCGTGGTGCTGTCGGTCAAGCTCGCCGCGGCCGAACGGCACCTGGAGCGGGACCGGACCGCCCAGGCGGTGCGCTCGCTGGAGAGCTTCGCGTTCTTCGCCGAGCGCGCCGGGGGCGAGGCGGGCGCCGTCCTGTCCTACCGGGCCGAGCGGCTGATCGACCAGCTCGGTTAAAGCATGACGCGAACGGGGTCCTCCTCCGGGAGGGCCCCGTTTTCGCCGCCCCCGCCCCGTGAATACATGGGATGATACGAGGAATTCATGCGCAGGTCTTGCGCATGTCCCCGCATTGCGGTTGAGTGGGGACGAACTGGACCCGCGACCCGCGGGCCCGGGCAGCGCGACAGCATTGGAGCAGCGCCCCGTGTCCCCACTCCGACGCAGAGCCCGGCTGGCGTCCGCGGCCGCGGGCATCGCGGCCCTCGGCGCGACCGGGTTCGCCCTCGCCCCGCCCGCCCACGCCGACGAGACCCCCACCGTCCACATCGGTGAGGTCCAGGGGTCGATCGGCGACGACGACACCGACTTCTCCTCGCCGCTGCACGACCGGACGGTCCGGGTGCGGGGCGTGGTCACCCAGCTGACCCTCGATGGCGGCGGGAACCGCGGCTTCTTCCTCCAGGAGCGCGCCGACGCCACCGACGGCGACCCGGAATCCTCGGACGGCGTCTTCGTCCACAACGGCGCCTTCGACAGCCTCCGCACCCTCGACGGATCGCCCGCGGCCGACGAACTGGGCCCCCGCTGGACCGTGGCCGTCGGCGACGAGATCGTCCTGGAGGCCCGCGTCGGCGACTACTACGGCAACGTCCAGTTCAGCGGCGGCACCGCCTACGTCTACGACCGGGTCGCCACCGGCCTCGACCCGCTGGAGGCCGTCGCTGCCGCCGAGGCGGACCCGCCCGACGACGCCGCCGACGCCGAGCGCTACCACCGCCGCCACCTGGGCATGCAGCTGACCGTCCCGGCCGGTTCGGTCGTCACCGCCGGACGCGACGTCTTCGGCACCGACGGCGAGGTCTGGGCGATGCGCGGCGACCACGAGACGGCCGGGCGCGAGGACTACTCCCAGCGGGCCTTCCGCGACGCTCACCCGCTCGACAACGTCCCCGAGACCGCCTTCGACGACGGCAACGGCTACCTGTTCGCCATCGGCTCCTTCGGCCTCAAGGCCGCCGAGGACGACGCCGCGGCGGTCATCGCCCCCGCCAAGACCTACGACGTGATCACCGAGGCCGCCACCGGCGGCGTCTACCTCACCTTCGGCAAGTACACGGTCAACGTCGCCGAGGACCTGGCCCTCGAAGGCGGGCGCGAACCGGCCGCGAACCACCCGGTCGCACCCGCCGGGCGCGGCGAGGCCGCCATCGGCTCCTACAACGTCGAGAACCTCTACGACACCCGCGACGACCCGAACTCCGAGTGCGACGACCCGGCCGACCCCGGCTGCGTCGACGCCGACGACCCCGAAGGCAACGTCGACCCGCCGTTCGACTACGTCCCCGCCTCCTACGAAGCGTACGAGGAGCGCATGGGCCGCATGGCCGCCCAGATCACCGGCGACCTGCACGACCCGGCCGTCCTGATGGTCCAGGAGACCGAGGCGCAGGACGTCTGCTCGGTCAACCCCGAGTGGACCGCCGAGACCGACCTCGGCCCCGACCGCCTCGTCTGCGACCTGGAGAACCCCGGCGAGGCCAACACCCGCGCCGACGGGAGGCCCGACTCCCTCCAGGAGCTGGCGCTGGTCATCGCCGAGCGCGGCGGCGCCGAGTATACCGCCGCGGGCGACCTCGACGCGGGCGACACGCGCGGCATCATGACCGCCTTCCTCTACCGCCCGGGCAGCGTGGAACTGCTCGACGCCGCACCGGACGACCCGGTGCTCGGCGCCGAGCCGGGGATCGACTACGGCACCGCCGCCGACGAGATCAACGCCGAGGTCCAGAACCCGAAGGCGCTCAACGCCGCGCTGCCGCAGGACGTCCTGGACCGGTGCTCGGGTTCGGGCGTCTTCGCCTGCAACGGCTCGGACGTGTTCTCGCGCCCGGCGCAGGTGGGCCTGTTCCGCTTCACCCACGAGAAGCCCGGCCGCGACGCGCACGCCGACGTCTACCTGGTCAACAACCACTTCTCGTCCGGGCCCGACCGCCGCGTCCTGCACCGCACCGAGCAGGCGGCCTACCTGGCCGCGATCAGCGGCGCGATCCTGGCCGACGACCGGCGCGCCAACGTGCTGGCCGCGGGCGACTTCAACGTCTACCCGCGCCCGGACGACCCGTTCGCGCCGGGGCAGACGATCGCCGGGGACTGGACCGGCCCCTCCGACCAGCTCGCGGCGATGTACGAGGACTCAGGGCTGACGAGCCTCTACGACACGATGCTCGACGAGCGCCCCGAGGCCGCCTACTCCTACACCTACATGGGGCAGACGCAGACGCTCGACCAGATGTGGGCCTCGCCGTCGCTGGCCCTGCGGATCGAGGACGTGGCCGCGGCGCACATCAACGCCGACTACCCGGCCGACGCCCCCGGCGAGGAGCCGGCCTACGGCGCGTACGGCGTCTCCGACCACGACCCCGGCGTGGTCACCATCGACCTGCGGCGCCTGTGCCGCTGACCGCGGCGCGCGAAAAAGGGGGGCGGGCCGACAGCCCGCCCCCCTGCCGTGCGCCGCGGTCAGGTGAGCTTCTTCGCGCCCGCGATGGCCTCGGCGAGCGCCTCGATGTGCGGGGCGGACCCGGCGTAGGAGAAGGTCGGCTCGGAGTTCCAGCCGACGATCTGCCCCTCCTGGACGGCCGTGATCGCGTTCCACGTCGGGAACTCGGTGAGCGCGTCCGGCTGGAGCGCGACCTCCCGCGAGTCGAGCAGGAGCAGGTCCGCCTGGTACTTGTCGGCGTTCTCCCACGACAGCGGCTCGAAGTAGCCGCCCGCGCCGCCCGCCTCGTCGGGGTCGTCGGGGACGACGAACTCGACGCCCAGCTCGGTGAACAGCCGCAGGTCGGGGTAGTTCACCGGGTTGGAGGCGTAGAAGTACTCGACGGCGGCCGAGCAGGCCAGGACCGTGACGGGGTTGTCGGCGACGGCCGCCTGGAGGGCCTGGAGCGCGGCATCGTAGCGCTCCTTGGCGGCGACGTTCTCCGCCGAGCCGAGGTCGGCGCCGAGGCTCTCGGCGAGGTCGGCGTGGCGGCCGATGACGCCGTCGAGGTCGGACTCGCCGTCGTCGGCGGCCAGCAGCACGGGCTCGGCGAGGCTCGTGATCTCCTCGGCGCTCTCCTCGGGCACGTACCACAGCGAGGAGGGGTCGATGAAGTAGTGGGTGGCGAGGATCTGCGGCTCCAGCAGCAGGTACGCCTCGATGTCGAACTCGCCCCAGGTGTTCCCGATGATCTCGATCTCGTCGACCGGGAGGTTGCCGGCCTGGGTGGTGGGGCTGCCGTCCTCGTTGACGGTGGGGCCGAAGACGCCGGTGGGGGTGATGCCGAAGTCGTGGAGGGCCGCGGCCAGGCCGGTGAAGGCGACGATCGAGGTCGGCACGCCGTCGAGTTCGATCACGGCGCCGCTGTCGTCGGTGAACGACCAGGAGCCGCCGGACGCGCCCTCGGCGGCGTCCCCGTCGTCCCCGTCCGACCCGCAGGCGGCGAGGAGCCCGGTCAGGCCGAGGGCGCCGCCGCCCGCGAGCAGCCCGCGCCTGGCGAGCCTGACGCTGTCGGCATCGAAAGCCATGTGTATCTCCTTAGTGAGGGCAGGTGTCCGCCGGAAGTGCAGACTTAGGTTAGCCTAAGCAAATTATGGGAGGGCATCCGGCGGGGCCGCCCCGTGCCCGGGGCCGCGCCGCACCCGCCCGAAGGCGACCTGGTTCGGGCACGCGATGCCATGCGGCGCTTGCGGTTCGGCCCTCATCGGCGCCGGTTCGGGGGTCGGATCGCGGCGAGTGACATGACGTACTCGACGCGGCGGGTGCGCGAGCCCGTCCCGCCGGGCTTAGGTTAGCCTAAACAAAATAACCGAGCGTCCCACCGGAGCCCCCTGTTGTCCACCACCGCCACCGGCGCCCCGCCGACGACGAACCGCCGCGTCACCGGCCTGCTCGTCCTCGCGGGCGTCCTGGCCGTCCTCGCGGTCCTCAGCGTCGTCCTCGGCTCCCGCGCGATGAGCCTGCCCGAGGTCTGGTCGGGACTCACCGACGCCGACTCGGACGCCTACCCCGTCGTCACCGAACTGCGCCTGCCCCGCACCGCCCTCGGCCTCGCCGCCGGGGCCGCCCTCGGCCTGGCCGGCGCCCTCATGCAGGCCATGACCCGCAACCCCCTGGCCGACCCCGGGCTCCTGGGCGTCAACACCGGCGCCGCGGCGGCCGTGGTCACCGGCGTCCACTTCATCGGACTCTCAGGATTCGGCGGCACGCTCATCTTCGCCTTCCTCGGCGCCGCCGCCGCGGCCGTGGCCTGCTACCTCATCGCGGGCGCCGCCGGAGCCACCCCCGCCCGGCTCGCGCTCGCCGGGGCCGCCGTCACCGCCGCCGGATACGCCTACGTCTCCGCCGTCCAGCTCCTCGACAGCGCCACGCTCGAACAGATGCGATTCTGGTCGGTCGGCTCCCTGGTCAACGCCCACACCATCCCCATGCCCCTGGTCGTCGGCCTCATCGTGACCGCCGGGATCGCCGGAGTGGCGCTCGCCAGGCCGCTCAACGCGCTCGCGCTCGGCGACGCCACCGCCACCGGCCTCGGCGTCGACCCGCGCGTGCTGCGCGTCGCGGGCATCACCGTCATCACCGTCCTGGCCGGGACCGCCACGGCCGCCTGCGGCCCCATCGTCTTCGTCGGCCTGGTCATCCCGCACATCGTGCGCTTCCACACCGGCCCCGACCAGAACTGGGTCCTGCCCTACTCGATGCTGACCGGCGCGGCCTTCCTGCTCGCCGCCGACGTCATCGGCCGCGTCGTCGCCCGCCCCTCCGAACTCCAGGTCGGCATCGTCTGCGCCGTCGTCGGCGGCCCGTTCTTCCTCTACCTCGTCAGCCGCAGGAAGGTGGCCCGCCTGTGAGCACCGCGTCCACGCCGCTCCGCCCGCCGGTCCGGACCCCCGCCCTCCGCCTCGGCGGCTACTCGGTCCGCCTGCGCCCGCGCACCGCCGCCGCCGCGCTCGGCTGCCTCCTGGCCCTGACCGCCATCGGCACCTGGACGGCCACCACCGGCACCTTCGAACTCACCCTCGACCGGCTGTGGGCCGCGCTGACCGGCTCGGGCACCCGCGCCGAGGACTACATCGTCTGGACCATCCGCCTGCCGCGCCTGGCCACCGGCGCGGCCGTCGGCGCCTGCCTCGGCCTGGCCGGGGCGCTCTTCCAGACCCTCACCCGCAACCCCCTGGGCAGCCCCGACATCCTCGGCCTCACCCAGGGCGCCTCGGTCGGCGCGCTCGCCGCCATCGTCCTCGCCTCCGCCTCGGCCACCGCCGTCACCGGCTCGGCCGCCATCGGCGCGCTCGGCACCGGCCTGGTGATCTACCTGCTCACCCGCGGCAGCGACCCCTCGGGCTACCGGATCGTCCTGGTCGGCATCGGCCTCGCGGCGATCCTCGCGGGCGTCAACGGCTACCTGCTGACCCGCAGCGACATCGTCGACGCCACCCGCGCGGTCTTCTGGATCACCGGGGACCTGGGCGGCCGCGACTGGAGCCAGGCCGCCACCGCCGCCCTCGTCCTCGCCGCGGGCGCCGTCGCCACCGCGGTGATCGGCCGCGGCCTCGACGCGATGCGGCTCGGCGAGGCCGCCGCGATCGGCCAGGGCGCCAAGGTCGGCCCGGTCAGGGTCACCGCCCTGGTCACCGCCTCGATCCTGACGGCCGGAGGCGTGGCCGTCGCCGGGCCGCTCGCGTTCGTCGCGCTGGCCGCCCCGCACATCGCCGCCCGCCTGACCGGCGCCTCCCGCAGCTTCCTGTGCGCCGCGCTCGTCGGCGCGCTCATCGTCACCGCCGCCGACGCCGCGGCCGTCCACGGCATCGGCGGCCGCCAGCTGCCGACCGGCGTCGTCACCGGCGTCGTCGGCGGCGTCTACCTCATGTGGCTGCTCGTCACACAGCGCAAGAAGGGGGTCATGTGATGACCGTTCCAAGCGACGGAGCCGTGAGCGCCGCCGGGGCGCCGCCGAGCCCGCTGCTCGCCGAGGGCGCCACGATCGGCTACGGGCGCGTCGCCATCAGCGAGCGGCTCGACGTCGACATCCCCGAAGGCGAGTTCACCGTCATCATCGGCCCCAACGCCTGCGGCAAGTCCACCCTCCTGAAAGCCCTGGCGCGCATGCTGAAGCCCACCGCCGGGCGGGTCCTGCTCGACGGGCGCGACATCCACTCCCAGCCCACCAGGGCCGTCGCCCGCCGCCTGGGGCTGCTGCCGCAGTCCGCGGTCGCGCCCGACGGGATCACCGTCGCCGACCTCGTCGCCCGCGGGCGCTACCCCCACCAGGGCTTGCTGCGGCAGTGGTCGGCCGAGGACGAGGCCGTCGTCGCCGAGTCCATGACCGCCACCGACATCGCCGACCTCGCCTCGCGGAGCGTCGACGAGCTGTCCGGCGGCCAGCGGCAGCGGGTGTGGATCGCGATGGTCCTCGCCCAGCAGACGCCCCTGCTGCTGCTCGACGAGCCCACGACCTACCTCGACATCACCCACCAGCTCGAAGTCCTCGACCTGTGCGCCAAGCTCCACCGCGAGGGCCGCACCCTCGTGGCGGTCCTCCACGACCTCAACCAGGCCGCCCGCTACGCCACGCACCTGATCGCGATGCGCGACGGCGCGGTCGTCGCCGAGGGGCCCCCGGTCGACATCGTCACCGCCGACATCGTCGAGAAGGTCTTCGACCTGCCCTGCCGGATCATCGACGACCCGGAGACGACGACGCCGCTGGTGATCCCGCGCTCGGGCCCGCGCCACCGGGCCTGATCATTCGAGCTGGGCCTTGGGCAGGCGCACCTCGACGGCGGTGCCCTCACCCTCGGCGCTCTCCAGCCGCAGCTCGCCGCCGTGCCCGGCGACGATCGAAGTGACGATGGACAGCCCCAGGCCGGAGCCGCCGGTCGCGCGCGACCGCGATGGGTCGGCCCGGTAGAACCGGTCGAAGACGCGCCGCCGGTGCTCCTCGGGGATGCCGGGCCCGTGGTCGGCCACCCGCAGCACGGCCAGCTCGCCCTCCTCCTCGACCGCGACGTCGATGCGCGTGCCCGGCGGCGTGTGGACGCGGGCGTTCGCCAGCAGGTTGACCAGCACCTGCCGCAGCTGCCCCTCGTTGGCGACCACGGTGATCTCGCCGGGCGCGCGCAGCTCGATCGGGTGGTCGTGGTCGGCCACCTCGGCGTCGTCGACCGCGTCCCGCGCCAGTTGGCTCAGCTCGACCAGCTCGCGGTCGCCGCCGACCTCCTCGTCGAGCCGGGAGAGCACCATCAGGTCGTCGACGAGCCCGGCGAGCCGGGCGTTCTCCGAGCCGATGCGGTCCATGGCCCGGTTGAGCTTCTCGCCCTGCGCCGCCGCGCCGGACTGGTAGAGCTGCACGTAGCCGCCGATGGCCGTCAGCGGCGTGCGCAGCTCGTGCCCGGCGTCGGCGACGAACTGGCGCAGCCGCTCGTGCTGGCGGTCCCGCTCGCCGATGGCGTCGGTCAGCCGCGAGACCATCAGGTCGAGCGCCAGCGACAGCCGCCCCATCTCGGTGCGCGGGTCGGCGGGCGTGATGCGGTGGCCCAGGTGCCCGGCGGCGACGATCTCGGCGTCGGCGACCATCCGGTCCACCGGCCGCATGCCGCGGCGCGTGATGATCCAGGCCGCGGCGATGCCCATCGCCGAGACGACCGCGCCGGTGATGACGACGGTGCGCGTCAGCGCCGCGATCGTGGCCTGCACGGCGTTCATCGACGTGGCGATGACGAAGGTGTAGTCGGTCTCGTTGACCTTCAGCGTGCCGGTGACGGCCCGGTAGGTGATCGAGCCGTCGGCGCTGTCCACGGTGAAGAAGCCGCCGCCCTGGGGCGGCTCGTCGATGTCGGGCAGGGAGTACGGGTCCTCGTCGTACCCGGCCGGGAGCGAGTCGAGCAGCGTCCCCGAGTCGTCGAAGATCATGATGCCGAACTCGCGGTAGCCGAAGTCCTGGTCGGCCGGGCCCGCCGGGTACTCGCGCAGCCCCCGGTCGAAGTACTCGTGGATCTTCGCGTCCACCTGCGACACGAGGTGGTCGGCGACGGTCTGCACGGTCACGAAGCCGATGATCGCCACCGCGAGCGGCAGGAGCACCGCCATCGCCGCCGCGATCTTGGTCCTGATCGCCACCGGCTACTCCTGCGGCGGGCGCAGCATGTAGCCCACGCCCCGCACCGTGTGGATGAGCCGGGGGCCGAGCTTGTCGAGCTTGCGCCGCAGGTAGAACACGTACGTCTCGGCCAGGCTCGACTCGGTGTCGAAGTCGTAGCCCCACACCTGCTTGAGCAGCTCCTGCTTGGACACCACGCGTCCGGTGTTGGCCGCGAGGTAGCGCAGGAGCCGGAACTCGGTGGGGGAGAGGTCGACCGCCTGCCCGCCCCTGGTCACCCGGTGGGCGGCCAGGTCCAGCGACAGGTCGGCGACGGTCATGGTGTCGTCGGGGCGGCGCTCGCCCGCCCCGGCGCCGATGGTGCGCCGCAGGACCGCCGAGACGCGCAGCGACAGCTCCTCGAGCCGGAACGGCTTCATCAGGTAGTCGTCGCCGCCCGAGCCGTACCCCTCGCGCAGGTCGTCGGGGGCGGTGCGGGCGGTCAGGAAGATGATCGGGGTGCGGTCGCCGGTCGAGCGGAGCCGCTCGGCGACCCCGAAGCCGTCGAGGCCGGGCATGTTGACGTCCAGGATGATCAGGTCCGGCCGGGAGCCGTCGACCGCCGTGAGCGCCGCCGTGCCCGAGGCGGCCGAGGCCACGTCGTAGCCCTGGAAGGAGAGCGCTTCGACCAGCAGGTCGGCCAGGCTCTCCTCGTCGTCGACGACCAGGAGGCGCGCGGGGGAGCCGTCCGGCCGGAGCGGCACTTCGGGGGGCGTGGCCCCGGCCGGTCCGCTGCTCGAAGACATCCGCCGCTCCCATCGCCGCTCGGTTCGATCGCCCGGCCAGCCTATTGCAGGGCGCGGCGGGCGGGTAGGACCCGCCGCCGTTTCCACGGCACTTCTGGACCGGCTCCCAGCTTCCGTTCAGCCGCGCGGCGAGTCGGGGTGGCGCGGGGGGACGCGGACCTGTAAGTTACCGGTTAGTAGTATTCGGTGCCATCGATCGACCTGGAGGCAGAGCAATGGAGCCAAGCCGCAACGACCACCCCCTCGCCGGGCGGGCCGCCTTCGTCACCGGCGCCAGCCGCGGCATCGGCCGGGCCATCGCCGTCGCGCTCGGCGCGGCGGGCGCGAAGGTCGCCCTGTTCGCCAAGACCGGCGAGCCCCACCCCAAGCTCCCCGGCACCGTCTACGAGACCGCCGCCGCGATCGAGGACGCGGGCGGGAAGGCCCTGCCGGTCATCGGCGACCTGCGCGACGCCGCGGCCGTCGCCGAGGCCGTCGACCGCGCCGCGGCCGAGTTCGGCGGGCTCGACATCTGCGTCAACAACGCCTCGGCGCTCGACCTCACCCCGGTGGGGGAGATGAGCCTCAAGAAGTTCGACCTCATCAGCCAGGTCAACCTGCGCGGCACCTTCGCGACCCTCTCGGCGGCCCTGCCGCACCTGCGCGAATCGGACCACGCCCACCTGCTCACCATCGCACCGCCGCTCAACACCGACGCGAAGTGGTTCGAGGGCGGCCCCTACACGGCCACCAAGTACGGCATGACGATCATGACCCTCGGCGCCGCGCAGAGCGAGGCGGGCGTGGCCGCCAACTGCCTGTGGCCCGCGACGACGATCGCCACGGCCGCCGTCGAGTTCGCCCTCGGCGGGCAGGCCATGATGGACCGCAGCCGCAAGCCGGAGATCGTGGCCGACGCCGCGCTGGTGATCCTCGCCAAGGACCCGGCCGCCTACAGCGGCAACGCCGTCCTGGTCGAGGACGTGCTCGCCGCCGAAGGGGTCACGGACCTGTCCGGGTACGCCGTGGTGCCGGGTCAGACCGACTTCCAGCCCGACATCTATGTGGATTGATCACCTGATCAGTTCATCGAAGGTGACGACGGTGCCGTCCTCCATGTGCATCTCGACGGGGCCGAAGACCGAGTAGAAGCGGAACGAGCCGAGCGCGTCGGCGTGCTTGCCGAAGCTCGCGCCGGCCTCCGGGTACACCCGCATGGAGACGGCGCCGCGCCCGGTGTCGTAGCCGATGGCGAGCGCGCCGGGGCACTCGGCCAGGTGACGGCCCTCGTCGCCGTCGCATCCGGCGCACCGGATGGTGAAGGTCTGCGGTGCTCGGGGCGGATTGAGGTTGGCCCTACCTGCCGGATGGGCGACAATGGGCGAGGACACGGTATTACCTCCGATGTCTCAAAGACCGGGGCGGGCCTCGGCGTCCAAACTCTGGCCCCGCCCCGGTCGGTTTCTGCGGGGGCGTGAAACGTCTCGTCTTATTAGCCCCGTAACCGGGGGCTCCGTGATCACAGTCTCACGCCTGAAAGGTATCCTCGCACGGTCAGATAATAATTTCAAGCATTAAATCGCAATGTGTATTAAAATCTTGCCAGGTTGACGAGGATAGGGAGCGGTGGCATGGCGGGACCGGGACGACCGAAAGGGCCGGGGCCGAGTCTGCGTTCCCGCTGGCTCGGCGAGAAGCTTCGTGCGCTTCGCGAGGAGGCGGGGGTCTCGGTCATGGAGACCGCTGAGTTCTTGCAGCGGGACAGGTCCGCGGTGAGCCGCCATGAGACCGGCGAGTATCCGATTCGGAGGGCGGACGTCTACGCCTTGCTGACCTTCTACGGGATCGAGAACGAGACCTCCCGGGCCGAGCTGCTCGACCTGTGTGAGGAGGTCTGGCGAAAAGGTTGGTGGGACCCCTACCGGGAGGATGTCACCAAGGACTTCATCAACCTGCCGTGGTTGGAGTCGCGGACGGACCGGTTGCACGTGTACCAGAACATGCTGGTCCATGGATTGGCGCAGACGCCCGCCTATGCGGAGGCGGTCATCCGCAACGCCGAGCGCGGGGCCGATGAGGACCGGATGCGGCGGTGGATCGAACTCAGGCTTGAGCGGCAGAGGATTCTGTCCGGGGACGAGCCGCTGAACTACTCGCTGGTGCTGGAGGAACCGGTGCTCCACCGGCCGATAGGCGGCCTGGAGACGATGCGCGGCCAACTGGAGCACCTGCTCGACCTCGGCGGCCGGAGCAATGTCGACCTGCGGGTGATGCCCACCGCGCACGGCCCGCACGGAGGCCATCACGGCAGCTTCCAGCTGTTCGTGATGCCGGAGCAGTTCCCCAATGTGGCCTATGCCGAGACGCTGGGCGGGGCGCTCTATGTGGAATCACCTGGAGTCGAGCGTTTCGAACACGCATGGGAGGATCTTTTCAACAATGCGCTCGACCCGACGCGGTCCGCAGCGCTCATCGAAGCGGCACTGGAGGAGGCCACGTGAGGATCACCGGCACTGTCCAGCGGCTTTCCGGCGAGGAACTGGC
>DASTYG010000072.1:0-25262 GCA_035765105.1 Glycomyces sp.
GAGGCTCTCGTAGAGCATGTCGAGGGTCGCGCCGATGCGGACCGAGGCGTAGTCGTGGATGTCGTCCAGGAACTGGTCGGCGAGGCGTCCCAGCTGCTCGCGGCACTCCTCGGCGGTGGCGCTGTCGAAGTTGTCGGCGGACAGCGGCCCGCCGACGACGTCGGCGGTGACGCGCTCGGCCTGTTCGAGCATCGCCGAGGCGTGCGCGGTCCACGAGGCGGCGAGGTCTTGGAGGGGGGCCAGGTCGGCCAGGGAGAATTCCTCCCAGGTCATCGAGGAACTCACGGCGCGCTCCTACAGTCCGCCGTGGCCGGGGTTCGCGGGGGTCGCGACCTGGGCGTTGGGGCGGTCGCCGTAGCGGTCGAAATCGGCGTGGGCGCGGAAGTCCTCGGCGCTGTACTCGTCGATCTCGACGGCCTCCTCGGCGCAGGTGGCGAGGTATTCGCCCATGTTGCCGAGGCGGCGGCCGAAGCCGCCGGCGCGCATGCCGTGCCACCAGGAGGCGGCGGCGTCGAGGGCGTCGCCGGTGGCGAGGCCGCTCGACGAGAGGCCGGAGGCGGCGGCGGCCGACTCCTCCTTGATCGCAGCCGCGGCGGTGTCGACCTCGGCTTCGATGTCGAACAGGTCCTCGACCGCGGCGTGCACCTGGTCGGGGTCGAGGGTGAACACGTCGGCGCCGCTCATGGGCGTCCTCCTGCAAGGGGTCGGCCCCGGGAGCGGGACGCCCCGGAGGCGGATGTGGTGACCGCTCAGGGGGATCGGCGGCCGAACCGAGCCTAACAAGGGGCTCTTGGGAAAAGATCGTCGAAGAGCCCGGGCCTCAGCCCCAGTGGGGCGGGCGCTCGGCGAGGAGTTCCCGGTCGCGGGCCGAGAGGGCGCCCTTCGCGCGGGGGCGCCGCGGCGGCGGGACCTCGCCCCAGCCGAGCTCGGACTCGTCCGAGGTCTGGTCGGGGAGCACCGCGTAGTCCTCGCTCAGTTCGACGGAGCGGTCGTCGTCGGAGACTGCCATGCGCCCGACTCTACGCCAAGCGGGTGAACGGTTCGCGACGCGAAGACGCCCGCGAGGTGTCCGGAGGGTTCCGGGCGCCTCGCGGGCGTCGTCGCGTTCGGCGCCGGCCGGTCAGGCGGCCCCGACCAGTTCGTAGCCGGCCTCGTCGACCGCCTCGCGGACGGCGTCGGCGGACAGCTCGCCGGTGCTGACGACGGTGACGCGGCCGGTGTCGACGGCCACCTCGACGTTCTCGACGCCGGGCAGGGCCGAGACCTCCCGGGTGACGGCCCCGGCGCAGTGGCCGCAGGTCATGCCCTTGACGAGGTACGTGGTCTCCATGTTCCGCTCCTTACGGGTATCAGGTCCTGAGCAGCCTGGCGACCGCGTCAGTGGCCTCCTTGACTTTCGCTTCGGCCTCGGCCGGGTCGCCCTTGGTCTGCGCCTCGGCGACGCAGTGCGCGATGTGGCCTTCCAGGAGGTTGAGCGCCACGGCCTGGAGCCCCTTGGTCGAGGCCGAGATCTGGGTCAGGATGTCGATGCAGTACTCGTCGTCGTCGATCATCCGCTGGAGTCCCCGGATCTGGCCCTCGATGCGCTTGAGGCGGCGCTGGAGCGCGGCCTTGTCGCCGTGGTACCAGTACTTGGGGTCGTGGCCCGCTTCGCAGCCGGTCTCCTCGCTCGCCATGGTGTCTCCCTCCACCCCAGCAGCCTATACCCTCTGGGGGTATAACGGCAACTGGTCGTCATTCCCGTGCAGCGGCCCGTAGTATTCCGTGCCATTCCCAGAGAAATTCTCCACCTTCCCTTGTCAATCCCGCTCCCGTGGTTCTAACGTGAAGCCGTCGCGTCGGAAACTTCGCCTGCACCCCGCAGGCACCGCGCGGCACCGCCGAATCGCACCAGGCGCCCCAGCGCCGGCGAACCGGGGAACCAGGGCGATCAGCGCCGCGCCTCGCGCGGAGCCGATCGGGGTGAATCCCGCCTCCGGGCGGGTAGGGCGAACCTTCTTCCCGCCCGAATCCGACAGCTAACCCGGTAGGCGGCAGAAGGAAGGAGCGCATCACTGGTGCGTACCCGGCGAATGGCCGCCGCCCTGGCGGCCGCCGTGCTCTTGCCGTCCTCGGCTGCCATCCTGACCGCGAGTCAGGCCACGGCGCAGCCCTCCCCCGAGGAGGTCGAGGCCGACATCGACGAGCGCCACACCGCGCTCGAACACGTCATCGAGGACTACAACGCCAAGAAGGAAGAGCTCGAGGACGTCGCCAATCTCATGGCCGAGATCGAGGCCCAGATGCCCGAGCTCGAAGCGGCGGTGCTCGAGAGCACCGAGGCGGTGGCCGACATCGCCGCCGCCGCACACACCGGCGGCGAGTTCGCGATGGTCAACTCGATCCTCTCGGGCGACCCCGACGACTTCACCGACCGCCTGATGCTCCTGCAGAACCTCAGCGACGCCGAGAACGCCGAGCTCCAGGACCACCTGGACCAGATCCAGGAGTTCGAGACCCGCATGGTCGAGCTGGAGGAGCTCCAGCAGAGCTCCGACGAGATCCTGGCGGACCTCGAAGCGCAGCAGACCGAGATCGAAGCGGAGATCGAGGAGCTGGAGGTCCTCCTCGAAGAGGTCACCCCCGACCCGCCGCCCGCGAACAACCCCAGCTACAGCGGCGACTCCGGCGTCGTCGAGTTCGCGTACGCGCAGCTGGGCGAGCCCTACGTGTACGGCTCCGGCGGCCCCGACAGCTGGGACTGCTCGGGCCTGGTGCAGGGCGCCTGGGCCAGCGTGGGGGTCTCCCTGTCGCACAACGTCCAGATGCAGTGGAACGAGACCACCCGCGTCTCCAGGGACGAGCTGCGCCCCGGCGACATCGTCTTCTACTCCGGTCTGGGCCACGACGGCATCTACATCGGCGACGGCCAGATCATCCACGCCCCGCGCACCGGCGACGTGGTGCGGATCGCCGACATGGACATCATGAGCATCCAGGGCTACGGACGGCCGTGAGGCCGACCCATCGGACTCCCCGGCGTCGGTGCGCGCACTCCCGCCGCTGACCCGCTGCTGACCCGCGTGAGGCGAGCGCCGCCGCCGGGGACCACCCCATCGCAGAGACCGCCGCAGGCCTTTCCCCGAAAGAACGGTGGATGACAGCGGACGCGGAGTCGACCTGCCCGACTCCGCGTCCGCGTTCGTGTTCCTGCAGCCGGCCGCTACTCGGCCGGGTGCTCCTCGAAGACCAGGTCGAAGCGCTTGCGGGCGCCGGTGCCGCCGGTCTGCCACGGCTTGGGCCCCTCCAGCGGCCGGTATTCGATGCCGAGGGCGTCCAGGCGCGGCAGGTGGTCCTTGAGGCGGTCGAGCACCGGGGCGGCCTCGCGGGCCTCGGGCTCGGCCCAGAGGACGTCGGCGAAGACCGCCAGGCGCGGGAAGGCCCCGTACTCGACGTCGCGGGGCGAGGGCATGTACTCCGACCACAGCTGGCACTGCCCGCCCAGGATCGCGTCGGGGTCGACGCCGGCGGGCACCGGGTCCCACTCGGCGACCTTCTCCACCGTGGTGAGCCCGTGGATGCGCAGCGGCTCGTCCGCGCCGTCGCTCGCGTAGTGGTCGAAGTAGACGTACGGCTCGGGCGCGACGATGACCTCGTGGCCGGCCTCGACGGCCTTCTTCACGTACGCCTCGTTGCGCCACACCGCGACCACCGCTTCGGAGGGCGCGCCGCCGTCGAGGATCTCGTCCCAGCCGATGACCCGGCGGTC
Organism: Glycomyces sp.; assembly: GCA_035765105.1. GTDB lineage: Bacteria > Actinomycetota > Actinomycetes > Mycobacteriales > Micromonosporaceae > Glycomyces. Next base: position 3,749 of record DASTYG010000072.1, read on the forward strand.
CAGGGAGGTGACCTGCCCGGCGAAGGCCCGCGTGAACCACGCCTGGACGCCGCGCACGTCGGCGATGCCCTCGCGCCGCATCAGCTCGGCGGCCACCGGGGAGGACTCCCACTGGACGGTGGGCACCTCGTCGCCGCCTATGTGGAGGAACGGGGCGTCGAAGACCTCGGCGACGGCCTCGAAGACGTCGCGGGCGAACGCGAGCGACTCCTCGGTGGGCTCCAGCACCTCCTCGAACACGCCGAACGTGGTGGCGACCGGTTCGCCGTGGCCGGTGCCCAGCTCGGGGTAGGCGGCCAGGACGGCGCGGGTGTGGCCCGGGAGGTTGACCTCGGGGACGATCATGACGTGCCGTTCGCGCCCGTAGGCGACGATCTCGCGCAGGTCGGCGGTCGTGTAGTAGCCGCCGTGCGGGGTGCCGTCGTAGCCGGCGTCGTCGCGGGCGTGGCCGACGACGGTCTCGGTCCGCCAGGAGGCGATCTCGGCGAGCTTCGGCCGGGAGGGGACCTCGATGCGCCAGCCCTGGTCGTCGGTGAGGTGCAGGTGGACGACGTTGAGCCGGTGGAACCAGGCCCGGTCGATCATGGCGAGCACGAACTCCTTGGGCTGGAAGTTCCTGGCCACGTCCACGTGGACGCCGCGCCAGCGCAGCCGGGGCGCGTCCTCGATGGTCACGCGCGGGAGGACGGGCCGGGCGGCGGGGGCGGCGCGGAGGGCGTCGGCGGGGAGCAGCTGCCGCAGGGCGGCGATGCCGCGAGAGATCCCGGCGGGGTGGGCGGCGGCGAGGTCGACGCCGTCGTCGTCGACGCGGAGGCGGTAGGTCTCGGCCTCGCGCGTCAGGTCGGCGGGGCGGGGGCCTTCGAGGCGCAGGTGCACGGCCGGGCCCGCGAAGGAGTCGTGGACGGCCAGGCGCAGGCCGGTGCCGCGGGCGAGCAGGTCGGACAGGAGCCAGGCGAGGCCCGCGGTGTCGGGGTCTGCGGCGACGATGGCGCCGAGGGAAGCGAGGTCGAGCTCGCCTCCCGCGTCGGCGAGGTGCTGCGGCTGCGGGATCAGCGATATGCGGCGCTGCATGCGGGGTCTCCTGTGGTTGGCTCGGCGGACGGCTCGCAAGCTTCGCCGTCGGTGTCGGCTCAGCGCGCCGACTTAATAGTTCAGTTTATTTATAATATAGGCATAGGGCGAGAGTGGCCAGTCCCTCACGCCGCAGACTGCGAACCGGCCGCCCTCGCCCCGTCCTAGCCGACGATCCGCAGCTGCTGCGTCGAATCCAGCTCCGAGGGCCCGCGCTGCCGGTTGATCGGCACCCGCGGCGCCTCGGACGGCTCCGGATCGCCGTCCTCCTCCTCGCCGCCGATGACCAGACCGAGCTGCCGGTGCAGGTCCCCCAGGTTCGACCCGGCGCTGTCGCGCTGGCGCCGCAGCGTCTCGACCTCCTCGGCGAGCGGCTGGACGAGCTCCTCGGCCCGCTCGGCGGCGTCGCGCCGCAGCCGCTCCGCCTCCGCCCCCGCCTCGGCCCCGACCGACCTGACCTGGTCGGCCGAGCGCTGCGCCAGGTCCCTGGCCTGCCGGTCGGCCTCCTCGCGCCGCTCGACCGCCCGGTTCTCGGCGACGCGGGCGCGCTCCTCGGCCCGCGCCAGCCGCTCCTCGGCCTCGGCGACGATCCGCTGCGCCGCGGCCACCGCCTGCTGGTGGCGGTCGACCTCCTCCTGCTGCGCCCGCTCGCGCCGGTCGGCCTCGGCCAGCGCCAGCTCCTGCGTGCGCCGCTTGCGGCTCTCGGCGGCCTCGGCCGCGAGCCGCTGCGCCGCCGCCCGCTGCTCGTCGGCCTCCCTGGCGGCCAGGGCCTTGAGCTCGGTGGCCTCGCGCTCGGCCGTCGAGCGCTGGACGGCGATCTCCCGCTCGGCCCGGCTGCGCGTCTTCTCGGCCTCCGAGCGGGCCTGCGCCTGCGCGGCCTTGGTCTCGCGCTCGGCGTCGGCGCGCGCCAGATCGTGGTTGCGGCGGGCGTTCTCGCGCAGCTCGGCGGTCTCGCTCACGGCGCGGAAACGGATCTCGACCACGTCGCGCTCGACGGCGGCGGCGGTCTCGGCGGCCTCGGTGCGGGCCGAGCGCATCACCGACTCGGCCTCGGCGCCCGCCTCGGCGCGCATGGCCGCGGCCCGGCGGCCGGCGTTCTCGCGCTGGGCGGCGGCCTCCTGCTCGGCGAGGCGCAGGACCTTCTCGACGCGGGCGCCGAGCCCCGCCAGAGTCGGCTGCTCGCGCTCGGCGATCTGCTCGGCCCGCTCGACGATGCGCCGCTCGAGCGCGACGATGCGCGCCTCGGCGCGGCGGAGCTGGATCTCGGCGGCGTCCGAAGCGGCCCGGACGTCGCCGCACCGCTGCTCGCCGACTCGGATGTTCTGGTGCAGCCGGGCGGTGAACTCGTCGACCTGATGGCGGTCGTAGCCGCGCATGCTGACGGCGAATTCAGGGCCGGATTCCTCGAAGAATTTCGACATGGTCTTCCAGAGTTGACGTGATCGCGGGAAAGGTTGATGAATCATGATCACGCCTGCGGACGGCGAAAACGGCGACGACACGCGCACAACGCGTGTCGACCGCCGATTCCGTCCAGCTCCCGGCGGGGACTCGTCCGCGCGTCCGGGTCGTTAGGGGCGCTTCGCGGGTCGGCCGACCGTGTCGGTCTCGTCCTCGAACTCGCCCATGATCTCCTCCAGGAGGTCCTCCATGCCGACCAGGCCGGTGATCTCCCGGCCCGGGCCGGTCACGAGCGCGAGCTGCGCCCGCTGCCGGCGCAGCAGCGTCACCGCGCCCGACACGGTCGTGTCGGCCGCGACCAGCAGCGGCGCGGACGCCAGCTCGGTCACCCGCGCGTCCGGCGCGGCCTGCACGGCCTCGCGGACGTGCACGAGCCCGACCGGTCGGCCCTCGTCGTCCACCACGACCAGGCGGGAGCGGCCGGTCGCGCGGCTGCGATCCTCGGCCTCGACGGCGGTGGCGTCCTCGCGGATCGTCACCACCTGCGACCACGGCAGTGCGACCTCGCCGACGGGGCGGCGCTGCACCTCGATGGCGTGGGCGAGCATCCGGTGCTCCGGTTCGCCCAGGACCCCGGCCTCGGCCGAGGACCGCAGCAGGTACCGCAGCTCCTGCGGCGAGTGCGCCTGCGCGACCTCGTCGGCCGGCTCGACCTTGAACAGCTTCAGGATGGCGTTGGCGCCCTCGTTGAGCGCCAGCAGGATCGGCTTGGTCACCACCACGTAGGCGGCGAACGGCCAGATCAGGATCATCGCCGAGGACTCGGGGTGGGTGATCGCCCACGACTTCGGCATCATCTCGCCGACGACCATGTGCAGGAACACCACCACGACCATGGCGACGGTGAACGCGATCGGGTGCGCGGCGGCCTCCAGGCCCGCATGCTCCAGCGGCGCCTCGATCAGGCGCGCCAGCGCCGGCTCGGCGAGCGCGCCGAGCCCCACGGTGCAGGCGGTGATGCCCAGCTGCGCGCCCGCGAGCATGATCGAGAGCCGCTTGGTGCCGCGCAGCGCCGCCCGGGCGGCCCGGGAGCCGTCCTGTTCGAGGCGGTGGGGCCGGGAGGCGACGAGCGCGAACTCGGCGGCCACGAAGAACGCGTTGGCGATCAGGAGGATCAGCGAGATCCACAGCGCCGGGCCGGTGCTCATCGAGCCTCCTCCTCGGCCTGGGCCCGCTGCGGCTGGAGCTCGATGGCCTGCGGCACGTGCCGGGAGCAGGAGACGACGACCAGCCGCACCGATCTGGTCGGGCCCGCGGCCTCGGCGAGGTTCACCGCGACGGCGTCGCCGGGGTGGGCCACGCGGCCCAGTTCGGCCATGACCAGGCCCGCGATGGTCTCGTAGTGGTCGCCTTCGGGAAGCTCGACGCCGGTGGCGTCGGCGACCTCGTCGATGCGCCAGCGGCCCGGGATGAGCCAGGCGCCCCCGGCGAGGGAGACCGGGACGGCCTCGAAGCGGTCCTGCTCGTCGCGGATCTCGCCCACCAGCTCCTCGGCGACGTCCTCGAGCGTGACGATCCCGGCGAAGCCGCCGAACTCGTCGACGACGCACGCGAGCTGGCGGTGCTCCGAGCGCATCCGCTCCAGCAGCGCGGGCAGCGGCAGCGACGCGGGCACCAGCAGCGCGGGGTCGGCGACCTCGCGGAGCAGGACGGTCCCGCGCCGCTCGCGCGGGACGGCGATGAGCTGGCCGATGCCGATGACGCCGCGGATGTCGTCGACGTCGTCGCCGACGACCGGGAAGCGCGAGTGGCCTCCGGCGAGCGCGGCGACCGCGTCGGCGACGGTGGCGTCGGCGTGCAGAGTGTCGACGTTGACGCGCGGGGTCATGGCCTGCTCGGCGACGATCTCGGAGAAGTCCAGGCCCCGGTCGAGCAGCGCGGACAGGCTCTCGTCGAGGGCGCCCTCGTCGCGGGAGACGTCGATGATGCGGTGCAGGTCCTCGGGGGTGGCGCTGTGCTCGAGCTCTTCCACGGCGTGGATGCCGAGCAGTTTCAAGAGCCGGTTCGACGCGGTGTCGAACAGGCGGATGATCGGCCCGCACACGGTGAGGTAGGCGTGCGTGGAGGAGGCCAGCGCCAGCGCGAGGGCCTCGGTGCGGGCGATGGCGAGGTTCTTGGGGCCCAGTTCGCCCAGGATCATCTGGACGACGTTGGCGACGATCATCGCGACGGTGACGCCGAGGGCGATCGAGACGCCCGCGGGGACTCCGGCGACGCCGAGCAGGTCGGCCAGGCCCCGGCCGAGGTAGGGCTCGGCGAAGAAGCCCACGAACAGGGCGGTGACGGTGATGCCGAGCTGGGCGCCGGAGAGGGCGAACGAGAGCCGCGAGCAGATCCGGAGCGCCCGGCGGGCGCGGGCCGCGCGGCGGCCGTCACCGCCGGCGGCGATGTCCTCCAGGCGGGAGCGGTCGACCGCGGTGTAGGCGAACTCGAGTGCCACGAAGAAGCCAGTGGCGGCTGTGACCAGCAGGATGATGGCGAGACCGACCGCGATAAGCACAGGTCACGTCCCTCGGGAGGCCCCGCAGAATGGGGCTCCGTATCAGCGGAGGGCGACGAGGGCTTTCGTCGCCTCCGCTTTCGTTTGTCTCTTGACATGCGAAGATCCTAGCTGCATACGGCGCCGGATCACAGTGCCGACGCCGGTGTGGTTGCCGGCGTTCAGCGCCGGTCGCCCTGCCAGAGCACGATGTCGGTGCTGCGGCGCTGGAACGGTCCGGCCATGGCGCGCAGCTCGGCGAGCCGGGCGCGGGCGCCGTGCAGCTCTTCGACGGCGACGGCGAGTTCGGCGCGCATGGCGGCGACCTCCCGTTCGAGGTCCATGATCCGCTTGATCCCCGCGAGGTTGACGCCCTCGTCCTGGCTGAGCCGCTGGATCTCGCGCAGCCGCGCGACGTCGCGGGCCGAGTAGCGGCGCCCGCCCCCGGGCGTGCGGGCGGGCTCGACCAGCCCGAGCCGGTCGTACTGGCGCAGCGTCTGCGGGTGCATCCCGGCCAGTTCGGCGGCGGCCGAGATGGCGAGGATCTTGGCGTCGAAGTCGACCTCGTCGGGGCCGCGCCGGTGGTAGGTCACCTCGACCACGGTGCGCACCCGCGGTTCGGGCATGTCGGTCCGGGCGGCCTGGCGCCGGTCGCCGCTCCCGGCGGTCTCGGAGGCGGTCACGGTTCACTCCCATCGGGTTCGGATCGGAGGGCGCCGCGGTCCCGGCCGGGGCGGACCCCGCCGCTCCGGGCTCGCGGTGCGGTCGGTAGGTGCAACGTCATCCGCCCGTCAGCTGTTCCAGTTTCGAGCGGTCGGCGGGAGGGGCGAGGGCCGCGTACTTCTCGAGGGCCTCGCGGGCCTCGGGCGAGAGCTCGGCGGGCACTTCGACGTCGACGGTGACGAGCAGGTCGCCCTTGCCGGGCACGCCGCGCCCCTTGAGGCGCAGCACCCGACCGGTGGGCGTGCCCGCGGGGATCTTCATGGTGACCGGTCCGTCGAGTGTGGGCACCCGGATCTGGGCGCCGGTGGCGGCCTCGGGGAAGGCGACCGGCAGCCGCAGGGTGACGTGGTCGCCGTCGCGGGCGAACAGCGGGTGGGCGCGGACGCCGACGCGCACGAGGAGGTCTCCGGCGGGGCCGCCGTGGTCGCCGGGGGCGCCGCGTCCGGCGAGCCGGATGGTCTGGCCGTCGCCCACGCCCGCGGGGACGCGGACGGTGATGACGCGTTCGGCGGTGACCGCGCCGGTGCCGCCGCAGTCGGGGCACGGGTCGGTGACGACGGTGCCGGTGCCCTCGCAGTCGGGGCACGGCTGCGCGAAGCTGAACGCGCCCTGGTTCTCGGTGACCAGGCCGGAGCCGTTGCAGCGCAGGCACCGGGACGGCTCGGTGCCGGGCCTGGCGCCGGTGCCGCGGCAGTTGCGGCATTCGCCGGGGGCGCGCAGCCGCAGTTCGGTGGTGGCGCCCTTGACGGCGTCGGCGAAGTCGAGTGTGACGCTGGTGCGCAGGTCGTTGCCGCGGCGCGAGCCGCGCCGCCGGTGCGCGCCGCCCTGGCCGCGGCTGAAGAGGTCGCCGAACAGGTCGCCGAAGCCGCCGCCCCCGCCGCCGAACAGGTCGTCGAAGCCCACGTTGGGGCCGCCGCCCGAGCCCCCGAAGCCGCCGAAGCCGCCCCGGCCGGACTTCATCAGCTGGATCTGGTCGTACTCGGCGCGCTGCTTGTCGTCGTGGAGCACCGAGTACGCCTCGGAGACGCTCTTGAAGCGCTCCTCGGCCTCGGGGTCGCGGTTGTGGTCGGGGTGCAGTTCGCGGGCGAGCTTGCGGTACGCCCGCTCGATGTCCTTCTTGGAGGCGTCCTGCGGCACGCCGAGCGCGGCGTAGAAGTCCTTCTCCAACCATTCCTGCGATGCCACCGGACGCCTCCTTCAATACCGATCGTCGGTTCTCGTGTTCCCTGCGCGGGTCAGTCGCCCCGCTTGCCCTCGCCGTCCTTCTCGGACTCGGCCTTGGACTCGGCGCCGTCGGCCTCGGCGGCCTCCGACTCGTCCGGGCCCTCGGCGGGCTCCTCGGCCGACTCCCTCGGGAGGTCGGGCTCGGCGGGCTCCGACTCGTCCGGGCCCTCGGCGGGGTCCTCGGCCGACTCCCTCAGGTCGTCCTCCCCCGCCTGCTCGGCGGGCGGGGACGCCTCCGGCTCGTCGAGCGGCTCGGCCACGGCCACCAGGGCCGCGCGGAGCAGCCGGTCCCCGAGCCGGTAGCCGCGCCGCATCACGTCGATGCAGGTCGGCCCGTCCACGTCGCCCATCTGCATGTGGGCGACCGCCTCGTGGACCGTGGGGTCGAAGGTGTCGCCCTTCTCCCCGAACGACTCCAGGCCCTGCTTGGCCAGCGTGTTGATCAGCTGCTCGGCGACCGAGCCGAAGGGCCCGGTGAGGTCGCCGTGGTCGCGGGCGCGGTCGAGGTCGTCCAGGATCGGCAGCAGGCTCGAGAGCACCGCCGCCGTCGCCAGCTCCCCGGACCGGGCCTTGTCGCGCTCGACGCGCTTGCGGTAGTTCTGGAACTCCGCGTTGAGCCGCTGGAGATCCCTCGTGCGCTCCTCCAGGGTCGTCTGGAGGACCGAGACGGTGTCCTCGGCGGCCTGGCCGTCGTCGGAGGCCTCGGCGAGGATGTCCTCGACCGTCAGCTCCTCGTCGGCGTCGGCGTGGTCGTCGCCGCCGGAGTCGGGGTCCGCGGATTCGGGGTCCCCGGACTCGTCGGCGTTGCGTTTGTCCTCGTCGCTCACTTCTGGTCCTTGTCGTCGTCGATGATCTCGGCATCGACGACATCGTCGGCTTCACCTGCGGTTCCGGCTCCGGCGTCGGCGCCGGGGGCGCCGCCCGCGGCCTGCTGGTCGGCCTGCGCGGCGGCGTACATGGCCGCGCCGGCCTCCTGGCTGACCTTGGACAGCTCGTCGGTGGCCTTCTTGATGGCCTCCACGTCCGATCCTGCCAGGGAGGACTTGAGCGTCGCGGTGGCGTCGTTGATCTTGCCCTTGGTGTCCTCGGGGATCTTGTCGCCGGACTCGGCCAGGAGCTTCTCGGTCTGGTAGACCAGGCCCTCGCCGGTGTTGCGGGCCTCGGCCTCCTCCTTGCGCTGGCGGTCCTCCTCGGCGTGCTCCTCGGCTTCGGCCATCATCCGCTGGATGTCGTCCTTGCCCAGGCTGGAGCCGCCGGTGATGGTCATCGACTGGGCCTTGCCGGTGGCGGTGTCCTTGGCCGAGACGTTCACGATGCCGTTCGCGTCGATGTCGAAGGTGACCTCGATCTGCGGCATGCCGCGCGGCGCCGGCGGGAGGCCGGTGAGCTCGAAGGTGCCGAGCTTCTTGTTGTAAGCCGCGATCTCGCGCTCGCCCTGGAAGACCTGGATGAGCACGGAGGGCTGGTTGTCGTCGGCGGTCGTGAAGGTCTCCGAGCGCTTGGTCGGGATCGTGGTGTTGCGCTCGATGAGCTTGGTGAAGATCCCGCCCTTGGTCTCGATGCCCAGGCTCAGCGGCGTGACGTCCAGCAGCAGGACGTCCTTGACCTCGCCCTTGAGCACGCCGGCCTGGAGGGTGGCGCCGATGGCGACGACCTCGTCGGGGTTGACGCCCTTGTGGGCGTCGCGGCCGATGAGGCGCTTGACCAGGTCGGAGACGGCGGGCATGCGGGTCGAGCCGCCCACGAGGATGACGTGGTCGATCTCGGCGACGTTGATCCCGGCGTCCTTGACGGCCTGCTCGAACGGCTTCTTGCAGCGGTCGAGGAGGTCGGAGGTCATCTGCTCGAACTCGGCGCGGCTGAGGCTGACGTCCAGGTGGAGCGGGCCGTCGGGGCCGGCGGTGATGTAGGGCAGGTTGATCGAGGTGTTGGTGGCGCTGGACAGCTCGATCTTGGCCTTCTCGGCGGCCTCCTTGAGGCGCTGCATGGCCATCTTGTCCTTGGCCAGGTCCACGCCGTACTGGCCGTTGAAGGTCTTGACCAGGTGCTGGATGACGCGGTCGTCCCAGTCGTCACCGCCGAGGTGGTTGTCGCCGCTGGTGGCCTTGACCTGGATGACGCCCTCGGCGATCTCGAGCAGGGAGACGTCGAAGGTGCCGCCGCCGAGGTCGAAGACGAGGATGGTCTGCTCTTCGTCGCCCTTGTCGAGGCCGTAGGCCAGGGCGGCGGAGGTGGGCTCGTTGATGATGCGCAGGACGTTGAGCCCGGCGATCTCGCCCGCCTCCTTGGTGGCGGTGCGCTGGGCGTCGGAGAAGTAGGCCGGGACGGTGACGACCGCGTCGGTGACGTTCTCCCCCAGGTACGCCTCGGCGTCGCGCTTGAGCTTCATGAGGATGCGCGCGCTGATCTCCTGCGCGGTGTAGGACTTGCCGTCGATGTCGACGGACCAGTCGGTGCCCATGTGGCGCTTGACCGAGCGGATCGTCCGGTCGGGGTTGGTGACCGCCTGGCGCTTGGCGACCTCGCCGACCAGGACTTCGCCGTTCTTGGCGAACGCGACGATGGACGGGGTGGTCCGGGCTCCTTCAGCGTTGGTGATGACCGTGGCCTCCCCGCCCTCGAGGACGCTGACCACGGAGTTCGTGGTGCCGAGGTCGATGCCGACCGCACGTGCCATGTTGATCTCCTGGAATAGTGGAACAGATGTCTCGGTGCCTCAGCCGGCCGGGCGGGACCCGGAACCAAGTTGAGCCAGATAGACTCATGTTCTTCCTGGAGCCGCCCACTGTCAAGGCGGACGCGTCGAATGTGACGAATCGCACGAAAGTTGAGCCGCCCCGACTCAACCTTGGTCGCGGCGGACGGGCGGGGGCCTCAGCCCTCGTCGGCGGCCCCGGCGGCGTCCAGCCGGGCGGACTCGCAGCACTGGCCGAGCAGGTCGTCGGCGATGTCCCAGGCGTCGCAGGGCCACGCCTGGCCGCAGGAGGCGCAGTCCACGCCGAGCAGCTGCTCGGGCAGGTGCTCGCGCCACATGGCGGCGGCCAGCTCCCAGCCGGTGATCTCCGCTATGCCGGGCGGGGCGTCGAGCGGCGGGGGCGACTCGATGGAGAAGAAACCGCCCGGCGAGTCCGCGGTGCGGCGGCCGCGGGGCGCGTCGCCGCGGGCCTCGGCGGCGGTGCGGCGCATGGAGCGGCGGGGTGGAGCACTGCGGTCCTGGCGCGGCGCCCCGCGCCCGCCGGGGGCCTGCGGGGCCAGCGGCACCGATCTCACCGAATGCTGCATATTCACGCGCTCTCCCGATTCGCCGTCGCTTCCGTGCCCTTCAGGTACTCCTACACCTCTTTTAACGGTCGAGCCGCCGGAGAGGACACGGGCATGAGCCGGATTCGACACTCCGGCCCGTCGCCGAGCGCCGCACACTCGTGCGGCCGCCCGCTCGGCGGCCGGTCCCCGGCGGCGGGCGCGAAAGGCGCGCGGGAAAGCGCGCCGGAAGGCGGCGCGCACTCCACAGGAATTGACGGGAGTCGACAGACAAACCTGTGGACACTCGCTTTGTCCATGTGGCACAAGCACGTTACGATGCACGTGCATTCTCCTGCGGCGCCGGAGCCGATGTCACCAGAGTCGAGAAACGTTTTCCGATAAGGGTAACCGACACCGCACCGAACGCATCCGACCGCGGACTACCTGCCGTTTCACGGCGATGTCACATGCGAAGCCCCGATTAACTTTGCGTTACGTCAACCGTTTTGCCCGAATGTGTCCTCTTCACGTGTGGCATGATTGCTTCATGCAATCTCCTTCAGAAGAAGTACAATGGACTGTTGATGGTGGATTGATCAATCCATACTTCGAAATCAAGTCCACCTTCCTCCGCCGCGCAGGGGATGAGCACCAGCGCGATCACGCCTACATCTACGGCCTCAGAATGGAAGGCGACGGCGAAGTCGCCATGCGGTTCCGGCCCGAACACCGCCACCAGCACTCCGAGGCGTCCCTCACCATCCGGGTCGACGAGACCAACTGGGTCAAGACCGGGGCCGAATACCTCGGCGGCCAGCACCTAGTCAGCACCGTCACCACCCGGGACCACACCGACTGGTCGCTGTCCCCGGTCGACTCCGAGTCCGACGAGATCTGGCTGCGCCTCATCCGCAGCGGCGGCACCGTGACCGTGGCGCACGCCGACGACGGGACCGACTACACCACCATCGCCTCGACCTACCTGCCCGGCGGCGTCGTCGCCATGGCCGGCATCGCCAGCGCGCGCCCGGTGAGCGAGGGCTTCTGGGACGCCGCGCAGGACCTCGACATCGAGATCTACTGACCCCCGCGAGGCCAGCGCTCGGGGCAACGACGCTCTGAGCATAGAGGTCGGGCCCGGCCGCACCGCCGGCTCCGACCTGTGTGCTCAGCGGAGACCGCGATCCCGGCGGCGCCCGCGACCGAACGCCCCGGCCGCGCGCACCGGGAGGACGCCCGGCGGCCCGCCGCCCGGCCCGCGACCGCACCGCTGAGGCACCCGCGCCGCCGCGCCCGCCCCCACCGGCACAGCAGCCCCGACGCAGACGAACGGGCGCGCACCCGGCTCCACGGCGGGTGCGCGCCCTGTCTGTCACCGGGGCGCCCGGTCGGCCGGGCGCCCCGTCATTCGTCGTCTTCTACTCGAACAGGTCGGCGTAGGTGGAGTACGCCGTGGCGACCTCGACCTGGTGCCAGTACCGGTGGTACTCGAACGTCGGGGGCTCGCCGGTGCAGCCGCCCTCGATGTAGGCCTCGACCTGGTCCCAGCCGTCGAACTCCTTCATGAAGGAGCGGATGTCGATGAAGCTGACACCCGGCTCGATGACGTCGCCGTTCGGCATGGTGCCCGACCAGCCGCTCGGGATGTAGACCTCGTCGCCGAAGCGGCAGTAGTCCGCGCGGCCCTCGGGCTGCGTGACGCCGATGCCGTCGTTGTACAGCCACATGGCGTCGAGCAGGTCCGCGACGGTCTGCTGGAGCTCGGCGTCACCGGTGGCGGCGGCGTAGTACGCGAGGTCCTTCGCCACCGAGCCGGCCACACCCGGGTCGGTCGACTGCGTGGCGACCGAGACCGACAGGCCGTCGCCGGGCTCGCCCGACCACGACAGGTCGCCGGGGAAGCTGTACTCGGTGTCGGTGATGGTGCTGTTGTCGAGCACCCACTCCACCCAGCTGTCCATCAGCGCGCCGGCGCGCTCGTCACCGGTGTAGTAGTAGTACTGCGCGACGCGGTCCATGCCCCAGGCCTGGAAGCCGAACCAGTTGTTCGACGGCGGGTCGTTCCACACCGGCTGCCAGTCGTACGCCATCCCGTTGAACTCCGCGGAGGAGTCCGGGGTGCCGTAGTTGCCCTGCCAGTTGTTGGTGGCCCCGCCGGCGATGGCGCCGGCGCCCGGGCTGCCCTCGGGGACCTGGAGCCATTCCAGGAACTCGAGCTGGGTGTCGAGGCTGGTCGCCCAGTCGTCGGCCGCGGTCGGGGACTCCGGGGCCAGGTCGTTCGACAGCGCGTAGGCCGCCATGACGTTCTGGTAGCCCTGGTGGATGCCCGAGCCGCCGATGCGGAAGGACCAGTCGCCGTTCATGCCGGCGCCCCACGAGTAGTACCAGCTGATCAGGTAGTGGAACGAGTCCTTGCCGGTGCCGCCGGGGCAGGCGTCGGCCCCGACGCAGTCGCCGATCTGCTTGAAGTACTTGTCGGCGAAGGAGTAGCGGAGGTAGTCGCCCATCTTGGAGGCCTTCTCCAGGGACTGGGTGACCGCGCCCTCGTTGCCCTGCTCGGCGGCCCACTGCTCGGCGAGCCAGGCGACCTGCACGGCGCGGGCGTCCGCGTCGGGAGCCGCGGTGTAGCGCTCCTGCTGGGCGTACTGCTCGTCGCCGATGAACAGGTCGAGGAAGCCGTTGGGACCGCCGAAGTCGAACGTCTCGCACGAGCCGTGCGTCACCGTCTCCCACGTGGACTCCTGGAGCCCGCGCTGGAAGGTGTTGATGTACGCCGGCTCGGTGGTGCCGTCGCCGCATTCGCCGAAGCCGTAGGCGTTGTCCAGGTCCAGGATCCAGTGCATGCCGTAGATCTGGTTGGACCCGTAAGTGGACTCCAGCTCGTCGGCGATCGGGTCCTGGCCGACCGGCACGTCGAAGTCCAGCTGCGTCGGGTACTTGCTCGGGTCGTCGGCCTCGGGCGCGTACGACGCGGGGCTGGACGGGTCGTAGTTGGTCGGGTTCATCTCGGGGATGGCGTACTGCTCGACGGTCTCCCACGACTGGTTGTAGGGCTCCCAGTCGCCGGTGATCTGGCCGTAGGACGCCTCGAGCCACATCAGGTAGCTCAGGGCCTCCGAGGTGGTCTGGTGGCCGTAGTCCGGCGCCTCGACGATGAGCTCCTCGACCGAGTGGTACGGCAGGCCCGATTCGTGCAGGTAGGGCGAGTCCGAGCCGGTCAGCTGGTCGTAGAGGGTGAGGAAGCGGTCCTCGTTCTGGGTGACGTCGCCCAGGTCGGCCACCGTGGCGGTGACCTCGACGGGCTCGTAGCCGTCGGCGGCGACGGTGAAGGTCGCCGTGCCCTCGGCGCCTTCGGCGGCGGCGATGGTGACGGTCTGGTCGGTGTCCCAGTTGGAGGGGCCGAAGCTGAGCGAGGAACCGTCTGCGACGCCGATGTCGGTGGTGCCCCCGGCGTGGGTGGTGGTCACGTCGACGTCGTCGGTCAGCTCGGCGGTGAAGCCGACCCCGAAGTCGACGGTGGAGCCGGCGTCGAGGACGAGGGTCGCGCGCGAGACGGTGAGCTCGGGCTCGGTGGGCTCGGGCTCCTGGTCGCCGTCGCAGGACTCGCCGTTGACGGTGAAGCCGGTCGGGACGGTGGCGGCGCCCGATCCGATGAACCCGAAGACCTCGCGGGTGTCGCCCGCGGCGATGGCGCCGTTCCATCCGACGTCCGAGCCGGAGAAGTGGGCGCCGCTCTGGTTCCAGTCGACGTTCCACGCGGAGGTGACCTGGGTGCCGGAGGGGAAGTCCCATTCGACGTCCCAGCCGTCGAGGCCGGCGGTGCCCGCGGTGAGGGAGACGTTGGCCTGGAAGCCGCCGTTCCAGCTGGAGGTGACGTTGTATTCCACGCCGCCGCAGTATTCGGCGGCGAACGCGTGGGGCGCCGCTATCAGACCGAGGGTGCCGACCATGGCGACCGGAAGACCGATCGCCGCGCCGCGGCGCCATCGGCGGCGTCGCCTGAGCGGCGGTGCCGGGGTATCGAGTTCCATTGCGTTACTCCTGAGAGCTGTCTGAATGTCCGGTTCTGATGGGAGCGCTTGTGTCATTCCGAGGCCGTCATTTGACGTGTGTGGAACGAAACGGACCTTCGAAGGGAAGCGCTCCCAAGCCATCCTCGCAAGACACCGCCCCTTATGTCAATACATTGACATCTCTAAATTTATTTTGCGTACATTGCACCCACTTGATACAAGGCTTTGATTTAGCTGGTAGATAGCGAAATCCTGACGCAGCGTAACGATGGATTCGAGACCCTCGATGCAACACCTCCCACGGGCGAGGTAACAAAAAAGTAACTCCTCCCACACCCGGCCTTGCGCCGTGCATCACGCTCCCGTAAGCTGCTGGTATCGCTCCCAAAGCGATGACAACCACTACCACCCGGTCGGGCCCGCCCGGCCCCCTCGACCACCCGTGGTCGACCCCTTCGTACCGACGACTGCGACAACCCCTCCGACGAACACGGCGCCCCGGCGCCTGGAAGGAAACCAGCAAAGATGCATCTCCTCAACCAACACCGCGGCAAGGCGGCCCTCGCCGCGGTCGCCGCGGGCGCACTCGCCCTCAGCGCATGCGGCGGCGACGGCGGCGACGACACCGACGGTGACGGCAAGATCCAGCTCACCGTCCAGATGTTCGGCACCCTCGGCTACGTCGACGCCGACCTCGAAGCGCAGTACGAGGCCGAGAACCCGAACATCGACGTGGTGCTCGAGGGCGACGGCCTCAACTTCGAGAACGACTTCCGCCCCGCCATGGAGGCCGCCCTCCAGGCCGGCTCCGGCGGCGGCGACGTCATGGCCATGGACGAGCAGGCCATGTCCCAGATGCTGGCCAACGAGGACTACTGGGTCGACCTCGCCGAGTACGGCTACGACAGCCGGGCCGAGGAGTACCCCGAGTGGAAGTGGGACCTCGGCCACACCCCGGGCGGCAAGCTCGCCGGGTTCGGCACCGACGTCGGCGGCATGGGCATGTGCTACCGCTCCGACCTGTTCGGTGAGGCCGGTCTGCCGACCGACCGCGCCGAGGTCGCCGCCGCCTGGGCCGACTGGGACGGCTTCAAGACCACCGCCCAGACCTTCGTCGACTCCGGCGTTGACGCCGAGTTCCTCGACAGCCCGACGCAGCTGCAGAACATGCTCCTGGGCCAGGTCGCCGGCCAGAGCGACGGCCAGATGTACGTCGACGCCGAGGGCAACCTGACCCTCGACTCCGACGCCGTCACCACCTCGGTCGACACCATCGTCGAGCTCAACGAGATGGGCGCCATCGGCAACTTCGTCTCCTGGAGCGAAGAGTGGATCGCCGCGCAGGCCCAGGGCGGCTTCGCCGTCATGCCGTGCCCCGCGTGGATGCTCGGCGTCGTCGAGGGCAACGCCGGTGAGGACGGCGCCGGGAACTGGGACTTCGCCGCCGCGCCGGGCATCTCCGGCAACTGGGGCGGCTCCTGGCTGCTCGTGCCCGCCCAGAGCGCGCACCCCGAAGAGGCCGCCGCGCTCGCCGCGTGGCTGACCGCCCCCGAGCAGCAGGTCGCCGTCTTCGAGGCCGTCGGTCCCTTCCCGTCGACCTTCGAAGGCGCCGAGATGGTCTCCGACTACACCAACCCGTACTTCAACGAGGCGCCGGTCGGCGAGATCATCGCCGCCTCCGTGGCCGAGTTCCCCGCCCTGGAGTACACCGAGCTGCACCCGTCCGTGAAGGGCGCCGTGGAAGGGGCCCTGAACGGCCTGGTCGACGGCACCTATTCCTCCGATGAGATCTGGGACGCCATCCAGACCGAGGCCGAGAACGCGGTGGCGCTCGGCGGACTGTAGCCCGAAGGCGCCCGTCACGCAGTGACGGCGCCGGTCGCCGCAGGGAGCGGTGGTCCCCAGGCACCGCTCCCCACCTCTTCGGCGACTCACGCTCCGGCCCGCCGACCGCCTCCGAGCGCGGGAAGCCCCGCGCGGAGGCGGCCGGCGGCTCCGGCGCCGTGTCGGCCCGCCGCGCCCCACCCCGCGGCGGCCCGACTCCTTCGGACCGATGAGAGGAATCATGACCACCGCAGTCGACCCGGGTCGAACGAACCGGCGCCAGAGCTTTCGCGACCGGCTCCACGCATTCGACCTCAAAGGCGTCCCGTATGTGCTCGTAGCCCCCTTCTTCCTGCTGTTCGCAGTGTTCGGGCTCTTCCCGATGGGCTACACCGTCTACGCCTCGCTCCACGAGTGGAGCACCCGCAAGCCCGACCGGACCTTCGTGGGTCTGGACAACTACAAGTTCCTGCTGTTCGACTACGACCGCTTCCCCTGGTCGATCGTCAACACGCTCGGCATGTTCGTCATCGCCACCGTCCCGCAGCTCATCGTGGCGCTCCTCGTCGCCAACGCGCTCAGCAAGCGGTTGCGCGCCCAATTGACCTGGCGCATGCTCGTGCTCGCCCCGATCGTCACCTCCGTGGTCGCCGTCGGCGTCGTCTTCGCCCGCATCTGGGGCCAGGAGTACGGCATGATCAACGGCTTCCTCGGCCTGTTCGGGGTCGACAACATCAACTGGCAGGCGGAGCGATGGAGCTCCTGGATAGCCATCTCCTCGATGGTCGACTGGCGCTGGATGGGCTACAACTCCCTGATCTTCCTGGCCGCCATGCAGACCATCCCCAAGCAGCTGTACGAGGCCGCCGCGATCGACGGGGCCAACTCCCGGCAGCAGTTCTGGAAGATCACCGTCCCACAGCTCAAGCCCGTGATCATCTTCGTCACCTTCATCTCCACCGTGGGCGGCATGATGCTGTTCGTCGAGCCGATGATGTTCGGCTCCGGCACCTTCTCCGGCGGCAGCACCGGCCAGTTCCAGACCACGTCGATGGTCCTGATCGACCTGCTGCGCACCCACGGCAACTACGGCATGTCCGCCGCGGCCGGATGGCTGCTGTTCATCGTGATCGCGCTGCTCGCCGGCTTGAACTTCCTCGTCGTCAACCGCATCCAGGGGAACAAATGAGCACCGTCCTCAAGCCGCCCGCGCCGACCAAGCCCGCGCCGGCGGAGTCCCAGAGCCCCAAGCGCCCCAAGCGGAGCAAGGGCGCCAGCGCGCAGGTGCTCCAGCCCACCGCGCTCACCCGCATCGGCCTGATCGCCGTGATCGCGCTGTCGATCTTCCCGCTGTACTGGATGATCGTCATCGCCTCGCGGAACACCGCGGCCGCCTCCCAGTTCCCGCCCGCGCTCATCCCGGGCGGCAACCTGGGCGCGAACATCGAGCGGGCGCTGACCGACCCGCAGGCGAACCTGCTCCTGGGCCTCCAGAACTCGTTCATCATCACCGGCACCGTGACCCTCTCGGTCGTGCTCATCTCGACCCTCGCCGGCTTCGCCTTCGCCAAGCTCAAGTTCCGCGGCTCCAAGTTCCTCATGTTCATCGTCATGGCGACGATGATGGTGCCGATCCAGCACCTGGGCCTGGTCCCGATGTACCTCATGATGGTCGAGCTGGAATGGCTCGACACCTACCAGGCGGCGATCCTGCCGTTCCTGGTCAACGGCTTCGGCATCTTCCTGATGCGGCAGTACACCCTCCAGTCGGTCCCCGACGAGATCATCGAGGCCGCCCGCATCGACGGGGCCTCGACGCTGAGGATCTGGTGGAGCGTCGTCCTGCCGGCGCTGCGCCCGGGCATGGTCGTGCTGGGCCTGCTGACCTTCATGCTCAACTGGAACGAGTTCCTGTGGCCGTTCCTGGTCCTGAGCAGCGAGACGCCGACGATCCAGCTGGCGATCCGCCAGATCTCGGTCGGCCTGTACTCGACGGACCTTTCGATGGTCTTCACCGGCACCTTGATCTCGATCATTCCCATCACGATCCTGTTCATCATCTTCGGACGGCAGATCGTCAGCGGCATCATGGAAGGTTCCACGAAATCATGAGCATCGACAACGAAACAGGCCCACTGGCCGCCCGGTTCCCATCGGGCTTCTCGTGGGGCGCGGCCACCTCCTCCTACCAGGTGGAGGGGTCGACCACCGCCGACGGGCGGGGCAAGTCCATCTGGGACACCTTCGTGTCCGAGCCGGGGCGGGTGGTCGACGGCTCCAACGGCGACACGGCGATCGACTCGTACCGCAACATCGAGGCCGACGTGGCCCTCGTCCGCGAGCTCGGCCTCAACAGCTACCGGTTCTCGCTCTCGTGGCCGCGGATCTGCCCCGAGGGCGACTCCCGCGTCAACCGCGCCGGGCTGGACTACTACTCGAACCTGGTCGACGCCCTGCTCGAAGCGGGCGTCACGCCGTGGGTGACCCTCTACCACTGGGACCTGCCGCAGTCGCTGGAGAACGCCGGCGGCTGGCCCAAGCGCGACACCGCCGAGCGGTTCGGCGAGTTCGCGCGGACGGCGCACGGGGCCCTGGGCGACCGCGTCAAGCACTGGATCACGGTCAACGAGCCGTGGTGCTCGGCGTTCCTGGGCTACGCCTCGGGCGAGCACGCGCCGGGCCGCCGGGAGCCGTCCGCGTCGATCGCGGCCGCGCACCACCTGATGCTCGGGCACGGGCTGGCGGCGCGCGCGATCAAGGAGGCCGACCCGGACTCGACGGTGAGCATCGGCCTGAACTTCTACCCGGTGTACGCCGCCTCGGACTCCTCGGTCGACGTCGACGCGGCCCGCCGCGTCGACGGGGTGCAGAACCGGTGGTTCACCGACGCCGCGCTCAAGGGCGCCTACCCCGAGGACGTCGTCGGGGACTTCGAGGCGATCACGGACTTCTCGTTCGTCGAGGTCGGCGACATGGAGCTCATCAACGCGCCGCTGGACTGCCTGTCGGTGAACTTCTACAGCCAGTTCACCGTGACCGGCGCCGAGGGCGGGGCCGCCTCGGCCTCGGCCGCGCCGACCAACGCCGGCTCCGCGTGGCCGGCGAACGAGCACGTCGGTTTCGTGACCACCGGCCTGCCGCAGACGGACATGGGGTGGGAGATCGCGCCGCAGGGGCTGACTGAAACGTTGAAACGCCTGCACGCGAACTACCCTGGAGTGACACTGGCGGTCACGGAGAACGGCGCCGCGTTCCCCGACAAACTGGTCGAAGGGCAGGTGGCCGACTCCGAGCGACTCGACTACATCCGCGACCACCTGGACGCCTGCGCCGACGCGATCGAGGAGGGGGTGCCGCTGGTGGCCTACTTCGCGTGGTCCCTGGCCGACAACTTCGAGTGGGCCTGGGGCTACACCAAGCGCTTCGGGCTGGTCTACGTCGACTTCGAAACCGGACAGCGAGTCGTGAAAGACTCGGGCAAGTGGTACGGCGACCTGGTGCGGCAGGCTTGTTCGAACGGTGAGGCAAAATAAGATCACGCAACGGAGCCCGAGGTGATGCACGATGACCGACACTCGATCTGACGACCCAAGCGCCGGCGCGGCGCAGCCCGCCGGGCAGTCCCCCAACGGCCGGGCGAAGCGCGGCCGCAGCGCCGGGCGCCCCACGCTCGACACCGTCGCGCGTCACGCGGGGGTCGGTCGGGGCACGGTCTCGCGTGTCATCAACGGCTCCCCCAAGGTCGCCGAGGAGACCCGGGCGGCGGTCCTGGCCGCGATCAAGGAGCTGGGGTACGTCCCCAACCAGGCGGCGCGGACGCTGGTGACGCAGCGGACCGACACGGTCGCGCTGGTGGTCACCGAGTCGCAGGAGTGGCTGTGGAGCGAGCCGTTCTTCGCGGGGGTGCTGCGCGGGATCACCGAGCAGCTCGCCGAGGAGAACATGCGGCTGATGCTCACCTTCGCGCCGCGCGACGGCGACCGCAGCCGCCTGGAGTCCTACCTCATGAGCGGCCACGTCGACGGCGTCATGATGGTCTCCAGCCACGGCGGCGACCCGCTGCCCGAGCGCCTGGAGGACGCCGGCATCCCCATAGTGCTGTGCGGCACGCCCGTCGGGTTCCGCCCGCTGGCGTACGTGGACTGCGACAACCGTTCGGGGGCGCGCCAGGCCGTGGAATACCTGGCCGAGCGCGGCCACAGCCGGATCGGCATCGTGGCGGGCCCCCAGGACATGGCCGTGGGCGTCGACCGCCTCAACGGCTACCGCGACGGCCTGCGCGGCCACCGGCTGCCGGTCGAGGACCGGCTGGTGGCCGTGGCGAGCGGCTTCGACGAGGCCAGCGGCATCAAGGCCGCGCGGCAGCTGTTCGACGCCGCGGGCGAGCTGGACGCGATCCTCGCGGCTTCGGACCCGCTCGCGATCGCGACGCTGCGCGTGGCGCGGGAGCGCGGGGTCTCGGTGCCCGAGGACATGGCGCTCATCGGCTTCGACGACTCGCCGCTGGCGGAGGTGGCCGAGCCGCCGCTGACGACGGTGCACCAGCCGACCGAGACGATGGGGCGCGAGATGGCGCGGCTGCTGTGCGGCCGCGTCCGCGGCGAGGAGGCCGGGCCGCTGGTGACGATCCTGGGTACGAGGATCGTCGTCCGCGAATCCGCCTGAGCCGCACGGCGGCACTCGCAGGGCCCGCGCCGGGCGACCGGCGCGGGCCCTCGTCGTCGCGTGCGGCGGCGATCGCGGCTCAGCGGAGGGTGGCGCGTGAGGCCGCGGCGATGCTCGCGAGCAGGAACAGGGCGTTGACGGCGCCGAAGAGCAGCATCACCAGGGCCATCGCCTCGGGCCGCAGGAGCGCCAGGGCGATGACGACGATGACGAAGCCGTAGTCGCGCACGAGCTTGACCAGGCGCACGGCGAGGCCGGTGGACTTCACCAGCGACACGTCCGAGTCCTCTTTGGCCATGACCGAGGTGACGAGGTTGGTCATCCACAGCGCCGCGAAGGCCGCGCCGCACCAGGCGGGCACGCTCGGCGTGTAGGCGTCGACGACGGCCGCGACGACGGCGACCACGGACGCCTGGATCGCCACGTCGCACAGGATGTCGACGCGCGCGCCCGCCTCGGAGCCGGTCCCGGTGACGCGCGCGAGCTGCCCGTCGGCGCAGTCGAGCATGTAGGCGGCCTTCCAGAGCACGAGCGCGGCCAGGGCCGCCGGCCACCACGGGGCGCCGTCCCGCGCGAGCGGTATGTAGGCGATGACGCCCGCCGAGGCGGCCAGCCCCAGGAGCAGGTTGAGCAGTGTCAGGTGCGTCGGCTTGAGACCGAGACGCCATGCGAGGGAAGCGAACACGGCTCCGCCGCGCTGGTCGAGCATGGTCATCATGCCGCCGCCCCGGTTGGCGGCGAGGAAGTCGGCCGGGCCCGGCCGGGAAGGGCGCTGTTCGGTCACGCGCCGATACTACTCGCGGGCGCCCGC
>DASTYG010000073.1:0-13774 GCA_035765105.1 Glycomyces sp.
TCGGTGTCCTCGACGAGATCGGCCCCGCACTGGTCGGTCTCGAGGCCAGCGAGCAGCGCCTCGTCGACCAGGCCCTCATCGACCTCGACGGGACGGCGACCAAGTCCCGCCTCGGCGCCAACGCCATCCTCGGCGTCTCCCTGGCCGTCGCCAAGGCCGCCGCCGACTCCTCCGAGCTGCCGCTCTACCGCTACGTCGGCGGCCCGAACGCCCACCTGCTGCCGGTGCCGATGATGAACATCCTCAACGGCGGCGCCCACGCCGACTCCAACGTCGACGTCCAGGAGTTCATGATCGCCCCGATCGGCGCGCCGACGTTCAAGGAGGCGCTGCGCTGGGGCGCCGAGACCTACCACGCCCTCAAGGCCGTCCTCAAGGACAAGGGCCTGAACACCGGCCTCGGCGACGAGGGCGGCTTCGCCCCCGACCTGGGCTCCAACCGCGAGGCGCTCGACCTCATCGCCGTCGCCGTCGAGAAGGCCGGCTACAAGCTCGGCACCGACATCGCCTTCGCGATGGACGTCGCGGCCACCGAGTTCCACTCCGACGGCGCCTACGTCTTCGAGGGCCAGAAGCGCAGCGGCGAGGAGATGACCGCCTACTACGCGGAGCTGCTCGGCGCCTACCCGCTCGTGTCCATCGAGGACCCGCTCTCCGAGGACGACTGGTCCGGCTGGTCGGCCATGACCGCGAGCGTCGGCGACAGGGTCCAGATCGTCGGCGACGACCTGTTCGTCACCAACCCCGAGCGCCTGCGCCGCGGCATCGAGGAGCGGGCCGCCAACGGCCTGCTCGTCAAGGTCAACCAGATCGGCTCGCTCACCGAGACCTCCGACGCGGTCGAGATGGCCCACCGCGCCGGCTTCGGCTGCATGATGAGCCACCGCTCCGGCGAGACCGAGGACACCACCATCGCCGACCTGGCCGTCGCCATGGGCACCGGCCAGATCAAGACCGGCGCCCCGGCCCGCTCGGACCGCGTCGCCAAGTACAACCAGCTGCTGCGCATCGAGGAGAGCCTCGGTGACGCCGCCCGCTACGCCGGGGCCTCGGCCTTCGCGAAGTTCGCCGGGGGCGAGTGACCCCGCAGGGCGCCCGCTGAGGCCGCGCGGCCGCGTCCGGCCGCCGGACCGCGGACACCGACTGAAGGTCCCCGCGCCGATCGGCGCGGGGACCTCATTCGCCCCGGCATCGACTAGGCTGGCCGGGTGAGCGCCAGCCGACGACCCAGCCACCCCGGAGGACGATCGACCGGACCCGGTCGCACCCGCGCCGGTCGCAGGCCCGCTCCCGGCGGCGCGGCGCGGCGCAAGGTCAAACGGGTCCGCGTCCGCCCCCAGCGCCGGATCTCCCGGCGCGCCGCCGTCGTCGCCCTCGTGCTGTCCGCGCTCGCCCTCGCCTACGCCTACCCGCTGCGCACCTACGTCGAGCAGCGCATCGAGATCAACCAGCTCGAAGCCGACCAGGACGAGCAGCGCGAGCGCATCGAGGGCCTTGAGTCCGAGCGCCTCAAGTGGGACGACCCCGAGTACGTCAAGGCCCAGATCCGCTCGAAGCTGCTGCTGGTGGAGCCGGGGGAGGACCTCGTCATCGTCCACGACGGCGAGGACCCCGAGGAGGGCCGCGACGGCGAGGACGCCGCCGAGGGCGAACCGCACTGGTACGACGAGCTGGTCGCCACCTTCGAGGACGCCGACCGGCTCGAACAAGAGGAAGTAGAGGATTGAAGCCCGATTCCTGGCCCCAAGAGCCGCAGCCGGTGACCGACGCCGACGCCGCCGCGGTCTCCGCGCAGCTCGGCCGCCCGATCCGCGGCGCGCACGCCGTCGCCTGGCGCTGCCCGTGCGGCCGCCCGGCCGTCGTCGAGACCGAGCCGCGGCTCCCCGACGGGACGCCCTTCCCGACCACCTATTACCTGACCTGCCCCAAGGCCGCCTCGGCCATCGGGCGGCTCGAAGGCGGCGGGGTCATGCGGGAGATGAACGAGCGCCTGGCCGGGGACGAGGACCTCGCCGCGGCCCACCGGCGCTCCCACGAGGACTATCTGGCCCGGCGCGCGAAGCTCGGCGAGGTGCCCGAGATCGACGGCGTCTCGGCCGGCGGCATGCCCGACCGCGTCAAGTGCCTGCACGCCCTCGCCGGGCACGCGCTGGCGGCCGGGCCCGGCGTCGACCCCTTCGGCGACGAGACGATCGAGCGGCTCCCCGAGTGGTGGCGCACCGGTTCCTGCGTGCCCGACGAGGAGGCCGGCGCATGAGGCGCGTGGCGGGGATCGACTGCGGGACGAACTCGATCCGGCTGCTCATCGCCGACGTCGACGACGAGGGCCGCCTGCACGACGTGGTGCGCCGCATGGAGGTCGTGCGCCTCGGCGAAGGCGTCGACGTCACCGGGCGCCTCTCCGCGGCGGCCCTGGAGCGCACCCGATCGGCCCTGGCCGACTACACCGCCCAGATCCGCGACCACGGCGTCGCGGCGGTGCGGATGGTCGCGACCTCGGCCTCGCGCGATGCGGCCAACGCCGACGAGTTCACCGCGATGGTCGCCTCGGTGCTCGGCACGGCCCCGGAGGTGATCTCCGGCGACGAGGAGGCGCGCCTGTCGTTCACCGGGGCCGCGGCGACGCTGCCCGAACCGGCGGGCCAGCGCCTGCTGGTCGACATCGGCGGCGGCTCGACCGAGTTCGTGCGCGGCACGGGCGAGGAGGTCGCGGCCGCGATGTCGGTCGACGTGGGCTGCGTCCGCATGACCGAGCGTCACCTGCGCTCCGACCCGCCCGCGGCGGGGGAGATCGAGGCCGCCGCGGCGGACGTCCGCGCGATCGTGGACGGGGCCCTGCGGGCGGTCGACCCGGGCCGCTCGGCCGTCGAGCTGGTGGCGGTGGCGGGGACGGCGACGACGATCGCCGGGATCGCGCTGGGGCTGCCCGCCTACGACGCCGACGCCATCGACGGCACGACGCTGAGCTACGAGCAGGTGGCGAAGGTCACCGCCGACCTCATCGCGGTCGACCACGCGGCGCGGCTGGCGATCCCGGTGATGCACCCGGGCCGGGCCGACGTGATCGTCGGCGGCGCGCTGGTGCTGCGGACGATCATGGAGCGCAGCGGCGCGGACGCGGTGGTCGTCAGCGAGCACGACATCCTCGACGGCATCGCCCTGTCGGCCTGAGCGGCCGGCGCGCTCACGTCCCGGTGCGCCGGGCGGCGCGCCACAGTTCCCAGGCGATCCACAGTGAACCGGCGGCGACGAGCGCGCCCCAGGCGATCCGCACCGGGTGCGGCACGAAGAACTGCGGCAGGTACAGCACCATCATGGCGGCCAGGGGGACCGCGCTCCAGCGGTGCAGGGTCCCCGAGCGCCACACCGCGATCGCGGCGAGGACGGCGGCGACGGCGATGAGCGCCAGGCCGATCGCGAAGACCGTGACCGCGGTCGGGTCCATGCGGAAGTCGTCGCCGACCGCCGTCAGGGCCGCGTCGCCCTCGGCCACGGCGTGCGCGCCGATCGCCTTGAGGCCGTAGACCTCGGCGCCGTAGTACGAGATGGTCAGGCCCGAGCCGACGGCGCCGGTGGCGGCGGCGAGGAAGGCGGTCCGCTCCGGCCCCGCGGCGCCCGCGGCGGCCAGGTGGTTCCGCAGGGCGCTCCAGGCCAGGGGGATGAGGATGAGGCCGACGATCGCGGCGATGTGGGCGAGGGCCCATCCGGCGGAGGTCCACGACGCGGCGCCTTCGAGGGTGGTCTGGTCGGCGCGCGGGGCGGCGATCTCGTAGAGGGCGAAGAGGACGCCGGCGAGCGCGATGCTCACGGCGCCGAGGCGGGTGCGGTACTGGTGGCGGTGCATGGGCGCTCCTGCGGGTTCGGGCACTCGCACAATATGCGAACAGTGCTCTCGTTATGGAACGATGATCGCACATGCGCATCGGAACTGCAAGAGCGGTGCTCTGGTTTATGTACACTGATCCCATGAATGCTCCGAGAACCGCCCGTGAACGCGCCCGCGCCGAACTCACCCGGGAGATCCTGGCCGCCGCCAGGCGCCAGCTCGGCGAGGTCGGGCCGTCGGCCCTGTCGCTGCGGGCCGTCGCCCGCGAACTCGAGATGGCCTCCTCGGCGATCTACCGCTACTACAAGAGCCGGGACGAGCTGCTGACCGCGCTCATCCTGGAGGCGTACAACGACGTCGGGGACGCCGCCGAGGGCGCCGACGACCCGGCGGCCGAACCGGGCGAGCGGTGGGCGGCGATCTGGCGGGGCGTGCGGGAGTGGGCGCTCGCCAACCCCCACGAGTTCGCGCTGCTCTACGGCACGCCCGTGCCCGGCTACGCCGCACCGCAGGAGACCTCCCTGGCGGCGAGCCGGATGCCGCTGACGCTGGCGAGAGTGGTCGCCGACGCGAAGGCCGCCGGGGCGCTGCGCCTTCCCCCCGCCCCGCCCTGCGACCCCGCGCTCATCGCACTGGACATGACCGAGCTGCTGCCGGAGACGGTCTTCAGCGCCGACGAGACCGCGCGCGTCCTCCTGGCCTGGAACCGCCTGGTGGGCATACTGTCCTACGAGCTGCACGGCCACCTGTACGGGGTCACCGCCGACGACGCCGGGTTCTTCGACTACACCGCGAGGGTCTCGGGCGCCTTCGCGGGACTGCCGGACTGAGGGCCGCCGGGATCGCTCCCGCGGCGAGGGGCCGCGCTCAGCCGCGCAGGTACAGGCCCACCGCGATCGCCGCGGCCGCCAGGACCACCGCGACCGCCGCCGCGATCCACGGCCACCGCCTGCGCCGCCGGTGCTCGGAGACGTCGCCGACCACGACCGTCACATTGTCCGGGCCGCCGCCTTCGAGGGCCAGGCGCACCAGCTCGTCGGCGGCCGCCTGCGGATCGGTGAAGTCCCGCAGCGTCGCCTCGATCGCCGCGTCGTCGACCACGTCGCTCAGCCCGTCCGAGCACAGCATGTACCGGTCGCCGACCTGGGCCGGACGGGTCTCGAAGTGCGCCGGCGCGGGGTTGGCCTGGAGCACGCGCGTCACCACCGACTTGTACGGGTGGTCCTGGGCCTCGGCGGGGGTGATCGCGCCCTCGTCCACGAGGTGCTGGACGTAGGAGTCGTCGACGGTGACCTGCACGAAGTCCTCGCCGCGCACCTGGTACGCCCGGGAATCTCCGATATGGACGATGTCGACGGCGTCGTCGCCCAGCCACAGGGCCGTCAGCGTCGTCGCCATGCCCTCCGACTCGGGGTTCTCGGCCACCGCCGCGCGGATGCGCTCGCGCGCGGCGTCGACGACCTCGCCGAGCTCGGCCTCGGCCTCCACCGGCGAGCGGCGCGCCAGCTTCGTCACCTCGGTGATGGTCACCCCGCTGGCCACCTCGCCGGCGGCGGCGCCCCCCACACCGTCGGCGACCGCGAGCAGACGCCGCGACGCGAGGTGGGAGTCCTCGTTGAGATCGCGGACTTTGCCCACGTCGGTGGTGGCGCCGTAGCGCCAACGTAGTTCGGTCACAGGCGATCACCACTGAGTTCGCACCGGGTTTCGGCATTCCATATGAAGCATGGCCGTTCGAGGGACATGGGCGCAAGTGTAGTGGTTGGCAGGCCACAACCGGCGACCGTCGATTCCCGCCCCGCCCGGCGCACCCCGCGCGAGCGCGACAGCCCTCTCCCGCATCGGGACCGACCGTAGTCGCCCCGTTCCTGTATCCCGGGATCGTGCCACTCTCCTTTTCCGCTTCTGACCTGCACTGATACTGTCCTTACAGTGGAAAATCCAAGGCCCGCAGCCATACCCCGAGGAGCCGCCGTGAGCACCCGCACCGCTCGCACCAGCCCGGCGCCCGCCGCCCGGCGCAGGGAGCGCTTCGCCCCCTCCGCACCAAGCCGGCGCCGCTGTGCGACGCCCCTCCCCGGAACGGAGTGACCGCCGATGAGCGTCCTGGCAGACCGCTTCGAACTCCAGGCCGAGATCGCCCGCGGCGCGGTCGGGGTGGTGTGGCGCGGCCTCGACCGGGTCACCGGTGAGCCCGTCGCGGTGAAGATCCTCCGCGAGGAGCTGCGCGGCGAGGACGACATCGTCGAGAGCTTCTTCACCGAGGCCGAGACCCTCACCGCCATCGAGCACCCCGGCGTCATCGGCGTGCGCGACTTCATCGCCACCGACACCGTCATGGCCCTCGTCCTCGAATTCGCCGAAGGGGCCGACCTCCGCGAGCACCTGCGCCTCCACGGGCCCCTGCCCGCGGCCGAGGCCGCCCGCCGCTGCGCCTTCGCCGCCGAGACCCTCGCCGCCGTCCACCGCGCCGGCTACCTCCACGGCGACGTCAAGCCCGGCAACCTCATGCTCGCCGGCGCCGACGCGGTCAAATTCATCGACTTCGGCATCGCCCGCGCCGCCGGGTCCACTTCGACGCCCTCCCACGGCACCCCCGAGTACACCGCCCCCGAGATCGCCGCGGGCGAGTCGGCCTCCTCCGGCATCGACAACTACGCGCTCGGCCTGGTCCTCTACGAGGCGCTCACCGGGCGCAGCGCCTACCGGGGCGGCTCGATCACCGACGTGCTCGACCGCCACCGCGCCGAGATCCCCGTCAAGCCCGCCGCCGTGGACGCCGGACTGTGGGCGGTCGTCGAGACGCTGCTGTCGCTCGACCCGCGCGAGCGCGGCGACCTCGACGGCGTCGCCGCCGAACTGCGGCGCCTCGCCCCCGGCCTGTCCGAGCAGGCGACCGCGCCCATCGAGCCGGAGCTGCGCGCCCGCGCCGCCGCGGCCCCCGCCGCCTCCGCGCCGCTCACCCCCGCGGCCCCGAGCCTCGTCGCCGCCGAGGTGCGCTCGGCCGCCGGGCCCTCGCGCCGCCGCGGGCTGGCGCTGGCGGGCGCGGGCGTGCTCGGTCTGCTCGCCGTCGCGGCGTTCGTCCTCTTCGCTCTCCCCGGCGCCGAAGGCTCCGATGGCGACGATGTGGCCGACCCGTCCCCGACGGCCGAATCCGCCGAGCCCGACCCGAGCGACGAACCCTCCGACGAGCCCGACGCCGAGCCCTCCGACCCGCCCGAATCGGACCCCGAGGAGGAGCCCACGACCCCCGGGCCGCCGGGACCGGGGACCGATAGCGCCGCTCCCGGAACGGAAACGGATGATATGTCCGATTCAGATGGCGGCGGTGGCGCCCCCGACGACTCCAATGAGGGCGATCTGACCGAGCAGTTCCCCGGATCGGACCTCATCGGCTCCAATATGCCCGGCAACTGAATGCGCCAAGAACCGTCGATAATGCTCCGTAACTAGAGCGCGACACTCCGTTTCGCAATTCGATGGGGCGATCGGGATCACACGATTGACATTCTCCAAACACACGTTGCACTGAGCTGTGAGTCCTAGGCCGAAAAGCAAGGCCGCCAACGAGAAGCATGGACCATTCGTAAGTATGTATTGGTAACGATCAATCGACACATTGGAGCTGTCCACTTGTCAGAACAGCATCCACATGGCATCCTGTCGGGCATGGCAGGAAAAGAACTGAACGCAACCTCAGCGGCATTGCTGGGCTTGCTACATGAAGGTCCAATGACCGGTGGGCAACTCATGGCCGAGGCGACCCGTCGCCTCGGTCCGTACTGGACCATGACGCGCTCCCAGGTCTACCGCGAACTCCCGGCCCTGGCCGAGGCGGGCCTCGTCCGCGTCGGCAAACCGGGCCCGCGCGCTTCGGTGCCGTACACGATCAGCGCCAACGGCAAGCGCGCCTTCACCCGCTGGCTCAACGAGCCGGCCCGCATCGGCCAGCTGCGCGACCCGGTCGCGCTGCGCACCGCCTTCACCGACTACATGTCGGCCGACACCGTGAGCGACATGTTCGCCGACGCCACCGAGCAGCACCAGGAGGCCCTGGCCGAGGCGCGCGCCGCGGCCAAGGACTACGCCAGTGAGGACTCGGGCGCGGCTGCGGCCATGGACTTCGCCGTCGGCTACCACCGGGCCGCGCTCAGCTGGCTCAAGAAGCGCTCCGCCTAGCTTCAAGCACTAGGCGGGCGCGCAACGCGCAAGCGCGCATTTCAAGCGCGAAACGGGACGTTGGACCGCATCAGGTCCAGCGTCCCGTTTCGTATGAGCCCGAATACAGGCGTACCCTGATCTGTTGTGACCAGTGTCGATGTTTCCGCCGATCTACGCGAACTGAAGGCGACCCTAGCGAGCGTCGAGGCCGTCCTCGATCTGCCCGCGCTGCGACGGGAGAAGGACGAACTCGAGGCCGCCGCCGCCGACCCCGGACTGTGGGACGACGCCGAGCACGCCCAGAAGATCACCTCCCGCCTGTCCTACGTCCAAGCCGAGCTCAACAAGCTCTCCGGCCTGCACGGGCGCATGGACGACGTCGAGGTCCTCTTCGAGCTCGCCGGGGACGAGGACGACGCGAGCGCCCACGCCGAGGTCCTCGCCGAACTCGCCTCCATCCGCAAGTCCGTCGACGAGCTGGAGGTGCGCACCCTGCTCTCGGGCGAATACGACGAACGCAACTGCGTCGTCTCGGTCCGCTCGGGCGCCGGCGGCGCCGACGCCTGCGACTTCGCCGAACAGCTCATGCGCATGTACCTGCGGTGGGCCGAGTCCAACGACTTCGCCACCGAGGTCTACGACATCTCCTACGCCGAAGAGGCGGGCATCCGCTCGGCCACCTTCGCCGTCAACGGCCCCTACGCCTACGGCACCCTCTCGGTCGAGCAGGGCACCCACCGCGTCGTGCGCATCAGCAAATACGACAACCAGGGCCGCCGCCAGACCGGCTTCGCCGCCGTCGAGGTCGTCCCCGCCTTCGAGCAGACCGACCAGATCGACGTCCCCGACGACGAGATCCGCGTCGACGTCTACCGCTCCTCCGGGCCCGGCGGCCAGGGCGTCAACACCACCGACTCGGCCGTGCGCCTGACGCACCTGCCGACCGGCGTGGTCGTCGCCTGCCAGAACGAGCGCTCGCAGCTCCAGAACAAGGCCACCGCGATGGGCATCCTCAAGGCCAAGCTCCTCCAGCTCAAGCGCCAGGAGGAGAAGGCCAAGGTCGACGAGCTGCGCGGCTCGGCCACCGCCTCCTGGGGCGACCAGATGCGCTCCTACGTCCAGCACCCCTACCAGATGGTCAAGGACCTGCGCACCGGCCACGAGACCTCCGACGTCCAGGGCGTCTACGACGGCAACATCGACCCCTTCCTCGAAGCGGGCATCCGCTGGCGCAAGAGCGCCGAGAAGGTCGAATAGAAGAACATAAGGAATGCGGTGCGCGCCGCCCGGGCCCCGGGCGGCGCGCACCGTGCCGCAATGCGCCGAGTGACCGTTTCGGACGCGCATCGGGAGGTCATGGGCCGCGTGACCACAGTCGCTTCATCCGTTCGGGCGAAATCATGTCGTCACCCGACCACAGGCGGGACATATGGGCTGCAAGTGCCACGGTATGCCACGCATGTACTGGAGCCGCCCGAGCGGCGCACCTCTTCGGAGGCTAGACTCCGCCACGTGATTCAGCTCGAGGGCGTAACCAAGCACTACCCCCGATCGAACCGCCCGTCGACCGAGGACATCAACGTCTTCATCGACAAGGGAGAGTTCGTCTTCTTCATCGGCCCGACCGGTGCGGGGAAGTCCACGATCATCAAGCTGCTGCTTCGCGAAGAGGTCCCCGACAAGGGCAAGATCACCGTCGGCGACATCGACGTGACCAAGCTGCGACGATGGAAGGTCCCGGCCTACCGGCGCAGCATCGGCTGCGTCTTCCAGGACTTCCGCCTCCTCCCCAACCGCACCGCCGCGGAGAACGTCGCGTTCGCGCTCGAAGTGATCGGCAAGCCCCGGTCGGTCGCTCGCCGGGTCGTCCCCGAGGTCCTCGAACTGGTCGGCCTCGGCGGCAAGGAGCACCGCTACCCCCACGAGCTCTCCGGCGGCGAGCAGCAGCGCGTGGCCGTGGCCCGCGCGTTCGTCAACCGCCCACTGCTGCTGCTGGCCGACGAGCCCACCGGTAACCTCGACCCCGACACCTCGATCGAGATCATGCGGCTCCTCGACCGCATCAGCCGGACCGGCACCACCATCGTCATGGTCACCCACGACTCCAACATCGTGAACCAGATGCGCCGTCGCGTCATCGAGATCGAGAACGGCCAGATCGTCCGCGACCAGGCTCGCGGCGTCTACGGCTAAGCGGAAGGCAGAGAACAGAGCACATGCGCGCGAAGTACGTGATGTCCGAGGTCTTCCTCGGACTGTGGCGCAACATCTCCATGACCGTGGCCATGATCATCACCATGGCGGTCTCGCTGACCATGCTGGGCGCCGGCCTGCTGCTGTACAACCAGGTCGACGTCATCGAGGAGTACTACCAGACCAACCTCGAAGTGGTCATCTACCTGGACCGGGACGTCACCGAGGACGTGCGGGCGCAGATCGAGTCGGACCTCAAGTCCAACCAGTACGTCGCCCAGGTCAACTTCGAATCGAAGGAGGAGGCCTGGGAGAGGTTCCAGGAGACCTTCAAGGAGTCGAAGGACCTGGTCGCCTCGGTCGACGCGGAGGTCCTGCCCCCCGCGTTCCGTATCAAGATGAAGAACATCGACGACGCCGACGCCCTCATCGCCGAGTACGCCGAGCGCGAGGGCGTCTACCAGGCCACCAACCAGAAGGACATCCTCCAGCAGGTCTTCGACATCCTCGGTGGCGCCCAGCGGCTGACCCTCATCGTCGCGCTCGTCCAGGGCGTCGCGGCCCTGATGCTCGTCGCGAACACGATCCAGGTCGCCGCCTACTCGCGGCGCCGCGAGGTCGCGATCATGAAACTGGTCGGCGCCCCGAACTGGTTCGTGCAGGCCCCGTTCGTCATGGAGGCGGTCTTCGCCGGGATCATCGGCGCCCTGTTCGCCTTCGGCACCCTGATCGCCGCGAAGGTCTTCGTCATCGACGGCCAGTTCTCGAACCTGTTCAACCTGATGCCGCCCGTGGAGTGGAACTCGGTGCTGCTCCTGCTGCCGATCCTGGCGGGCATCTCGGCGGTCATTTCGGCCATCACTGCATGGATTACCCTCAGGTTCAATATCAAGGTATAAATGTCACCCGAAAGGCTTAGCGTGTCGCAAATACCCGAACTGTGGGCTTCGACGCACTAGCTTCGTGCGACATGAGACAAATCGGATTGTTGCTCGCGGCCATGCTCATTGGACTGGCCGCGGGCAGTCCCGTCTCAGGCCATTCTTCCGAGGCGGATCTCGACGAGGTCCAGCGGGAGAAGGCCCGGATGGCGGCCGAACTCGAAGGCGCCACGGAGGAGGTGCAGGCGGCCGGGCAGATTCTCGCCGAGGCCCAAGCACTCCTCCCCGACGCCGAGCAAGCCGTGGCCGAGGCCGAGGGCCGCGTGGCGGCGGCCCGGGCCATAGCCGCCGAAGCGGCGCAGCGGGCCGAAGAGGCCCGCGAGGCCCTCGAAGCGGCCGAGGCCGAGTTCGCGGCGGCCGCGGCCGCCGTCGAAGAGGCCAAGAACTCCAGGATCGCGGTGCTCACCGCCACGTACAGGGGCGCCGAGCTGCTCACCGTCGACGCGATCCTCTCCGCGGACAACCCGTCCCAGGCCATCGACCGGGGCACGTATCTCGAGTTCCTGATCGAGGACAAGAACGACGCGGTCGAGGAGGTCACCCTCCAGCGCCGGATGGCCGCGAACGCCGAGGGCGCCGCCTCCCGGGCCGAGACCGAGGCCGCCACGGCCGAGGCGGCGGCCGAGGAGGCGCTCGACGCGGCCGAGGCGCGCTACGGCGAGGCCGAGGCGGCGCGCGCGACGGTCACGGCGCTCGTCGACGAGCGCACCGCGGCCCTCTCCGTGGCCGAGGCCGCCGAGGCCGCCGCCGAAGCCGAGTACAAAGAGCTGGAGGCCGCGTCCGAGCAGCTCGCCGCGGCCCTGGTCGCCGCCGACCCGCCCGACGCCGAGGAGGAGGACGAGGCGGACGAGGACGCCGAGGAGGTCGAGGACACCGAGGACTCCGGTGGCGACGACTCCGGCGGCGGCTCCTCCTCCGGCGGCTCGTCCTCGGGGTTCGCGCAGCCGGTCGACGGCTGGAAGTCCTCGGACTTCGGGTGGCGGCAGCATCCGATCTACGGCACCTCCCGTTTCCACGGGGGCACCGACTTCGCCGCGGGCGAAGGCACGACGATCCACGCCGCGGACTCCGGCACCGTCGTGCAGGCGGGCTGGAACGGCGGCTACGGGATGCTCACCTGCATCAGCCACGGCGACGGCCTGTCCACCTGTTACGCCCACCAGTCGAGCATCTGGGTGAACAACGGCCAGTACGTGGAGCGGGACGAGGGGATCGGCGCGGTCGGCTCCACAGGGGCCTCGACCGGCGCGCACCTGCACTTCGAGGTACGCGTGAACGGCGAGCAGGTCGAACCGCTGGGCTATCTGCCGTCCTGTCTGTGCCGCTGAGGCCGCGCAGGACGGCCGGAGGCGGGGCCGGGGACGCCGCGGACCGGCGCCCCCGGCGCTGCGCATCGGCACCCGCGGCGCACGTCCGCGGAACCGCGCATCGGCACCCGCGGTGAACGCTCGCGGAACCGCGCATCGGCACCCGCGGTGAACGCTCGCGGAACCGCACATTGGCATCCGCGGTGAACGCTCGCGGAACCGCAAATTGGCTTCGACATACAACTGTTCGATCGTTAAGCTAGGCCCGTGTCCAAGAAGAAGCAGCCGAAGGTCAAGCACTCCGGCCCCGAACGCACCGTCGTGACAACGAACCGCAAGGCTCGGCACGACTACGACATCCTGGACACCTACGAGGCCGGCCTGGTCCTCTCGGGGACCGAGGTCAAGGCCCTGCGCCAGGGGCGGGGCAACATCGTCGACGCCTACGCCGAGATCCACAACGGCGAGGCGCGCGTGCACAACTTCCACATCCCCGAGTACGACTACGGGACGTGGACGAACCACCCTCCCCGGCGCATCCGGAAGCTCCTGCTGCACCGCGTCGAGATCGCCAGGCTCGAACCGAAGCTCGACGAGGCGGGCCTGACGCTGGTGCCGCTGTCGGTGTACTTCCAGAACGGCTGGGCCAAGATGGAGCTGGGCCTGGCCCGGGGCCGCAAGACCTACGACAAGCGCCAGGCCATCGCCAAGCGCGAGGCCGACCGCGAGATCGAGCGGGCCGTCGGCAGGGCCGCCAAGCGCGGCCAGTAGCCGCCGGGAATATCCGGCGCGGGCCGCTCGTTGCAGCGTGTGGCGGTCGCCGATATACGGTGGCTCCGGCTCGACGCTCTGCGCTAGAATCGTTGAGCACAACTGAACAGGGGTATCTCACCTCAACCGGGGGCTGATCGGTTTCGACTCCGTGGGTTGATGTGAGGGAAGCGGGTCGAGGAAGCCAACGCCGTCTCGTAAACCGATGTTGGAAACCAACAAGTGCCAACGCAAAACGCACTGACTTCGCTCTCGCTGCTTAAGCGACAGTGAAGTTGCCGCACCGGAAGCGCATCCGTTCCGGATCAGCGGCATCATTGAGGATGCTAGGTCGATGACTTGGTCGCTGGGTCATCGCACGACATTTTCAGCGGCTGGAGCCCGTCTCACCGACTTGTCCGCGTGAGCGGTGGGGCTCGAGAAAAGGCATAGCGGACTGCACCCGGAGAAGTCTCACTGACACAGCGGAGGACCAGGGTTCGATTCCCTGCAGCTCCACGCCCACATGGGCCCCGCAAGGGGCCCATGTGTCGTTTCGTGCCCGTCTGCGACCGCCAACACTCGCGAACCGGTTT
>DASTYG010000074.1:0-107989 GCA_035765105.1 Glycomyces sp.
TCGGCGGCGGCCCCCGCCCGCGCGGAGGGCCGCCGCCGTCCGGTCACCGGGTCCGCGAGCGCAGCGCGCGGCCCACGGCCACCAGCGCCACGGCCACCAGGACCGCGCCGATGACCGAGGTGGCGCGCAGGCCGTGGGTGAAGGCGGTCCGCGCCGCCTCCATGAGCGCCTCGCCCGCCTCGGCGGGCAGTTCGGCGGCCACGTGCGCGGCCTCGCCGAGCGTCTCCTTCGCGGCGTCGTCGGGCACGTCCCCGATCTCGCTGCGGTAGATCCCGGTCGCGACGCTGCCGAGGACCGCCACGCCCATCGCGCCGCCCAGTTCGTAGGCGGTCTCCGAGATCGCCGCGGCGGCCCCGGCCCGCTCGGTGGGCGCGGCGGCGATGATCGCGTCGTTCGTGACCGTCTGGACCAGGCCGACGCCGACGCTGATGAGGACGAACGCGCCGACGACCAGCAGCGCGCCCGAATCGACGCCGATGAAGGCCAGGGCCGTGAAGCCGACGACCACGAACACGAGGCCGCCGACGATGACCCGCACCAGCCCGAGCCGCGCCGACAGCCGCACCGCCACCAGGCCGGCGGTGATCGACACGGCCATGCCCGGCAGCAGCAGGAGTCCGGCCCGCATGGGGGAGTAGCCCAGGACCAGCTGGAGGTACTGCGTCAGCAGGAACAGCGAGGAGATCAGCGCGAACACGATGGTGAAGTTCGTCGCGATCGAGGCGCTGAACCGCCGCAGCCGGAACAGGTCCACGTCGATCAGGGGGTGCTCCAGGCGCCGCTGGCGGCGGATGAACAGCCACCCGGCCGCGGCCCCGGCGAGCACCGCGGCGACCGCGGCGGCCGACAGGCCGTGCTCGGCGACGCTCTTGACGCCGTACACGAACGGGAACATCGCCAGGAACGACAGCGCCACCCCGCCCCAGTCGACCGGGCCGGGTTCGGCGTTGCGCGACTCGGGCAGCAGCAGCGGGGCGGCGATGAGCACCGCGATCGAGACCGGCGCGGCCATCAGGAACACCGAGCCCCACCAGAAGTGCTCGAGCAGCCAGCCGCCCAGGACCGGGCCGGCCGCCGAACCGGCCGAGAACCCGGTGCCCCACACGGCGATCGCGAACAGCCGCTGCCGGTCGTCGGTGAACAGGTTCCGCATGAGCGCCAGGGTGGTCGGCATCAGCGTGGCCCCGGCGACGCCGAGCAGCGCCCGCGCGGCGATGAGCGCCTCGGCGTTCGGCGCGTAGGCCGCGACCACCGAGGCGACCGCGAAGGCGCCGGAGCCGACGACGAGGAGCTTGCGGCGGCCGATGCGGTCGGCGATCGAGCCCATGGTGACCAGCAGTCCCGCCAGGACGAAGCCGTAGACGTCGACGATCCACAGCAGCTGCGCGCTGGTGGGGGAGAGGTCCTCGGACAGGAACGGGACGGCGAAGCCCAGGACCGTCATGTCGATCGAGATGAGCAGGACGGGGAGCACGAGGACCGCCAGGGCCGCCCACTGGCGGCCGGTGAAGCGCGCGCGGCGCGGCGCGGTGCCCTCGATGTGCGTCATGGGTGTGCTCCCTCACGGCGGAGACGGTGGGTCGGGACTGGGGGAACGGGGGCGAATCGCTGTACCGTCCGGACGGTATAGTAGCGCTCGGGAGGGGTCATGACGCCACCACAGCTCACCACTCGTGATCGAATTCTCAACGCCCTGCAGCGCCTCCTCGTGGACGAGGGCAGCGCCGCGGTGACCCTGGAGCGGGTCGCCGCCGACGCCGGCGTGTCCAAGGGCGGCCTGCTCTACCACTTCAAGTCCAAGTCCGAGCTCTACGAGGGCCTGGCCCGCCGCTTCCGCCTGCTGGAGGAGGAGCGCCTGGCCCGGGCCCGCCGCACCGGCGTCGTCGAGGCGTTCATCCGGGCCTCGCAGCTCGAATCCGCGGAGTCGGAGGCGGCCCTGTGGGCGATGTTCACCGCGCTGCGCGGCGTCGAGACGCTCTCCGAACAGGCCAGAGACGACCTCATGTTCATCTTCCGCGGCTGGTCCGAGGCCCTGCACGAGGCGATCGACGACCCGGTGACCGCCGAGATCGTCCGCCTCGTCGGCGACGGCCTCTTCCTCTCGGCCCTCTCGGGCCTCCCCCTGCCCCGCCCCGAGGTCGTCGACGGCGTCCTGGAGCGCCTGATCGAGGACGCCCGGGAGCGGCACCCCCCTCCTCGCCCGAACGGATGACGGCCCCGGCCGGGCCCCGCCGGCGGTGGCCGGCGGACCACCGCGCGGTTAATGTGGGCGCCGTGCATGAATACCGAGTCCTGGACAGCGAGCGGCTCCACCGCGGATGGTGCTACGACCTCATCGCCGAGACCGTCGCGATGCCCGGCGCGGCCCCCGCGGACGGCCCGCCGGAGCCGCAGAAGACCGCCCGCCGCGAATTCCTCGACCACTGCGGCGCCGTCGTCGCCGTCCCGCTCGACCAGACCGGCCGCGTCGGCCTGATCCGCCAGTACCGCGTCCCCGCCAAGGAGGTCCTGTGGGAGTTCCCCGCGGGCCTGCGCGACGTGGCGGGCGAGGACCCGGCCGCGTGCGCCGCCCGCGAACTCGCCGAAGAGGCCGACCTGCGCGCCGAGCACTGGACCGAGCTGGGCGCCTACTACACCACCCCGGGCATCTCCAACGAGATGATCCACTACTACCTCGCCTCGGGCCTCAGCCGCGTCCCCGAGGCCGAACGCCACGAGCGCACCGACGAGGAGACCCAGATCGAACTCGTGTGGTGGGACCTCGACAAGGCCCTCGCCGCCGTCGCCGACGGCGAGATCCGCAACGGCGTCTGCGCGCTCGCCCTGAACCTCGCCAGGCTCCGCCTCGAAGCTTCGAAGTGAAGGCGGCGCGGTTTCGCGGCGCCCTTCGCATAGCCAAGAACGCCTTCGCGCCGATACGATCATCGGCGAAGGCGCCACCCGACGACGCGCGGCCCCTCACGAAGGAAAGCCTCGGGTCCGGGCACGGCGCGACATAGACTGCCTCCACGAGTCGCAAACCGGCTGGTGAACAGGCTCAACGTTTCGGAAGGAACCCGCGCCGTGAAAGTCGCCGTCCCTCGCGAGATCAAGAACAACGAGTACCGTGTCGCCCTGACGCCCGCGGGCGTCCACGAACTGGTGGCCGCGGGCCACGACGTCGCCGTCGAGACCGGAGCGGGCCTCGGCTCGGCCGTCACCGACGACGACTTCCGCGAAGCCGGGGCCGCCATCGTCCCCGACGCCGACGCCGCCTGGGCCGCGGGCGACCTCGTCCTCAAGGTCAAAGAGCCCGTCAAGGCCGAGTACCACCGGATGCGGCCCGGTCAGACCCTCTTCACCTACCTCCACCTCGCCGCCGACGCCGAATGCACCCACGCGCTCCTGGAGCGCCGCGTCACCGCCGTCGCCTACGAGACCGTCCAGACCGCCGACGGGCGCCTGCCGCTCCTGGCGCCCATGAGCGAGGTCGCCGGACGCCTCGCCGTCCAGGCCGGCGCCCACCACCTCCAGCGCCCCGAAGGCGGCCGCGGCATCCTCATGGGCGGCGTGCCGGGCACCCGCCCGGCCCGCGTGGTCGTCATCGGCGCCGGCGTCTCGGGCATGAACGCCGCCGCCGTCGCCGTCGGCATGCGCGCCGACGTCGACCTGCTCGACCTCGACGGCGACAAGCTCCACATCGCCGACGACCTCCACCGGGGCGGCCTGCGCACCGTCGTCTCCAACCGCTTCGAGGTCAAGCGCGCCTGCCGCGAGGCCGACCTCGTCATCGGCGCCGTCCTCGTCCCGGGGGCCAAGGCCCCCACCGTCGTCGACGACGAGGTCCTCGCCGACATGAAGGAGGGCGCGGTCCTGGTCGACATCGCCATCGACCAGGGCGGGTGCTTCGCCCACTCGCGGCCGACCACCCACGACGAGCCGACCTTCACCCACGAGGGCAAGGTCTTCTACTGCGTCGGCAACATGCCCGGGGCCGTGCCGAACACCTCCACCTACGCGCTGACCAACGCCACCCTCCCCTATGTCATGAAACTGGCCGGCCTCGGCTGGCGGGAGGCGCTGCGGGCCGACCCCGCGCTCGCCCGCGGCCTGAACACCCACGACGGCCGCCTCGCCAACGAGCCGGTCGCCATCACCCACGAACTCCCCGCCACACCCGTGGAGCAGCTCCTCGCCGGCGACTGAAACCCCTGGCCCGCACGACGAAACCGCCCCGACAGCGGGCGATCTCACCCCGGGTGCCGCGGAGTCTCCCAAGCCGTCGACAGCCTAGTTACACTGACGTACAGTCGAGTAACAGGCAAACGGTGAGACGCCCGGCACCCGGTGCCGTCCTTGCACCCGGAGGCGTAAGAAATGAGCAGTGTGGACAGCAATGACAAGTGGGAGGCCCTGCGCTCGGCGCAAGTGCCGCCCGCTGACTCGGACGGCGACTTCACCTCGCCCGACCCCGAGACCTACACGGGCAAACGCGACATCCCCCAGCCCCAGCCGCTGGAGCGCCACGGCCCCGCTCGCGTCATCGCCATGGCGAACCAGAAAGGCGGCGTGGGCAAGACCACCACGACGATCAACCTGGGCGCCGCGCTGGCCGAGTACGGCCGCAAGGTCCTCCTGGTCGACTTCGACCCGCAGGGGGCGCTGTCGGTCGGCTTCGGCACCAACCCGCACACCCTCGACCTCACCGTCTACAACCTCCTGATGCAAGAGGACGTCGACATCGACGACGTCATGATGAAGACGAACGTGGCGGGCCTGCGCCTCCTCCCCGCCAACATCGACCTCTCGGCGGCCGAGATCCAACTGGTCAACGAGGTCGCGCGCGAGCAGACCCTCGCCAGGGTGCTGCGGCCGGTCATCCCCGACTTCGACTTCGTGCTCATCGACTGCCAGCCCTCGCTGGGCCTGCTGACGGTCAACGCGCTCACCGCCGCGCACTCCGTCCTCGTCCCGCTCGAATGCGAGTTCTTCTCCCTGCGCGGTGTGGCGCTGCTGCTCGACACCGTCGACAAGGTCCGCGAACGGCTGAACTACGACCTCGAACTCGACGGCATCCTCGCCACCATGTACGACTCGCGCACCACCCACTCCCGGCAGGTGCTCCAGCGGGTCGTGGAGGCGTTCGGGGACAAGGTGTTCTCCACGGTCATCACCCGCACCGTGCGCTTCCCCGAGACCACCGTCGCGGGCGAGCCGATCACCACGTGGGCCCCGGCCTCCTCCGGCGCCCGCGCCTACCGGCAGCTCGCCAGGGAACTCATCGCCGCCACCGAGAAGTTACCGACCCGCCCGTGCGGGCAAGTTGGGAACGCGGCCCGGCCCCGCGCCGTCTAAGCTTGCCT
Source organism: Glycomyces sp. (assembly GCA_035765105.1). Lineage (GTDB taxonomy): Bacteria > Actinomycetota > Actinomycetes > Mycobacteriales > Micromonosporaceae > Glycomyces. The sequence goes on from DASTYG010000074.1 coordinate 5,343, forward strand.
GCGTGACCGACCAGCAGCGACCCGGAGCCCCGGTCCGGCCCGGCCCCGACGCGGAGGAGGGCGGGACCGGCTTCCACGTCCGCCTCGACAACTTCGAAGGGCCCTTCGACCTCCTGCTGCAACTGATCGGCAAGCACAAGCTCGACGTCACCGAACTGGCCCTGCACCGGATCGCCTCCGAGTTCATCGCCTACGTCACCGCCCTCGACGAGGCGTGGAACCTCGAGGAGACCAGCGAGTTCCTCCTGGTCGCCGCCACCCTGCTCGACCTCAAGACCGCCCGCCTCCTGCCGGGCACCGCCGTCGACGACGAGGAGGACCTCGCGCTGCTCGAAGCCCGCGACCTCCTCTTCGCCCGCCTCCTCCAGTACAAGGCCTACAAGGAGGCCGCCGGGCACCTCGCCGCCCTCGCCGAGACCGCCGCCACGCGGACGCCGCGCACCGCGGGCCTCGAAGCGCGCTTCCGCGGCCTCCTGCCCGAACTCGACCTCGACATCACCCCCGAGCAGCTGGCCGCCCTCGCCGGCAGGGCGATGCGGCCCAAACCGCCGCCGACGGTCGGCACCGACCACGTCCACCAGCAGCGCGTCTCGGTCCGCGAGCACGCCGTGATCCTCTCGCGCCGGCTCCAGCGCGTCCAGACCGCCACGTTCCGCGCCCTGGTCTCCGACTGCGAGAGCCACCTGGAGGTCGTCGCCCGCTTCCTGGCCCTGCTGGAGCTCTACCGGGAGTCCCTGGTCGGCTTCGAGCAGATGCAGGCGCTCGGCGAGCTGACCGTGCGCTGGCTCGGCGGCACCGGGACCACCGAGATCGAGGTCGACGAGTACGCGGGCAGTCCGCAGACGGGGGAGGAACAGACCGATGAGTGAGCAGCCGGAGTCCCTGGAGGCGCAGGTCGCCGAATGGCGGCCGCCGTGGCAGCGCGAGGACCGGGCCCCGGCCCGGCCCGACACGCCCGCCGACGAACCGGCCGACGAGCGCGACGAGTACGCGCAGGCCGTCGCCGCCGCGCCCGCCCCCGCCGCGCCCGAGACGGCGCCCGAGGCCGCTCCGGCGCCGCCGGCGGCCCCCGCTCCCGTCCCCGAGGAGGTCGACCTCGGCGCCGTCCTGGAGGCGATCCTCATGGTCGCCGAGGAGCCGCTGAGCGAGGAGTTCCTGTCCTCGGTATTGGAGCGGCCACTCTCGCAGGTGCGCGCGACGCTCGGCCGATTGAGCGCCGAATACACTGGCGACGGACGCGGTTTCGACCTGCGTCGCCAAGCCGGCGGGTGGCGGTTCTACACCAGGTCCGACTACGCCCGCTACGTCGAACGGTTCGTCACCGACGGCGCTTCCGCCCGCCTCACCAAGGCGGCCCTGGAGACGCTCGCCGTCGTCGCCTACCGGCAGCCGGTCACCAGGGGTCGCATCTCGGCGATCCGGGGGGTCAACTGCGACGGGGTCATCCGCACGCTGCTGGCGCGCGGGCTGGTCGAGGAGTGCGGCTCCGACCCCGACTCGACGGCGACGCTGTACCGCACGACCACCCTGTTCCTGGAGAAACTCGGCCTGGACGCGGTCGACCAGCTGCCTGAGCTGGCGCCGTTCCTGCCGGACGATGTGACGGATATCGAGGAAGATGAACAACGCTGAAGCAGAGGGCATTCGCCTGCAGAAGGTACTGTCCCAAGCCGGGATCGCCTCCCGCCGGGCCGCCGAGGACCTGATCTCGCGGGGCAAGGTGAAGGTCAACGGCAAGCCCGCGCGCCTCGGCCAGCGCGTCGACCCCGCCGCCGACGTCATCCACGTCTCGGGCAAGCGCGTGATCACCGACGTCGACACCGTCTACTACGCGATCAACAAGCCCCGCGGCGTCGTCTCGACCATGGAGGACGAGGAGGGCCGCACCTGCCTGGGCGACTTCACCGGCGACATCGAGCAGCGCGTGTTCCACGTCGGGCGCCTCGACACCGACTCCGAGGGGCTGCTGCTGCTCACCAACGACGGTGAGCTGGCCAACCGGATCATGCACCCCTCGCACGGCCTGCCGAAGGTCTACCGGGCGCAGGTCGCCGGCGTCCTCGACAAGCCCACCTGGAACCGGATCCTCAAGGGCGTCGAGCTCGACGACGGGCCCGCCAAGGCCGACAAGCTCAAGATCATCGACGAGCACGCGGGGCAGTCGCTGGTCGAGATCACCATCCACGAGGGACGAAAGCACATCGTGCGGCGGCTCATGGAGGCGGCCGGGCACCGGGTCTCGCGCCTGGTGCGCACCGAGATCGGGCCGATCAAGCTGCGGCTGCTCAAGCCCGGCACCATCCGGAGGCTCACGCCCGACGAGGTCGGCCTGCTGTACCGCGAGGTCGGACTCTAGCTGGCTGTACCGACAGGACGGCAAGGGCTGGTTAGGCTTTCGGGGTGAACACCATCCTCAACGTCATCTGGTTCGTCCTGGCCGGCCTGTGGCTCGCCATCGGCTACTTCTTCACGGGGCTGCTCTTCTGCATCTTCATCGTGACGATCCCGTTCGGGATCGCGAACATGCGCCTGGCGGGCTACGTGCTGTGGCCGTTCGGCCGGACCATCGTGCGCGAGCCGTCGTCCGGCTGCCTCTCGCTGGTCGGCAACATCCTCTGGCTGATCCTGTTCGGCTGGGAACTGGCGCTCGCGCACCTGGTCACCGGACTGATCCAGGCGATCACGATCATCGGCATCCCGCTGGCCGTGGCGAACTGGAAGATGGTCCCCTTGGCGCTGTGGCCGATGGGCGCGCGCGTCGTCGACGCCTGACGCCGCCGAGCCGAACCAGGCTCCCTCGCCGCATCCAGGCATGATGTAGGTTTGCGTGGTTTGCAGTAGAAGAACGGAGCGAGACAGTGCCTGAGCACAACACGAGCGCACCGGTCGTCGCGATCGACGGTCCCTCGGGAGCGGGGAAATCCACCGTCTCCAAGACACTCGCGACCGCTATCGACGCCGGCTACCTGGACACCGGCGCGATGTACCGCGCCGCCACCCTCGCGGTCCTCAACGCCGACGTCGACCCCTCCCAGACCGCGCAGGTCACCAAGGCCGTCAAGAACGCGGAACTCGAGTTCGGCACCACTCCCGAGGACCCGTTCACCCGCGTCGACGGCGAGGACGCCAGCCAGGCCATCCGCGGCGACGACGTCACCAAGGCCGTCTCGGCCGTGGCCGGGAACAAGTCCGTCCGCAAGTTCCTCATCGCCGAGCAGCAGCGCATCATCGCCGAGGCGAAGAAGGGCATCGTCGTCGAGGGCCGCGACATCATCGAGGTCGTCGCGCCCGACGCCGACGTGAAGGTCTACCTCACCGCCGACCCCGAGGCCCGCGCCAGGCGGCGCGCGCTCGAGATCGGCGCTGACGAATCGGTCACGAAGGCCGACATCGCTCGCCGCGACGGGGCAGACTCGAAGACGACGAAGCCGCTGGAGGCCCCCGAGGGCGCCACGGTGATCGACTCCACCGAGCTGCCGATCGTGGAAGTCGTCGCGAAGATCTTGGCTTTGCTGAACAACAGGGACATCAATGAGTGACGAAGCGACCTGGGAGGAGCTCGACGAGGTCGAGCGAGGCCCGGTCCCCACGGTCGCCGTGGTCGGCCGCCCCAACGTGGGCAAGTCGACGCTGGTCAACCGCATCCTCGGCCGCCGCGCCGCCGTCGTCCAGGACGAGCCGGGCGTCACGCGCGACCGGGTCGCCTACGACGCCGAGTGGGCCGGCCGGGACTTCAGCCTGGTCGACACCGGCGGCTGGGACCCCGACGCCGAGGGCATGGCCGCGGCGATCGCGGCCCAGGCCGAGTTGGCGATCCGCACCGCCGACGTGGTGGTCTTCGTCGTCGACTCGCGCGTGGGCGCGACCGACGCGGACGAGGCCGCCGCGCGCATCCTGCACCGGGCGGCCAAGCCGGTCATCCTCGTGGCGAACAAGGTCGACTCGGAGCGCCAGAACGCCGACGTGGCCGACCTGTGGCGCCTCGGCCTGGGCGAGCCCCATCCGGTCTCGGCGCTGCACGGGCGCGGATCGGGCGACCTGCTCGACCAGATCATCTGGGCCTTCCCCGAGCGGCCCACCGGCCAGCTCAAGGAGCGGGGGCCCCGCCGCGTGGCCCTGGTCGGCCGCCCCAACGTGGGCAAGTCGAGCCTGCTCAACCGCATCGCCGGGGAGGAGCGGGCCGTCGTCGACAACGTCGCCGGGACCACCGTCGACCCGGTCGACTCCCTCGTGGCGATCGACGGCGAGGACTGGGTCCTGGTCGACACCGCGGGGCTGCGCAAACGCGTCAAGTTCGCCTCGGGCACCGAGTACTACGCCGCGCTGCGCACCGAGTCCGCGGTCGAGGCCGCCGAGGTGGCCGTGGTCCTCCTGGACGCTTCGGAGCCGATCTCGGAGCAGGACCAGCGCGTCCTGACCCAGGTGGTCGAATCGGGGCGGGCGATGGTCCTGGCCTTCAACAAGTGGGACCTGGTCGACGAGGACCGCCGCTACTACCTGGAGAAGGAGATCGACCGCGAGCTGGGCCAGGTGGCCTGGGCCCCGCGGGTGAACGTCTCCGCGCTGACCGGCCGCGCGATCGCCAAGCTCGCCCCGGCCCTCCGCGAGGCCCTGGCGGGCTGGGGGCAGCGCATCTCCACCGGGGAGCTCAACCAGTGGATCAGCGCCCTCCAGGCGGCCCACCCGCACCCGGTGCGGGCCAACAAGGCCCCGAAGATCCTCTTCGCCACCCAGGCGGGCACGGAGCCGCCGCGCTTCATCCTCTTCACCACCGCGAAGCTCGACAAGCAGTACCTGAAGTACCTCCAGCGCCGCCTGCGCGAGGATTTCGGCTTCACCGGCTCGCCGATCGAACTCGCCGTCAAACCGCGTGAACAACGCAAAAAAGACAAGCGCAAATAGCCAACCTCACAGAGGGGACCTCGGCGCAGAGACACCTGAACCGATAGGCTAAAGTTGTCACCGCCGCCGGCAAGGCGGCAAAACGGGCTGTGGCGCAGCTTGGTAGCGCACTTGACTGGGGGTCAAGGGGTCGCAGGTTCAAGTCCTGTCAGCCCGACCGTAGGTGTCATGTTTGCACATGGGGCACCGGAAGAGGGGCCGTGACGTGAGTCGCGGCCCCTCTTCGTGTCTTCGGCATTCGCGTGGCGGTGGAGCGCATGCTCCCGCCGCGAAGGCGGGGCGGCCGCTTCGCGTCATGACAGGGCCGCGGCCGCCAGGAGCGGCCCGGCGTCGAAGGCGCGGACGAGCGGCGCCGCACCGCCGACTGCCAGCGCGGCGGCGTGGTCGTCGTCCGCGTCCAGGTCGGCCACGAGGACGGCGCCGTGCCCGGGCACCGGCACCGGCCGCTGCGGATCGGACACGTCGACCTCGATCATCGGCACGCGCAGCCCGGTGCCGACCGCCTTCAGCGCCGCCTCCTTGCGAGTCCAGAACCGGAAGAACGCGGCCGGGCGCTCGTCGCTCGGCAGCCGCGCCAAGGTCCGCCGCTCGTTCTCGGTGAGCACGCTCTCGGCGATGTCCACCGCCCGCGCGTCGACGCGCTCGACGTCCAGGCCGACCGGCCCGGCGGCCGTGACGGCCAGGCCGACGTGACCGCCGGAGTGCGTGACGGACAGCTCCAGGCCGCTGCCTGCGGCGCGCGGGCGCCCGTGCGGGCCCCCGCACTGCCCGCACTCGCGCGTCAGCGGCACCGCGGCGGCGGGCATGTCCAGCAGGCCGCCGAGCACCAGTCGGCTCAGCGCGCACCCGACGGTGAACCGGTCGCGGTCGACGGCCCTCACGTAGTCGTCCGCCCGGGCGCGTTCGACCGCGTTCAGCAGTGAGCGGTGCCCCGGGCGGGCCTGACCGGGTCCGGCCCACCAGACCTGGCACTCGGCGCCGTCGAGCCGCGGCACCGGTCTGGCCGGTGACGGTGCTGCTCCGATGCCCATGGGCTCCGTCCTGGGTCGATGATCGGCGGTCGGGACGGCCGCTTGCGCCCGCCGCGGAGCCGGTCGGCCTCCGAGGCTGGACAACGCCTCCCCGGTGAACTACGATAATTGACTGTAGTCACAAAAACTAGACTACAGTCAATTTTGATCGGGTAGGCAGGTGAGAACGTGCTGGTGCAACAACTGCGCGGACGAAGGACCGGCGTATTCCAATCCGGCGGCCTCTCCAGCCTGGCGCTGGCGGTGTGGCTCAAGGAGCACGGTGTCCCGGCCCATCAGTACGTCGCCGACATCGGACAGTGCTCGCGGGCCGAAACCGACAAGCTGCTGGACACGCTGCGGGCGGCGGGCATGCCCGCGAGCCTGGTGAACCTCCGCGCCGCCATGGCGGACATGGCCGAAGCACTCCTGCGGTACCGGGCCCGGCACGACGGCGGCTACTGGAACACCGCCGGCGCCTCCCGCTACGTCCTCACCGCGAACCTCCTGGGGCGCATGGTCGCCGACGGCCGGCAGATCGCGGCCCACGGATGCGTCGGCGGCGGCAACGACCAGCGCCGATTCGCCGGGTACACCGAGCGCTTCGCCCCCGGCACCCCGGTCTACGAGTCCTGGCAGGACCCGGAGGCCGTCACGCGTTTCCCGGACCGCCAGGCGATGATGGAAGCCGTAGCGGGCGAACGCCTGTGGCTCGACCCCGGAAGCAACGCGGACCGGTCCACCGACGCCAACCTCGCCGGGGTCTCCCATGAGTCCGGCGAACTCGAACTGCTGGAGACCCCGGTGACGCGGCTGGAGCCGCGATGGAGCTCCTGGCCCCACGAGGCGCCCGCCCACGCGCAGGAGATCGACGTGTCCATCGTCGACGGCCGGATCACCGACGTCGACGGCAGCGGCCCCCGGCCCTTGGACTGGCTCTCCAGCGCGAACGAGATCGGCGGACGGCACGGCTGCTGGCTGCGGGACGTGGTGGAGCGGCGGGTGATCGGGACGGTGTGCCGAGGCGTGTACGAGGCGCCCGGCCTCGAACTGCTCGACCACGCCTGGAGCAAGGCCCTCCAGATCTGCCTGGACCCGGACTCGCAGCGCCTGTTCGGGGAGCTGAGCCGGGTCGTGGGCCGCGCCGTGTACGAGGGGCGCTACGACGACCTGTCGGCGCAGGCGGCCAGGAGCGGCATCGACGAACTCGTCGAGGCCGTCACCGCCAGGGTGCGGCTGCGGGCGCACCGCGGGACGGTGCTGGTCACCGCCCTCACCGCCGCCGGCGGCACCCGCAGGCAGACCCGATTCGACATGGGCGGGCACCGATGGTCCTGAACGGGACCCAGAGGCGGCGCCGGAGTTGCGAGTGACGAGAGGGACCGACACGATGAGAGAGCGAAGGTTCGGACGCCTGGCCTGGAACGTCGGCGAGGTCGGATACGGCATGTGGGGGATCGGCGGCGGACCCGGAGGCTGGACCGGCGCGGACGACGACACCGGGAACGCCGCGCTCGACGAGGCGGTCGAGCGCGGCTGCAACTTCTTCGACACGGCCTGGATCTACGGGCGCGGGCACAGCGAGCGGCTCCTCGGAGCCCTGCTGCGGCGACACCCCGGCCGGCGGATACGCATAGCCACCAAGATCCCGCCCAAGGACCGGCGTTTCCCGTCCACACGGGACTCCAAACTCCAGGACGTGTTCCCCGAGGACCACATGTGGGCCTACCTGCGCGAGAGCATCCGCAACCTGGGGGTCGACCGGATCGATCTGCTTCAGTTCCACGTCTGGCAGGACGAGTGGGCCGACGACCCCGCCTGGCAGGAGCCCGTGCGCGAGATGAAGCGGCAGGGCCTGATCGAGGGCGTCGGGATAAGTGTCAACCGCTGGGAGCCCACGAACGTGCTGCGCGCCTTGGACACCGGCCTGATCGACTCCGTCCAGGTGATCTACAACATCTTCGACCAGGCGCCCGAGGACGCGCTCTTCCCCGCCTGCCGGGAGCGCGACATCGCCGTCATCGCGCGGGTCCCCTTCGACGAGGGCACCCTCACCGGGACCCTGAGACGCGACACCACCTGGCCCGAAGGGGACTGGCGGGCCAGTTACTTCGTTCCCGAGAACCTCGAGGCCAGCGTCGACCGGATGGAGCGGCTGGCCGCGGACATGCCCGAGGGGATGTCCATGCCCGAACTGGCGCTGCGGTTCATCCTGGCCGAGCCCTCGGTCAGCACCGTCATCCCCGGCATGCGAACGGTCGCGCACGTCCGCTCGAACACCGCCGCGGGCCGGGCCGAGCCGCTTTCGGACCAGGTCATGGCCATGCTGCGCGGCCACCGATGGGACCGCGAACCCACGGAATGGTCCCAGTGAACGGGCCCCCGTCGATACTGCTCGGACCGCGGCGGCCGTTCCCGCGGGACCGGAGCGTCCTGGACCTGTTCGCCGCCTGCGTCGAACGCGCCCCCGAACGGCCCGCCGTGCTGCACCGCGACCGCTCGCTGTCCTACGCCGAGCTGGACCGGTGGAGCGACGCCGTCGCCGCCGAACTGGTGCGGCGCGGCGTGCGGCACCGGCAGCTCGTGCCGATGCTCGTCGACGGCGGCGTCGAGCTGCCGACCGCCATGTTCGGGATCATGAAGGCGAACGCGGCCTTCGCCCCGCTCGACCGGGGATGGCCGCCCGAACGGCTGCGCGAGACCCTGCGCCGGCTCGATTCCGCGGTCGTGGTCACCCGCATGGCCGAGACCGCGCCGGCCGAGGCGGCCGGGCTGTCCGCCTCCGGATCACTGGTCGTGGACGCGGTGCCGCCCGCGGCGGAGCGGTTCGAGCCGACCGGGCGACCGCGCCCCGAGGACCTCATCTACGGCTTCCACACCTCCGGCTCGACCGGCGTCCCCAAATGCGCCCTCAACCTGCACCGCGGCCTGGTCAACCGGCTTACGGCCATGTCGCATCGCTTCGGCGACGGCGCCGACCACGTCACCTTGCAGAACAGCAGGTCCACGTTCGACTCCTCGATATGGCAGCTGCTGTGGCCCCTGACCAGCGGCGGCCGGGTCGTGCTGCCCCACCGCGAGGGCCTTTTGGACCTGGAGGGGACCGTCGAGGAGATCGGCCGGCACGGGGTGACCGCCATCGACTTCGTGCCCTCGATCCTCACCGTGCTGGTGTCCGTGCTCGAATCGCGCCCGTCCCTGCTCGCGCGCCTGTCGACCCTGCGCCGCGTCCTGGTCGGCGGCGAGGCGATCAACCCCGTCGTGGTGCACCGGCTCCGGGAGATGCTGCCCGCGACGCAGGTGACCAACACCTACGGCCCCACCGAGTGCTCGATCGGCTCGGTGTTCCACGAGGTGCGCCCCGAGGACGGCGACGCCATCCCCCTCGGGCGCCCCATCGACAACACCCACGCGGCGGTCCTCGACGAGACCGGCCGCCCGGTGCCCCGCGGCACCGTGGGCGAGATCCACTTGGGCGGCGAGTGCCTCGGAGCCGGATACCTCGGCGACCCCTCGCGCACCCGCGAGGTGTTCGTGCCGAACCCGCTCGCCGAGATCCCCGGGGACCGCCTGTACCGCACCGGCGACCTCGGCTGGGTCGACGAGTCGCAGCACCTGCGCTTCGTCGGTCGCGACGACGACCAGGTCCAGTTGGGCGGCGTCCGCATCGAACTGGGCGAAGTCGAGACCGCCCTGGCCTCCCACCCCGCCGTCGGCGACGTCAAGGCGGTGGTCCGGGGGGAGGGCGAGGCCCGCCGCCTGATCGCGTGCGTCACCGCTCGCGCCGACGGCCGCCGCCCCGTGCCGGAGGAGCTGCGCGAGCACGCCGCCGGCCGGCTGCCGGACGAGGCCGTCCCCGGTCAGATCCTGGTCCTGGAGTCACTGCCGCTGAACCACAACGGCAAGAGCGACCGGGCCGCGCTGTCCGAGGTGGTCGCGGCCGAGCTCGCGGCCGTGAAGGCCCGCAGCAGGCACGTTGCGCCCGCGACCCCCGAGGAGGAGCTGGTCGCCAAGCTCTGGTGCGAACAGCTCGGACTCGACCAGGTGTCGGTCACCGTGCCGTTCCGGGAGATGGGCGGCACCTCGCTGACCGCGTTCGCGCTGTCGGTGCGGCTGGCCGCCGAGTCGAAGCGCCCGGTGCCGCCCGGGGCGCTCCTCGACGTCGGCACCGTGCGCGAACAGGCCAAGCTGCTCGCCGCGGCCCGCGGCGGCGCCGCCGCGGGCGCCGAAGCCGACGAGCGCGCGGTGCTGGCCGAGGACCTCCGGTGGGACGACGAACTGGGGGCGGGCGGGCGCGACCCGCGGCGCCGCTGCGTGCTGCTCACCGGGGCCACCGGTTTCATCGGCTCCCACCTCGTGGCCGACCTGCTGAGCCGCGACTTCGACGTGGTCTGCCTGGTGCGCTCGGCGAGCGACCGGGAGGCGATCGGCCGACTGCGGCGGGTGCTGGCGGCCTACCGGGTCGCCCCGGACGCGCCGATCGGAGCGTTCGGCGGTTCGCAGCGGGTGCAGGTGATCAGCGGCGACCTCGGGGAGCCGCGCCTGGGCCTGTCCGGGCGTCGCTTCGCCTCGCTGGCCAGGCAGGTGGACTGCGTCGTCCACGCCGCCGGCATGGTCAGCTTCATCACCGGCTACACGGCCCACCGCGATGTCAACGTCGGCGGACTGCGGGAACTGGTCCGGCTGGCCTCGACGGCCGGAGGCGTCCCGCTGCACGTCCTGTCCACATTGAGCGTCTTCGCGGCCTGGGACCCGGGCGTCGTGGTCGGGGAGGCCGAGCTCCCGTCGCTGTCGGCGCTTCCCGAGGGCGGCTACAGCAGGTCCAAGCTCGTGGCCGAGCTGCTCTTGGCGACGGCCAGGGGCGTGCCCGTGCAGGTGTACCGCCTCGGGGAGGTCTGGCCGCACCGGGACACCGGCATCGCGAACCCGAACTCGGCGGTCCACAATCTTCTGTACGCCTGGGCCCGCACCGGTTGCGCGTTCGGCACCGACGCGGTCGTCGACGTCACCCCCGTCGACGTCATCGGCCGGTTCATCGCCACCTGCGTGTCCGAGCAGGACCCTCCCGAGCGGCCCTACCACGTGCTCGCCCGGCCCTCGCTGCCGCTGTCGCTGGCGATCGAGGCGGTGCACCGCCGCACGCCGCTGACCGAGGTGAGCTACCAGGAGTTCCACCACCGGCTGACGCGGCTGGCCACCGCCGAGGGGGCCGACGAGCGGCTGATCGGACTCGCGATGGTGCTGCCGCGGCCCGAGGAGGGCGGCGCGGTGCCGGACCGGTTCGGTTCGCTGTTCGCCGACGCCGCCGGCCGCTTCGACTCCGGCCGCTTCCGCCGGCGGGCCGAGCGCATGGGACTCCCGCACTCCGATCAGGCGCCGCTGGAGGTGCTGAACAGCTGTTTCGACCACCTGTCCCGGGCGGCCGCCGAAGCCGCCCGGTGACGGCTTCAGCGGCCGGGCCGGGGCAGTGACGCCTTGTCCACCTTGCCGCTGGGGGTCAGCGGGAAGGCCGCGACCGGGCGGAGGAGGGACGGCACCAGGTGTCCCGGCAGCCGCTCCGCGAGCGACTTGCGCAGCGTCAGCGGATCGGAGGCGCCGTCGGCGGCCTCGACGTAGTACGCGATCAAGCGGTCGACCGGGTGGGAGCCGTCCGCGGTGGAGGCCCGGTCGACCACGACGACCGCGTCGGCGACGCCCGCCAGCGCCTTCACCGCGGCGGTCACCTCCCCGAGCTCGACTCGGAAGCCGCCGATCTTGACCTGGTCGTCGGCCCGGCCCACGAACTCGATGCCGCCGTCGGGGAGGACGCGGGCCTGGTCGCCGGTCAGGTACATGCGGTCGGCGGCCGCGCCGAACGGGTCGGCGACGAACTTCTCCGCGGTGAGCCCGGGCCTGCCCAGGTAACCGCGGGCCACCCCGGCCCCGCCCAGGCACAGCTGGCCTACCGCGCCGTCGGGCACCGGTCGCAGCGACTCGTCCAGCACCCGCGCCGTGACCCCCGTGACCGGGCGGCCGATGCCGGGGCGGTCGGGCCACTCGGACGGGTCGCCGCCGAACCGGAGCGCCGTGGCCAGGTGCGTCTCCGAGGGGCCGTAGTGGTTCTCGAGCACCACGCCGGGGTGCTCGGTGAAGAAGCGGCGGATCGCCGGGGTGATGAAGAGCTGCTCGCCGGTGCTGACCACCTCGGTCAACGTGGGGCAGCGCCGCCCGCGCGTCCGGGAGTGCTCGGCCATCTGCTGGAGCGCCACGAACGGCAGGATGATCCGGCGGACCCGGTGGCGGTCGATCACGTCCATCAGCCGGTCGGGGTCCCGCCGTTCGATCTCGTCGACCAGGACCAGCGTGCCCCCCGCTCCCCACGCGGCGGTGATCTCCTGGAAGGAGACGTCGAAGCTCAGCGGCGCGAACTGCAGCACTGGCGGCCGGTCGACGTCGGTCGACCATTCGCGCTGCCACTGGAGCATGTTCGCGAGGGTGCGGTGCGGCAGGCCCACTCCCTTGGGCCTGCCGGTGGAGCCCGAGGTGTAGATGACGTACGAAAGGTCCTGGAGGTCCACCTCGACTCCGGGGACGCCGGGCTCGAGCGCCCGGTCGCCGTACCAGACGGCCGCGTGCTCGGCGAGGCCGAGCCGCGCCGCGAGCGCCTCCTCGGTCAGCACCAGCTTCGTCCCCGAATCCTCCAACATGTACTCGAGGCGCTCGGCGGGGTAGGAGGGGTCCAGCGTGACGCAGTGGGCTCCCGCCTTGAGCACGCCGAGTACCGCCACCGCCGCCTCCGGCGAACGCTCGAGGCAGATGCCCACCGGTTCGCGGACGAATCCCCGCGCCGCCAGCGCGGCCGCGAGCGCGTCGGAACGCTCGCCCAGCGCCTCGTAGCTCAGGCGCCGGTCGCCGTGTTCGACCGCGATGCGGTCGGGCCACCGGCTTCGGGCCTGCTCGAACGCCTGGTGGAGCATCGGGGGCGTCCCCCGGCGCCCGTGTCGGGCGGCGGGCGCCTCCGGCTCCGGTGCGGTGTGCTGCTGGTTCATCTGATACCTCCGATGCGGCCGGTCGCCGGCGGCCTGGTCACGGTGTCGGTGGCGAGTCGGTGAAGTGCCCGCCGTCCTCGTCGAGGTCGCTGAGATCGTCGATCTGCTGGTCGTAGAGCCGCTCGACGAGTGCGGCCTGCTCGGCGACGGTGGTGTGCCGGAACAGGTCCGCCACCGGCACGTGCAGGTCGAACGACTCCTCGATGCGGTTGGCCAGCTTGGTGGTGGCCAGGGAGTGGCCGCCGACCTCGAAGAAGGAGACGTCGGCGGGCGGTTCGGCGATCTCGAGCAGGTCGGCCCACAGGCCCGCGATGGTGCGCTCCTCGGCCGTGCCGGGGGCCCGGCCCCCGACAGCGGCGGCCGCCGCGGGCGCGGTGAGCGCCGCGCGGTCGACCAGGCCGTCCCCGGTCAGCGGCAGGAAGGGCCGCAGCATCAGCCGGTGCTCGGCCGGGTGCTCGGCGAGGACTGCCGCGATGGCGTCGAAGACCGCCTCGCTCTGCTCGGTCAGCACGAGGTGGACGGCCGACTGCGGCTCCCCGCAGTCGCCGGGCCGGTCGACGACCGCGCACTGGCCGACGCCGCCGATCGCCGCGAGCCGCTGCTCCAGGTCGAAGGCGCCGGTCTCGGGGAAGCCGCGCCGCCCGAACGCCGGGCCGCGGTGTTCGAGGGCCCCGTCCGGGGCGAGGCGTCCCGATTGGCCGGTGCGCAGGACGCGGGCGCCCGGACGCGCGGGCGTCGGGTCGGGGGCGAACCGCTCGGCGGTCGCCGAGGCCGGACGATCGGCGTAGCCGTCCGGAAGTCCCTCGCCGACCAGGCAGATCTCGCCGGTCTCGCCTTCGGGGACCGGGCGGAGATCCGCGTCGAGCACGCTCGCCGCCAAGCCGCCGAACGCCCGCCCGACCGGAACGGTGGCGCCGCCCCGGTCGCGGTCGAAGCGGTGCATGGCCGCGTAGTGGGCGGCCTCGGGCACGCCCAGGACCTGCCAGACTTCGGCGGCCGAGTCGGCCAGCCTGCGGGCCAGCGCGGTCGGGAGCGGGGCGCCGCTGGCGATCGCCGTCATTCCCCGATGGACGACCGGGCCCGCTTCCAGCAGCCGGTACCAGACGGCCGGGGTGGTGTGCAGGAACCGCGGCCTGGTGGCGGTCGCCAGGTGTCCGAGCCGGTCGAATCGGCGCTCGTCGGTGCGGTCGGGGAGGACGAGTTCGCCGCCGCGGTCGAGGGCCAGCAGCGTGTCCGCCACGCCGTGGGCGGTGAGGGGGGCGATGACGAGGAAGCGGTCGCCGGGGGCGACGCGCCAGGCGTCGGCGAGCTGGCGCAGGCGGCGTTCGAGTTCGCCGCGGGTGACCGGGGCCGCGCCGCCGGGGCCGGGGAGCGTGCCCGCCAGGCGCTCGCCGAACCGCGCGAACGCGGACGGGCCGCGGTCGCGGTCCACCGCGGTCACGGTGAGGGCCGACTCGCCGTCGCCGTCGCTGATCCGGGCGGCGTCGGTCGGCGGGGGCGGCGAATCGAGGGGCTGGGGGTGCCATGTGTGTCCGGCCCGCGCCACGGCCAGCAGCGCGACCGGCAGCCACAGCGCGGAGCCGAGCCGGATGCCGATGGGGGAGTGCCGCGGCAGGCCGAGCCGGGCGAGCCGGTCGGCGAGATCGGACACCGCTTCGTTGAACCGCTCGCGGGTCAGGGCGCGGTCGCCGGCGCGGACGGCGACGGCGTCGGGCGCGCGCTCGCCGGCCGTCCGGGGCGATTCCAGGAGGCCGCGGACCGCCGGGCTCATCGCGGAGCTCCCTGGAGCCGCCGTCCGAAGGCGTGCGCGTCGGCGATCAGGCGGGCGACTTCGACGACGGCCGGGTGCCGCAGCATCGCGAAGTGGTCGCCGGGGACCTTGATGCTGGGGACGGCCTTGGGCCCCTCGCGCCACCATTCCATCTCCGGGTCGTCGGCCGTCGCTGTGGCGGTGAGCCGCCAGAACCGTTCGAGGAGCCTTTGCGGGCGGTAGACCGCGAGCGCCCGGGCGGCGTTCGTGAAGCGCCTCAGGCGGGCGTCGAGCTCGGACGGCGAGAGTCCGATCCGGATGCCCCGCCTGTCCAGCTGCTCGCCCGCCGCGGCCAGGGCCCCCGGCCGCCGCCAGAGCGCGGGGTCGAAGTCGGCGGGGTCGAAGCGGTGGCCGATGGAGGCGAGCAGGTCCCGCAAGAACGCTTGGAGGAGTTCGGCGTCGGTCGGGACGTATTCGGGAGCGTCGGGGGCGACGGGTCCGATGTCGATGGTCGCCAGTTCGCAGTCGCGTTCGCCGGCGTGCAGCTGGGCGGTCATCTCGTAGGCGACGATGCCGCCGAACGACCAGCCCGCCAGGAGCGTGGGGGCGACCCCGTGCACTTCCAGGCGGCGGAGGTAGCCGGCGGCCAGGTCCTCCAGTTCCGGTGGGCGCTGCCCGGTGAGTCGGGAGTCGGCGCCCAGCCCGTACACGGCCGGGCCGTCGGGGAGGAGCCGGACCAGCTCCCGGTAGCAGAAGACGTCGCCGCCGACGGGGTGGACGAGCACGATGGCGTCCGCGCCGCCGGGGCGGAGCAGCTCGGGAGGGGCCTCGTCGGCCGCCGTGCCCGTCCGCTGCGCCCGCAGCGCGGCCAGCAGGGCCCGTTTGCTCTCGGACAGGGACGCCTCGCGCCGCCGTCGCTGGACGTCGGTCGGTTCGGCGGTCGACGGATCGGTTGCTGGCATCGCCCTGCCCTTCCCCACTGCACCCTCATTGAGATGACTATCGTCAACTCTATATGACTCTAGTCAATATCGGTGGGAATGGGAAGGGCCCGTCCGGCTCGGCCGCCGGACGGCGGTCAGAGCGTCTTGCGCATGACGACTCGCCGGCTGCCTTCCGGCGGGCGGCGGTGCATCGCGAAGCCCGCCCTGGTGAACAGGCCGATCGTCCCGGAGTGTATGTCGCCCTTGCGGGTGCCGTCCTCGGTGTCGACCGGGTACCCCTCCAGGACGGAGGCCCCGCGGTCCCTGGCGTGCGCCACGGCCGCCTCCAGCATGGCCCCCGCGATCCCCGACCCCCTCGTGTCGCGCCTGCTGAAGAAGCACGGCACCGACCACACCGACCGGTCCTCGGGCTCGTCCGGCTGGAGGTACTTGGAGCGCAGGACCCGCTGGTAGCTCGGGCGGGGCGAGAGCGAGCACCAGCCCACCGGGGCCCCGTCCAGGTAGCCGAGCAGGCCGGTCGGCCTGCCGCAGGCGACCTCCTCGCGCAGGGCTGCCCGGTTCTCGGCGTTGCCGTTCTTGACGAAGTCGCGGTTCGCCAGCCGCCAGAACATGCACCAGCACCCTCGCTGGGTGCCGCTGGGGCCGAACAGTTCGACCAGGTCGTCCCATCGGGATTCGTCTACGTTGTAAGCCTTGATGTCCATGCTGCGTCTCCGTGGTCGTGAACGGGGACGCGGAGGCGCTCCCGTTCGCGGTCGTTCGGTGATGGCCGGCAACGCTCATGGTAGTGGGCCGCCGCCGTGCGCGGACACCTCGGTGGCGGGCGTGTCCCCGATCGGGTCCGGTCCGCCCGGGGGCGGCGGCGAAGCCCCGCGGTGCGGTCGCTTGCCTCCAGAAGTTGACTTGTGTAATCTTTTCTATTGACATTAGTTATTGAACGGTCGGGAGCGAGTGGTCTCGCCCCCGTCGCGTGTCTGCTCCGAGGGAGAACGCTCGATGGCCCAGATGCGAGACCGACTCAAACGACTGCCGTTGGAGCGGCGCACCCGATTCCTGTCACTCCTGCGTTCCGGCCAGGGCCACCGGGCTCCGGACCGGCCGGGCCCTCGACCGGAGCGCGGGACCGCTCCGCTGTCGTCCGCGCAGCGGCTGCTGTGGTTCTTCGAGCGCTCCTTCCCGGGCCTGATCACCTACAACCTGATGTTCTGCTTCCGGATGCGGGGCGAGTTGAACGTCACCGCACTCCAAGCGGCGGTGAACCGGCTGGTCGCCCGGCACGAGCCGCTTCGGACCAGTCTGCCCGAACGCGAGGACGGCCCAGTGCAGCGCATCGCTGCGCCCGGTCCCTACCGCCTGCCGCTGCTGCAGGCGTCCGGCTCCCATCGGCGCGCCCGCAGGGAGCACTGCCAGAAGCTGGCCGAGGAGCTGGCGAACCAGCCGTTCGATGTGGAGCAGTCCCTCTGGCGAGCCGCGCTGACGCGCGTCGACGACGATGAGCACCTGTTCGTCTTCATCGTCCACCACGTGGTCTTCGACGGCATCTCGGCCGAGGTCTTCATGCGCGACCTCGCCGAGCTCTACCGGGCCGAGGTCGAGCGCACCGAGCCGAAACTGCCGGAGCTGCCGATCCAGCACGCCGACTACGCCCACTGGGAACGGCAGCGGATGACCGACTCCCGCCGCCGCGAACTCGTGGACTACTGGCGCACCAGGCTCGCCGACCCTCCCCGGCTCAACCTGCCCACGGACCGCCCCCGCCCGGCGAAACTGTCCTACCGGGGCTCCACCCACACCGTCCCGCTCCCCGAGGGCGCGGCTGCGGAGGTCAAGCGGCTGGCCAACCGGCTCGGCGTGACGCCCTACCCCGTGTACCTGGCCGCGTTCGCGGTGCTGTTGCAGCGCTACTGCGGCCAAGAGGACCTGATCGTCGGCTGCTCCACCGCGCAGCGGGACAAGCCCGAACTGGAGAACATCCTCGGCTTCCTGGTGAACATGCTGGCCTTCCGCGTCGACACCGGCGGCGATCCGGACTTCGCCGAGCTGGTGCGGCGGGTGGACGCCACCCGCAAGGACGCCTTCTCCCACGCCGAGCTGCCGTTTGACGAGGTGGTGAAGGCGGTCGCCCCGGCCCGCGACACCTCGCGGCTGCCGCTGGTCCAAGTCGCCTTCTCCGTCGGCGGCGTGCCCCGGCTCCCGGAGTTTCCCGGAGTCGACCTCACCTACGAGCAGCTCCCGATCAGCACCTCGAAGTTCGACATGACCTGGCAGGTCAGCGAAGGAGCGGACGGATCGACCGTCGGAATGGAGTACGCGACCGACCTGTTCGACCGCGCCACCGTCGAAGCCATGCTCAACCAGTACGGACACCTGCTGACGTCCCTGCTGGCCGATCCGCTGCGCCCGGTCGGCGACGCCGAGCTCACCACGGAGGCCGAACGGGCCGAACTCGTGGCGCTCGCCTCGGGCCCGGTCCGGCCCGAACGCGACATCACCGTGGACGTGTGGTTCGCCGAGCAGGCCGCCGCCGCACCGGAGGCGGTCGCGGTCGTCGCCGGCGACCGGAGACTGACCTACCGGGAACTCGACCGGGCCGCGAACCGCCTGGCCTGGCTCCTGCGCGAGCACGGGGCCGGATGCGAGCAGCGGGTGGCGATCAAGCTCGCCCGCGGCGCCGACCACGTCGTCGCCGCGCTGGCGACCCTCAAGGCCGGGGCCGGTTTCATACCGATCGACCCCGAGCACCCCCGGGAGCGGATCGCCGAACTGATCGCCGACGCCGCGCCGTGCGCCGTCGTCACCGACGATCCGGGGCCGCTGCCGTCGGGCGTGCCGGCCGTGGTGCTGCCCCAGGCCGCGGACCGCCTGGAGGACCAGCCCGACCACGCCCCGCCGCGCGTGACCGGACCGCACAACCTGGCCTACGTCATCTACACCTCCGGCAGCACCGGCAGGCCGAAGGGCGTGCTGGTGGAGCACCGCAACGTCGTCAGCTTCACCGAGTCCATGCGGCGCCTGTTCGACCTCGGCTCGGACGACCGGATCCTCGCCTACGCCTCCTACACCTTCGACGTATCGATCTTCGAGATGTTCGGCGCCCTGCTCAGCGGCGCGCAACTGCACGTGGCCGCGGACGCCGACCGGCTCGACATCGACCGCCTCCAGTCCCTGATGGAGGCGTCGGCGATCACCGTCAGCGACCTGCCGCCGTCGGTGATGGCGCTGCTGACGCCCGAACGGCTGCCGGACCACCGCATCGCGTTCTGCGGCGGCGAAGCCTATCCGGGGGAGCTGGTGAACCGGTGGAACCGGGGACGCCGCTTCTTCAACGGCTACGGGCCGTCCGAGTGCACCGTCACCATGATCACCCACGAATGCCGGGGGCGGTGGGACTCCTCGCCGCCGATCGGCGTCCCCATCGCCAACCACGTCGCCCACGTGCTGGACGACCGGCTCCGCCCGCTGCCCCCGGGCGTGCCCGGCGAACTGGTCATCGGCGGGACCGGCCTGGCGCGAGGCTACCTCAACCGGCACCGGCTCACCCGGGAGCGCTTCTGCCGCGACCCGTTCGGCACCACGCCGGACCACCGGCTCTACCGCACCGGCGACCTCGTCAAGCGGCTCCCCGGCGGCGAGCTGCTGTTCCTGGGCCGCATCGACCGCCAGCTGAAGGTCAACGGCGTCCGAATCGAACCCGGCGAGATCGAGTCGGTGCTCTCGGAGCACCCCGCGGTCCTCCAGGCGCTCGTCGAGGCGTGGACCGACCCGCGGGACCACCGGAGCCTGGTCGCGTACGTGGCGCTGGACCCCGACCGCCCGACCGCCTCGGTCGACGAGCTCCAGGAGCATCTGCGGTCCCGGCTGCCGTCCGCGCTGGTGCCGAACCACGTGGTCGTACTGGACTCCATGCCGCTGAACGCCAGCGGCAAAGTGGACCGGTCCGCGCTCCCGGCGCCGCAGACGCCCCTCGGCGCCGCACCCGAGGACGACGAGCCCCGCAGCGAGACCGAGCGCATCGTCAACGCCGAACTGTTCGCGCCGATGTTCGGCACCGACCTGGTGCCGCGGAACGCCAACTTCTTCGAGCTCGGCGGCGGCAGCCTCCAAGCGGCCCAACTGATCTCGAGTATCCGGCGCCGCTTCGACGTGGAGGTCGGCGTGGCCGACTTCTTCACCGACGCCACAGTCGTCGGCCTGACCGCCGTGGTCGAGCGGCGGCGCGCCCAGGCGCTGAGCGAGGACGATCTGCTGGAGATGCTGGAGAACCTGCCCGACGACATCGCCGAGCGCATGCTGGACGGCCAGACCCGTGACAAGGAGGTGGCCGGTGGACTTCAGCCGGACCGAGAATGAGGAGGACTTGCGTCGGGAGGCGCGACTCGCCCTGGCCGAGCCGGACGTCGCCGCCGCGCTGTCGCAGTGGCGCTCGTCCCCGCACCGCGAACCGGAGGTGCGTCCGCTGTACCGGGCCCTCGGCAGGCGCGGCCTCCTGGCCGTCGGCTGGCCTCGCGAGCACGGCGGGCGCGGAGCCAGCCACACCGAGGCCGCCGCGGTCATGGAGGAGCTGGTCACCGCCGGAGTCCCGGACCTGCTCCAGGTGCTGAGCGTCCAGATCTTCGGACTGTTCCTGCTCCAGGCGGGGACCGAGGAGCAGCAGCGCCGGTACCTGCCGGGCCTGGCCTCCGGTGAGCGGTTCGCGACCGTGCTCTACACCGAGCCCGAGGCCGGGTCCGACCTGGCCTCGCTGCGCACGACCGCCGTCGCGGCCGAGGGCGGCCACCGGCTCTCGGGCGTCAAGCAGTACAGCGTGAAGGCCGGCGTGTGCGATGTCGCGCTCTGCGCGGCCCGGACGGACCACGAGGCCGGCAGGTACGAGGGCATCAGCCTCTTCATCGTCGACCTGGCCGCCGAGGGCGTCAGCCGCTCGACCGTGCCCGGCATCGCCGACGACCAGTTCGACCGGGTCGAGTTCGACGACGTGTTCGTCGGCGCCGACGACCTCCTGGGGCGGCCCGGCGAGGGCTGGTCGCTGCTGACCCGCTGCCTGGCGATCGAGCGCACCGGCCTCGACTACTGGCTGAAGTCGGCCCGCTGGTACGCGGCCTGTCTGGCCGGGCTGCGGGGCGCGAGCGCCGACGCCGAACTGGCCGCCGCCGTGGGCAGGCACGGAGCGGCGGTCTCGGTGGGACGCCTGCTGACCCACGAGGTGATCGACGGCATCGACCGCGGCGTGGTCGACGCGGCCGGGGCGGCCGGGGCGAAACTGCACTGCAGCCAGGCCGCGCAGGACATCGCGACCTGGGCCGGCGTGGTCCACGGCCGAGCCTTCGACCTGTGGGGCGGAGCCGACGCCGCGGTACTGGAATCGGCCTTCCGCGAGGCCCCGGGCGTGACCTTGGCGGCCGGGACCTCGCAGATCATGCTGGAGATCCTGGCCAGTTCGCTGACGGGCCGCGGCCCGCGGAGCAATGGAGACGACGATGGACCTCAGCACTGATCCGCTGGCCGAACGACTGGGCCGCGCCGTCATGTCCGCGCTGTCGCGCTGCTCCGGCGGGGAGGGCGCGCCGGGCGTCGAGGAGACCTGGGCCTGCCTGCGGGACATCGACGCCCCGGCCTTCGAGGCGCCGATCGACGCCGGCGGCTACGACCTGGGCCTGGCCGGCGGGGCGGAGGTGGCCGCCGGTCTCGGCCGCCGCGCCGCCCCCGACGTGTACTCCGGCGGCGCGCTCGCCGTGGACGCGCTGTCCGCCCGCGGCGATCGGCCCGAGCGGACCGCGGAGCTGGCCGGAGGCCCGGCCCCGGTGCGGCTGACCGGGTTCGACGCCCTCGCCGCCGGGCGGCTCCGGACCCGCCTCGAGCCCGACGGCGACGGGTGGCGCTTGGCGGGCGCGCTCGTCCGCGACCGCGACGTCACCGACGACACCCTGTGGTGCCTGCCGTTCGACGACGGCGGGCGGATCGGGCTGGCCCTGGTGGCGGACAAACGGCTCCCCGCGCCGGAACGGCCGGGCGGCGGGGACCTGGCGGCGCAGGTCGACCGGATCGAGGTCGACGGCCACCGGATCGAGGTGGCGGACGTGATCGGCCACCTGGGGACCGGGCGACCGCTGTCCGATCCCGACGCGGTGCTCGGCCGCTCCAGGGTGCGCCAGGCCGCCTACCTCTACGGCCTGGCCCGGCGCGCCCACGAACTGACCGTCGAGCACGCCAACGCGCGCCGGCAGTTCGGGAAGTCGTTGATGGAGTTCCAGGCGGTGTCGTTCCCGCTGGCCCGCCTCGGCGTCGCGCTGTCGGCGGTGCGGCTGAGCCTGGCCCGCGCCGCCTGGCTGGCCGACCACGGCCGGCCCTTCGCCCTGGCGGCCGTCGAGACCCTGGCGCTGGCGGCGGAGACCGCGCTCGCGACCGTGCGCGACGCGGTCCAGTTCCACGGCGCCAGAGGCATGTCGACGCTCGCTCCGGTCCACGGGTACTACCTCGCGGCGTGGCGGGAGGTGACCCGGATGGGCTCGGTCGAAAGCCTGTGGCGGGAGGCCGGGACGCTCCGCCTCCGCGGCGACGTCCCGGACGGCTGAGGCGGTCGGCTCAGGCGCCTTCCCAGCGGGGAGGGCGGCGTTCGGCGAAGGCCCGGACGCCTTCGCGCGCGTCACGGCTGCCGCGGCGCCGCTCCTCCCAGCGGAAGCGCGTGGCGAACGACTGCGCCAGGCCCAGGTCGAGCGAGCGCATGGCCGCCTCCTTGGTGGCGCGCACCGCGAGCGGGGCGCACTCGAGGAGATCGGCCACCCAGCCGTCGACGCAGGCGTCGAGTTCGCGGTAGGGCACCACGTCGTTGACCAGTCCGAGGTCGCAGGCGCGAGCGGCGCTCATGCGCCTGCCGGTGAGCAGGTGCCCCATGGCGACCTTCAGCGGCAGTTGGCGGCCGAGCCGGAACACCCCTCCGGCCCCGGCCACCAGGCCCAGGCGCACTTCCGGCAGCGCGAACTCGGCGTGCTCGGCCGCCACGATGATGTCGCATGCCAGCGCCAGCTCGAAACCGCCGCCCAGCGCCTGGCCGTTGACTCTGGCGATCACCGGTTTGCTGAGCTCGAACCGCTCGGTCAGCCGCGGCCAGCCCGGCCCGTCCTGGCTGCCGAAGGTGGACGGCCGCCGCCCGGACTCGAGCCCGGCTGCGGCCTCCTTGAGGTCCTGGCCCGCCGAGAACGTCCGGTCCCCGGCCCCGGTCAGGACCGCCAGCCACAGCTCGGGGTCCCGCTCCAGTTCGTCCCAGGCCTCCCCGAGCGCCCGGTGGGTGCGGGAGTCGAGCGCGTTGTGGACCGCGGGCCGGTTCATCGTCACGTGCAGCACGCGGCCGTGCCGTCGCAGTTCGACCGGCGGGCGCGGTGCGTCGTCGGTGGTCATCTCATCTCCTCGCGATGGATTCGGATCAATTGCAGAACTGGGGTGTACATGTGAATCAACTTTAGTTATTCTAATATCAACTATAGTAAAGTTCTCCGATGGCGAGGTCCTCAAGTGGTTCATTCCGAGGTGGCTGAGCGCGTCACGACCGGTCCCGCCGGCCCGCTCGACCAGGCGGGCATCGTCGGCGTCGGCACCGCGGCTCCCGAGACCTCCTACACCCAGCAGGAACTGCTCGACCTGTTCGCGATCGACGACGAGCGGATCCGGTCGCTGTTCCACAACGGCAGCATCGAACGCAGGCACCTGCACCTGCCGCCGCCGGCCCCGGACGGGGGCCTGGTCGTCGAGACCCAGGCGGACCTGCTGGCCAAGCACTGCAACGACGGCATCGAGCTGGGCGGCCAGGCACTGCGCGCCACCGTGGCGAGCGCCGGCCGGGACCTCGCCGACATCGGCTACCTGTGCTGCGTCTCCTCCACCGGCTGGCTGACCCCGGGATTCTCGGCGCGACTCATCCAGCGGCTCGGCCTCGACCCGCGATGCGGACGGCTCGACGTCGTCGGCATGGGGTGCAACGCCGGGCTCAACGGCCTCGCGGCGACCTCGGGGTGGGCCGCGGCCCACCCGGGCCGCATGGCGGTGCTGCTGTGCGTCGAGGTGTGCTCGGCCGCCTACGTCTTCGACGGCTCGATGCGGACGGCCGTGGTCAACAGCCTGTTCGGGGACGGCGCGGCCGGACTCGCGATGATCGCCGGCCCCGAGCCCGGCGGCGGGCACCCCCAGGTGCGGGACTTCGCCAGCGTCATGATCCCCGAGGCGATCGAGGCCATGCGCTACGACTGGGACGAGAAGGCGGGCAAGTTCAGCTTCTTCCTCGACCGCGAGATCCCGTACGTGGTGGGGGCCCACGTCGAAGAGGTCGTCGATCGGCTCCTGGACGCCAACGGCCTGCGCCGCAGCGACATCGCGCATTGGACGGTGCACTCGGGCGGCAAGAAGGTCGTGGACGCGATCAAGATCAACCTCGGCCTCACCGACTACGACCTGCGGCACACCACCGGCGTCCTCCGGGACTACGGCAACCTCTCCAGCGGGTCGTTCCTGTTCTCCTACCAACGGCTGCTGGAAGACCGGGTGGCCGCCCCCGGCGACTGGGGAGTGTTCATGACCATGGGGCCCGGCTCCACGATCGAAACCGCCCTCGTGCGGTGGTAGCCGGACCGCCCGGCAGAATGCGAGGAACCGACCGTGACAGCGACCCGACCAGCGACCGCGCCCCCGGCGACCCTGGCCGTCTCCAGCGGTGAACCGCTGAGCGCCGACCTCACCGCGCGCCTCACCCGCTGCTGCGAGGAGGCCGAGGACGGTCGCACCGCGCCCGCCGTGATGATCAGGCTGACCGCGTCCGAACCGGACCGGAGCGCCGGAGCGCCTTGGCCTGGCGAGGTGACCTCGGCGGCGGTCAACCGCTGGGAGCGGGCGGTGCGGCGCCTGGAGCGCCTCCCGGTCGCCACCGTGGCCGTGGTCGAAGGCGACTGCCGCGGCCCGGCGCTCGAGGTGCTGCTCGCCACCGACTACCGTCTCGCCCGCGACGGGGCGCTGATCGCCTTTCCCTCCGTCGGGGACCGCCCGTGGCCGGGGACCGCGCTCTACCGCCTCACCCAGCAGCTCGGCATCGGCCGGGCGAGGAGCGCCGTCCTGTTCGGCGTGGACCTGCCGATGCGGCGCGCCCTCGAATGGGGGCTGATCGACGAGCTGTTCGCGTCCGACGGCACCGCGGCCGCCTCCGCGACGATCGAACGGCTGGCACCGGAGCAGGGCCGGGAGCTGGCCATCCGGCGACGGCTCATGTTCGACGCGGCGGTGACCGGGTACGAGCACGCCCTCGGCGCCCATCTCGCCGCCTGCGACCGGGAACTGCGGCGTGAGCGACCGGCCGAGGGGAGCGGACGATGACGCGGGCCCCCCTGACCGAGCGGGCGGTGCCGGAGGATCTCGGCGCCGCCGCCGCATGGCTGCGCGAGACGACGGCGGCGGGCGAGGCCGAGCTGGCCGGGCTGCCCGACCGCCCGGACCGCGGCCCGGACCGGCAGCTCGTCGCCGAACGGGTGCACCGGAGCTGCCGGACCGCTCGGTGGCGGTTCCTGCGAGCGCACGCCGCGGCGGTGTACGAGCGGCTCACCGACGGACTGCGGGAGCGGCCCCGCATCACGGCGCTGGCCGCGCGCGCCGCCGAGGAGTACCCGGGCCTGTGCCCCACGGCCGAGCAGATGGCCGCCGAGCGCCGATGCGCCCGGCAGGCCGACAAGGAGGGCCGCGAGATCGACCAGGCGCTGCTCATCGCGGCGCTGCTGGACGCCGAGACCGGTGCGCACCTGACCGAGTCGATGCGACGGCCGACCGATCGCGCGCTGTCGCTGCTGCCCGACTTCCGCGCCTCCGGCCGGCTGGAACTGGGCGCCGCCGGCATCGAGCGCGACGGGGCCGCGGCCACCGTGACGCTGCGCAACCCCGACTGCCTCAACGCCGAGGACGACAGGCTCGCCGCGGACCTGGAGACCGCGGTCGACCTCGCCCTGCTGGACGACGCCGTCGAGGTCGGCGTCCTGCGGGGCGCGGAGACGAACCACCGGAAGTACGCCGGGCGGCGGGTGTTCTGCGCGGGCATCAACCTCACCGAGCTCTACCGCGGCGGGATCTCCATGCTGGGGTTCCTCCTGGGGCGCGAACTCGGACTGATCGCCAAGCTCGTGCGGGGGCTGTCCGGCGACGACCCCGACCCGTTCGCGGCCCGAAGCGGCGAGAAGCCGTGGGTGGGGGCGGTCGACGCGTTCGCCATCGGCGGCGGCATGCAGCTCCTGTTCGCCTGCGACCGGGTGATCGCCGAGACGGACGCCTTCTTCCGGCTCCCGGCCGCCCGGGAGGGCATCGTGCCCGGCGCCGCCAACCTCCGGATAGGACGCGGCTTCGGCGCCAGGGAGTCCCGCAGGCTCCTGCTGTTCGGCGAATCGGTGCCCGCCGGCGACCCGATGGCGCGCGGCGTCTGCGATGCGACCGTCGAACCGGACCGGATGGACGGAGCGATCGCGGCGGCCGCCGCCGTCCTGGCGAGCCCGGCGGTGCGCGCCAACCGCCGCATGCTCCGGCTGGCCGAGGAACCCGAGGACCGGTTCCGGGCGTACATGGCGGACTTCGCGGCCACCCAGGCGCGACGGGTCTACGACCGCGACGTCCTCGACAACCTGGAGCGGGCATGGATGCGACGAGCCGACTGACCGCGCGGGCCGAACTCCCGGCCGCCGAACTGCACGCCTCGATCGGCGACGACGTGCTCGGCTCGGTCACCTTCCTCAACGAGGTGGCCGCGGCCCACCCGGACGCGGTCTCGTTCGCGGCGGGCGCCGCCCACGAGGACGCCTTCGCGGAGGTCGACGTCGGCGGACTGGTGGACGAGTACGCCGCCCATCTCGCCGACCGGCACGGCATGGACGACCGCGCCGTCCGGCGGACGCTGTTCCAGTACGGGCCGGCGCGCGGCCACATCGGCGAGCTGATCGCCGAGGGACTGCGCCGCGACCTGGGCATCGACGTCGCGGCGGCCGCGATCGTCGTCACCGTCGGCTGCCAGGAGGCCATGCTGGTGGCCCTCCGCGCGCTCTGCCGCGGCCCGGGGGACCTGGTCGCGGCCGTCGATCCCTGCTACCCCGGCCTCCGCGGCGCGGCCCGCCTGCTCGATGTGGACCTGCTGCCGGTCGCCGACTCCGGCGCCACCGTGGACCTGGCGGGCCTGCGGGCCGCGTGCCGGGAGGCGCGAGCGTCCGGCGGCCGTGTCAGGGCCCTGTACGTGGCGCCCGACTTCGCGAACCCCTCAGGGACCCTCCTGGACCTGGAGACGCGCCGCTCGCTGCTGGCACTGGCCGAGGAGGAGGACCTGTACCTGCTGGAGGACGGCGTGTACGGGTTCACCGCCGCGGCCCCGCACCGGCTGCCCTCCTTGAAGGCCCTCGACGCGACCGGGCGGGTGATCCACCT
This sequence comes from Glycomyces sp., assembly GCA_035765105.1. Taxonomy (GTDB): domain Bacteria; phylum Actinomycetota; class Actinomycetes; order Mycobacteriales; family Micromonosporaceae; genus Glycomyces. The sequence goes on from DASTYG010000074.1 coordinate 32,407, forward strand.
GGGCAGCTTCGCCAAGATCGGTGCGCCCGGCGCCCGGGTCGGCTACCTGGTGGCCGACCGGCGGGTTCGCTCCGGCTCCGGGGCCCGGCTCCTCGCGGACGACCTGGCCGCGGTCAAGAGCATGGTCACCAACCACACCTCGCCGATCAGCCAGGCGGTGGTCGCCGGGATGCTGCTGCGGCACGGCGGCTCCCTGTCCGCGCTCGGGCGCGCGAAGGCGCACCGGTACCGCCGCAACCTGCGGCTCCTGCTCGACGCCCTGGAGCACGCCGCGGCCGTGCGGGGCGAGCGGTTCCCGGAGGTGACCTGGAACCGCCCCGACGGCGGCTTCTTCGTGCGGCTGCGGCTGCCGATCCCGGTCACCGACGGCCTGCTGGAGGTCTCGGCGCGGGAGTTCGGCGTGCTGTGGACGCCCATGCGGCACTTCTACATCGGCACGGGCGGCGAGCACGAGCTGCGGTTGGCGTGCAGCAACCTCGACGAGCGGCGGCTGCGGATCGGCGTGGACCGGCTCTGCGACTTCCTCGAGGCCGTCTGCCCGCCCCCGCGATCCCGACGGGCGGACCGGGAGGCGAGCGCATGCGGATGACCGCGAGCCGCCGTCCTCCTGCGGCGGACGCCGACCTGTACGCCCCCGAGCTGTACTCCGAGGGCGAGCCGCACAGCGTGTGGCGGCACCTGCGCGAGACCGCCCCGGTGCGGCGCCACCGAGCGCCCGACGGCACCCCGTTCTGGTCGGTGAGCACCCACCGAGAGGTGTCCGAAGTGCTCAAAGACCACGCCTCCTACAGTTCGGCGCACGGCACCATGCTCGACTCGCTCGGCGGCGACCCCGCAGGCGGCAAGGCGATCCACCTGACCGACCCCCCGGACCACACCCCGCTGCGGCGGGGCACGATCGCCACGCTCTCGACCGGGGCGATGCGGCGGCGGTCCCCGCTGGTGCGCGAACGCGTGACGGCCCTGGTCGAGACCGCCCTCGAACAGGGCCGGATCGATGCCGCCGAATGGGTCGCGGCGCTGCCGATGCTCGTGGTCGGCGACGTGCTCGGCCTCCCCGAGGCGTCTTGGGCGGACGCGACCCGCTGGGCCCAGGCCAGCCTGGCCCCGCAGGACCCCGCCTATCTGACCTCGACCCCGGAGCAGACGCTGCTGGAAGCGCACCTGAACCTGCTGACGCTGTTCACCGAGGTCGTCGCCGAGCGCCGGAGGCGCCCGGGCGACGACCTGGTTTCGGCGCTGCTGGAGGTCGAGATCGACGGGAAGCCCCTGGACGACGAGCACGTGCTGGCCAACTGCTACGGCTTCCTGATCGGGGCGACCTCGACCACGCCCCACGTGGCCGCCCACCTGATCGCGGTGCTCGCCGAGCATCCCGAGATCTGGCGCCGCGTCCGCTCCGACCCCTCCCTGGCGCCCGGCCTGCTCGACGAGGCCAACCGCTGGGCCACCCCCGTCAACCACCTGCTGCGCAGGACCACCGCCGAGGTCCGCCTGGGAGGCCGCAAGCTGCCGCCCGGCGCTCTGGTGTGCGCCTGGCTGGCTTCGGCCAACCGGGATGAGCGGGTCTTCGCCGACCCGTTCCGCTTCGATCCGTCCCGCTCGCCGAACCCGCATCTGGCCTTCGGCTCAGGGGTCCACCGCTGCGTCGGCGACCCGGCCGGCCGGCTCGGCCTGGCCCTGCTCGTCGAGGCGCTGGCCGAGCGGGTCGGTTCGCTGGAGCAGATCGGCCCCGCCCGCCATCTGCGGTCGAACTTCCTCAACGGCATCACGAACCTGCCCGTCATCCTGCATCCGCCCTCAACGAACTGATCCGCACCTCGAATCGGGAGAACACGGTGACCACGACGACGCAGCGGCAGCAGGCGGCCCCGGACCGGGCCGCCCGGCTGGCGGCCTTCGGCGGCGAGCCGGCGGTGCCGCGCGGCCTTCGGGCCCCGAGTTGGCCCCAGACCACCGACGCCGACCGCGCCGCGGTGCTCCGCACCCTCGACGGCGGCCGACTGGTGTCCGACACCGACGGCGACACCGCCGTCAGCGACCTCGAGCACCGGTGGGCGACGCGGTGCGGCACCAGACACTGCGTGGCGACCTCCAACGGCACCACGGCGCTCTCGACCGCGCTGAGCGCCCTGGGCGTCGGCCCGGGGGACGAGGTGATCGTCCCGGCCCTGAGCTTCATCGCCTCCGGGCTGGCGCCGCTGCACGTCCAGGCCGTCCCGGTGTTCGCGGACATCGACCCGGTCTCCTACAACCTGGACCCCGAGTCGGCGGCGGCCGCCGTCACCGATCGGACCGCCGCCGTCGTGGCGGTGCACCTGCACGGCCAGCCGGCCGACATGGACGGGATCGGCGCGCTGGCCCGGCGTCACCGGCTGGCGGTGGTCGAGGACGCCGCGCAGGCGCACGGCGCGAGCTGGCGCGGCCGGCCGGTGGGCTCCCTCGGCGACGCCGCCGCGTTCAGCCTCCAGGCCACCAAGAACCTCCCGACCTGCGGCGAGGGCGGCCTGGTGACCACCGACGACGACGCCGCGGCCGAGGCGGCCCGGCTCATCAGGCAGTTCGGCGAGGTCATCGAGCCCGGCCGCGAACGGGACTACGTCTCGTACCGGTTGGGCTTCAACCACAAGCTCAGCAGCGTGCAGGCCGCGTTCACGCTGTCCCAGCTGGAGCGCTTCGACGACAACGAGGCGGCGCGGCAGCGCAACGTGCGCCGGTTCCTGGACCGCCTGGCCGAGCTGCCCGGACTGGTGACGCCCCGCGTCACGCCCGGCTCGACGCACGCCTGGCACATCCTGCGGCTCCGGATCGACCCGGCCGCCTGCGGCCTGTCCGGCGCCGACCCGGCGGCGGTGCGCTCGGTCCTGCACCGGCTGCTGCGCGCCGAAGGGGTGCCGGTGTCGCGATACCAGAAACTGGTCCTGCCCGACCAGCCGGTGTTCGCAGGCCGCCGCCTCCCGTCGGCCGGGCCGCCCTGCCCCAACGCCCGCGCGGTGGTGCGCGACTCGCTGACGATGCAGAAGCGCCACCTGCACCCCGAGGCCGGAGCGGTGCTCGAACGCTACGCCGACGGCTTCGCGAAGGTCTGGGAGAACATGCCGATCGTCGAGCGGATGGTGCGTGCGAGATGAGCGGTGACGTGCTGACTCCGGCCGAGACCGAACGGCTCGCGGCGGCCGCCGACCGCATCCGGCACCGGGTGGTCGACCTGTGCGCCAGCGCCGTCGGCGGCCACCTCGGCGGTGCCTTGTCCTGTGTGGATATATTGACGGTCCTGTACTTCTCGGTGCTGCGGATCGACCCCGGCCGACCGGACGCGCCCGACCGCGACGTGTTCGTGCTGGGCAAGGGCCACGCCGCCGTCGGCCTGTACGCCGCCCTCGCCGAGCGCGGCTTCTTCGACCCCGGCGAGCTGGCCGGCTACGGCGTGGACGGGAGCCGCTTCATGGGCCACCCGGTCACCGCGGTGCCCGGCGTGGAAGTGCCCACCGGGTCGCTCGGGCACGGGCTGTCGCTCGGGCTCGGATTCGCGCTCGCCGCCCGGCTCGACCGCTCGCCGCGGACGGTGTACGTGCTCGTCGGCGACGGCGAACTCCAGGAGGGATCGTGCTGGGAGGCGATCATGTGCGCCGCCGCCCAGGGCGTCCCGAACCTGGTGGCGGTGGTCGACCGCAACGGCATGCAGCTCGGGTCGCCGACCGAGTCGGTCTGCGCGCTCGAGCCGCTGGCGCAGCGCTGGCGCGACTTCGGCTGGCGGGTGCGGGAAGTCGACGGCCACGACCACTCCTCCCTGCGCGCCGCGCTGCGGGCGGACCCGGAGGGCCCGACCGCGGTGCTGGCCGAGACCGTCAAGGGGCGCGGACTGCCGTTCGCGGCAGGGCAGGCCAAGAGCCATTACGCGACCCTGTCGCCCCGCATGCGCGAGCGCGCCCACCGGGCCCTGCGATCGGGCCGGAAGCCGGGGCCGTCATGACCGAACCGCGCTCCACCCGCGACGCCTACCGCGACCACCTGGTCCGCATGATGCGCGACGACCCCCGGATCGTGTGCCTGGACACCGACACCGGTCTGTTCGGCGGCGTCGACTTCGGCGACGCCGCCGACCGCTACCTCAACCTCGGCATCGCCGAGCAGAACCTCATGGGCGTGGCGGCTGGCATGGCCGCCGCCGGCCGCATCCCCTTCGTGAACACCATGGCCACCTTCGCCGCCAACCGCGCCGCCGAGATGGTCAAGCTCGACATCGCCTACAACGCACTGCCGGTGCGGATCGCGGCCACCCACGCCGGAGTGTCGGCCGGACACCTGGGGCCCACCCACCACGCGCTCGAAGACCTCGGCACGATGCGCGCCTGGCCCAACATGACCGTGCTGGCGCCGGCCGACGCCGCGACCGTGACCGCGCTCTTGGACGAGACCGCCGACCGCCCCGGCCCGGTGTACCTGCGGCTGGGCCGGGGCCCGACGCCGCCGCTGCCGCCCGGGCTGCCGCCGGTGCGCCTGGGCGCGCTCCATCCGGTGCGCACCGGCCGCGAGGCGGTGCTCCTCGCCGTCGGCCCCCAGCTGCTGCCGCGCTGCGCGGCGGCGGTCGACCTGCTGGCGGAGCGCGGTCTCGCCGCCGGGCTCCTGCACGCGCACACGCTCAAACCCTTCGACGCGGCCACGCTGCTGGAGTGGGCCGGGCCCGCGCGCCTGGTGGTGACCGTCGAGGACCACTGGCGGTCCGGCGGCCTGGGGTCGCTGGTGGCCGAGACCCTGTCCGAGCGGCTTCCCCGGCCGGTGCTGCGGCTCGGGCTGCCGGACGGCTTCGCAGACGAGGCCGGAAGCGAGGCATGGATTCTCGACCGGGCGGGACTGTCGCCCGGCGACATCGCCGCCGCGGTCGCGGCGGCCGATCCCGGGCCGGCGGAGGCCGGCCTCCCGAGCGTCCGGCTCGTGCCGACGACGATTGCGAAAAGGAGTGTCCGACATGGCTGAATGTCCATCATGTACTGAGGATGTCGGCGTGGGCGGCGACGTCCGCGTCAACGAGATCGTCGAATGCGGCGAGTGCCTCAGCGAACTGGAGGTCGTCAGCGCCGCGCCGCTCATGCTCGCGCTGGCGCCCGAGGTCGAAGAGGACTGGGGAGAATGACGGCCGTCCTGGCGGTCCTGGCCTCCCGCATCGGCGTCGAGGAGAAGCGCCTGCTCGACGAGCTCGACCGCCGCGGCGTGGCCTGCCGGCAGGTCGACACCAGGCGGCTCGCGCTCGACATCGGGGCCCCCGGACCGCAGTGGCGGATCGCGCTGAACCGCGAGATCGGCTTCCACCGGGCGGTCCAGGCCGCCCGCGGCCTGGAGGCGCTGGGCGTCACCGTCGTCAACTCCGCCGCGGCGATCGAGACCTGCGGCGACAAGTGGCGCACGACCCTGGCGCTGCGCCGCGCGGGCCTGCCGGTGCCGCGCACGGCCCTGGCGCTGGGCCCCGAGCACGCCGTGGCGGCGATCGAGTCGATCGGGTACCCGGTCGTCATCAAGCCGCTGATCGGCTCCTGGGGCCGCCTGGTGACGCCGGTCCCCGACCGCCAGACTGCCGAATCCATCATGGAGTACCTTGCGGCCCTGGCCGCGCCCCACAACCGGATGGTCTACATCCAGCGGATGATCCGCAAGCCGGCCCGCGACATCCGGGTCCTGGTGGTCGGCGGCGAGGTGGCCGGGGCCGTCCACCGGTACGGCGAGGGCGTCCGCACCAACATCGCGCTCGGCGGACGGGCCCGCCCGCTGCGGCTCGGACCGGACCTGGCGAAACTCGCGATCGCCGCCGCCGACGCCGTCGAGGCCGACATCGCGGGCGTCGATGTGATCGAGGACGAGGCGGGCGAGCCGTCGGTGCTGGAGGTCAACCACCGGGTGGAGTTCGCCGGACTCCAATCGGCGCTGGGCGACCGGGTCGACGTGGCCGCCCGCATCGTCGACCACCTCGTGGCGGGAGCGCGGCGATGACGACCGCGGGCATCGTCGGCGCCGCCGGCTACATAGGCGGGGAGCTGCTGCGCCTCCTGCTCGGACACCCGAAGGTCACGGTGGTGGCGGCGACCTCCTCGCGTCTGGCCGGGCGCCGGGTCGACCGCTGCCACCCCAACCTGCGCGGACTCACCGAGCTCCGCTTCACCGGCGTCGAGGCGGCCGAGCCCTGCGACGTGCTGTTCATCGCTGGCGCCCACCTGGAGACCATGGAACGCATCGACCAGTACGCCGAGCTCGGCGGCGTCCTCGTCGACCTGTCGGCGGACTTCCGGATAGCCGACCCCGCCGAGTTCGCCCGCCGCTACGGCCGAGCCCATGCCCGCCCCGAACTCCTCGGCGAGTTCGCGGCGGGCCTGCCCGAACTGCACCGCGAAGCGCTGCGCGGCCGGAACCGGATCAGCGTGCCGGGGTGCATGGCGACCGCCGCGATCCTGGCCCTGCACCCGCTCGCGGCCGAAGGCTGGATCACCGGCGAGGTCCACATCGACGCCCGGACCGGCTCCAGCGGCTCGGGCGCGAGAGCCACCGACGCCAACCGGCACGCCGAGCGCAGCGGCGCGATGCGCGTGTTCGCCCCGCTCGGGCACCGGCACGAGGCCGAGATCGGCGCGGCGATCGGCCACCGGGTCCGTATGACCGCCACCGGCGTCGAGGCGGTGCGCGGCGTCCAGGTGGTGTGCCGGACCCGGCTACCGGACGGCGTCGGCGAGGCGGCGGTCAGGCGCGCGTTCCGCCGGCGCTACGACGGCGAGCGCTTCGTCCGCGTGGTGGCGGGCAAGAGCGGCCTCCACCGCCTCCCCGACCCGAAGATCCTCACCGGCTCCAACTACGCCGACGTCGGATTCGCCGTCGACGGCGACACCGTCGTGGCCGTGGGAGCCCTGGACAACCTGGTCAAAGGCGGGGCCGGCAACGCGGTGCAGAGCCTCAACGCCGTCATGGGCTGGCCCGAGCAGGCGGGACTGGAATTCCCCGGCCTGCATCCGATCTGAAAGGAGGCGGTATGTACAAGTCCATCGTGGTCAAATGCGGCGGGCACGCCGAGGTCGACGCCGCCGCGGTCTGCGCCGACCTCGCCCGCCTGGCCGCTGAGGGCCGTTCGGTCGTCGCGGTGCACGGCGGCTCGGCCGAGATCGACCGCCTCGCCGCGCGACTGGGCGTGCCGGTCCGCAGGCTCGCCTCCCCCGCCGGGGGTTCGAGCAGGTACACCGACGCGGCGATGCTCGAGGTCGTCCGCCTGGCGCTGGCCGGAGGGGTCAAACCGCGCCTGGTCGCCGAGCTGGCCCGCTGCGGCGCGGCCGCCGTCGGACTGACCGGACTGGACGGCTCCCTGGTGACGGCCGAGCGCAAGGCGGTCGTGCACGACCTCGCCGGCGGCCGCAAGACCGTGGTGCGCGGCAACCACGGCGGCCGTATAGCCAAAGTGGATATAGGTGTGGTGCGCGCACTGCTGGACTCCGGCTACCTGCCGGTGGTCTCGCCCCCCGCCGTCACCGCCGACGGGGAAGTGGTCAACGTCGACGCCGACCGCATGGCCGCGGCACTGGCCGACGCGCTCGGCGCCGACGCCCTGGTGATGCTGACCGGCGCCCCCGGAGTGCTGCGCGACCCCGACGACCCCGGATCGCTCATGCCCAGGCTGGACCCCGGCTCCGACCCGCAGCCCGAGGTGAGCGGCGGCATGGCCGTGAAGATCCACGCCGGACGCGCCGCCGCCGAGGCCGGCGTCCGCCGGGTGGTCATCGCCGACGGCCGCCTCGCCAGCCCCGTCCGCTCGGCGCTGGCCGGAGGCGGCACCGAGCTGGCCGCCCCGCCGCCGGAAAGCCGGCCGCGATGACGAATCCGAGCGATGTCGGACTGCTGCGGTCCATGCTGGAGATCCGCTCCGAGTCCGGCCGGGAATCGCGCCTGGCGCACCACCTCGCCGGGGTCCTGCGCGACCGCGGATTCGACTCCCGCCTCGACGAGGCCGGCAACGTGATCGGGGTCCTGGACCGGGGCCCGGGCCCGACGGTCCTGCTGCTGGGGCACCTCGACACCGTACCGGGGGGACCGCCGGTGCGCGAAGCCGACGGCCGCCTGTACGGCCGCGGCGCGGTCGACGCCAAAGGGCCGCTGGCGGCGATGATCTGCGCGGCCGCCCGGAGCCGCGGCCCCGGGCGGATCGTGCTGGCCGGGGTGGTGGAGGAGGAGACCCCCGCCTCCCGGGGGGCGACGCATCTGCGCGAGCACCTGGAGCGCCCGGACGCGATGATCGTCGGTGAGCCCAGCGGCTGGTCGACGGTGGTCATCGGATACAAGGGCCGGGTCGACCTGCGCTACCGGGTGCGCCGCGAGGCCGCCCACTCGACCTCGCCCGAGCCCAAGGCCGTCGAGCTGGCCTCCCTGGCCTGGCGCCGGCTCGCCGCGGCGGCGGGCGGCGAACTGTCCCACCGCGAATTCCGCCTTCCCGGCGCCACCCTGCTGTCCCTGCGAGGCGATCCGTGCACCGCCGAGGCCCACTTCGACATCCGCACCCCGCCGGGCTTCGACGTCGCCGCCATGCTGCGCCGATTGCGCCGCGAAGTGCCGCACGGCCGCTTCGAACTGCTGCACGCCGTCCCCGCGTGCCGGGTGGGCCGAAGCGACCCGGTCGTGCGCGCCCTGTCGGCGGCCGTCGGCGAGCAGGGGGCCCGGCCGACCGCGACGCTCAAGACCGCCACATCGGACATGAACACCATGGCGCAGGTGTGGGACGTCCCGATGGCGACCTACGGCCCCGGCGACGGCCACCTCGACCACGGCGACGACGAGCACCTGCCGCTCGATGACTACGGCCGGTCCATAGCGGTGCTCTCCACCGCGCTGGCGACGCTGTCGCGCCGCCTGGAGCCGGACCGCGGCCGGCACTCGGCGACCACTGCGAAAGGAGACTCTCATGCGAAGCACGGTTGAGACCGAGGCGGCGGACCCCCGGACCTTCGTGGACGGCGACCGGGGCCTTCGCCCCGGCGGCGAGCTCGTCCGGCACGTCGAGCGGTTCGGCGGCCGCGACGGCCGCTGGCACGTCGCCCGGATCGCCCGCCTCCGAGGGGACCTGGAGGCCGAACGGCTGCACTCGGCCCTGCGCCGCGCCTGGGACGGACTCCGGCCCGGCGAGGGGCCCCTCGCACCGGAACTCCAGGTGACCGAGGTGATCGGCCATCCGCTCGACGCGGTCGTCGAGCGGGCGGGCTCGGACGCCGCGGTGCCCTTCCACCCGGGAGCGCCGATCCGGGCGCGCCTGTACCGCATCGACGACGACGACCACGTGCTCGCGGTCGCCGCCCACGCCGCCGAGTTCGGCGCCGCCCGGCTCGAAGCGCTGATCGGCGAGGCGACCGCCGCCTACAGCGGCCGACCGGCCGGCGCCCGCGCCGAGCCCCGCAGTCCCGGAGAGGACCACGCCGACTACTGGCGAGAGGCCCTGGCCGAAGCCCCCGTCGCCGCCGCCTGGCCCCGCGAACGCCCGCCCGGGTGGCCCGCCGGCCGGTACGAGACGCGTTCGCTCGACGTCGACGAGGCCACCGCCGCGCGGATCGGGCGCCTGGCGGCGGACTCCGGCACCGCCGTCGAGACGGTGTTCCGGACCGCGCTGCGCGCCGTGCTGGCCCGCCACACCGGCCAATACGACCTGCCTCTGGCGGTGGCGACCGGCGACCCCGCCGCGGCCAGCGTCCCCGAGGAGCTGCTGGTGGTGCCGAGCCGCATGACGGCTCGGACCCCCTTCGCCGCGGCGGTCGGCGCAGAGCACGCCGCGCTCCGAGCGGCGGCCGAGCACGACCCGGGCGGATTCCCCGGCATCGCCGAGGCCGTCAAACCGGTGTGGCACACCGCCGGCCTGCCGCTCGCACCGGTGCGGTTCGACTACCGGCCGTCCGACCCCGACTGGCCGCTTCCCGGCGGTGAGGAGCTGCGACTGGCCTCGGCGTGCTTTCCGTTCGACCTCACCGTGGCCGTGACCGGCGTGGACGGGCACTACCGGATCGACCTCGCCTGCGACGCGGGCCTGTTCGACCCCGGCGCGCCGACCGCGCTCCTCGATCGACTGGCGGTCCTGCTGGCGGACGCGGTGGCGGCGCCCGACCGCCCGCTCGGCGATCTGGCGGCGCTCACCGAAGCCGACCGGGCCCTGCTGCTCGCACCGGTCGAGACCGAACGGACCGCCTCCCCGACCCTGGCGGCACTGGTGCGCCGCCAGGTGGAGCGGTCGCCGGAGGCCGTGGCGGTCAGATTCGAGGACCAGACCCGCACCTACGCCGAACTGCGCGACGCGAGCGACCGGGTCGCCTCCCGGCTGCTCCAGGCGGGCCTGACCGATGAGACCCCGGTGGCGGTCATGACCGAGCGCGGCGCGGACCTGCCCGCCGTCCTGCTCGGCGTCGCCAAGGCCGGATGCGCCAGCGTGCCCTTGGACCCCGCGCACCCCGCCGACCGCCTCGCCTACGTCCTCGGCGACGCAGGGGCGCGGGCCCTGATCACCGATGAGCGGGTCGACCTGCCCCTGCCCGAGGGCGCCGTGGCACTGCGGACCGCCGACCTCCTCGCCCCCGACCCCGGACCCCGGACCGCGGCGCCCGACCCGCACCCCGACGGCCTCGCCTACCTGCTGTACACCTCCGGCTCGACCGGCCGCCCCAAGGGCGTGGCCCTCACCCACGGGGGACTGGCCAACTGCCTGAGCGCCACCGTCGACCTCATGGACTGCCGACCGGGGCAGCGGCTGCTGGCGGTCACCACCGTCTCGTTCGACATCGCCGTGCTCGAGCTGTTCTGCATGCTCGTCGCCGGCGGCGAGACCGTCGTCGCCACCGGCGAACAGGCCAGGGACGGCCAGGCGCTGCGCCGGGCGCTGGACCGGTGGAGGCCCGATGTCATGCAGGCCACGCCGATGACATGGAACATGCTGCTGTACTGCGGCTGGGAAGGCGACGGCGACCTGGTCGTCTCCTGCGGCGGGGACGTGGTCCCGCCCTCCCTGGCGGCCCGCCTGCGCTCGATGACCAAGGGCTTCTGGCACACCTACGGGCCGACCGAGACCTCGCTCTACACCGTCTGCCGGGCGATCGAGCCCGGTCCGCTGCCGAGCCCGCTGCCGATCGGCACCTGCATCGGCGGCAACTGGGTCCGCATCCTCGACGAGCGGAGCCGCCCGGTCCCGCCCGGGGCGGTGGGGGAGCTGTGCGTGGGGGGCGCCGGAGTCGCCCGGGGCTACACCGGACCGTCCGGCCGCACCGCCGACCGCTTCGTCCCCGACCCCCGGGCGCCCGGCCGCCTCCTGTACCGGACCGGAGACCTGGCGCGCATGCTGCCCGACGGCGGCCTGGAACTGCACGGCCGCAACGACCGCCAGGTCAAGATCAGAGGCCAGCGGGTCGAGCCCGGCGAGATCGAGGCGGTCGTGGCGCGGCATCCCGACGTCGACGCCGCCGCGGTCGCGATCGTCGGCGCCGGAGTCGATCAGCGGATCGTCGCATATGTGCGGCCCGCCGATCCCGCCACCGCCCGGTCCACCGTCAAGGAGGTGGCCGACTACGCGCGCCAGCGGCTCCCCAACTACATGGTTCCGGACGCCGTCGCCGCCATCGACCGCCTGCCCGCCCGCCCCAACGGCAAGATCGACCGCCGGGCGCTGGAAGCCATCGTGCCGCCCCGGGCCGGCCGGCCCGAGGACCCCGACCCCCTCGCCGCCGCGGTCTCCCGGCTGTGGGACGAATGGGTCGGGGCCGCCGACGAGCTGCGGTTCAGCGGCGAGGACCTGCGCCGCGCCGCCGGGTTCTGCGACGCCGTGGCACGTGAGTTCGGCGTCGAGTTCCCGCCCTCCGCGCTGCACCCGGCGCAGTCGCGGTCAGGGTGCGCCGACCGGGTCCGACGGGCCCGGGCCGCCGCCGAGGCCGAGCCGGTGCCGCTGGACCGGCTGCGGCACGACGGGTGGCGGGCCCCGGCGGTGCTGTTCACGGCCGGCGGCCACGGCGCGCTCGTGGACTCGCTGGAACCGGACCGCGCGGTCTTCCGCGTCCCCCGGACGGCGCTGCGCGACGGCGGCCCCGAGCTGGCGGACCGGCTGGCGGCGACCGCGGCGGCCCTGCCGTGCCCCTCAGCTCCGGTCCTGGTCGCCGACGGCGCGTCCGGCGGCCTGGCGCTGCGGGTCGCCCGCCGTGCGAACGCGGCCGCGGGGACGCGGGTCGCCGTCGTCCTGGTGGCGGCCGAACCCGACGGCCCGGTCGACGACACCGGCGGACCGGTCGTCTGCGTGCTCCCGACCGCGGACGGGGACCTGGCCGAGCGCTGGCGGCGGCTCGGACGGCGGTTCGAGCTCGTCTCGGTCCCCGGCGACCCGGGTTCGCTGCTGGACGGACCGGAGGCGGCCAGGCTGGCGGGAATCGTGTCGAGTCTGGCCTGACCCATGGAACATCGAAGTCACGAAAGGAACGCTGGATGACAGTGCCACGAATGATCACACAGGACGACGTGCGATCGGAGCTGCGGACCTCGGTCTACCCCGAGGCGGTCGGCGCCGAGGGCTTCGGCGACGAGGACGACTTCTTCGCCTCCGGCGGCGACAGCATGGACCTGATGCGCCTGCTGGCGCTGACCCAGGAGCGGTTCGACGTCGACGTCGACGTGCGGGAGTTCGTCGAAGAGCCGACGCGCGAACGGCTCGCGCGAATGGTCTGGCGCGAACTGTCCGAACGGGCCTCCGGGCGATGAGCGCCGACCTCGCGGGCAGGTTCGCGGACCTCGACCCGGCGGGGCGGCGCGAGTTCCTGCGGCGCGTCGGCCTCGGCGGCGCCCGCGAGGGCGTCGCCCGGCTGCCGCGGACCGAGTGGCCGGTGCGCGGACCGGTGTCGCCGGGCCAGGAGGCCCTGTGGCTGCTGTGGCGGATGGCGCCGCGCAGTCCCGACTACAACGTGCCGCAGTGCTACGACATCGCCGGACCGCTGCGCCCCGAGGCCCTCGCCGCGGCCGTCGACGGCCTCGCGGCGCGCCACGAGATCCTCCGGACCACCTTCGCCGAGTCCGAGGGCGAACCGCTCCAGGTGGTGCACGCCGGACTCGCCGACGTGCTCAAGACCGGCGAGGCCCCCGACCGCGACGCCGCGCTGGCCGCGGCTCGCAGGGCCGCCGGCCGGCCGTTCGACCTGCGGCGCGGACCGCTGATCCGGGCGCGGCTGTGGCGGTACGCCCCGGACCGGCACCTGCTCCTGATCGTGTGCCACCACATCGTCCTGGACGAACGCTCCTCCCGCATCCTGGAGGAGGAGCTGTCGGCGCTGTACCGCTCGGCCGCGCCGCTCCCCGAGCTGCCGTGCCAGTTCGTCGACGTCGCGGCCGCGGCCCGGCGGCGCGACCACTCGGCGTCGCTCGAATACTGGAGCGGGCGGCTGGCCGGGTCGCAGGGGACCGAGCTGCCGCCCGACCGGCCCCGGCCCGAGACCCCCACGCGCAGCGGCGACACGCTGGAGCTCGAACTGCCGGACCACGCGGCGGGCGCCGCCGATGCGCTCGCCGAGGGCCGCGGCGTCACCGGGTTCATGGCCGCGGCGGCGGCGTTCGCGGTGTTCCTCGCCGAGCGCACCGGCCGGACCGACATCGTCTTCGGCACCGCCGTCGCGGGCCGCGGGCCCGAATCGGAGCGGTTGATCGGGTACTTCCTCAACATGGTGGCGCTGCGGTACCGCCTGCGGCCGGAGCGGACGTTCGACCAGCTGGTGCGCGAGTCCCGCGACGTGGTCGCCGCGGCCATGCGGCACACGGACGCGCCGTTCCAGGAGGTGGTGCGCACGCTCGGACGGCCGCGGGACCCCTCCAGGTCGCCGCTGTTCGACGTCGTCTTCGTCCATCTGACGGAGGACCGGACCGCCGCCGGCGCGGTCCTCAGCGAGGATCTGGACATGCGGCCGGTGAGCGTCCTCCCCGAGGGGGCGAGCTTCGATCTGACCGTGGCGCTGGTCGAAGACGCTCGGCGTCCGGTGCTGGCCCTGCGGTACACCACCGACCTGTACGAGCGCGCCACCGTGCGGCGGTGGGGCGAGGGCCTGATCGACCTGCTGGGGCGCCTGCGCGCCGAGCCGACCGTGCCGCTGGCGCGGATACTGTCGCGCTGAGCCCGGTCAGACCGTCTGCCGCAGCCGGTCGATGCGGTGCCAGATCTCGGTCGCCATGCGGTAGTTGCCGTTCCGCTCGCAGTACCGCGCCGCTTCGCGCAGCGCCTCGATCGCCTCGGGCGTCCGGTCCAGTTCCGGCAGCGTCGCCCCCAGCCCGAGCAGCGTCACCAGCAGGGACTCGCCGGTCAGGTCGTCGCTCAGGAGCGAGGAGTACAGCTCGGCGGCCCGCTGGTGCCGCCCCTTGGCCTGCTCGTACCGGGCGCGCTCGCGGGTCGCCGCGCCCGCGGCCGCGGCCGAACCGGTCAGCCGCGCGGTGGTCTCGGCGATCTGGATCCACTCGTGCGCCTCGTCCAGCTCGGCGCCGATGTCCAGCAGCACCGAGGCGTTGATGCGGCAGAAGCGCATCCAGTCCCGCAGCGGCATGCTCTCGAAGGTCAGCAGCGCTCGGGCGGCGCGAAGATGCCGCTCGGCGTCGAGGGGCCGCCCCATCCGGGAGCAGACCATGCTGGCCACCCAGTGGGCCCTCCCGGCGGTCGCGGAGTTGCAGCGGTCCTCGGCCAGCGGGATCATCTCGGCGATCGTGGCGACGGCCTCCTCGTAGTCGCCCATCTCGCACTGGACCGAGGCGAGGACGCCGAGCAGCCGGACGCGCTCGGGCGGCGGGGCGCCCTCGTCGGAGCGGCGGAGGTCCTCGAGCTCCAGGCGGGACTCCCGCAGCAGCCCCAGTTCGCGCAGCGAGGAGGCCCGGTCGATGCGCAGCGACCGCCGCAGCGGCGGCGCGTCCCCGACCGACCGCGTCGACAGGAGCTCGTCGAACACCTGCACCCGCTCCTCGTGGTGCCCGGTCGAGGCCAGCACGCTCACCAGTTCGATGCCGACTTCGAGCCGAGGACGCTCGGCCGCCTGCGGGCCGAGGGCCTCGAACTCGGTCCGCAGCAGCGCCCGGGCCCCCTGCGTGTCGCCCATCTCGGCCAGATGGCGCGCTTGGATCCGCGAGGCGTTCAGCGCGGGGTCGCCCTCCGCGGCTTCGCCGAACAGGCCCTCGACCTTGTAGCCGATGAGGTCCTCGAGGCTCGTGCCCAGCATGCGCGCGAGCTGGATCGTCACATCGAAGGTCGGCACCCGGTTGCCGTTCTCCAGCAAGGAGATGTAACTGGGCGTCAACCGGTCTCCGGCTACGGCCTTCTGCGACAGTCCGAGTTCCTTGCGAAGCCTGCGGAGCCGCAGACCGAACTCGGGTTGACTGATCTCAACTGCATTCATGTTCGTCTCGTAGCGTTCGGTACAGGAGTGACTTTTTACGTACTGACTATTGTCATGGGCCATGAACAATGGTAACCCTAGACCGTCCGAGAGCTTTCGGCATTCCGTCTCCGGGGTGACATCGGTGTCGCCAATCGGACGGTCCTCGGCGCTGAACGGCTGAGTGGACGCCGATCGAGCGATAATGACTGTAGTTGATGCAAGATGTTACAATGGTTTACCTTGAAGCCCGGTGGCGGAGGTGGCCAGGTGTCGACCGACAGCAGTGGAACGCACGGAAGCGGCGCCGCGACCGGCGTCCCGTCCTACCCCCAGGAGCAGATGTGGCTGACCGACCAGCTGCTCGGATCGGCCGCGGTCTCGGCGCCCACCATGTGCGTGCGGGTGCGCGGGCCGTTCGACGTCCGGGCCGCGAGGCGAGCGGTCGAGGCCGTCGTCGAGCGGCACCGGGTGCTCCGGTCCACCTTCGCGATGGGCGAGGACGGACTGACGCAGCGGGTGGCCTCCGGCGCCGCGCTCGACCACGCGGTCGAGGACCTCGCCGGCGGCCCGCCCTCCCGGTGGCGCGACGCCTGCGTGCGCGAGGTGCGGCGCGGCTTCGACCTGCGGGTCGACTTCCCCTTGCGCCTCAGGATCTACCGGCTGGCCGAGGACGACCACGTGGTGCTGGCGGTCCGGCACCACATCGTCGGCGACGGCCGCTCGGACGAGATCTTCGCCGAGGAGTTCGCGGCGAACTACCGGGCGTTCGCCGAGGGGCGTGTCCCCGAACCGCCGCCGCTGCGAGCCGACTACCTCGACTACGCCCGGCGGAGCCGCGAGCGTCTGACCGGCGACCGCCTCGCCGGGCTCGTCGACGGCGCGGTCGACGCGCTCTCGGGGGCGGCCCGGACGATCGCCCTGCCGCTGGACCGCCCCCGGCCGAAGCGGCGCACCGGTCCGGGCGACTCGTTCACCCTGTCGCTGGCGCCCCGGGTGGCCGAAGGCGTGCGCGACCTGGCCGGGCGTGCGGGCGCGAGCCCCTATATGGTGCTGCTGGCCCTGTTCAGGGTGCTGCTGTGGCGTCGCACCGGCCAGGCGAACGTCGCCGTCGCCGCGCCGGTGGAGAGCCGGACCCGTGCGGAGTGGTCCGGAGTGATCGGCTGCTTCCTCAACACGCTGCTGCTGCCGGGCGAGGTCTCCGGTGAGGATTCGGCCGCCGAGCTCGCGCGGCGCGAGAAGTTCACGCTCGCCGAGGCGTTCGCGCGCCAGGAGCTGCCGTACGCGCTGCTCGCCCGCCGGGCCCCCGAGTCGGTGCCGCGGCCGGAGGTGATGCTCACCTATCAAGTGGACGACCAGCCGACGCCGGCCCTGCCGGGCCTGGAGGTCGAACCGATCGACCTGCCCGGGGCCGGCTCGCAGTTCGACCTCATGGTCAAAGTGATCCGCGACGACCCGGGCCTGAGGGTCCAGTGCGCCTACGATGACGAGATCTTCGACCGGGGCACGGTGCGGTCCCTGATGGACCAGTACGCGGCCCTGCTCGAGGAGGCGGGCTCCGCCCCGGACGTCCCCGTCGGCCGACTGGCGGCGGCGGCCGCGATCGGGTCGGCGCGCCCCGCCCCGCCGGACCCGTTCGGCGCCGAGCCGATCCGGGTCCTCGCCTGGTCCGGGGACGACGCCGCCGAGGGCGGCCCCGAGGATCCGATGCAGCGGATGATCGCCGAGGCGTGGACGGACCTGCGCCTCGACGCCGCCGACGTGCACCGCAGCCTGCTGGAATCCGGCGGCCACTCGCTGACGGTCGCCAGACTCGCGACCGCCCTGAGCGAGGCCACCGGGCTCGAGGTGGGCGTGGCCGACCTGTTCGGACACCAGACCATCGCCGAGCAGGCCGTGTTCCTCGAACGGCTGCTGGGGGAGCGGTTCGCCGCCCTCGACCCCGAGGCGACCGCGTCGGTGCTCACGGAGATCGAATCAAAATAACTGTAGTCAAAGATCTTGTGACTATAGTCATTACTTGGTAGCGTCAACTGCGTCGAGAACGTGCCCCAGACTCCGAGAGGGGGACCGCCGTGCGGACCGGAACCGAAGATCCCGTCGACAGGTTCCAAGTGGTCGTCAACCACGAGGAGCAGTACTCCATCTGGCCGGAAGGACGCCAGGTCCCCGACGGTTGGGAGGTCGTGGGCGACGCCGGCCCGCGTGCCGAGTGCCTGGACTACATCGACGAGGTCTGGACCGATCTCCGGCCGGCCAGTCTCCGGCGGGAGCGGGATGCCGAGCCCGCCGCGGCGGCCGGAGCGGAACCGGACGGGTTCGCCGACCTGGCGACTCGGGCGGCCCGGCTCGCCGGGGACGCCCCCGAGGCGACCGCGGTCGAACACGGCGGGGTCCGCTGGAGCCGCCGCGACATCGACTCGCGCGCCAACCGGATCGCCCGCCTCCTCCGCGAGGTGCGCACCGGCGACGAGGGCCGCGTCGCACTGCTCCTGCCCCGGTCCGCCGACTGCGTCGCCGGGCTGCTGGCCGTCCACCGGACCGGCTCGGCCGCGGTCATGATCGACCCCGACGGACCCGAGGACCACCTGCGCGGCGTCCTCGCCGACGCGAAGGTCGATGCGATCCTGACCCGCGAGGCGACCGCACGCCGCCTCGGCGAGCGGCCCGAGGCCGTCGTCCGCCTGGACCGGGCCGGGGCCGACCTCGAGTCCCGCTCGGCCGAACCGATCGGCGAACCGGCGTCCCCCGATGCCACGGCGCTGGTCTTCTACACCTCCGGATCGACCGGCGAGCCCAAGGGCGTGCTGATCAGGCACCGGGCCATCGCCAACATCGTCGACTGGACCGCCTCGGCCTACCGGGTCACGTCCGACGACCGCGCGAGCTGGCTGTCCTCACCGGGATTCGCGATCGCGGCCCAGGAGTGGATCGCGTTCCTCGGACTCGGCGCGACCCTCTGCGTCGGCGGCGCCGAGGCCGTGCGGTCGCCCGAATCCGTCCGCGACTGGCTCCTCGACCACCGCGTCAGCCACAGCGTGCTGGTCGCGCCCCTCGCCGAGCGGCTGTGGCCGCTGGAGTGGCCGGACGACGCCCCCCTGCGCTTCATGTTCCCCACCGGTGCGCCGGTGCGACGGTGGGCCCCCGCCGACCTCCCGTTCGAAGTGGTCGTCTTCTACGCCACCACCGAGACCCTGGTGACCACCTCCTGCTACAACGCCGCCACCGGACTGCGGCTCACCTCCAAGGCCGTCGGCGAAGCCGACCGCACCGGGCCGCCCCTGCCGGTCGGACCGGCCATCGACAACGTCCGGGTGTACGTGTGCGACGAGGACGGGCGCCCCGTGCCCGAAGGCGCGACCGGGGAGCTCTACGTGGCAGGGGCCGGAGTGGCGGCCGGCTACCTCGGCAGACCGGAGCTGACCGCCGAGAAGTTCATCGCCGGCCGGCCGCCGTCGGCGACCGCCGAAGTGCTTTACCGCACCGGCGACCTGGCCCGGCTGCGGCCCGACGGCGGGATCGAACTGGTCGGCAGGGCCGACGACCAGGTGAAGATCCGCGGTTACCGGGTCGAGACGGCCGCCGTCGAGAACGCCCTGGAGGCCGTGGCATGGGTGGCCGAGGCCGCCGTCACCGCCGAGGCCGACGGCGTCGGCGAGACCCGCCTGGTCGCCCACGTGGTCCCGGCCGCCGAGGGCGCGGAACCGGCGGCCCGGCTGAAGGCCGAGCTCGCCGAGCGGCTGCCCGACTACATGGTGCCGGCGGCGATCCGGTACAAGCCCGAGCTGCCGCGGCTCGCCAGCGGCAAGCTGGACCGGCGGGCCCTCGCCGCCGAGCGCGGCGACTCCAGGTCCGGACTGGACGAGCCCTACACGGCGCCCCGCGACGAATGGGAAGCGCGCGTCGTCGCCCTCTGGCGGGAGCTGTTGGACGTGCCGCTCGTCGGCGTCGACGACGACTTCATGGCCCTCGGCGGCCACTCGCTGCTGGCCGTGGACTTCGCCGCCCGCCTCCGGACCGAGCACGGCGTGCGGATCGGGCTCGACGAGCTCTACCGGCTCGGCACGCCCGCCCGCATCGCGGCGGTCCTGTCGCGGCGCCGGACCGAGAGCGAGACCGACGCGGTCACCGCGCCGCCGGAACCCGAAGCGCGCTACGAGCCCTTCCCGCTGACCGACACCCAGTACGCCTACTGGATCGGCCGGACCGACGCCGTCGAGCTCGGCGGCGTCGGCTGCCACGGCTACTTCGAATGGCAGAGCCGGGACCTGGACGTCCAGCGGCTGCAACGGGCCTGGAACCGTCTGGTCGAACGCCATGACGCCCTGCGCCTGCGCGTGCTGCCCGACGGCGCCCAGCAGGTCCTCGAGCACCCGCCCGAATACCGGATCGCCGTCCTCGACCTGAGCGGCAGCGAGGCGTCCGCCGCCGACCGGGAACTCGGCGAGCTGCGGGAGCGACTCGCCCACCAGGTCTTCGCGGCCGACCGGTGGCCCCTGTTCGACGTGCGGGCCACCCTCCTGCCGGACGGCCGGACCCGTCTGCACCTCAGCTTCGACCTGCTGATCACCGACGCGTGGAGCTACGTGCAGATCCTGATACCCGAGCTGGTGCAGCTCTATGAGGACCCCGAGGCCCGGCTGGAGCCGCTCGAGGCCACCTTCCGCGACTACGTGCGGGAGGCCCGCGCCGCCGAGGCGCGGTCACCGGAGTACGCCGCGTCCGAACGGTACTGGCGCGAACGCCTCGACACGCTCCCGGCGGCGCCGGACCTGCCGCAGCGGCAGCGCGGCGCCGATGAGCCGATCCGGTTCCACCGCCGCGCCGACAGGCTCGACCGCCGCGCATGGGAGCTGCTTCGCGAGCGCGCGGCGGCCCACCAGGTCACCCCGGCCTGCATGCTCATCGCGGCCTTCGCGGAGGTGCTGCGGACCTGGAGCGCCGACGAGCGCTTCACCATCAACTGCCCGCTGTTCAACCGGCGACCGGTCCACCCCCGGATCAACCAGGTCGTCGGCGACTTCACCACCACGTCCCTGCTGGCGATCGACCGGCCCGAGGGCACCTTCGCCGACCGGGCCAGGGCCGTCCAGCGCCAGATGTGGGCCGATCTCGAACACCGCCACTACAGCGGCGTCAGAGTGATGCGCGAGCTGGCGAAGCGCGACGGCCGAGGCGTCCGGGCCGCGTTCCCGGTCGTGGTCACCAGCATGCTCGGCCAGCCGCCGCGCCGGTTCGCGACCGCCTTCGGCGAGCCGGTCTTCGGCATCTCCCAGACCCCGCAGGTGTCCCTCGACTTCCAGCTGTGGGAGGAACCGGAGGCGCTGGCCTACAACTGGGACAGCATCGACGCGATGTTCCCTCCCGGAATGCTCGACGACATGTTCGCGGCGTTCCGCGGCCTGCTGCGCACCCTCATCGACGACGCGTCGAGCTGGTCGCGCGAACGGTTCGAACTGGTCCCCGCCGCGCAGCTCGAAGCCCGCGCCGAGGCCAACGACACCGACGGCCCCGTCCCCGACGCGCTGCTGCACTCGGCGGTCGCCGAGCACGCGCGGCTGCGGCCCGACGCCCCCGCGGTGATCACCGCGCACGAGACCCTCGGCTACGCCGAGCTGTCGAGGCGGGTCAACAGGGTCGGCAACCGGCTCCGGGAGCTCGGCGCCGAGCCGAACCGGTTGATCGCCGTGGTGATGGACAAGGGCTGGGAGCAGCTGGTCGCGGTGCACGGGGTGCTGGCCTCGGGGGCGGCCTACCTCCCGATCGACCCGAAGGCGCCCGCGGAGCGGCTGCGCTCGCTCTTGGAACACGGCCAGGTCGACCTGGTGCTGACCCAGCAGCAGGTCGACGAGCGCCTGTGCTGGCCGGAGGAGGTGCGGCGGCTGCGAGTGGAACTCGACTTCGAGGACGCCTCGGCGGCGCCGCTCGAACCGGCGCAGCGGCCGACCGATCTGGCCTACGTCATCCACACCTCCGGGTCCACCGGCGCGCCCAAGGGCGTCGCCGTCGACCACCGCGGCGCCCGCAACACCATCGACGACTGCAACCGGCGGTTCGGCGTCGGACCGGACGACCGGGCCATCGCCGTCTCGGATCTGCACTTCGACCTGTCGGTGTACGACATGTTCGGGATCATCGCCGCCGGCGGCGCCGTGGCCGTTCCCGATCCGGCCGGCGGGCTCGATCCCGAGGGCTGGATTCGTCTGGCGGCCCAGGCCGGGGTCACCTGCTGGAACTCGGTGCCGGCGCTGCTGGAGGCCGTGGTCGAACACGCCGAAGGCGCCGGCGGGGGCGCGCTGCCCCCCTCCCTGCGACTGGCGATCCTGGCCGGCGACTGGATCCCGGTCGACCTGCCCGGGCGGGTCTGGGAACTGCACGACGGCGTCCAGGTCGTCGCCAGCGGCGGTCCGGCCGAGACCTGCGTGTGGTCGATCGTCAACCCGCTGGAGCGGGTGGACCCGGCCTGGACCAGCATCCCGTACGGGCGGCCCATGACCAACCAGCGGTACCACGTCCTGGACGGCAGGCTCCGGCACCGGCCGGACTGGGTGCCCGGTGAGATGTACATCGCCAGCGACGTCGGCCTCGCCCGAGGCTACTGGCGCGACGAGGAGCTGACCGCCGAGCGGTTCGTCACGCTCCCGGACACCGGCGAGCGCGCCTACGCCAGCGGCGACGTCGGACGGTACCTGCCCGACGGCAGCATCGAGATCCTCGGGCGGACCGACTTCCAGGTGAAGATCCAGGGCGTGCGGATCGAACCGGCAGAGATCGAGACGTGCGCCCGGCTGCACCCCGGCGTGGACGCGTGCGCGGTGGTGCCCGCCGGACCCGCCCGGAAACCGTCCTCGCTGCACGCCTTCGTGGTCTGGCGCGACGGTGAAGTCGTCGACGAGCTGCGCGCGCACCTGGCCTCCCGGCTCCCCGGCCACCTCGTGCCGGCCGCGATCACCTCCTTGCCGGAACTGCCGCTGACCCGCAACGGCAAGGTCGACCGGCGCAAACTGACCGCCGAGGCCGCCGCCGGCGAGCGGGCCGCCGCGTCCGCGGCGGCGCCCCCCGACGACCCGGTGTCGCAAGTGGTCAGTGCGGTCTGGTCCGAGGTCCTGGACACCGATCGGATCGGCGTCCATGACGACTTCTTCAAACTCGGTGGAAACTCGTTGCTGGCCAACACGATCGTCACACAACTGCGCGATATCCTCGGGGCCGAGCTGACCCTCAACGAACTGTTCGCGCAGCCCACAGTGGATGCCGTGAGCCGGAGACTCACCGCCGACCCGGACCGGCGGGACGAACTGACCGCCCTGTGCGAACAGCTCAGCCGATACCCGCTCGACCACGGCGAACCGACCCCGACGACGCAATAGATTGGACTGGCATGCTCAAGCTATCGGGGCGCCTCTGGCGTCATTCCGACTTCAAGAAGCTGTGGTTCGGGCAGTTTCTGAGCAACTTCGGCGACCGCATCTCACGCATCGCCCTCCCCACCCTGGTCATCCTCGTGCTCGACGGCGGACCCGTCGAGGTCGGCGTGCTGCTCACCCTGACCACGGTGCCCTATCTGGTCCTGGGGCCCTTCGCCGGAGTCATCGCCGACCGGGTGTCGCGCCGGGGCCTGCTGATCGGCACCGACCTGGCCCGACTGGCGTCGCTGCTGTCGATCCCGGCGGCCTACGCCCTCGACGGCCTCACCCTCGCGCACGTGTACGTCGTCGTCGGCCTCAACGGCGTGCTCACCGTGTTCTTCGAAGTGTCCTACCAGTCGTACCTGCCGCGACTGGTCGGCCAGGAGAACCTGGTCGAGGCCAACAGCAAACTCCAGTTCACCCGATCGGCCGCGGACATCGGCGGCTCATCGGCCAGCGGCGGCCTCATCCAGGCCGTCAACGCCGTGTTCGCGGTGTTCATCGACGCCCTCACCTTCCTCGTCTCGTCGATCGCGGTGCTGTTCATAAAGGACCGAGAACCGAAGGTCGAGGAGAAGCCGGACATCAGCGCCGCGGCCGTGCTCGCCGAGGCCCGCGAGGGCCTCAAGGTGATCGCGAGCGACGTGCGGCTGCGCGTCCTCATGTCCTCCACCGGCCTGGTGAACCTCGGCACCGCGGCGGCCAACGCGCTGCTCCTGCTGTTCGCGTACCAGATCGTCGGCCTCACCCCCGGCCAGGTCGGACTGGCGTTCGCGGCGGCCGGAGTCGGACTCCTGCTGGGCGCGGCCTTCGCCGGACGCATCGCCAAGGCCATCACGCTCTCGGGCGCGCTGGTCTCGGCAGTGCTCACCAGCGCCGTCGCCTTCCTGCTGCTCGGCACCTCCACGGCCGGCTACGCCTTCGGGGCGCTGATCGTCGCGCAGCTGATGCTCGGCGCGGCCAACTCGATCTACAACGTGCACGTGCTGAGCCTGGTCGGCGGCATCACCCCCAACGAGCTGCTGGGCCGGGTCAGCGGGACCGCGCTGATGGTCGTCCACGGCAGCGGCGCGCTCGGCGCGGCCCTCGGCGGCCTGATCGGCGCCGCGGTCGGCATCCGCGACACCATGATCGGCTCCGCCGTCCTCATCGGCGTCGCCGCGGTGGTGATCCTGCTCAGCCCGGTGCGCGCCATCAAGCGGCACCCCGGCCAGGAATCCGGGCCTCCGGCGCCCGGGGAACCGGCCGACGCCGCCGGTGCGCCCGACCCCGAACCGGCTTCGAAGCCCTGAGCCCAACCGGACCGAACCCGCCCTCAACCGAACCGATCGGAGAGCGAGATGCGAATCGACGCGGTCGCACAGCTGGTGAACATGACCCCCCGGCAGCGGGCGGACGCCGTGAAGCGCGTGCGCGAGCGGGCGAACCTGGCCGACGGCGCGGAACCGACCGGGACCGCGCCGCTGCCCGCGGCCGATTCGCCCGCGCCCGCCTCGTTCCTGCAAGAACAGCTCATGTTCCTCGACATGCTGTCGCCGGGCACCCCCGCCTACCACATCCCGTTCAGGTTCCGCCTCACCGGACCGCTCGACGTCCCGGCGCTGCGCGGAACGCTCGCCGCGCTCGCCGACCGCCATCGCGTCCTGCGCGCCGCGCTCGGCTCGCGAGGCGGCCGCTTCGTGCAGCGCGACCGCGGGCAGGGCGGAGCCGCCCTGCCCGTGGTCGACCTGACCGGGCTCGACCCCGGCCTGCGGGAGGCCGAACTGGACGCGCTCTCCCACGAGGCCGCGCACAGCCCCTTCGACCTGGCGAACGGCCCCCTCCTGCGCACCCGACTGTGCCGGGTCGACGATGACGAGCACGTGCTGCTGCTGATCGCCCACCACGCGATCGCCGACGGCCACACGGTGCGCGTGCTGGTGGAGGAGATGAGCCGGATCTACCCGGCCCTCAGGAACGGGCGGCCGATCGACCTGCCCCCGCCCGCCAACCAGTACGCCGACTGGGCGCAGTGGCAGCGCTCGGACCTGACCGGAGCGAAACTCGAAGGGCTGCTGGCGTTCTGGCGCGGTCAGGTCGACGGCGCACCGGACCTGCGACCGCCCTTCGACGCCGAGCCGTCGCCGACACCGCGGTTCGAGGGGGCGATGTCCCGTTTCGAGGTCCCGCCCGGACTCACCGCCGGGATCGGCGCGGTCGCCCGCGACGCCGGCGTGACCCCGTTCACGGTGCTGCTGGCGGCCTACCAGATCGTGCTGGCCGCCTGGACCGGGCAGCGGGACCTCACCGTCGGCACCTCGGTGCCCGGCCGAGACGACCGCCGGACCGCCGACCTGGTCGGACCGCTGCTGAACGTCCTGCCCATCCGGTGCGCGGTGCCCGAGGACGGCGCCTTCGCCGAGCACCTGAGCGGGCTGCGGCGGACCTGCCTTGACGCCATGCGGCACCAGGAGCTGCCGTTCGGGCAGCTCGTCCGGCACCTGGCCCCCGACCGGCCCAGGGGACGAAACCCCCTGTTCCAGACCATGTTCGACTACGGAGGAGCCGCCGTGGTCGGTGAGCGGACCCGGCTCGACGAGGACCTGGAGCTGGCACCGGAGCCCATCGGGCTCCACGCGTCCCAGATGGACATCGCGATCGTGATCGAACCGGTGGGGGACCGCTTGGCCGGCCGCGTCGAATACCGCACCGACCTGTTCAAGGCCGCCTCGGTCCGCCGTTTCCAGCGCGCCTACCTCAGCGTCCTGTCGGCGCTGGCCGACCGGCCCGGGATGTCGATGGCCGAAGCGGCCGACGCCACCGGACTCACCGGACCGGCACCCGCGGAGGTCGCCGCGCCCGCGCCCGCCGATTTCTGGCGGACCTATCTGGACGGCACGAGCCCCCTGTCCCTGCCGTCCGAACTGCCGCACGCCGAGGCGGGCGGTGAGCCGAAGCGGCTGAGCGTGCCGGTGCCGCCCGACCTCTTCGCCGACGCCGACCGGTTCGCCGCGGCGAACGGCATCGACGCCGCACCGGTCCTGCTGGCGGCGTTCTGGACCGTGCTGCACCGCTACACCGCCCAGGACGACATCGCCGTCCGCGGCCCCGTCGACGGCGTCGACCGGCCCGCGGTCCTGCGCGCCGACCTGGGCGACGACCCGGCCTTCGCGACCCTGGTCGGCAGAGCGGCCGCGGTCTCGGCCGCGATCGGCGAACACGCGGCCGCCATGCCGCCGGACGACGCGGTCCCCGAGGCGGCGATCGGCTTCGACCCCCTCGGAGGAGCGGTCCCCGAGGACGGCGAACGACCCGGACCGCAGTGGTCGGTCGACCGCCCCGGCTGCTGCGTCCACATCGCCTATGACGCGGCACGCCACCGAGCGTCCACACTGGCGGCCATGACCGGCCACTTCGCCGAACTGGTGCGCAACCTGACCGCGTCGCCGGACCGGCCGGTGTCCGAGGTCCCGATGCTGCCCGAAGCCGAACGGGCCGAGCTGATCCACCGCTGGCAGGGCCCGAGCCGACCGGTCGCCGAGACCGGCCTCGCCGAGCGGTTCGCCGAGCGGGTCGCCGCCGCCCCCGACGCGACCGCGATCGTGGTCGAGGGCCGGGCGACCACCTACGCGGAGCTGAACCGGCGCGCCAACCGGTTCGCGAACACGCTGGCCCGCGAGGGCGTCGGCCGCGGCGACCGGGTGGCCTGCTGCCTGCCCCGAGGCGTCGACCAGGTGGCCGCGGTCATCGGCATCCTCAAGATCGGCGGCGTCTTCGTCCCGCTCGATCCGGCGCATCCCTCGGACCGGCTCGCCGACCTGCTCACCGACTGCCGGGCGCGCGCGGTCATCACCGCCGACGACCGCTTCGGCGACCGCGTCGACCCCGCCGCCGCGCTCCCGCTCGACCTCCAACGGCACGCCGAGCTGCTCGACCGGGCCGACGACGCCGACCCGCCCCGCGCCGCGGCCGCCGGCCGCGACCCGGCATACGCCCTCTACACCTCCGGCAGCACGGGCATGCCCAAGGGCGTCCTCGTCTCCCACCGGTCGGTGCGCAACTTCATCGACGCGGTGACCGAGATGTTCGCCCTCACCGAGCGGGACCGGATACTCGGCTACGCCGCATGCACCTACGACGTCTCGATCTTCGAGATGTTCGCGGC
The DNA here is from genome assembly GCA_035765105.1 of Glycomyces sp. GTDB lineage: Bacteria > Actinomycetota > Actinomycetes > Mycobacteriales > Micromonosporaceae > Glycomyces. The sequence goes on from DASTYG010000074.1 coordinate 59,337, forward strand.
GCTGCTGAACGGCGCCGGCCTGTACCTGGCGGTCGAGGCCGAACGGCTCAACACCAGGCGGCTGGCGAAGCTCATCGAATCCGAGGGCATCACCATCACCGACCTGCCCCCCACCGTGATGAGCATGCTCGACCCCGGCCCCTTCCGTGAACTCCGGGTCGCCTTCGTCGGCGGCGAGCCGTTCTCCGGCGAACTCGTCCGCCGGTGGAACGACGGACGCCGGTTCGTCAACGGCTACGGCGTCACCGAAGGCACCGTCACCCAGATCGCCCAGGACTGCCCCGGCGACTGGCAGCGCACGCCCCCGATCGGACGCCCTATGGCGAACCAGGCCGCCTACGTCGTCGACCGGCACCTGGAGCCGGTCCCCTACGACGTCGCCGGCGAACTGCTCATCGCCGGCGAGGGCGTCGCGCTCGAATACCTCAACCGGCCCGAGCTGACCGAGCACGCCTTCCGCCCCAACCACCTGGACGGCGACGCCTACCCGCGCCTGTACCGCACCGGCGACCTGGTGCGCCGTCGCCGCGACGGCAGCCTGGTCTACCTCGGCCGGATCGACCGGCAGCTCAAGATCCGCGGTATCCGCATCGAGCCCAGCGAGGTCGAAGTCGCCATCGAGCAGTTCCCGTCGGTGCGGAAGGCACTGGTGGACAAGTGGGTCGACAGCGGCGGCGCCGGAAGGCTCGTGGCCTACCTCTGCCCGGCGGAGGGCGACGCCGTCGACCTCGCCGAGCTGCGGGAGCACCTCGCCGGCCGGCTGCCCTCAGCGCTGATCCCGGCCTTCGCGGTCGCCATGCCGCAACTGCCGCTGACCAGCAGCGGCAAGATCGACCACCGGAAACTGCCCGAGCCCGGCCCGCGCGACCGGCTCGGCTCGGACGCCTGAGCGCCGACACCCCACGGGAGGTCCGAGACATGACCGAGACGACCGGACGGCCGCGCGTGCTCGCACTGTGGAGCGCTCCACGATGCCGTTCGACCGCGTTCGCCCGCATGATGATCGAGCGCGGCGACTTCACCGTGCTCCACGAGCCGTTCTCCCGGCTGATGGACTTCGGCGCCGTCGCCGTCGCTGACGCCGAGGTCCGCTCCGAGCCCGACCTGATCGCCGCGATCCGGGAGCTGTCGCGGCGGGGGCCGGTGTTCTTCAAGGACACCACCGACTTCCGTTTCCCCGGCCTGCTCGAGGACCGACGGTTCCTGGCCGAGGCCACCCACAGCTTCATCGTGCGCGACCCCGCGGCGGCGATCGCCTCGCATTACGCCCTGAACCCGGACCTGAAGCGCGACGAGGTCGGGTTCGCCCGGCTGCACGAGATCTACCGGGCCTGCGCCCCGCACGCGGAGCGGCCCCCGGCGATCATCAGCGCCGAAGACCTGGTGGAGCGACCCGAGGCGCTCGTCCGCGCCTACTGCCGGGCCGTGGGCGTGCCCTTCATGCCGGAGGCGCTGAGCTGGAGGCCCGGTATGGACCCCGGCTGGGAGCGGACCCGGCGCTGGCACGAGTCGGTCGGGCGGACCGCGGGGTTCACCGGCGGCTCCGGTTCGTACCGGCACACCGTGGACAACCACGAGACGCTGGCCGAATACTTCGACCACCATCTCCCTTACTACCGCAGCCTGTACCGCGATCGGCTGCTTCCCCTGGAAACCGACGAGCGATCGCCGTCCGGGTCGCGATGAGGCGACGACCGGCCGACCCCTGAGAACGAGGTGATGATTCATGTCGATATGGAGCGCATGGGACTGCGAGGACGGCATCGGGGAATCGACGCTGCGCCGGATCGCGCTCAACTGGCCGCGGCGGGCCAGCGTGCGGGCGGGCTTCACCGAAGCCGCGCCGGAGTACCGGCCCGAGATCGAGGACTATCCACGGCACCTGGTGCCGTTCGCCGAGCATCCCCGGTTCCTGGCCGCCGAGCCCCGGCAGCGGAGCCGGGTGCTGACCGGGCTGTGGCTCGGCTACAACGAGCGCGTCATCGAGACCGAGCGGCTGATCGCCGAGCCCGCGTTCGACCTGATCATGCGCGGGACCTTCCCCGGCAGCCGGGATCCGCTGGTGCGCCAGTCGGTCCAGCAGTCGCTCATCGACGAGAGCTTCCACAGCTACATGCACATGTTCGCGATCGAGCGGACCATGCAACTGCGCCGGGTCCGCGAGCGCCCCGGGCAGCCGACGCTGGTGACCTACCGCAGGCTCCGGCAGACCCTGGACGGCATGCCCGAGCCGTGGCAGCGGGACATCGCGGTCCTGATCTGGGGCGCGGTCGCCGAGACCTGCATCAACGCCCTGCTGGCCCTGATCGCCCGGGACGACGGCGTCCAGCCGATGCACTCGCTGATCACCACCTTGCACCTGCGGGACGAGTCCGCGCACGGCTCGGTCGTGGTGGAGGTGGTCAAGCGGCTCTACGACCGCATGAACGCCGAGCAGCGGGCCACCGTGGAGCACTGCCTCCCCCTCGCCTTGCGCGCGTTCACCGAGCAGGACCTGTCGGCGCTGCGGGTCGAGCTGGAGCACGCCCGCATCGAAGGGGTCGACGAGATCCTCGCCGACGTGCGGAGGATGCCCGCGAACCGGGAACTGGTGCGGGACTACTCGGGCGCGAAGCGGCTGGTCCGCGAGCTGGGCCTGACCGAGCGGGTGGAATTCGACTTCCCCGACTCCCCGGAGTGGGCCACCGCGTTCGATGTGGAGCGCAGGGTCGCGACCATCCTGCCGACGGCGGGCGAACCGCGATGAGCATCGTGCTGATCGACAACTACGACTCGTACACCTACAACCTCTACCAGCTGCTGTCGGTCGTCTGCGGTCGCGAACCGGTCGTGATGGCCAACGACGACCCGCGCCTGCGGGAGCTGGACGCCGACGAGGTCGAGGCCGTGGTCATCTCGCCCGGCCCGGGGCGGCCGCAGAACCCGGCCGATCTCGGCTGGTGCCCGGAGGTGCTCGACGGGCACCCGGAGCTGCCGGTCCTCGGCGTCTGCCTGGGACACCAGGCCATCGCCTACGACGCCGGCGCCCGCGTGGAGGTGACCGTGCCCCGGCACGGGTACCTCGCGGCGGTGACGCACGAGGGCACTGAGCTGTTCGAAGGCATCCCCCAGGGCTTCCGGGCGGTGCGTTACCACTCGCTGCACGTCCCCGAGCCGCTGCCGCCCCTCTTGCGGGCCACGGCATGGGCGCAGGACGGCACGGTCATGGCGCTGCGGCGCCGGGACCGGCCGTGGTGGGGGGTCCAGTTCCACCCCGAGTCGGTCGCCACCGAATACGGCCTCGAACTCGTGTCCAACTTCGTGCGGTTGGCGGGCCGGCGCTCCGAGTCGGGCGCGAAAGCGGTGCTCTCGCAAGCGCCGAAGCCGGTCGGCGGCATCGGCGCGCAGCCGCAGATGCTCGAACTGAGCGTCGAGACCGTGGACCGGGAGGTGGACGCCGAAGCCGTCTTCGGCGAGTTGTACGCCGATCACGAGGAGGCGTTCTGGTTCGACAGCAGCCTGGTCGAGTCCGGCCGGGCTCGCTTCTCGTTCCTGGGGGCCCCCGACGGCCCGCTCGGCGAGTCGCTGACCTACCGGGTCGGATCGGGCTTCGTCTCGGCGCGCCGCCGGTCCGAAGTCGCCACCGAGACCGGGAACATCTTCGAGGTGCTGCAACGCCGACTCGACCAGAGGCGCGTCCAGGACGCCGACCTGCCGTTCGACCTGACGTGCGGGTATGTCGGCTACTTCGGGTACGAGGCCAAAGGGGACTGCGGCGGCGCCAGCGTGCACTCCTCGCCGACCCCGGACGCCGTGTGGATGTTCGCCGACCGGATGATCGCGATCGACCACCGCGACCACCGGACGTACCTGCTGGCGGTGACCGCCCCGACGCCCGAGGCGCGGGCCGAGGGCCGCCGCTGGATCGACGCGACCCGGCGCCGCGTCACCGGCCTCATCGGCTCGGGCGGACCGGCGGTCTCGGCCCCGCCTCGGCCGCGGGGAGCCGCCGGGGACCTCGACCTCGCTCGCGGCCATGAGCAGTACCTCGCCGACATCGAGCGGTGCCTCCGCGAACTGCGCGAAGGCGAGAGCTATGAGATCTGCCTGACGAACCGGGTCCGGACGCCGCCGGTCGAGGACACGTTGGAGTACTACCGGATGCTGCGCCGCATCAATCCGGCGCCGTACGCCGCGTACCTCAGGACCGGCGGGGCGACGGTGATGTCCTCCTCTCCCGAGCGGTTCCTGCGCATCCTGCGGGACGGGACGGTGGAGAGCAAGCCCATCAAGGGCACCGTCGGGCGCGACCCCGATCCGGAGACCGACGAGCGTCTCAGGGCCTCGCTGACCGACTCCGCGAAGACGCGCGCCGAGAACCTGATGATCGTGGACTTGCTGCGCAACGACCTGGGCAAGGTGTGCCTGTCCGGGTCGGTCGGCGTGCCGAGCTTCCTGGCCACCGAGTCGTACGCCACGGTCCACCAGCTCGTCTCGACGATCCGCGGCCGACTGCTGCCGTGGGTGGGCGCGGTGGACTGCGTGCGGGCGTGCTTCCCCGGCGGCTCGATGACCGGCGCCCCCAAACTCCGGACGATGGAGATCATCGACCAGCTGGAGGGCGAGGCCCGCGGGGTCTACTCGGGCGCGCTCGGATACTTCGGCCTGGGCGGCGGCGCCGACCTGAGTATCGTCATCCGGACCGCGGTCGCCCTCGACTCCGAAGTGGTGATGGGCGCCGGCGGCGCCATCGTGCTGGACTCCGACCCCGAGGAGGAGTTCGTGGAGATGATGCTGAAAGTCGACGCCCTGGTCCGCGCCTACGAGGCGGTGGGGCGCCCCCCGGCCCGGCCGGTCACGAACGCCGCCGCGGAGGGATCGGTGATGTGAACGTCGCATTCGCAATGTGAGAAGGGCCGCGCCGCATCGTCTCGGCGCGAACCGCGAACATTTCGCGATCCGGGTGGCACGGCACCGCGCAGTGCGGCGCGGGACGGAGGCCAGGTCCGTTCACCGCGTGCCCGAGTTCGCGCATCACCGCCGAGAACCCCTACCATTCTTCGGCGGCGGACGCAAGAGCGCATTCGCTTTTACCGGAAGACCGATTGCGTCATGCGGACTCGGTCGACGTGCGATCCATACGAGAATTGTGCGGCTTCGTGCGAATCCCGTTGGCGATCATGACTGGCCGGAGCCCTTGGCGATCCATTAGCCTGGTGAACATGGATATCCCTACGGTTCGAGTGCGCAGTCGAATAAATGTAAGGATCGCGAAGTCGAATTTCCCCAGGCCGGCTTCGAGTGATCACGCCCCAACCCCTGAAGGAGCGTCCCACATTGGCCTCACCTCGCCGAGATCTGACCTCCAATCATATCGTCGACGCTGATGACGACGAAGGTCGCGAACGATTTCATGAGGACTGTACCCCGGGCAGCGAAGACCGGCAATTGCTCGCCTCCCGAAATGCCGACGGTACGCCCGAGTCGAATCGACGCTCGGAGGAGTACCGGGATTGGACGATCGAAACGCTGAGCATCGCCCGGCGGGCGAATGCCGCGAAGGGGCTTGCAATACGGTCGAGCTCGGTCGGTCCCCTGGCACTCGCATCACTGCTGCGCTCGGACGAGGGCGCGTCGCCGTTGCCGCTCGCCCCCCGCGGGGAGTCGGCGGGGCTGCGCTCATCGGCGGTGCAATGCGAAAGCGACTGGCCGTGGTTATCGGCCCCTTCGGTCGCGACCGGCGGCGCGCCGGTCGCCTCGCCCCGCTCGGCGGAAGCCGATCCGCGTCGGCCGCTAGACCGCCTCGCCGGGGATCCGCTCGTACCGCCGGCGCAACGCGGTGAGCACCGGGTGCTCCGGGTCGAGGGGAGCCCCGTCGAAGGCGCGCATGGGACGCGACCCGACGGCCGCGTTGGTGATCATTCCGGCCGGAAAGGACCGCGCGTCGGCGACGGTGACGGTTCGCCGCAGGCAGGGGACGCCCGCGGCCTCGGCTTCCCGCGTCAGCAGCCGCAGGGTCACGCCCTCGAGACAGGGCCGGTCGGGGAGCACCAGCGTCCCCGCGTGATCGATGAAGGCGAGGTTCCAGGTGGCGCCTTCGGACAGACGCCGCCGATCGTCGCAGAAGGCGACGTCGTCGAAGCCTGCTCGCTGCGCCCGGCGCCGCAGGGCGACGGTGCGCATCAGGCCCGTGTGCTTGACCTGCGGGAGATCGCGGCGATATTCGGCGACCCCCAGGCTCACCGGCCCGGGTGTGCCGGAAGGGGCGGCTCGGGCCGTGATGAGCACCTGCGGCGCCAAGACCGCGGCCGGTCGCCCCAAGTCCAGGTCGGGGTCGAAGACGGTGACGCGCAGGACCGCGCGCCCCTCGATCCGGCCGACGGCGCCGGCGATCAGCTCGCGCACGCCGCCGCGGTCGAGTCCGGTGCCGTGCATCGCCTCGCTGTCGCGGTCGAGCCGATCGAGATGCAGGTCAAGCCCTTTGACCCTGCCGCGGTCGGCGACGAAGGTCGTGAAGTGCCCGTAATTGTAGAGTGCCAGGCCCTGGATCCGGGACTCGGAGAGCGGCGCGCCGTTCAGTTCCACGATCACCGGACCATCCTCGCATTCACGTTGCCGCCCCACCGGAACGGGGACGGCCGAGGCGGCCCGGCGAAACGCGGTCGCCGGGCGCGCTACGCCGAGGCGGTCGGATGCGGGCGGCGGCGTTCGGCGCCGCCGGGCGGGCGATGTCAGGCAGGGGCGCCGAGCGGCGGGTGCTCGAGCACGCTGGGCTTGTACTCGACCAGCTGGATGCGGCCGTCGAAGGTGCGGTGCTCGGTCATCTCGAGGGCGACGTCCGGATAGCCGTCGTAGATGCGCTCTGCGCCCGTGGCCCCGGTGATCACCGGGAACATCACGACCCGGAAGCGGTCGACGAGCCCGGCTCGCAGCAGGGACCGGCACAGGCTGAGGCTGCCGATCGTGCTGAGGAGCCCCGAGCCGCTCGACTTCATGGCGCGGACCGCCTCGACGGCGTCGTCGCGGACGAGCGTGGCGTTGGCCCAGGCCAGCGGCTCCTCGAGCGAGGAGGAGAACACCACCTTGGACGCCCGCGTGAGCTCGTCGACCGACGCCTCCTCTTCGGGCCTGAACTCGTCTTGGCCTTCGGGGGCCTCCCCGGCGGCGAAGCCCGACATCAGGCGGTAGGTGTTCGCCCCCATCAGGTAGGTGGGCTCGGGCTGCTCCCCGAGCCAGGCGAGGTACTCCGGGCCCTCGAGGCCCCAGAACCCGGGCCATCCCTCTCCCGACGCGCAGCCGTCCAGGGAGGTGATGAAATCGACCAGAAGCTCCGACATGGCGGTGTCCTTTCCGTAGAGGTCACGAGTGTGGACTGGCCGAGCGCCGCGAACTCATCGGCCACGCCGCCGGAGGACGAGGAAATCCGTGATGCCGCTGAGGGCCGACCCCGTCGCCGCGCGCGCCGGGGTCGCGATCGGCACGGTCTTCCGGCACTTCCCGACCAAGCCCGACCTGCTCAAGGCCGTGGTGATGAACCTGCGCGACCACCTGGTGGACGAGGCGGAGGCCATGGTCCGCGACCAGGACGACGCCGCTGCCCTGTTCGAGCGCCGCGCCCTCGGCCTCCTCTTCGACGGCATGCGGCCCGGGCCCGCCTGAACGGCCCCCGCCGGTCGGGCGACGGCGACTCGCTTGCGGCGGCATCGGGTCGGTGCGACGATGGGTCCATGGACCTGTCCAGGTCGACCTCCGGCCGCCGCTGACCACGAGGCGCGGCGGGCGGCGAGGACGCCGCCGCCTGACGGCGGCCGGGCCGCGCCGCGCACGCCCCCTCCACCGGACGAGCGGAAGGGAGACCGACATGCGCCGCCTGTGGGAGCTGCGGGAGACGCTCCTGCTGTGCGCGGTGACCGGGCTGCTGCTGGTCGGATTGACGGCCGCGCGGACCGGCGCCGAGGAGGCCGCCGACCTGGCATGGACGGCGGCGTCCGCGCTGGGCCTGGCCTACTCGACGGCCGGCATCGCCGTGGCGCTCGCGCGCCGCAGGCCGTCGGTCGACGTCATCGCCCTGCTGGCGCTGATAGGCGCGCTGCTGGTGGACGAGCCCCTGGCGGGCGCGGTCATCGCCGTCATGCTGTTCACCGGCGGCGCGCTCGAATCACGGGCCTCGGCCCGCGCCCGCCGCGAGCTGAGCCGCCTCGCCGACCGGGCCCCGCGGACCGCCCGCCGCGAATCCGCAGGGGAGGTGCGGGAGGTCCCCGTCGACCAGGTGGCCGTCGGCGACCGGCTCGTGGTCGGCGCCGGGGAACTCGTGCCGGTGGACGGGCGCCTGCTGGAGCCGGGCATGTTCGACGAGTCGGCGCTCACCGGCGAGGCCGTCCCGGTCGAGCGGCCGTCCGGAGACGACGTCCGCAGCGGCGTGGTGAACGCGGGAACCGTCGTCCGCATGCTCGCGACCGAGACCTCGGAGCGGTCGACCTATGCGGGCGTGGTGCGGCTCGTCGCGCAGGCCGAGGCGTCCACGGCCCCCTTCGTGCGCGTCGCCGACCGGTTCGCCGTCGCCTTCGTCCCGCTGACCCTGGCCGTCGCGGGACTCGCCTGGGCCGTCTCGGGCGAAGCGGTCCGGGCGGTCGCGGTCCTGGTCGTGGCGACGCCGTGCCCGCTGCTGCTCGCGGTGCCGATCGCCGTCATGGGCGGCCTCTCGCGGGCGGCCGCGCGCGGCGTCGTCGTCAAAGGCGGATCGGCCCTGGAGCGGCTGGCCGCGGGGCGGACCATGCTGTTCGACAAGACCGGCACGCTCACTCGCGGCAGCCCCGAGTTCGCCGGGGCCGTGACCGCCCCCGGCCTCACCGCCGAAGCGGTGCTGCGGCTCGCCGCCGCACTGGACCAGACCTCGTCGCATGTGCTGGCGGCCGCGATCGTGACCGCGGCGCGCGCCCGGGGGGCGGCGCCGCTCCCGGCCGAGGACGTCCGGGAACGCCCCGGCTACGGGATCGAGGGGACGGTCGGCGGGCGGAGCGTGCGCCTGGGCAAGGCGGCCTGGGCCTTCGCCGGAGACATGCCCGAGTGGGCCGAGCGGGCGCGCCGCAGGGCCGCCCTCGACGGTTCGCTGACGGTGTTCGTCGCCGTCGACCGGCGCCCCGCCGGCGTCCTGATGCTCGCCGATCCGCTGCGCCCCGACGCGCCCCGGATGATGCGCGCCCTGCGCGACGCGGGCGTCGCCCGGACCGTGCTCGTGACCGGGGACCGCGCGGACATCGCCGAGACCGTCGGCCACATCGTGGGCGTCGACGCGGTGTTCGCCGGCCGCGACCCCGCCGACAAGCTCGACATCGTCCGCGCCGAGCAGGCGCGGGACCCGACGATCATGGTCGGCGACGGCGTCAACGACGCCCCGGCCCTGGCGGCGGCCGGCGTCGGCGTGGCGCTGGCGGGCCGGGGCGCGAGCGCCTCGGCCGAGGCCGCCGACGTGGTGCTGACCGTCGACCGGATCGACGGCCTGGCCGACGTCCTCCTCATCGCCCGCCGCAGCCGCCGCATCGCCCGGCGCGCCGCCGGGATCGGCATGGCGCTGTCGCTCGCGGCCATGGTCCCGGCCGCCGCCGGGCTGCTCACGCCGGTCGCCGGAGCGGTCCTCCAGGAGGCCATCGACGTCTTGTCGATCGCCGTGGCCCTGACCGTCCTCCTGCCGGGACGCGTCCACACGGTGACGCTGCCCCCTGAGGACCTGGCGGTCGTACGGCGCCTGTACGCCGAGCACGAGTCCCTGGCCCCCCTGGTCGAGGAGATCAGGGAGACGGCCGACCGGCTCGACACCGAGTCCTGCGGACCGGACGCGGTGGGCGGGCTGCTCGACCGGCTCGAATCCGAACTGCTGCCGCACGAGCGCGCCGAAGAGGCGGAACTGGTGCCCATCGTCGAACGGGCGTTCGGCGGACCCGATCCGATCGGCGCGCTCAGCCGCAGCCACGCCGAGATCGAACACCAGGTGCGCCGTCTGCGCCGCATGTGCGACGGCCTCGGCGACCGGCCGGAGGCCGCCGACGTCACCGAACTCAGAGGGGCGCTCTACGGCCTGCACGCGATCGCGCGGCTGCACAACTCCCAGGAAGAGGAGAGCGCCTTCAGCCTGCTCCCGCCGTCCGCCTCCGCGGCGACCCGGACGGGCGGCGAAGCGACCGGCGGGCCGCGCCCGTGACGGGGCCGCCCGCTATGGTGCATTCATGTTCGTCAAGATCTGTGGCCTGTCCGAACCGGAGCACGTCGCCGCCGCGGTGGAGGCCGGGGCCGACGCGGTCGGGTTCCTGCTGAGCCCGAGCCCCCGCCAGGTGAGCCCCGAGCGCGCGCGGGCGCTGGCGGCGGCCGTCCCCGACGGGGTGCTCACCGTGGGCGTGTTCGCGGGCGAACCGGTCGAGGCGGTCAGGCGGGAGGCGACGGCCGCGGGCGTCGCGGCCGTCCAGCTGCACGGCGACTACCGGCGGGAGGACTTCGAAGCGCTCGCGGACTTCCCGGCCGCGCTGGTGCGGGCGGTGCCCGGCTCGGCGGGCGCGGGCGTCAGGTTCGGCGTGTTCGGAGAGGACTACCTCATCGTGGACTCGCCGCGGCCGGGCTCGGGCGAGACGTGGGACTGGAGCGGCCTGGGGGAGGGGCCGGGCGGCAAGTGGATGCTCGCCGGCGGCCTCCGCCCCGACACGGTGGCCGAGGCGGTCGCCCAGGCGCGCCCCTGGGGCGTCGACGTCTCCTCGGGCGTCGAGGTCCGGCGCGGCGTCAAGGACGCCGGACTCATAGCCCGCTTCGTCGCGAACGCCCGATCGGCCGCCGGGTGAGCGTCCCGGCGGCCTCCGGCGGTGTCGCGGCCGGCATGAGGCCGACGAGGACGCCGAGGCCGACCAGCACCGCCCCGACGAGGTCGGCCGTGCTCGGATTCCCCGTGGCGATGAGCCAGGCGGCGAACACCGAGCTGACCGGCGCGATGCCGGCGCACAGCCCGGCCCGGTCGGCGCCGAGGCGGCCGACCGCCGAATACCACAGCACGAACGCGAGCGCCGTCACCACGACGGCGAGGTAGGCGAACGCGACCGTCTGGGTCGCGTCCGGGACCGGCAGCGCCGCCCGCCCGTCGACCAGGAACCCGGCCAGCAGGAGCAGCGGCACCGACAGCACCGAGGCGTACGCCGAGACCCGCATGGGCCCGTACTTGGGGAGCAGCGGCACTGCCAGGAGCGTGAAGGCGACCTCGGCCGCGAGCGCGCCGAGCGCCCAGAGCAGCCCGAGCACGCTGCCGCCGCCGAAGCCCTGCATGACCGCGACGCCGACGCTGACGACGGCGGCCGCGGCGATGAGGCGGGAGCTGGGGGCGCGCCGCCGCAGGATCGGGTCGAGGACGGCCATGACGATCGGCACGCCGCCGATGATGGCACCGACGGTGGCCGGGTCGGCGTGGCGGACCGCCTCGACGTAGCAGACGTTGAACCCGGCCAGCCCCGTCGCGGCCAGGAGCGTGAGCCGGAGCCAGTCGGGCGCCGTTCCCCTCATGTGCGCGATGCGCAGGACGCGCAGCAGGATCAGCAGGATCACGGCCGCCCCGGCGTAGCGGATGGCCTGGCCGCCGAATGTCGGGTAGTCCCCGAGCGCGGCCAGGACCGAGGCCGAGCTGCCGACGGTGATCATCGCGGTGACGCCGAAGGCGGCGCCCTTCATGGTGGCCCCCCGCTCGGTCATGCCGCGGACATCCGCCGCGCCAGCTCGTCCACGGCGTTCGCGACCGACGCGGCGGCGATGCCGGGGACGACGCATCCCAGGAGCATCAGGCGGCGGCTGTCGGCCCGCACCGCCTGGTGGACGCCGTCGCGCCGCGCGAACAGGGACAGGACCCGGGTCCGGTCGGCGAGGACGAGCTGACCGGCGTCCAGCGCGGTCGCCTCGCCGCCGAGCGGCGTGAACGGTTCGCCGGCTTCGCTGAACCGCAGCAGCACCTCGCCGTCGACGCGGTCGGCGTCGAACGCCCCGAGCGCGGTCATGGTCGCGACCGCCTGGGCGTTGAGGAGGTTCACCGCCGGGTTGACGTCCGGCCACGAGCCGAGCGCCTTGCCGCGCAGCCCCCGGTCGATGAGCATCTGGATCGACGGGGGGTTGCGGTCGGGCTGCAACCCCAGATCGGCGGCGAACGCGCGGTAGGCCGCCACGGCCGGGTGCCGCCGGATCTCGCCGCGGCTGCGGTCGGTCCACTGTCGGTGCGCCTCGGTCCACAGCCGCGCCGCGTCGGCGTCCATGGTGGTCGAGGCGGCGTCGACGACCGCGCGGCGGACCGCGACGCCGGGGTGCCGCGCCGCGACCGCTTCGGCGACCGGGACGGTCGTGGTCTGGGTGTCGCTCATATAGGTGCTCCGTAGATCGGTGGGCGGCCCGTCGGCGCCGGGCGCGGCCGATGCGCGCCTCGGGCCGCCGGACCGGGAGCCCCCGCCGGACGTGCCGGCGTCATCGGGGCTCCTGGAATCGGATGGTGTCGCCGACCGCCAGATCGAGATCGGCCGCGGTGAGCGGACGGTCGGTGGCGATCAGGATGTTGTAGTGGTTCGGAGCATGGCACTCGTCGAAACCGAGCACGGTCCCGAGCCGGTCCGCGCCGAGGTGGACCTCGTCGCCCCGCTCCACCACCGCCGCGTCGGCGAACTCGGCGAAGCCGAGGAAGCCGACCGCGTCGACGCGGTCGCCGGTGCGCTCGGGCCGGTCGGTGGTGGTGACCAGCTCGTGGATCTGCCCCCGTTCGACGCACCTGGAGCCCCACGGGGAGACGCGCATGCCCCGCTCGTCGCGGCTGTGGAACAGGAGCTTGACGAACCTGGCCTCGGCGGCCGCCTTGCTCGACATGCGCGCCCGCCGCTCCTTGGGGCGGGCGATCCGGTAGGCCCGGTCGATCAGCCCGACCAGTTCGGGGCCGGGATCGGCGTGGCCGCCGGAGCGGACGGCGGCGGCGAAGTCGTCCAGGATGCCCGCGTACTCGTGGCGGAGCGAGGCTTTGAAACCGGTGTGGCCGGCGAGCATGTCGGCGTGCAGTTCGCGCCCGTCGCGCAGGACGACGGTGACGTCCTTGACCTCGCCGGTCTCCAGGCCCCAGTCGATCTCGGCGCGGACCGGGATGCCGTCGGCGGTGGCGAGGTCCACTTCGGCGTAGAACTCGGCGCCGGAGCGGACGTCGCCGATGGAGGCGTCGCGGACGGTGAGCGGCCCCAGCAGGTGCCGGAGCGCGTCGAGCGCGTTGGGGCCGTTGTCGATGAGACTGCCGCCGCCGCACCGGACCGGGTCGAGGTACCAGGTCTCGCCGCCGGTGTGCTCGGCGATGTTCTCGTGGTAGCGGGCCCGGACCTCGGCGATCAGGCCGCGAGGGGGCAGCGCGTCGGCCAGGCGGCGCAGGTTGTCGTTGTACCGGCGGTGGAACGCGGTGAACAGGGTCGCGCCGCCGCGGCGGGCGGCCTGGCTCATCGCGGCGGCGTCGGCCGGGGTGACGGCGAGCGGTTTCTCGCAGCAGACGTGGATGCCGGCCTCCAGCGCGGGGATCGCGACGGCCGCGTGGAGGTGGTTCGGCACGGTGAGGACGATCGCTTCGGCCGCGCCCGACCCGATCAGCTCCTCGGCGTCGGCATGGCAGGCGACGCCCGAGTCGCGCCAGGGTTCGAGCTTGGCCGCGTCGCTGTCGCACACCGCGGACAGGTGCAGCTCCGCGGAGGCGTCGAGCGCGTCGAGGAAGAAGGGGGCTATGGCGCCCAGGCCGATGACGGCGGTCTTCATCGGGTCGTCCTCTCCGCGAACGCCGGCGGCACGGCGACGCCCAGCTCGGCGGCCAGCTCGGCCGCGGCCGCGGCCGTCTTGCCGGCGATCGGGACGCCGTCGCGCTCGGCGGCCTCGGCGTTGGCCGCCTCCGGCGCGCCCGGGTAGGTGACGCGGTCGGCCCAGGCGGCGGTGGGGGAGTCGGCGACGGTCTGGAGCAGTTCGGCGCTGCGGTCGGCGATGCGGTCCCGGTCGCCCAGGAAGGCCGGGTCGACCGCGATGCACACATGGCCGACGTCGCGGTCCTCGGACGGCCCGTCCGCTTCGAGCGCTTCGCGGCGGGGCCCGAATCCGGCTCCGGCGAGGGGGCCGCACAGGAGGTCCACCAGCAGGCCCAGGCCGTAGCCCTTGGCGGCGCCGGTGGCGAGCCGTCCGCCGAGCCACGGGACGTCGGCGGTGCCCTCGCCGTAGGCGCCGGGGTCGGTCACGTCGTTCCCGTGGGTGTCGAGCAGCCAGCCCTGCGGCACGGCCGCGCCGTCGCGGCGGGCCTGGTTGACCTTCCCGGTGGCGACGACGGTGGTGCTCATGTCGAGCACGAACGTCGGCGCCGGCCCGGCCGGGACGGCCGCGGCCAGCGGGTTGGTGCCCATGAGCCGCCTGCTGCCGCCGAGCGGCGGGATCACGCCCTGCTCGCCGCAGTTGGTCATGGCGATGCCGACCATGCCGCGCCGGGCGAGCCGGTGGGCGTAGTAGCCCGCGGCCCCGAAATGCGTGCTGCGGTTGACCGCCACGAGGCCGACGCCGTTCTCGGCGGCCAGCGCCCCGGCGAGGTCGGCGGCCTCGGTCATGACGACCGGGCCGAGGCCGTCGCCGCCGTCGATCACGGCGGTGGCGCCCTTGCGGCTGACGACGGCCGTCTCGGCCGCGGCGTCGACGCGGCCGGAGCGCACCCACGGCACGTACATGGTGACCAGTGCGTGCAGTCCGTGCGTGCCGATGCCGCGCGTATCGGCGTAGACGGCCGCCTCGGCCGCGGCGTCGGCCCGGTCCGGCGCCAGGCCGGCGGCGGTCAGCAGTGCGGCGCAGAGGGCGCGCAGTTCGGTGCGGGGGAGACGAGGCATCAGGGCTCCTGTCGTCGGACGTGGGTGGCGAATTCGAGTACGAGTCGGCGGACGCGTTCGGCGTAGTGGTCGAGATCGCCGAGGTCGACGTGTTCGCCGGGGGTGTGGGCGCCGTTGGCGTCGAGGTCGCCGGGCCCGCAGGCGAGGGCGTAGCCGTCCAGTGCGGAGGCCCAGATCGCGTCGCAGGTGAAGGCGGTGCCGTCGGCGAGGCCGTCGTGGCGGGGCAGGCCGCTGCGCCGCAGCAGCTCCTCCATCTCGGCGTCGCGGTTGGACAGGGCCGGCAGCCCGCGCTTGTGCCAGTCGAGGGCGACGATGCGGTCCCAGTCCTCGATGAGCGGCTCGGCGACGCCCAGGCCGGCCCACTCGGCGGCGAACGCCGTCTTCGCCGAGGCCATCGACATGGCGATGAGGCGTTCGGCGCGGGCCGCGGCCGCGGCGTCGTGGTAGGCGATGTTGATCAGCAGCCGCCCGGTGCCGAACACGCGGTTGTGAGCGGTTCCGGTGTGGACGCCCGCGACGCAGACCTTGAGCCCGGTCTCCTGCGCCAGGGCGGCCAGGGGGCGGCCGAGATGGCGGGCGAGGTGGGCCAGGGCCAGCGTGGCGTTGTGGCCGCGCCCCGGATGGTCGTCGGTCGAGTCGGCGCCGTCGACGGTGACGGCGGCGGTCATGGACGCCGTGCAGGCGTCGAGGACCCGTCCCCGCGTCGGCTCGGCGAAGACCATGAGCCGCCCGCGCTCGCCGGTCGCGATGAGGTGCCGCGTCCCGAACACGCCCATGGCCCCGCCCTCCTCGCCGGGGACGCTGCACAGGCGCACCTGGAGGTGCTCGGCGATCTCGGGGCGCTCGCGGAAGGCGGCGGCGATGCCGACCGCCGCGGCCACGCCGGGGCCCTTGTCGTCGACGGCGCCGCGGCCGCTGAGGCGGCGGCCCTCGATCCGGGGCGGGACGTGCGGGCCGACGGTGTCGATGTGGAAGTTGACCAGCAGGCGCCGCCGCTCGGGCTGGGGCCGCCCCATGACCGCCACGGCCGAGGGCTGCTCGTCCAGGGACCGCTGGTCGATCGCTTCCAGCACGGGCCGGGGCGCCCCGCCGCGGCGCACGTCGAACCATCGCGGCGCGTCGAGGCGTTCGGCGGTGAAGCCGCGCGCCGCCGCCCCGGCGAGGAAGACCTCCTGGGCTTTGCGGACGCCCTCGGGGGCGCCCCCTTCGAGCGGCGACACGGTGGGGATCGCCATGAGTTCGACCAGCCAGCGCAGGTCCTCCTCGCTCAGCCGCGCTTCACCCACGGCCGCCCTCCTTCCGTTCGGCGAGCAGGTCGAGGAACGCCAGCGCGCAGGCGCGGTAGCCCCGTTCGAGGTCCTCCGGCGCGCCGCTCGCCCGCAGGTGCGGAATGTGGGCGACGTGCGGTTCGAGGCTGAGCCAGCCGTCGTATCCGGCCCGGTCGAGCAGGTCGAGGCAGCCGTGGAGGTCGACCTCGCCGTCGCCGGGCGGCCCGAAGACGGCCTCGCCGCCGACGGTCTCGCCGTCCTTGACGTGGACGTGGTCGACGTGGTCGATCACGGCGGCCAGGAACGCGGTCGCCTCGTAGCCGTAGGCGAGGCCGTTGCCGATGTCGAACACCAGCCGCAGCCCCGGGGCGGCCTCGAGGAGTTCGAGCGTGTGGCGGGCCGACCGGCCGCCCCAGCCCTGGCAGTTCTCGTGGAGGAGGGTGACGCCCGAATCGGCCGCCCGGACGGTCAGCTCGCGGACCCGGCGCAGGGCCTCCCGGCGCCAGTCGGCCTCGTCGCGGCCGTCGCCGGGGTAGGACATGACGCGCAGCCGGTCGCAGCCGAGGGCGAGCGAGCGGGCCGCGGCGGTCGCGAGGATGCGGCATTCGGCCGCGAAGTCGGAGCCGACGGTGACCGCCCAGGAGCCGATGGGCGTGTCGACGGCGGGGACGGCCAGACCGGAGGCGTCCAGTTCGGCGGCGGCGGCGGCGAACTCGGCCTCGGTGAGCTCGTGCAGTCCCTTGCCGCCGACGGTGCGCACTTCGAGGCCGGTCAGCCCGAGGTCCCGGTGCACGGCGATCTGGCCGGTCAGCGAGGCGGCGGCCTCGTCGCCGATGCCGCAGACGCGGGCGGCGGTCACGGCCCCACCTCGCCGTAGAAGCCCCGGACGGCCTCGGCCACGGCGTCGACCTCGCTTTCGCGCATCTGCGGGTACAGCGGCAGCGCCAGGCATTCGCGCGCGAGCCGCTCGGCGCCGGGGAACTGCCCGGCCCGGTGGCCGAGGCCGGCGAAGACCGGTTGCAGCGGCAGCGGAATCGGGTAGTAGACCTTCGTCTCGACGCCGCGGTCGGCGAGGTGGGCGATGAGCCCTTCGCGGTCGGCGGCGCGCACGACGTAGGTGTAGGCGCTCTGCCCGTCCGTCAGCGGCGGCGGCGTGACGAGCCTGTCGCCGAGCCCGGCCAGGGCGGCGCGGTAGCGTTCGGCGAGCGTGCGGCGGGCCTCGAGCTGCCCGTCGAGGCCGTCCAGGCGCCGCAGCAGGAAGCCTGCGGTCACCTCGTCCATGCGGCAGTTGAATCCGATGTGCTCGTGGTGGAAGCGGGCGGTCTGGCCGTGGTTCCGCAGGGCGCGCAGGAGCGAGGCGAGCGCGTCGTCGTCGGTGACGACCATGCCCGCGTCGCCGCAGCCGCCGAGCGGCTTGGCCGGGAAGAACGAGTAGACGCCGGTCGCGCCCCAGCGTCCGGCGCTCCGGCCGTCGACCTCGCTGCCGAGGGCGACCGCGGCGTCCTCGACGACCGGGACGCCCGCTTCGCCCGCGACCGCGGCGATCCGGCTCATCGGCGCGTACCGCGAGAACAGGTGGACGGGGACGACGGCCTTGGTGCGCGGGCCGATCGCCGCGGCCACGGCGTCGGCGCCGAGCGTCATGCTCGCGGGGTCGACGTCGACGAACACCGGTTCGGCGCCCAGCAGCGCGATCGTCGAGGCCGACGAGATGTAGGAGAAGGCGGGTGTGAGGACCTGGTCGCCGGGGCCGACGCCGAGCGCCGCGAGCGAGAGCAGGAGCGCGCCGGTGCCGTTGGCGCAGGCGACGGCGTTGCGGGCGCCGGTGCGCTCGGCGACGCGCTCCTCCAGTGCCGCGCAGCGGTCCTTGAGGATGAACAGGTCGGACTCGGCCGCGTCGCGGACGCTGTCGACGAGGTCGTCGGCGGCGTCCTGGAAACGGCGGTCGAAGGCGGCGAACGGGACGGCGGCGGTCATCGCGGTCCTCCCTGGGCGGACGCGGCGGCTGCGGACAGGTGGAAGGAGCGGACCGACGCGCACACGTGGTCGACCTGCGCGTCGGTCAGGTCCGGGTACAGCGGCAGCGCCACGGCGCGGGCGGCGCTCGCTTCGGCGACCGGCACGGGGTGGCGGTTGCCGGGGCGGTCGGCCAGGCACGGCTGGTGCGGGAGCGGGCGGGGGTAGTAGGTCTCGGTCTCGACTCCGGCTTCGGCCAGGTGCGCGACGAGCGCGTCGCGCCGGTCGGTCTCGATGAGGTAGACGTACCAGACCAGGTCCTCGCGCCGGTTCGGTGCGACCGCGCGCGGCGTCGCCACCAGGGGCGCCAGCGCGGACAGCTCCCGGGTGTAGTGCTCGGCGATCGCGGCGCGGCGCCGGATGTCCTCGTCCAGGTGCGCCAGCCGGGTGAGCAGGACGGCGGCCTGGACCTCGTCGGCGCGGGCGTTGCAGCCGAGCTCGACGTGCCGGTAGGAGCCGTCGACGTCCTGGCCGTGCGAGCGCATGCGCCGGACCCGCTCGGCGATCGCGGCGTCGTCGGTGATGACCGCCCCGGCGTCGCCGACGGCCCCGAGGGTCTTGGTGGGGAAGAACGACAGGGCGCCGGCCCGGCCGAGCAGTCCGGCGTGGACGCCGCCGGGGCGCATGCCGATCGCTTCGGCGCTGTCCTCGATCACGGCGATGCCGTGGCGCTCGGCGACCGCGTTGATCCGGGCCATGTCCGCGGGCTGGTTGAACAGGTGCACCGGCATGACGGCCCTGGTCCGGTCGGTGATCGCCGCTGCGAGGCGCTCGGGGTCGAGCGCGTACGAACCGGGGAGGATGTCGGCGTAGACCGGTTCGGCTCCGGTGTGGACGACCGCGGAGGCGGTCGCGAAGAACGAGTACGCCGGGACGACGACCTCGTCGCCGGGGCCGACGCCGAGGGCCCGCAGCATGAGCACGAGGGCGTCGGTGCCGCTGTTGACGACGACGGCGCGGTCGGCGCCGGTGTAGTCGCACAGGGCGGCCTCCAGTTCGGCGACGGTATCGCCGGAGGTGAAGCGCCCGGTGGCGGCGATTTTGCGGAGCCGGGCCTCGAGGGCGGGCCATTCGCGGCGCAGTGAGGCCGATCCGGAGAAGAACGGCACGGTGGCCTGAGCGGTCATGAGTAGATCACCTCGTTGTCCTCTGTGGCGGTGACGGCTCGGGAGAGGAGGTCGATGGTCTGCAGGTGGATGTCGAGTCCCGCCGGCGGCGGGGGCCCTTCGTCGGCGAAGTGGCGGTAGGCGGCCAGCAGGAACTGGTCGAGGGGGCGGTCGTTGACCAGGGTGCGTCGCCGACCGGAGACGTAGAGGTGGCCGACGTCGTCGTCGGAGCCGACCGGGTAGTGGGCGACGATGCTGCCGCGGTCGCCGAGGACGGTCAGGCACCGCTGCCGGGTCGGCGCGGTCAGGTCGGAGATGAGGCAGCTGGTGACGCCGCTCCGGTGCGTCAGCGACAGCGAGGCGCGGCCCATGCCCGCGGCGAAGCCGCCGCCCGGCAGCTCCATGTCCCACAGCATGGCCATGTCGAGCGTCTCGACCGGGCCGGCCAGGTGCAGGGCCAGCAGGACCTGGTGGGGCATCTCCACTTCCCAGGCGCTGCGGTGGGCCGGGTTGTCGACGGTGCGGGTGAAGCGCGGTTTGTTCTGCTCGATCTCGATGCCCTCGACGGTGCCGACTGCGCCGGAGGCGATGACCTCCATGACCGCGCGGGTCAGGACGCTGGAGGGCCAGATCGAGACCGGGACGACCGCGACGCCGCCCGCCGCGAGCGCCGACAGCCGCATGGCCGACTCGACGGTGCGGGCCACCGGCTTCTCCACGATGATCCGGGCCGCCCCGAGCTCGGCGAGCCGCTCGGCCACCTCCACATGGGATTCGACGGGGGTGGTGACGTGGACGACGGCGTCGCGGAGGTCGACCAGGTCGGGCAGGGCGTCGACGTGCGGGACGCCGACGGTGCCGGCCGGCAGGTGGTCGGGCCGGACCGGGTCGCAGACGACGGTCCGCACGCCGGGGCCGCCGAGGGTCCGCAGGGCCCGGTGGTGGAGGTCGCGTCCGGCGTGGCCGTATCCGATCAGGACCGGCGTCAGGCGTCCGGGGAGTTCAGCCATGCGCGGCCGCCTTCAGCCGTCCGATCAGCTCGGCGGCGCGGGCGGCGCGCTGCGCCGGGCCCCGCCCCTCGCCGATGGCGCGGACGAGGGCGCTGCCGACGATGACGCCGTCGGACAGGCCGTGGAGGGCCCGCACGTGGTCGGGCGCGGAGATGCCGAAGCCGACCGCGAGCGGGACGTCGGTCAGCGCCCTGGTGCGGGACAGGAACCCGGTCAGGCGCGGGTCGAGGTCGTCGCGGGCGCCGGTGACGCCGTCGGTGGCGAGGCAGTAGAGGAACCCGGTGGTGCGTTCGGCGGTGGCCGCGACGCGGTCCGGGCCGCTGCCCGGGGCGGCGAAGAAGACCGTGTCGAGCCCGTGGTCCCGCGCGGGGGCGATCAGGTCGTCGGCCTCGTGGGCCGGCAGGTCGGGGACGACGAGCGCGTCGGCTCCGGCGGCGACGGCCTCGCGGGCGAGCCGCTCGTATCCGAACCGCAGGAACGGGTTGCAGTAGCCCATGAGGGCTATGGGGGCCTCGATGCCCCGTTCGCGGATGCCGGCGACGTGTTCGAGCACGAGCGGGAGCGTGACGCCGCCTGCCAGCGCGGTGTGGCTGGAGGCCTGGATGACCGGGCCGTCGCCCATGGGGTCGGAGAAGGGGACGCCGAACTCGATGACGTCGGCCCCGGCCTCGACGGCGGCGACGGCGAGGTCGACGGTCTCCGCGGTGTTCGGGTAGCCGGAGGTGAGGTAGGCGATCAGGGCGGTCTCGCCCTGCGCCCGGCACGATTTGAACACGGTGGACAAGCGGTGGCCCATCAGTCCTCCTCTTCGGAGAGCACGGCGGCGAGGTCTTTGTCGCCGCGCCCGGAGAGTGTGATCAGCAGGTGGTCGCCTGCCTCGTATTCGGAGGCGAGCCGGAGCGCGCCGGCGACCGCGTGGGCGGATTCGAGCGCGGGGATGATGCCCTCTTCGCGGGAGAGCAGCCGGAACGCCGCCACCGCCTCGTGGTCGGCGACCGTCCGGTATTCGGCGCGTCCGGCGTCGGCCAGCGCGGCGTGCTCGGGCCCGCTGGCCGAGTAGTCCAGGCCGGGGGCGATCGAGTGCGTGGGGAGGATCTGGCCGTGCTCGTCCTGGAGGACCTTGCTGCGGCTGCCCTGGAAGACGCCGGGGGACCCGTGCAGCAGCGGGGCGGCGTGCTCGCCGGGGAGGCCGCTGCCGCTGCCGTACGCCTGGACGCCCACGAGCCGCACCTCGTCGTCGAGGAAGGCCCGGAAGGTGCCGATGGCGTTGCTGCCGCCGCCGACGCAGGCGACGACGGCCGAGGGGAGTGCGCCGGTCGCCTCGGTGATCTGGGCGCGGGCCTCGCGGCCGATCACCGACTGGAAGTCGGCGACCATCGACGGATAGGGGTGGGGGCCGACCGCCGAGCCGAGCAGGTAGTGGGTGTCGTCGGGGTGGGCGAGCCAGTCGCGGATGGCGGCGTTGATCGCCTCGCGGAGCGTGCCGGTCCCGGCCTCGACCAGTTCGACCCGGGCGCCCAGGAGCCGCATGCGGTCGAGGTTGGGCCGCTGCCGGTCGGCGTCGACCGCTCCCATGTAGACGACGCAGTCGAGTCCGAGGTGGGCGCAGACCGCGGCGACGGCCACGCCGTGCTGCCCGGCCCCGGTCTCGGCGACGATCCGTTTGCGGCCCATGCGCCGGGCCAGGAGCGCCTGGCCGACGCAGTTGTTGACCTTGTGGGCGCCGGTGTGCGTCAGGTCCTCTCGCTTGAGCCACAGGGTGGGGCCGGTGTCGCGTCCGAGGCGGTGGAGCGGGGTGAGCGCGGTGGGGCGCCCGGCGAAGCGGGCGAGCATGGTGTCGAGCTCGGTCCGGAACCGCTGGTCCGCGGCGGCCTCCCGCCAGGCGGACTCGACCTGTTCGAGGGGGCGCACGAGGGTCTCGGAGACGAACTGGCCGCCGTATTCGGAGAAGTATCCGTTCATCGGACGGTGGGTTTCCTTCCCTTGGCGCTGACGCCGGTGAGCGAGGCGACGGCGTGCGCGGGGTCGCCGCTGGTGAGGAGGGTCTCGCCGACGAGGCAGGCGTTGAACCCGATCTCGGCCATGGTCGCGACGTCGGCCCGGTCGCGGATGCCGCTCTCGCTGACGGTGACGACCTCCTCGGGGACGGTGCCGTGCAGGCGGGCCGAGTTCTCGAGGTCGACCTCGAAGGTCTGGAGGTCGCGGTTGTTGATGCCGATCAGGTCGGCCCCGGCGTCGAGCGCCCGGGCGATCTCGTCCTCGGTGAAGGTCTCGACCAGGGGGTCGAGTCCGAGTTCGGCGGCGGCGGCGATGACGTCGCGCAGGAGCGCCCGGTCGAGGGCGCGCACGATGACCAGGACGCCGTCCGCGCCGGTCCGGTGGGCCAGTTCGATCTGCCGGAGGTCCACGACGAAGTCCTTGTACAGGACGGGGATGTCGGTGGTGGCGGCGACTTCGGCCACCAGTCCGGGCCCGCCCCCGAAGAACTCGGTGTCGGCCAGGACGGAGATCGCGCCGGCGCCGCCGGTCTGGTAGGCGGCGGCCAGCGGCAGTGCCTTGTCGACGGACCAGAGGTCCCCTTTGGAGGGCGACTTGGGTTTGACTTCGGCGATGACCGACACTTCGGTCGTGTCGAGGGCTTCGCGGAATCGGCCGCGGACGGCCGGTTTGTATTGGGGTCGTTCGGCCGGTGCGGGACCGAGGCCGTCGACCGAGTGCCAATGCCGTCGTTTGTGCGCGATTATCGTGTCCAGATGCATCATGTGTGTTCCTCTGATTCGTGGTGCTACGAGAGTGAGTGGAGCGATTCGAGGAAGCGGCCGTCGGTGAAGACGCGTTCGGTCTCGGCGATCGCCTCGTCGAGTCCGGTGAACCATCCGGCCAGATAGGGCAGGACGGCGGCGTTGAGGGTCACGGTGTCGCGCAGGGGCGCGGCGACTTCGCCGGCGGCGAAGCCGCGGAGGTCCGCGCAGGCGGCGCCGATCCCGTTCTCGCGGAAGTCCTCCAGCGCGTGCTGGGCGATCGGCAGCTCGGCCGGATCGAGCGTGAACGACCGAGCGCCCCCGCGTTCGACGGCGATGACGCGGTTGGGGGCGGCGGTGCTCAGCCCGGCGAGGCCGCCCCGGGCGCGCACGACCCACGTCCGGCGGTGGCCCAGGAGGCGCGCCGCCTCCGCGACCACCTCCTGGTCCTGCGGGTTGCCGGCGCCGATGAGGCGGGCGCCGGAGGCGATCGGGTTGGCGAGCGGGCCGGCCAGGTCGGTTATGGAGCGCACGCCGAGCCGGCGCTGCACCGCCGTCAGCCGGGCCAGGCCGGCGTGGGCGCTCGCGGAGGACACGCACGTGAAGCGGTGGGATTCGGCTCGGCGCGACGAGGCGGCGCACTGCGCGCCCGGGCCTTTGCGCGCGGTCAGCAGCGCGGCGCAATCGGACGCGCCGGCGGCGGTGCGGCCGCAGGACTTGGCCACGCGCAGGCCCAGGCTCGCGGCGGTCAGCGCGCTGAGCACGGCGATGCCGTCCGCATCGGCGGTCCCGCCGATCGCGACCGCGTCGGCGGCGTCCCGGCCGTGCACTCCGGGCCGACGGGCCGAGGCGAGGACGGCCGCGACGACGGCGGCGAGCTCGACGGCGGAGGGCCGCTTGGTCGACCAGGCCACGAGCAGTTCGGCCAGCAGCGCCTCGTCGGTTCCGGGGTCGAGGAGGGCGCGGGCGGCCGCCCGCGCCGATCCGGCGGGGAGGTCGTCGCCCGAAACGATGATCTCCAATGCCGCTCCCAATACATGAGAAGAGGAATCGCGTTTAGTGGTCGTTGATGTCTTCGACGATGAACCTATGTCGACCGAAGTGTCTTCTTCGGGCATGCGAAGCCCTCCGTGCGAGTCCATTGAACGGGTCGATACCGGAATCGGGGAACTGCAACTACTCCTCGAAGACGTTAGTCTCGACTTTGGCAAGGTGACCAGACCAGTTGGAGCGCAGAGGAGCGGACCAGTTGTCTCTCTATTTGGGCATCAAGTTGGACCGCGGCGGGTCCACGCTGCTGCGCGATCAATTGCGTCAGCAGATCAAGGACCTCATCGACAGCGGATCGGTCGCGGCGGGGGCCCGGCTGCCCGGCACCCGGCGGCTCGCCGTCGACCTCGACGTGTCCCGCAGTGTGGTCACCGAGGCCTATCAGCAACTGGAGGCCGAAGGGTACCTGCTCAGCCGCCAGCGGTCGGGCACGGTCGTGTCCGAGCGGGCGGCGCGGGGCGACGCCCGCCTCTCGGCCCGGCCGCCGGACCCGGCCGGGGCCCTCAGGACGACCGGGGACGAGCCGCCGATCTACTGGGACCTGCGCTCGGGCCTGGCCGACGTCAACGCGTTCCCCAGGCGGCAGTGGATGGAGAGCCTGGCCGGGGTCTTCAGGTCGGCCACGCCTCGCCAGCTCGGCTATCCGCCGCTGGCGGGGCTGATCGAACTGCGCGAGGAGCTGGCGGCGTATCTGCGCCGGGTCCGCGGGGTCGACGCCGCGGCCGAGCAGATCGTCGTCACCGGCGGATTCGCCCAAGGGCTCGCGCTGCTGTGCCACCTCCAGCTGCGCGACGGCTTCGGCACCGTCGCGGTCGAGGACCCGAACCATCCGGGCCAGCGCGACTTCATGTCCGAGATCGGCGTGCGGTGCGTCCCGGTGCCGGTCGATCGCGAAGGCATCGACGTGGACGCGCTGGCGCGCACGGGAGCGCGCATGGTGCTGGTGACGCCGACGCACCAGTTCCCCACGGGGCTGGTGACCTCGCAGCACCGGCGCGAGGCGCTGGTCGCGTGGGCGCGCCGCACCGGCTCGGTGATCGTCGAGGACGACTACGACGGCGAGTTCTGGTACGACTCGCAGCCGCAGCCCCTGGCGCTGCAGTCACTCGGTCCGGACGTGGTGGCCTACGGCGGTTCGGTGAGCAAGACCCTGATACCCGGCCTCCGGCTCGGCTGGCTGGTGCTGCCGCCCCGCCTGGTCGAACCGGTGCTGCGCATCCGCTCGCACCACGACCTCGGCATGTCGTCGGTCGACCAGTTGGGGTTCATGAACTTCATGGCCGGCGGCCAGCTCGACCGGCATCTGCGCAACATGCGCAAGCGGTACAGCGCACGCTCGCAGGCGGTGGTCGTGGCATTGCGCGAACGGCTGGACGGCGCCGAGGTCTACGGGCACTCGGCGGGGCTCCAGCGGTTCGTGGCGCTGCCGCCCGGCGTCCCGGAGGGCCGGGTCGTCGCCGAGGCCCGCCGCAGCGGCGTGGTCGTGCGCGGCGGCCGGCATTTCACCATGACGAACCGGGACCTCCCCGACGGCCTGGTGATCGGATGCACCTTCTACCCGCCGCAGTCGCTGGCGGCGGCGGTGCGGCTGGTCGTCGACGCGGTCGAGACGGTGCGGCGCTGACCGCCGCCCGGGACGGGGCCGCCCCGGTTCAGACGGGTCGTCCCTTCCTGGTGAAGATGTCGGCCAGCACCCGGAGCGCCATCACCGAGGCGACGAGGAGCAGCGCGAGGCCGAAGAACTGGTACAGGCCGATGTCCTCGGTCAGCGAGGGGCCGCCTTCGATGCCCAGGAGCATGACCGCCATCAGGCCCGAGGCCGCGGCCAGCACCGTCAGCAGGATCTGGTGCAGCCACGCGGTGATGACGCGCCGGTCCTCGGCCTTGGCGAACAGCCGCAGGTTGGCCGTGAGCTGCCCCGACTCGGCCGCGTCCGCCAGGCGGTCGAGACGGCGCGGCAGCTTGCGCAGCACCGGCATCAGGTCGGCGACCTCCTCCCTGACCATGTCCTGGACGGCGCCGGGGCGCAGCCGCCGCTCGGCGTAGCCCTCGCCGGCCTCGCGCGCCTCGGCGATGAGGTCGAAGCCCGGATCGATCGCCGTCAGGCACCCCTCCAGGGTCGCCAGGGACCGGAAGACCGCGGCGAGCTCGGGAGGGATGGCGATGCGGTGCTTCGCGATGATGCGGAACAGCTCGTTGAACATCCTGAGGTCGGGGGCGGCCCCGGGGGAGAGGTGGCGGGTCATGAACGAGCCCAGCGCCCGCTCGAACGCGACCTGGTCGAGCTCGTCGGGGCGGGTCGAGACGCCGACGAGCGCGTCCGCCATCGCCGGCCCGTCCTGGCGGTCGACGGCCTGGAGGATCGCCTCGAACGAGGTGCGCAGCTCCCGGTCGAGCCGGCCGACCGAGCCGTAGTCGATCAGCCCGATGCGCCCGTCGTCGAGCAGCATGAGGTTGCCCGGGTGCGGGTCGGCGTGGAAGATGCCGTCGACCATGACCTCGTCGAGCATCTCCCGCAGCAGCGCCGCGGCGACGGCGCGGGGCTCCAGCCCGCGGTCGCGCAGCCCCGACGCGGCCGCGACGAGCGGGACGCCCGCCAGGCGCTCCATGACCAGGACCCCCTCGTCGGACAGGTCCGTGTGCGGGGTGGGGACGACGACCTCGACGCGGCGGCGGGCGTGCGCGGCGGCCACCTGGGCGAGATTGCGGGCCTCGACGGTGAAGTCGACCTCCTCGCGCAGCGCTTCGGCGAAGCCGTCGGCGAGGCCGAGCACGTCCATGGACCGGCCCCAGGACGTGTGGCGGTCGAGGGTGCGGGCCAGGCGGCGGATGATGTCGAGATCGCGTTCGACGGTCTGCGCCGCGCCGGGGCGCCGGACCTTGACCACGACGGCCTCCCCGCCGCGCAGGACGGCGGTGTGGACCTGCGCGATCGACGCGGCGGCCACCGGTTCGGCGTCGAAGCGGGCGAAGACCTCGTCGAGCGGCGCGCCGACGGCGGCCTCGACCAGCGGTGTCACGCTCGCGCCGGGTATGGGGGCCGCCTGGTCCTGGAGTTTGGCGAACTCCGCGAGGTAGGCGGCGGGGAGCAGGTCGCGCCGGGTCGAGAGGATCTGGCCGAGCTTGACGAAGGTGACGCCGGCGTCGTCGAGGGCGCGGCGCAGCGCCCGCGCCATCTCGGCGTCCTGTCCCGCCTGGCGCCCGCGCAGCAGGCCGATCAGGCCGTGCCTGCCGGCGATCGCGAGGATCTGGAGGTAGCGGCGGGTGCGTCCGATCCTGGCGCGCAGGCCCTTGAACCACGTGCGCACCGGCGGCACGGCCCCGGTGGGGACGACCGCCTCCCAGACCACCAGCATGACCATGGCGATCACCGGCGAGCAGACGAACACGAGCGTCCACAGTGCGAAGACGCCGGGCAGCTCCTCGGGGGTCGGCTCGCGCTGCTCGTACGGCTCCAGCAGCGTCGGGAGCAGTCCGTACTGGATCGCGGTGTAGCCGCAGACGCTGACGACGATCAGGCGCCAGACCGTGTACCTGACGTCGAGCAGCCGGGTCGCGACATAGCCGACGGCGGTCGTGATCAAGGCGATGCCGATGAGCGAGAGGACCAGCTCGGTCATGGAGGACGGCCTTTCAGCGGTCGGGGACGATGATCGCCAGCACAGGCTACGCCGCCGCGTCCACGCCGGGCGAGCGCGCGTCCGCCGGGCCGCGCCGCCGCGCCCGGCCGTTTCGCACGCCGGACGACTCGACGCCCGTCATAACCGTTTTCAGTTGATGAAGGCGTTTATCGGCTTTTCGTCGTGGTGCGGGCGTTTCCGTCAGTCGTGCCGCTCTTCGGAGCGGACGACCAGGACCGGGCATGCGGCGTGGTGGATGCAGTGCTGGCTCACCGAGCCCAGCAGGGCGCCGACGAAGCCGCCGTGGCCCCGGTTGCCGAGGACCAGCAGGCTCGCCTCCTCGGCGCGTTCCAGCAGGACCTTGGCCGGGTGCCCCTGGGTGACCACGCGCGCTATCTCCACGGACCTGTGCTCGTCCGCGACCTCGTCGACGACCGCCGCCAGGTGCTCCAGGGCGGTGTCGGCCGGGGTGTCGCCGGGGTACACCGGTATGACGTCCCCCCACGCGGTCAGCGGCTGCCATGCGTTGACCGCCTCGACGGTCGCGCCGGTGAGCTCGGCTTGACCGAGCGCCCAGCGCAGGGCGGCGACCGATGACGGCGAGCCGTCGACGCCCACCACGATCCGCCCCTGTTCATGCTCTCGGCGTGCCATGTCCTCCTCCTTCGCGCTGCGTTCTCCTCCCAGTCTTCCCCGATCACCGGGCCGGTAGTCGGGGCGCGGGGCCCGAGATTCGGCCGCGTCGCCGGGGCGCAGGAGGCCGGGCCTGGACCTTCACCCGGTCCGGCGACGGGCACGGGAGCCGTCCGCAGTGGTGCGGCCGCGTTTCGGGGGCGCTGTCGATGAACGTGGCGACCGACGTGACCCGCCCGTCGCCGTCGACGGCACCTTCTTTTCCGCCGACGACCATAGTGTGGAGCTGCTGCGGGCGATCACCGGCGGCCGGGCCGAAACGGCCGCGTCCGCCTGAGGCCGCCCGTGAGCGCCCGCAGCGGCCGGGCGGGACGCGAGGTCACCGGAGCGCGGCGGTGCTGCGCAGGTACGGCACCGGGAGCACGAACCGCGACCCCTCGTGCCTGCCGTGCGCGGCGAAGAGGCCCCCGAGCCGTCCGACCAGTTCCGGCCAGCGTCCCGACGGCTCCACTGCCGCCCGGACGGCCAGCCAGGCCGGGTTCAGCTCGCTGATCTCGTACACCGCCTGGTCGAAGCCGTCCCAGGCCACCTCGACGACGTGCTCGGTGCAGACGAGGTCGACCGGGAGCCTGGCGAACAGTTCGGCGACGCTTTCGGGCCGCTCCCACCGCGCCACCGGCGAGGCCCCGGGGCCGGAGGGCAGGAAGTCCGCGGCGAGCGGTCCCATCCGGCCGAACGCCGACTCGGGTGTCCAGGCCAGCGCCGCCACGGTGCCTCCCGGCCGGCAGACGCGGACCATCTCGGCGGCCATCGCCGCCGGGTCCGGCGCGAACATGCAGCCGAACGCGGAGGCGACCGTGTCGAACGCGTCGTCGGGGCTGGGGATCGCGGTCATGTCCGCCTCGATCCAGTCCACGGGCACGCCCGCGGCCGCGGCGCGGGAGCGCGCGAGTTCGAGCAGTGCCGGGGACGCGTCGAGCCCGGTGGCCCGCGCGCCCGCCCGTGCGGCGGCGATGGCGAACGCCCCCGGGCCGCAGGCGAGGTCGAGGACGGCCCGCCCCGGCGCGGCCAGGTCGAGCGCGAGGTCAGCGCTCGCCTGCGCCCAGCGGTCGCCCGCGGCGGCGTAGTCTCCGGCGTTCCAGATCGCCGCGGGTCTCATGCGGTCTCCATCGGATGGTCGGTTCACGGTGCGGCCGTGCGGCGCGGACGGGTCGGTCACTGGACCTCGAAGACCTGGCGGTCCTTGTACCGGCCGCAGTGGACGCATGCGTGGTGCGGGCGGATCTGCTCCTTGCGGGGGCAGGGGCAGGGTTGGAGCTGCGGCACCTCGCCCTTCCACTGGGAGCGGCGGTGTCGGGTGTTGGCGCGCGACAGGCGCCTCTTGGGTACGGCCATGACCACATGCTAATGAACATGGTTTTCATTAACTATGTCGGCCGCCGGGCTGTGTTGCGGGGCACACTCGAGCGGTGTCGGCGGGGCCGATCCGGCGCACGTTCGCATCCACATATGCGCATCTCTTTGGTTTTCAACGTCACAGCGGAGCGTGCGCGCCCGTGGCCTGGGGTCGAACCGCCTCGGTGGAGAACGGGTCCGAGAAGGACTCGATAATGATAATGATTTTCGTTATTGTGAGGGCATGAGCTCCCCGACCCGACGAGGAACACGATGACCCCCGCCCGAAAACGCCTGGCGCTCACCGCCGCCGCGCTCCTGCTGCCGCTGGCCTGGCCCGCCGCCGCCTCCGCCGAGACCGCCGACGACCGCACCGTCCTCTCGGCCGGACACGTCGACGCCATGCAGGTCTACATGGACGGCGACCGCCTCGACCTGCGCGTCAAGGACGACACCGGCGAGGCCACCCGCTACAGGGACCCCGGCGACGTCCTCTTCCAAGCGCTCCCCGAATCCGAGCACCCCATACCCGAAGGCGACGCCTGGAACTTCATCGGCGAGGCCGGCGATCCGATGTGGATGCTGCCGCTCACCCAGGACCCGGCCCTGCTGTGGCCGGGCTGGAGCACCGAGCCCCTCGCCAGGGGCCAGTTCGCCGACGACGAGCTGTCACTGCGCCTCGTCGACGTCTCCGGCCCCGGCGACGTGGTGCTGTGGACCGTCTCCAGCTTCGGCGAGCCGCGGCTCTACGCCTCGACCCGCGACGGGCTCCCCGACACGATCGCGGTGAACGTCCCGGCGCACGTCCACTCCTACTGGGCGTTCACCGCCGAAGGCGCCTACACGCTCACCTGGCAGGTCGCCGGCACCCTCGCCGACGGGACCGACATCGCGACCGAAGCGGTCGACTACCGCTGGCACGTCGGGGAACTCGACGAGGACGACGCGCCCGGCCCCGGCGACCCCGGCCCGCCGGACGAGTCCGACCTCGACGGACGCCTCGTCCTCGACGACGGCCACGTCGACGTCCTCGCGCTCTCCCTGGACTCGGGCGAACTGACGCTGAACACCAAGGACGGCACCCGCCTGCACGATCCGGCCGACACCGTGCGCGACCCCGACGAGGTGGTCTTCCACGCCGCCCCCGAATCCGAGACCGTCCTGGGGGAGCGGTTCGCCGGCCCCGGGTACGCCGCCGTCGGCGCCCCCGGCGACACCCGCTGGCACCTTCCCGACGTCCAGGAGCCCGGCGTGCTCTTCGCGGGCTGGGACACCGGCGGCGTGCCCCTCGGCGCGCTCGAAGGCGACGCCGTCGACCTGGCGCTCACCGGCTTCACCGGCCCCGGCGACCTCGTGATGCTCACCGTCGACGACTTCGGCGACGCCGCGGTCCGGATCGACACCGGGAAGGCGCTGCCGCAGACGATCGCCACCCGCGCCCGCACCCACGCCCACATCAACTGGTTCTTC
Source organism: Glycomyces sp. (assembly GCA_035765105.1). Lineage (GTDB taxonomy): Bacteria > Actinomycetota > Actinomycetes > Mycobacteriales > Micromonosporaceae > Glycomyces. The sequence goes on from DASTYG010000074.1 coordinate 90,513, forward strand.
AGCGAACCGGGCGTCTACCGGCTCACCTGGCAGGCCCAGGCCACCGCCGCCGACGGCGCCCCCCTCGCCTCCGAACCCCGCGACTACCTGTTCGTCGTCGGCGAATGGCCCGGCCCGGACGACCCCGACCCCGGCCCCGGCCCGGACCCGGACCCGGACCCGGACCCGGACCCGGACCCGATCCTGGAGCACACCCAGACCATCACCGCCGCGGTCGACACCGACACCGGAGGGCTCGTCCTCAGCGTCGACCCCGACGACCGCACCGTCGCGCTCCCGGCGATGACGCTCAGCCCCGACGCCGCGCGCTGGAGCACCGAAGGCGAACTCCGCCCGGTCACCGTCACCGACACCCGCTCGGCCGACCCGGGATGGAACGCCGTCGGCCAGGTCTCGGCGTTCGCCTCGGGAGACGCCGAGTACTCCGGCGCCCACCTGGGCTGGCTGCCGAGCCTCGCCTCCGCGAGCGAGTCCCAGACCGTCACCCCCGGCCCCGGCGTCGACGGGCTCCTCGACGGCGGCCCCGGCATGGCGGCCTCGCAGCTGCTCGCCGCCGCCGCGCCCGGCGCGGGCAACGGCACCGCAGTGCTCCAGGCCGACCTCGTCCTGAGCCTGCCCACCGACGTCGAGTCCGGCACCTACACCGCACTCGTCACCTTCACAGCGATCTGAACCACCCGAAAGGAATTCCACACGATGCGAACCATCGCGAAACGCTCCGCCGCAGCAGCGGTCGCCGCCGCCGCCGCGCTCGCCGTCGCCGCTCCCGCCGCGGCCCAGGACACCTCGTTCGACGTCATCGACGAAGGCCACGTCGACGTCTTCGGCGTCGCCTACGAGGACGGGGCGCTCGACCTCCGCATCCACGACGACGAGCACGGCGTCGAGCGCGACCCGGGCTCGACGGCCCTGCGGGTCAACCCGGCCGCGCGGACCACCGTCCCCGCCGGATACGACTTCCTCGGCGAGACCGGCGACGACGTCTGGATCCTCCCCGACACCAACGTCGAAGGGCTCCTGTTCGCCGGGTGGGCCTCCGAAGCGGTCCCCGACGGCGTGTTCGTCGACGACACGCTCACCCTCACCGTCCACGACGCCTGGGGCGATGTGGACCTGTACACCGTCGACGACCTCGGCGACCCGACGGTCCTGTTCGACTCCGACGAAGGGCCGGGCTCGTGGGCGATCGGCACGGGCGGCCACGGCCACCTGAACTGGGCCTTCGGCGAAGCGGGCGGGTGGTACAAGCTCACCGTCGAAGCCGAAGGCGTCCTCGAGTCCACCGGCGGGACCGTCTCGACCGGCGAGGTCGCCTACTGGTTCTACGTGGCGGCCTGAGCATGAGGACCGGCATCATCACGACCGGCGCCGCCCTCGGCGCCGCGGCCGCCCTGGCCCTCGCCGGCCAGGCGCACGCCGCCACCATCGCCTCCGGGCACGTCGACGCGCTCGCGTTCACCTACGACGAGGCGGCGAACACCCTCGGCATCGAAGTGCACGACGACACCGGGAACGCGGTCTACACTCCCGCCGAGGTGACCTTCGACGTCCACTCCGGACACCTGGTCGAGCGTCCGAGCGCCACCGCGTGCCGCTTCGACGCCGGCGACAACTGGGTCATCCCGCGCACCGAGACCGCCGGGCTGCTGTGGGCCGGCTGGAGCACCGAGGCGCTCGACCTCGCCGACTTCGGCGGGAGCCTCGACGCCGAACTGGTCGACGCGGTCACCCCCTCCGGCGGCGACGTCGCGGTCTACGACGCCACCACCGGAGCGACCCGCTTCCACACCGACCCGGCCTGCGACGCCCCCGGCACGGCGATCACCGAATCCCACCACCACCCGACCTGGGTGTTCACCGAACCGGGCACGTACGAGCTCACGTTCCAGGTCAGCGGCACCCACACCGCCGACGGCGCGGTGACCTCCGCGGCGCACACCTACACCTTCGACGTCGGCTAGACGAACGCCTCCCCACCGGCGGGCGGCCCGCGCACTCCCCGGGCCGCCCGCCCCGAACCGAGAGACCCCGCAACCGCATGTCCCCACCACGCATCGCCCGCAGCGCCCTGCTCGCCGCGGTGACCGCCGCCGCGCTCCTCGCCGCCGCCCCCGCGGCCGCGCAGGACGGGGCCCCGGCCACCTGGGGCGTCAACCCGTCGAGCCAGGACGGACCCGACGGCCGCGCCGCCTTCGACTACGCCCTCGACCCCGGAAGCACCGTGATCGACTTCGTCGGCGTCGCCAACTTCGGCACCGAGCCGATCACCCTGCGGCTCTACGCCTCCGACGCCTTCACCAGCGAATCCGGCGCGTTCGACCTGCTCCCGGCCGACCAGGAGCCGGTCGACGTCGGCTCGTGGATCGGCTTCAACGACGCCACCGTCACCGTCGCGCCGGAGACCCGCCTCGACGTGCCGTTCGCACTGACCGTCCCCGCCGACGCCACCCCCGGCGACCACGTGGGCGGGATCGTCGCCGCCCGCACCGAGGAGGCCGCCGACGCCTCCGGCGACGACCTCCTCGTGGAGCGCCGCGTCGGCGTCCGCCTCCACCTGCGCGTCTCGGGAGACCTCGAACCCGCGCTCGACCCCCGCTTCGACCACTTGACGTACCACTACGACTGGAACCCGGCCGGCACCGGCTCGGCCACCTTCGACTACGAAGTCGCGAACACCGGGAACGTCCGGCTCCAAGGCGAGCTCATCGCCCGGTTCGCCGGGCCCTGGGGCCTGCTCCGGCACGAGGCGGTCATCGCCGAACTCCCGCAGATCCTCCCCGGCGACCGCTACACGGGCACGGCCGACGTCGCCGACCTGTGGCCGCTCGGCCGCCTCGACGTCGAACTCCTCGTCCGGCCCGAGGCCGTCGACCCCGCGGACGCCGGAACCCGCATCGCCTCCTCCGCCCACCAGGAGCACCTGTGGGCCCCGCCCTGGCCGCAGGCCGCCGTCCTCGCCGCCCTCGTCCTGGCCGCCGCCGTCTGGGCGAAGGCCCGCAAGCGGCGCAAGGCCGCCGCCGCGGCGACCGGCGCCCCCGACCCCGACCCCGCAGTGAAGGAGCCCGCCGCATGAGGCACCGCACGAGGACCGCCGCGGTCCTGCTGACGGTCCTGCTGCTGCCCGCGTGCAGCACGGCGACCGAGCACGCCGACGGCGTCCACGTCGTCGTCACCACCGAACTCATCAAGGACTGGGTCGAGGAGGTCGGCGCCGGCCGCGTCGACGTCGAGACGGTCGTCCCGCCCGGCGGCGACCCGCACTCCTACGAGCCCAGCCCGAACGACGCGGCCACCGTCGCCGGGGCCGACCTCGCGTTCACCAACCACCTCCTCCTCGAAGACCACCCGCTCATCAAGCTGTTCGACACCAACGTCCCCGAGGACTCCCCGAACGTCGCCCTCGCCGAGAACGCCGAGCCCTACGGCGCCAAGCTCCTGCCGCTGGTCGAGAACATCACCCTCGACACCGTCTGGCTCGGCTTCGGCGTCCGCGGCGAGACCCGGGACCGCGCCGCCGAGATCGACGTCCACCTGACCGGGCACACCGGACCCGGCCAGGTGTCGATGTTCCTCACCGACGCCTTCGGCACCCCCGAGATCTACTGGAACACCGCCGACGGCCTCTCGGACGCCGACGCGATCACCCTGCCCCCCAACGCGCACACGCATGTCAACTGGACCTTCACCGAGCCGGGCGTGTACACCCTCGACATGGCCGCGACCCTCACCGACGCCGGTGCGGTCACGGAGGAGGGCACGGGCACCTTCACGTTCGCCGTCGGCGTCAACCCGCGCGAGGTCCGGCCCGGCGCCGCCGTCATCGACAGCGGGCACGTGGACCTCACCGCCGACCTCGACACCGGCGTGTTCTTCGCCCGCGACGACGACCGCGGCGAGCTCGCCGCCGCCGACGTGGTGATCGACGTGCCCACCAAGGCCGTCGAGCAGATTCCCGACAGCGAGCTGTTCGCGTTCCTCGGCGAGCCCGGGGCCGACGTCTACCAGCTCCCGCAGGCCGTCCTCGGCAAGCACGTCCACGGCGAGGTCGACCCGCACGTGTGGCAGAGCGTCACGAACACGAAGGCCTACGTGCAGGTCATCGCCGACGCCCTCATCGAACTCGACCCCGAGGGCCGCGAGGTCTACGAGGAGCACCGGGACGCCTACCTGTCCGAACTCGACGCGCTCGACGCCGAAGTGGCCGCGGCGGTCGCGGCCATACCCGAGGCGAACCGGCAGCTGATCACCACGCACGACGCCTTCGGGTACCTCGCCGACGCCTACGGCATGCAGATCGCCGGATTCGTCGTGCCCAACCCCGCCGCCGAACCCAGCGCCCGGCAGGTCGAGCAGCTCACCGAGACCATCGCCAACCTCGACGTCCCGGCCGTGTTCGTCGAACCCAACCTGCAGGCCCGCGCCTCCGTGCTGCGCCAGGTCGCCGAAGACCAGGGGGTCGCCGTCTGCACCCTGCACGGCGACGCCCTCCCGCAGGACGCCCCCACCTACATCGACATGATGCGGCAGAACGCTGCCGAGCTGAGCCGCTGCCTTGGAGGAGACCAATGAGGAACCTGTTGATCCCGATCACCGCGCTGGCGGCGGCGCTGCTCGTCGCCGCGCCTGCGAGCGCCCAAGAACCCGAAGGCATCGCCGAATTCGACACCGCCGGAACCGGTGTCGCGATCGAGGGGCCTGCCGCTCTGGCGACCGTCCCGTCGCTCGTACCCGACCGTGAGGACTTCGCGTTCCTCGGCGAGGCCGGAGACCTCGTATGGATCGCGGGCGCCGACGCCGACGGGGCCTTCCCGACCCTCGACGCCTCGGCCGCCGACACCGACCTGACGCTGGCGCTCGACAAGACCGAAGGCCCCGGCGAGGCGTGGCTCTACACCTTCACCGGTCCGGGCCTGGCCGAACCGCTCGCCTCCACCGCGGACGGCGACGGCTTCACCCTCCGGGCCGGCACCACCGCCGCGGTCGTCCTCGCCGTCGACGAGCCCGGCGAGTACACCATCGAGCTGGCCGCCCGCGAGCACGGCGGCCGGCCCGCCCTCGCCGCCGGCGGGCACGCCCAGACCGCCGCCGCGGCCACGGCCACGTACACGCTCACCGCCGCGCCCGCGACCGCCGAGGAAGCGGCGCGCACCGCCGCCGCCGACCCCGGCGGCGCGAACGCGAACGCCCAGGCCGACACCGCGTGCGCGGTCGTCGACGACGGCCACGTCGACATCGGCCCCCGCTTCGTCGACGGCGCCTGGACCGCGCAGCTGCGCGACGACCGCGCCTCCGCATCGGTGTGGCGCGACCTGGAGGACGTGGTCCTCCACGTCCCCGACGCGGCCCTGTTCCCGGTCCCCGAAGGCGACTACGGCTTCCTCGGCGAGGCGGGCGAGGAGATCTACATGCTCCCGCAGGTGCAGGCCTCGGGCATCGTGTGGCCCGGCTGGAACACGCAGGACCCCTCGGTCATCGACGGCGTCCCCGGCGCGGTCGACTGGAACCTCACCGCCGTCGACGGCCCCGGCGCGTTCACCCTCTTCCTCACCGGCTCCTTCGGCGGCGTCGAGGTCCTCTTCGACTCCTCCGAGGCCCTGCCGCAGACCGTGACCGTCCCCCGCAACACGCACGCCCACGGCAACTGGTCCTTCGCCGAACCCGGCGTCTACCGGCTCACCGTCGAGTTCACCGCCACCACCGGCGAGGGCGAGACCGTCACCGACACCGAGGACGTCCAGATCGCCGTCGGCGACGCGACCGACCCGGCCGCGGCCTGCTCCGGCGACGGCAGCGGCGGCGGCTCGGACGACGGCGGCGCTGGCGGCGACGACGGCGACGGGGGCGGCTTCCTGCCGACCACCGGCACCGGCTGGCTCCTGTGGGGCCTGGGCGCGGCCGCGATCGCCGTGATCGCCGGCGCCGTCATCATGATCGCCACCCGCAAATGCCGCACCGCCGCCGCGCCGGACGCGGAGGACGCCGATGCGAGCTGACGTCCTGCGCGCCGAACGGCTCAGCGTCAGCCTCGGCGGCCGCCCGGTGCTCGACCGCGTCGACCTCGCCGTCGCGGCGGGGGAGACCGTCGGCCTGATCGGACCGAACGGGGCGGGCAAGACCACGCTCCTGCGGGCGGTCGTCGGACTGGTCAAACCCGACGGCGGCACGGTGGCGACCGCGGGCGGGCGGCCCGGCTACGTGCCGCAGAAGCACGAGTTCACCTGGGACTTCCCGATCAGCGTCGGCGGCGCGGTCCTCAACGCGCGCACCAGCGGCCGGTGGCTGCCGGGACGCCGCCGCGCCGACCGCGAGGCGGCGGAGGCGGCGCTCGACCGCGTCGGGCTCACCGGCCTCGCCCGGCGGCCGGTGGGGGAGCTGTCCGGCGGCCAGCGCCAGCGCGTCCTGGTCGCCCGGGCCCTGGTCCGCGAACCCGGGCTGCTCCTGCTCGACGAGCCGTTCACCGGCGTCGACGTGCCCACCCAGGAACTGCTCACCGGACTCCTGGACCGCCTCGCCGCCGAAGGCACCGCGGTCCTGATGACCACGCACGACCTCGCGCAGGCCCGCGCCACCTGCTCGCGCCTGTGCCTGCTCAACCGGGCCGTCGTCGCCGACGGACCGCCCGCCGAGCTCTCCGACCCCGACCTGTGGCTGCGCGCCTTCGGCGTGGCCGCCTCCGGCGAACTCAAGGCCCTCCTGGCCGGAACGGACCCGCGATGATCGCATGGCTCGCCGAACCCTGGTCGCACCTGTTCATGCAGCGGGCGTTCGCGGTCGCCGCGATGGCCGCGGTCGTGTGCGTCGTCGTCGGCGCCTTCGTGGTGCTGCGCGGCATGGCCTTCATCGGCGACGCCGTCGCGCACGCCGTCTTCCCCGGCGTGGCGATCGGCTTCGTCCTCCACATCAACCTGACGCTCTCGGGGGCGGTCGCGGGGATCGCCACGGCCCTGTCGATCGTCCTCATCAGCCAGACCCGCAGACTCAAGGAGGACACGGTGATCGGCGTGTTCTGGGCCGCCGCGTTCGGCCTGGGCATCGTCATCGTCTCGACGCAGCAGTCCTACACCGGCGACCTCGCCTCGTTCCTGTTCGGGCAGATCCTGGCCCTCGGCGACGGCGACGTCGTCCTGGTCGCGGTCGTCGGGGCCGCGCTGACCGCGGCGACCTTCCTCCTGCGCCGCCAGCTCATCGCCGTCAGCCTCGACCGCGAGACCGCCCGTGCCTCGGGGCTGCCGGTCCTGGCGCTCGACATCGTCCTCTACGTCATGGTCACCGCCGCGATCGTCGTCTCGCTCCAGGCGGTGGGGAACATCCTCGTGCTCGCCCTGCTGGTGACGCCCTCGGCGGCGGCCCGCTTCCTCACCGACCGGCTCGGCGCCATGATCGGGGTCGGAGCGGTGATCGCCCTGTTCGGCGCGATCGCGGGCCTGTACCTGTCCTTCTACTACAACCTGGCCGCGGGGGGCCTGATCGTCCTGGTCATCACGGGCCTGTTCCTGCTCGCCTGGCTCCTGGCCCCCAGGCACGGCCTGCTCACCCGCCGGAGGCCCGCCGCGGTGCGACAGGAGTGACCCTCCGGCGCGGGGGCGGCGCGCGTTCCCGCGCCCGCGCCGGACGGGTGTCCTCACGGGCGGACACGCGTGTATTATATTTATAAGTCTCAATGTTTTCATTTTGGGAGCGCTATCATGCTCAGATCGAGAAGACACCGCATCAGAAGCCTCATCCTCGCGTTCGCGGTGGTGACCATGGCCGGCGCTTCCGCGCTGTTCTTCACCGCGCAGGCGGCCTCCGCGCACGGCACGGCGACCTCGCCGGCCGCACGGCAGTACAGCTGCTGGGAACGCTGGGGCGGCGACCACATGAACCCCGACATGGCCACTGAGGACCCCATGTGCTACCAGGCCTTCCAGGCCAACCCCAACACCATGTGGAGCTGGATGAGCCTGCTCCGCGAGGGCATGCAGGGGCAGCACGAGCAGCGCATCCCGGACAACCAGCTCTGCTCCGGCGGCAACGCCGAATACGCCTCGCTCGACGAGCCGGGCGAGTGGCACACCACCTCCCTCGCCAATGACTTCACACTCCACTACGACGACCAGGCGAGACACGGGGCGGACTACTACTGGGTGTACGTCACCAGACAGGGATACGACGCCGCCACCGACGCGCTCGACTGGGGTGACCTCGAACGCGTCGTCGAGACCGGCGTCTACCAGCCGAACGAGGCGGTCGACATCCCGGTGAGCGCGCCCGGCCGGACGGGGCACCACGTGGTCTACGTCGTCTGGCAGGCCAGCCACTTCGACCAGACCTTCTACTCCTGCTCGGACGTGTGGTTCGGCGGCGGCTCGCAGCCCGAGCCGACCGACCCGCCGGAACCGACCGACCCGCCCGAGCCCACCGACCCCCCTGAGCCCACCGACCCGCCGGCCGAGGGCGACTGCACCGCCACCTACACCGTCGCCAACGACTGGGGCTCGGGCTTCACCGCCAACGTCGAGGTCGCCAGCACCGGCGGATCCGGCGCCTGGGAGGTGAGCTGGACCTGGTCCGGCGACCAGCAGGTCACCAACAGCTGGTCGAGCACGCTGCATCAGTCCGGATCGTCGGTCACCGCGACCGGCGCGTCCCACAACAGCACGCTCGCTTCAGGACAGTCCACCACGTTCGGGTTCAACGCCGCTTACGGCGGCGCGAACACCGCTCCGGAACTGACCTGCGCCATCGGCTGACAGGCCCGCGCCTCAGGCGGTCTCGGCCCCGCGGCCGAGGCCGCCTTCGGCGCGCGGGCACGGGCCGCTATTCCCCGGCCGCGGTCTCCTCCTCGCCCCGCTGCCGCGGCAGCACGCCGGCGGCGGCGAGGTGGGCCCGGGCGGCCGCGATCGCCTCGGGCGTGGCCGTGAAGACCTTGCCCGCCTTGGCGAGCCGGTCGAGCAGGTCGACCGCGCCGAACGCCTTGGCGTGTTCGGGGCGCATGCCCGAGAGGTACACGGTGATGCCGCGCCCTTCGAGCCGTTCGACGGCGTCGCGCAGCACCAGCGCGCCGGTGGCGTCGATGGCGCTGATCCGCGAGAGCCGGATGATGACGACCCGGACGTCGGCGGTCTCGGTCAGCGTGAGCAGGAACCGGTGGGCGGCGGCGAAGAACAGCGGCCCGTCGATGCGGTAGGCGACGATGTGCTCGGCGAGCAGCGAGTGCTCGGCCGCGTGGTGGTCGCCCTCGGCCAGCGGGACGGTCTCGATCCTGGCGGCGACGGCGATCTTGCGCAGCGCGAGCGCCCCGGCGACGATCAGCCCGCAGATGACGGCGGCGACCAGGTCGAGCGCGATCGTGACGGCCGCGGTGAGCGCGAGGATGACCGCGTCCGAGCGGGAGGCCCGCGCCATCACCTTGACCGAGCCGACCTCGACCATGCGTACGGCGGTGGCCAGCAGCACCCCGGCGAGGGCGGCGAGCGGGATGTGGGCGACCAGGGGAGCGGCGGCGAGCATGATGAGCGCCAGCACGATCGCGTGGGTGAGCGCGGCGAGGCGGGAGGCGGCCCCGGAGCGCACGTTGACCGCGGTGCGGGCGATGGCGGCGGTGGCGGGCACGCCGCCGAACAGCGGCGCGGCGATGTTGGCCAGGCCCTGGCCGAACAGCTCCCGGTCGGGGTCGTGCCGGGACCCGACGGTCATGCCGTCGGCCACCGTGGCCGAGAGCAGCGACTCCAGGGCCGCCAGGGCCGCGATCGCGACGGCCGCTCCGGCGAGCCCGGGGACCGCGCCGAAGTCGAGGAACGCCAGCGACGGGGCGGGCAGCGTGGCGGGGAGCTCCCCGATGGCCGGGGTCTCCAGGCGGGCCAGGACCGCCGCGGCGGTCGCGGCGGCCACCGCCAGGAGGGAGAACGGGATCTGGGGGCGCACTCGCGCCCCGACGAGCATGACCGCGGCGACGCCGCCGGCCAGGGCGAGGGCGGGCCAGTCGGGGGCGGCGAGGTAGTCGCCGAGGGCCCGCCAGGCGATGAGGGCGACCTTCTCGCCCTCGGGGGCGGGCACGCCGAGCGCGGCCGGGACCTGCTGGAGGAAGATGACCGCGGCGATGCCGATGGTGAAGCCCTCCACGACCGGGGCCGGGATGTAGCGGACGTACCGCCCGGCCCGGGCCAGGGCGAGTCCGATCAGGATCACCCCGGCCATGAGCCCGACGGTGAGGACGCCGCCGGGGCCGTATTGGGCGACGATGGGCACCAGGACGACGGTCATCGCGCCGGTCGGCCCGGAGACCTGGAAGTCGGAGCCGCCGAAGACCGCGGCGATCGCCCCGGCGACGACGGCGGTGGCCAGGCCCGCGGCGGCGCCGAGCCCGGAGGCGACGCCGAACCCGAGGGCCAGCGGCAGCGCGACGACGGCGACGGTCAGCCCGGCGAGGAGGTCGCGTCCCGGTGAGCGGCGGACGGTCGCCAGGTCGCCCCGGCCGGGCAGGAGCCGGCGGAGGCGGGACCGGGGCGCCCGTGTCGCCGGAAGGGCGCTCATGCCTCCGCCGTCGCGTCTTCGGCGGCGAGCGCTTCGAGGAGTTCGGCCTGGCCGGTGAGCATCTCGGTGAGGATGCGCCGGGCCGCGAGCATCAGGTCGGCCACGTCGGGCCCGGCCAGCGCGTAGGTGACCGCCGAGCCCTCCCGCGAGGACGTGACGATCCCGGCGCGGCGCAGCACCGCCAGCTGCTGGGACAGGCTCGACGCCTCCACGCCCGTCTCGGCGAGCAGTTCGCGGACCTGCCGGGGGCCCTCGCCGAGCAGTTCGAGCACGCGGATGCGCACCGGATGCCCCAGCATCCGGAAGAAATCGGCCTTGGCCTGGTACAGCGGTACCGTCATGACGCCCTCCCGTTCGGATCACCGTCTGATCAATTGAACACTTCTTCAAGTCGTGGATCGGCGCGGGTGCGGCCCGTTGCGGCCCCGGCCACCCCGCCGGTCTACCGGGGGTCGTTCGCGAACCGGCGCAGCAGCAGGTCGGAGCCCGGTCCGGCCTCGCAGTGGAGGGTGTAGTAGCCGAGGTCGTAACCGGCCCTGACGACGTCGTCGTGGGCCTCGGTGAGGATGACGCGGGTGCGGTCGGGGTCGTCGTTGAGCGCCGCGGGGTCGGCGAAGGCGTAGACGCTCCAGGTCGAGCCGACGGCGAACCGGTCGATGGACTCCTCCGCGACGATGTCGGCGATCATCGTCGCCGCGGCGGCGCCGCCGAGGTCGACCGTGACGGCGACGAGGTCGTAGCGCGGCATGTCGCTGTCGGAGTCCGGGTCGGTCTCGTGCGCCTCATGGCCGGTGACGGTCGCCGTCCGGGGCGTGCGGTCGAGCGCGGGGAGCCGCTTGCGGTACCCCCGGGTGAGGAGCGGCGGCAGGGCGAAGCAGGCGGCGAGCACGCCCGCCGCGCTCCGCTCCTGCCAGGACGCCGGGGGCTCGCGGAAGAAGCCGATCGCCAGCCAGGCCAGGAGCACGGCCGCGATGATCCACATGCCCCGGACCAGCCGGAGGTCGGCGTCCCGGCGGCGCCGGGCGGCGGGGTGGGCGGGCGCGTCGCCGGTCATGGGGCGGCCCTCCGGTCCGGGTCGGCGGTGCGCCGCAAGGAGGCCCGTGCGGCGAGCGTCGACGCGAGGATCACGCCCGCCGGGAGGCGCGCCCAGGTCTCCCAGTCCATCTCGGCACCTCTCCGTGGCCGGTCGCGCGGCGCGTTCGGCTCCGTCTCCCGCATTCTCGCACGGTTCCCCCTCCCGGTCACGGGCCGAGGCCGCGGGGCGGCGACCGGGAGCGGGAACCGGGCCGAAGGCCGTCGCGGCGGCCCGGCGTCCGGGCTCCCGCCGGGCGGCCGTTGACTTGTTATCGATAAACATCTATGCTTTTAAATATCTAAGTTTCGGGATTTATTACGAAAATTTCGAAGCGGACTTTGTTTGTGAGCGATAACAGCTCACGGTCGCACCGATGAAAGGCCATACATGCAACGACCATTCCGCACCAAGGCCCTGGGAGCGCTGGCCGTGCTCACCGCGGCCGCCGCTCTGGCGCTGAGCGCGCTCAACGCCAACGCCGAGACCGCCGGAGCCGACGTCGAAACCCAGGCGCTGCCGACGAACTACCAATGGGAGTCCACCGGACCGCTCATCGGCCCCAAACCCGACTCGGCGCACGACGTCGTCTCGGCCAAGGACCCGACGGTCGTCCAGGACGACACCGGCAGATGGCACGTGTTCTTCACCGTGGCGAACACCGCGGGCGCGTGGAGCCTGGCCCACACCAGCTTCGACGACTGGTCCCAGGCGTCGTCCGCACCGCACACCTTCCTGGACACCAACCCGAACATCGGCTCCCGGTACGCCGCTGCGCCGCACGTGTTCTACTTCGAACCCGACGGGCTGTGGTACCTGGTCTACCAGACCGGACTGCCCTCCTACTCGACCACGACGGACATCAACGACCCCGCCAGCTGGTCGGCGCCGCGGAACTTCCAGAACGAGATGCCCCAGATCGTCAGGGACAACATCGGCGACGGCCACTGGCTGGACTACTGGGTCATCTGCGACGAGCGCATGTGCTACCTGTTCTCCGCCGACGACAACGGGCACGTCTACCGGGCCGAGACCACCCTCGGCGAGTTCCCCGACGGGTTCCGCGACACCCAGATCGTCTTGCAGGACACCAAGAACAACCTCTTCGAAGGCGGCGCGGTCTACCGCCTCGACTCCGGCGGCTACCTGCTCATCTGGGAGTCCATCGGTTCCGACGGCGCACGCTACTACCGCTCCTACACCGCCCCGGCCCTCACCGCGCAGTGGACGCCGCAGGCGACCGGCCAGAACGCCCCCTTCGCCGGAGCGGCGAACGTCGACTTCCCCACTGGGGCGTGGACGCGCGACATCAGCCACGGCGAACTCATCCGCTCCGGCCACGACCAGACCATGCCCCTCGACACGGGCAACCTCCAGCTCCTCTACCAGGGCCGCGACCCGAACTCGGGCGGCGACTACTCGCAGCTGCCCTACCGGCTCGGCCTGCTGACCCACGAAGGAGGCACCGGCCCGTGCTGACCCCCCTGAATCCCTCATTCCCCGAACCCGTCAAGGAGCAAGCGATGACCGTCGACGCACCCGACCTGTCGATCCTCACCCGGTGGGCCCGCGGCCTCACCGCCCTCGCGGTCGCGGCCGTGCTCGCCACCGCCGCCCTCGTGGCCTTCCACACCGACCGCGCCCAGGCGCAGCCGAGCGCCAGCGACTGGTACACCGTCGTCTCGCGCCACTCGGGCCTGGCCTGGGACGTCCAGGGCGCCTCGACGGCGACCGGCGCCGTCCTCACCCAGTACGACAACTACCAGGGCGAGAACCAGCAGTTCCGGTTCCTCGACCTCGGCAACGGCTACTACAAGATCCAGGTCAAGCACTCCGGACTTGTGCTCGACCTGTGGAACTGGGACACCGGGAACGGCGCGACCATCGCCCAGTACACCGACCTGGGCGGCGACAACCAGCAGTGGCGGGTCACCGAGAACTCGGGCTACTACACCTTCGTCAACCGCCACTCGGGCAAGGCGCTCGACGTGTGGGAGTGGTCGACGACCGCCGGATCGGTGATCTCGCAGTACGACTCGACCGGCGCGACGAACCAGCAGTTCTCACTGAACCCCGTGGGCTCGACCTGCGGCGCCGACCACGTGCTGGCCGGCATCCGGACGGCCTCCGACGACTGACCGCCCCGGGGCCGGGCCGCCCCCACCGCAGACCGGGCGGCCCGGCCCCGCTCCCGAAAGGACACTCCCATGCCAATGCGACGACGCACCGTCCTCGGCCTCGGCACCGCCGCGGGGGCGGCGGCGCTCATCGGGGCCGCCCCGCCGGCGCTGGCGCAGACCGCGCCGACCCGCACCTTCCCGCTCGGCGTCCGCCAGTTCACCTGGAACCGCGCCGGACGCACCCTCGTCACCCGCGTCTTCTACCCGGCCGCCTCCGGCGCACCCGGCGCCGACCCCGTCCCCGACGCCCCGATCGCCGACGGCGCCTTCCCCGTCGTGGAATGGAGCCACGGCCTCGGCGGCAACCCCGAGAGCTACGGCACGCACATCCGGCCCCTGGCCGCGGCCGGGTTCATCGTCCCCGCCCCGGTCTTCCCGACCACGACCACCGGCGCCGAGGGGAACGTCGGCGACGTCTACAACGGCAACCAGTCCAAGGACGTCTCCGAGGTCCTGACCCGGACCCTCGCCCTCGGCGAACCCGGGTCCTGCGACGCCTTCGAAGGGCGCATGGACACCGCCCGCGGCGTCGGCGCCGCCGGGCACTCACTGGGCGGCATGACCACCCACGGCCTGCTCACCGCCTGGCCCGACGAGCGGATCACCGCCGCGATCCCCTACGCCTGCGTCGACATGGGCGACCCGGCCGGAGCGGTGAGCGCGAAGACCCTGTTCGTCCACGGCGACCAGGACCCGATCTGCGACTACGGCCTGGCCCGGCAGGCGTACGCCGAACTGCCGGCCCCCAAGGCGTTCATGACCCACACCGGGCAGGGCCACGACGAGTTCATCTGGAACGGGCCCACCTACGACCAGACCGTCGCCACCAGCCTGGACTGGATGCGCTGGAGCCTGTACGGCGACACCGCCGCCCGCGACCGGCTCGCCTCGGACGCCTCCGGCGGGGGGATCGTCTGGGAAGCCGAACTCGACTGACCCGGAAGGGGACCGCCATGACCGCATCCGACCACTCGTTCAGCCGTCGCCGCGCGCTCCTCACCGGCGCGGGGCTCGCCGCCGGGGCCGCCGCCGCGATGTCCGCGCCGTTCGCCTTCGGACCGGCCGCCGAAGCGCAGCAGCGCACCTTCGCCAACCCCGTCGTCTGGCAGGACTTCGCCGACGTCGAGGTCATCCGCGTCGGCGAGGTCTTCTACATGACCGCCTCCACGATGCACTACTCGCCCGGCGCGCCCGTCCTGCGCTCACGGGACCTGGTGCACTGGGAGTTCGCCGGGCATTCGGTGCCCACGCTCGACTTCGGGCCGAAGTACGACCTCGACGGGGGACGCGGCTACGTGCGCGGCATCTGGGCCTCCTCGCTGAACCACCGCGCCGGCGAGGACCGCTTCTACTGGATCGGGCAGATCGACTTCGCCAGGACCTACGTCTACACCGCCGACGCCGTGGAGGGGCCCTGGAGGCGGCACGCGGAGATCGGCAAGGCGTATTTCGACGCCGGGCTGCTGTTCGACGATGACGGCAGCGTGTACGTGGCGTACGGCAACACCGAGATCCGCGTCGCGCAGCTGAGCGGCGACGTGACCGCCGAGATCGACGACCGGGCGGTCTTCCAGACCCCCGAGCCCCCCGGCGTGCTCGAAGGCGCCCGGTTCTACCGCATCGGCGGCGCCCACTACATCTTCCTGACCCGGCCGCCGAACGGCCAGTACATACTCAAGTCGACCTCGGGCCCGTTCGGGCCCTACGAGATGCGCGAGCTGCTGCTCGACCTGCCCGGACCCATCACCGGCGGCGGCGTGCCCCACCAGGGCGGCCTGGTGGACACGCCGAACGGCGAGTGGTACTACATGGCCTTCGTCGACGCCTACCCCGGCGGCCGGATGCCCGCCCTCGCGCCGATCGACTGGACCGCGGACGGCTGGCCGCAGGTCCGGACCGCAGGCGGCGCCTGGGCCCGGGACTACCCGTTCCCGGACCTCGCCCCGCACCCGGTCGAACCGCTGACCGGCACCGACGAGTTCACCGCCGCCGCCCTGGCCGCCAAGTGGGAGTGGAACCACAACCCCGACGACACCAAGTGGTCGACCGGGAACGGGCTGCGCCTCCAGACCGCCACGGTCACCGACGACCTCTACAACGCGCGCAACACCCTCACCCACCGCATCCAGGGCCCCTCCTCGACCGCCACCGTCGAGATCGACCCGGCCGAGATGCGCGACGGCGACCGGGCCGGCCTGGCGATGCTGCGCGACTCCTCGGCATGGATCGGCCTGCGCCGCGACGACGGCGTCACCCGGATCGCCATGACCGACGGCCTGACCATGGACGCCGAGTGGAACACCACCGGCACCGGCACCGAGCGCGCCCGGGCCGAGCTGTGCGGCGACAGGGTCTGGCTGCGCGTCACGGCCGACATCAGCCCCGGCCCCGGACGCCAGGCCGTCTTCTCCTACAGCGCCGACGGCTCGGACTTCATCCCGCTCGGGCCCGCGTTCACCCTCAACGACAGCTGGACCTTCTTCATGGGCTACCGGTTCGCCGTCTTCAACCACGCCACCCGCTCCCTGGGCGGCGCCGTCACCGTCAAGCGGTTCACCGTCACCGCCTGACCAACCGCAACAGTAAGGAGAAACGATGCTCAACCTGCCATCGATGGCGCGAGGGGTCCGCCGCCGCCTGGCACTGGCGACGGCCGCCGTCGCCGCCGCCGGGCTCGCCGCGACCGGCGCGCTCGTCTTCGCCGGCGGCGCTCAGGCCGCCACCACGCTCGGGGCCTCGGCGGCCGAGTCCGGGCGGTACTTCGGCGCCGCGATCGTCCCGAACCTGCTCGGCGAACCGGGCTACGCCGACACGCTGAACGCCGAGTTCAACTCGGTCGTGGCCGAGAATGTCATGAAGTGGGACGCCACCGAGCCCTCCCGGGGCCAGTTCAACTTCTCCGGCGGCGACCAGATCGTCGCCCACGCCCGGGCCAACGGCATGGAGGTGCGCGGGCACACCCTGGTCTGGCACGCCCAGCAGCCCGGGTGGGTCCAGGGCCTGGGCGGGGACGACCTGCGCAGGGCCATGCTCGACCACATCGCCGGGGTCGCCGGCCACTGGGCGGGCGACATCGCCTCCTGGGACGTGGTCAACGAGGCGTTCGAATGGGACGGCTCGCGCCGCCAGTCCAACCTCCAGCAGCAGTTGGGCGACGGCTGGATCGAGGAGGCGTTCTGGGCGGCCGAGGCGGCCGACCCGGGCGCGAAGCTGTGCTACAACGACTACGGCACCGACGCGATCAACGCCAAGAGCGACGCGATCTACGACATGGTCGCCGACTTCCTGTCGCGCGGCGTGCCCATCGACTGCGTCGGCTTCCAGTCGCACCTCGGCTCGGACTCGGACCTGTCGACCTACCGGGCCAACCTCCAGCGCTTCGCCGACCTCGGCGTGGACGTGGAGATCACCGAGCTCGACGTCGGCGGCTCGGGCGGGGCCCAGGCCGGGGTCTACCGCACCGTCACCGAGGCGTGCATGGCCGTGGCCCGCTGCACCGGCATCACCGTCTGGGGCATCACCGACAGGCACTCCTGGCGCGGCGACGAGACCCCGCTGCTCTTCGACGAGAACTACCAGAAGAAGGAGGCGTACACCGCGGTGCTCAACGCCCTCAACGAAGGCGGCGGCGCCTGCTGACCCGCCGCGGGAAGCCCCGAGCCGGGGGCTTCCCGCGGCCCGGCCGGGGCGGCCGCCGCGCGCGGCGGCCG
>DASTYG010000075.1:0-7127 GCA_035765105.1 Glycomyces sp.
GTGACCTTCTCTTGACCTTCTCTTGACCTGACGTCGGTGACCCGATGGAACGGCCCTCCTGCAGGGTCCCGCCGCGAGCGTGGGAGCGGTGGGGGGCAGGAGGGTCCTTTCTCAGTCGAGGTAGTCGCGCAGGACCTGCGAACGCGACGGGTGCCGCAGCTTCGACATGGTCTTCGACTCGATCTGGCGGATGCGCTCACGGGTGACCCCGTAGACCTGGCCGATCTCGTCGAGCGTGCGCGGCTGGCCGTCGGTGAGGCCGAACCGCAGCCGCACCACGCCCGCCTCGCGCTCCGAGAGGGTCTGGAGCACCTGCTGGAGCTGCCCCTGGAGGAGCGAGAAGGAGACCGCGTCGACAGCGACGATCGCCTCGGAGTCCTCGATGAAGTCGCCGAGCTGGCTGTCGCCCTCGTCGCCGATGGTCTGGTCGAGGCTGATCGGCTCGCGCGCGTACTGCTGGATCTCCAGGACCTTCTCCGGGGAGATGTCCATCTCCTTGGCCAGCTCGTCCGGCGTGGGCTCGCGGCCCAGGTCCTGGAGGAGCTCGCGCTGTATGCGGCCGAGCTTGTTGATGACCTCCACCATGTGCACCGGGATGCGGATGGTGCGGGCCTGGTCGGCCATGGCGCGCGTGATGGCCTGGCGGATCCACCAGGTGGCGTACGTGGAGAACTTGTAGCCCTTGGTGTAGTCGAACTTCTCGACGGCGCGGATGAGGCCGAGGTTGCCCTCCTGGATCAGGTCCAGGAACGCCATGCCGCGGCCGGTGTAGCGCTTGGCGAGCGAGACGACGAGGCGGAGGTTCGCCTCCAGCAGGTGGTCCTTGGCGCGGTCGCCGTCGCGGACGATCCACTCCAGATCGCGGCGGATCTGGGTGGGGATCTCCTCGCCGGCCTCGCGCATCTGCTTGAGGCGCTCGACGGCGTACAGGCCGGCCTCGATGCGCTTGGCGAGCTCGACCTCCTGGGCCGCGTTCAGCAGCGGCACCTTGCCGATCTGCTTGAGGTAGGCGCGGACCGAGTCGGCCGAGGCGGTCATCTCGGCGTCCTTGCGGGCCTGCTTGAGCGCCTCGGAGTCCTCCTCGTCCCACTCGAAGTCGTTCTCGTCGGGCTCGTCGGCGTCCTTGTCCTTCTTGGACGCCTTCTTCACGGACTTCTTGGCGGCCTTCTTGCGGGCGGACTTCTTGGCCGGCGCGGCGGCGGCCTCCTCGGCCGCGAGCGCTTCGGCCGCCTCCTCGTCCTCGGACTTGGGGGCGGCCTTCTTGGCGGCCTTCTTCGCCGTTTTCTTGGCGGTCTTCTTAGCGGCCTTCTTGGCGGTCTTCTTCGGCGCTGCGGTCGTTTCGCCGTCGTCGGCCTCGGCGGACTTCGCCGCCGCGGTCTTCTTGGCGGCCTTCTTTGTCGACTTCTTCGCGGTCTTCGCCGTGGCGGTGCGCGAGGAGGTGGCGGTGCGGGCGGCGGGGACGCGCTTGCGACCGGAGGAAGAGCCGTCGACGACAACGGTGACGTCGGCCTCGGCCAGTGCTCTGAGCACCAGCTTGCCCTGGGCGGGGGTGGCCTGCGCCGACTCCAAGACCTGAGCGACTTTCGCGGACGTCAGCTGTCCGTCGCTCTCACGGGCCAGTTCGAGCAACGAGTCGGTCAAAGAATTGACGTCAGTGCCGTTGGGACGTGCGTCAGTCACGAGCAACCTTCCGAGGCAATGGCGGGCACGGCGAAGCCGGGCTCCATGGCGGGTGAGCATTGGATATTGGGTCGGCAGCCCAGGTCGCAACACGACCGGGCAAGCGTGAATTGTAGCGCCGAAAATCGCCATCGGCCCGTCCGTGATGCCGTTTCGAGCCGAGTTTCCGCATTTTCGGTGGCGATGTCAGTGGTTCGAGGGAGGTGGACGGCGCCCTATTCTACCGGGCAGGTGCCATCCGGCGTCGAGATGCCGCCGCTCTGGGCGAACGACTGGCGCGCATCGGAAGTGGAGCGGACCTCTTTGAACGCGTCGCCGAGGACGACGGTGATGGGCTCGGCCCACTCCAGGTCGAACGCCTCGCGCCCCTGGTAGAAGTACGCGTGGGTGTGCAGCCCGGCCGCGTACTGCTCGGGCCCGTACTTCACCAGGGCCGAACCCTCGAACGTCTCGTCGGTGTCGCCCACGTCGACGACCTGGAAGCCGCGGTCCTCCAGCTGGCCCGCCGCCTGCTCGGCCAGGCCCGTCCGGTCGGTGCCGTTGAGGACGACGACCTCGATCTCCTCGGGGTCGGGGATGGGCGCGGTCTTGATCTCGACCGCCCCGGGAGCGCATTCCTCGCCGCCGTGGACCTGCGAGTCGTTCCTAATTGCCCACAGGGTCACCAAAGTCGCTACCAGCGCCAACGCGCACAAGAACGTCAACGCACGGATACGAGCGATACGCACTGGGGCCTCCCCGGCTCTCGATGTAGACCAAAGGCTATCGTGCGCGCGGCGACTTCGTGGGCGAGAGGCGGTACACTCACCGCTCGTGCCACAAGAGTGTTTCTCGCCACAATGGGGATGAAAAAGCGAGCGACATCGTGTATACGAATGGACTGCACGCGGTAAGGTACGCCGCCTGCAGGGACGGAACAGAATCCGCCAGGAGACCCAGTCGAACTGAGCGTCGCCGTGATGGCCCCAGCGGCCCCGCTGCAGTCATCGGAGTCGCGCGGCTTCGACACACCTGTGCCAGAGAAACCAATGGGAGTGGAAACGATGGCAACCGACTACGACGCCCCACGCCGGGACAAGGAAGAGGCCACCGGCAGCACCGACAGCATCGAAGCGCTGGCCAAAGGCCGCAGCGATCAGTCGGGGTCGGTGGACGTCGATGAGGCCGAGGTGGCCGAGAACTTCGAGCTGCCCGGGGCCGACCTGGGCGACGAAGAGCTCTCGGTCAAGGTCCTGCCGATGCAGAACGACGAGTTTCGCTGCTCCAGCTGCTTCCTGGTCCACCACCGGAGCCAGTACGCCAAGGAGAAGAACGGCCAGCCGATCTGCAAGGACTGCGCCTAGGACGACCCGGGAGCGAGCCCCGCACCACCCGGCCCGCCGCCCACGGGCCCACAGCTCCTCCACGACGACGCACGGCCCGCCGGCGCACCGCCGGCGGGCCGCAGCGCGTCCGGAGGGGCCGCCCGGGCCCCTCGCTCAGGCCGCCCGGGCCCGCTCGGGCGCCGCCAGCGCCTCCCGCAGCCGCTCAGGGCGGTGCGAGGCGACCACCCAGTACGGCGTGGGGTCGTCCGGGTCGTCCAGGACCACCCGCACCCCGCGCCGCAGCCACGGCCGCTGCACCACGAACGCCAGCGGATGCTGCGCCACCCCCAGCGCGTCCGAGTAGGCCGTCGGCTCCAGCACCTGGACCTCGGACACCGCCGACATCGGCAGCTTCGCGTCGTCGACGTGCAGCCACACCTCGCCGTCCCGCTCGACCACCCGCACCGGCAGGCGGCCCAGCCACCACGCCCCGCCCAGCACCGCCAGGAAGAGCGCCGCGCTCACCGCGACCCGCCACCAGCGCAGATCCCCGAAATTCGACAGACCCGCGATCATCGCCGCCGCGGCGAGGGCCATGAGCCACCCCGTCCACGGCATCCGCATACGCTCGGCGTACCGTTCTCGACTCTCCATGTCTGAGACCATAGCTCTCGTCCTTAAGGAGGCATCCGACTGTGAACGCCGACGTGCCCGTCGCCATCAGGCGCATCGACCCCGACCTGCCGGTCCCCGCCTACGCCAACCCCGGCGACGCCGGGGCCGACCTCTACGCCGCCGAAGGCGCCACGCTCGCGCCCGGGCGGCGCGCGCTCGTCCCCACCGGCGTGGCCGTGGCGATCCCCGAAGGCCACGTCGGATTCGTCACCCCGCGCTCGGGCCTGGCCCACCGGCTCGGCGTCACCGGCGTCAACGCCCCCGGCACCATCGACTCCGGCTACCGGGGTGAGATCAAGGTCAACCTCATCAACCTGGACCGGGAGCGGACCGCCGTCATCGAACGCGGGGACCGTATCGCACAATTGGTAATCCAACCCGTTGTACGAGCCCGATTCACCGAGGTCGACGAGCTGAGCCCCACCGAGCGGGGCGCGAACGGCCACGGTTCCACCGGCGGACAC
This sequence comes from Glycomyces sp., assembly GCA_035765105.1. Taxonomy (GTDB): domain Bacteria; phylum Actinomycetota; class Actinomycetes; order Mycobacteriales; family Micromonosporaceae; genus Glycomyces. The sequence goes on from DASTYG010000075.1 coordinate 4,124, forward strand.
CGCCGACTCGCAGAGGAGAACGAACGTGTTTAAACGGCGACGGCCGTCAAAGAAGCAGCGCCCCGCTGAAGGCGCGGTCCTCGACTCGCTGGCCGACAGCGGTGAGGAAGTCGTCCGCGAGGCCACCGAGGGCCCCTTTGACGCCGTCGACGCCCCCGACGACGGACTGCGGCGCATCGACCTGGGAGCGATCCGCCTGCCTGTCCCCAAGGGCGTGGGCTTCCAGGCCCAGACCGACGCCAAGGGCAACATCAGCCAGGTCGTCCTCACCACCGGCGCCTCCGCCCTCCAGCTGCTCGTGCGCGCGGCCCCGCGCACCGAGGGCATCTGGGAGGAGATGCGCGAGGAGCTGACCGGCCAGGTCACCGGCCAGGGCGGCAAGGTCGAGGAGGTGGAGGGCCGCTGGGGCACCGAGCTCCTCGCCCAGATCACCGGCAAGAAGGGCACCAACACCGTGCGCTTCGCGGGGGTCGACGGCCCGCGCTGGTTCGTCCAGGCCACCTTCCAGGGCAAGCGCGCCACCGACGAGGACGCCGCCCCCGAACTCGACGAGGCGCTGCGCGGCCTGGTCGTCGACCGCGGCAACCTCGCCATGCCCGTCAGGGAGCCCCTGCCGCTCAAACTGCCCCCGAAGATGGCCGAGGAGGCCGCGGCCCGCATCGCGCAGCGCAAGGCCGAGGGCGGCGACGGCAACCGCGCCATCGTCGCGGCGGGCGACACCCCGCAGCCGAAGGTGCGGCGCAAGCCCTCGCCCCGGCCCCGCAAGCGGTAGGCGGGGCCGATGGCCCGTCCGCCCGGCCCGAGGGCGCCCCGGTGACCGGGCGCGAGGCCGCCCCCTGGAGGCGGTGGCTCCGCCGCCTGGGCGCCCCCTCGCAGGAGCTGTTCGCGGCGAACGTGCGCGACGAGGCCGTCTCCCAGGGCCGCGGCGGTGTGACCGGCCGCATGCCGCTGGACCGCCTGGAGCCGCGGCGGGAGGCCGCCGTCGCCGGGCGCCTGCGCACGGTCGTGATGCGCGCGGGCGGGCGCTCGCCGTCGGTGGAGGCCGAACTGTTCGACGGCACCGGTCACGTCGCCCTGGTGTGGATGGGCCGGCGGCGTATCGTTGGCTTGGAGGCCGGAACCCGGATCGTCGCCCGCGGCCGAGTGGCGCAGGACGACGAGGGACGGCTCGTCATCTACAACCCGACCTACGAACTGCGCCCGTGAGGGCGGGGCTCCCGAAAGGCATTCCTTGAGCACCGAGACGCCGCAGCGCACCGACCCCGACGAGCTGCCCCCGTTCTCCGAGCAGCTTTCACAGCAGCTCGGCGGCGTCAAGGGCGTGATCGAGGCCGCCGTCCCGATCACCCTGTTCGTCATCCTCAATCCGATCCTCGGCGACCGCGAGTTCGGGCCGCTGAACGGGCTCCAGCTGTCGATCCTGGTCTCGGCCGCCAGCGCCGTGGGCATCGCGGTCTGGCGGGCGGCCCGCAAGGAGTCGATCCGGTACGCGCTCAACGGCCTGTTCGGGATCGCGCTGGGCGCGTTCCTGGCCTGGCGCAGCGACGACGCCCGGGACTTCTACCTGCCGGGGATCATCTGGGGCGCGGTCTACGGCGTGGGCTTCATCGTCTCGGCGCTCGTCCGCCACCCGATCATCGGCTGGGTCTACGCCGTGATCGCGCAGGGCGGCAAGAAGGAGTGGCGCGAGAACAAGCCGATGGTCGACGTGCTGTGCGCGCTCACGATCCTGTGGGGCGTGGTCTTCCTGCTCAAGAACGCCGTCCGGGTGTGGCTGTACTGGCTCGACGCGGACACCGCGCTGGGGTGGGTGACGCTGTTCGGCGGCACGCCGGTGACGGTCGCGCTGACCGCCCTGACGATCTGGGCCGTGCGCCGCAAGATGAAGTCCGTCGAGGCCCGGAGCGAGGAGGCGGCCGCGGTCAAGGCCGAGGCGGCCCCCGAGCAGGCGTGAGCGGCGCCCGCGCGGCGCCGGGGCGCCCCGGACACGGGCGCGGAACACGGGCACGGCCGGCGGCCGGGGGCGTGCACGCCCCCGGTCACCGGCCGTACTGCCGTGGTACGGACGCCGGCGCTATGGCGACCGGCGGTCCGCGATCGGCGCCGCCGCTATGCCGGCAGGCAGTCGATCGCGGGCATCGACGACAGCGAGCCGCTGACGTTGAATCCGAACGAGACCGAGCCGTTCGTGTCGATGGTCTGGTTGTATCCGACCGGTTCGGCCATCTCCATCCCGCCCATCTGCGAGTACTCGGCGTTCCAGACGTTCGTCACCGCGACGTCGGAGCCGTCCGGCCAGGACCAGTGGAGCATCCAGTTGTGGACGGTCCTGGACCCGGTGTTGGCCACCGTGACCTCGACGGTCGCCCCCGATCCCCAGCTGTTGACCGTGGCGGTGGCGGTGCACTCCAGGTCGGCGGGGGTGTCGGTGGGCTCGTCGGTCGGGTCGTCGGTCGGCTCCTCCGTGGGCTCCTCGGTGGGCTCGTCGGTCGGCTCCTCCGTGGGCTCCTCGGTCGGCGGGTCGACCGGGCCGCCCTGGCCGAACCAGACGTCGGAGCAGGAGTAGAAGGTCTGGTCGATGTGGCTGGCCTGCCACACCACGTAGACCACGTGGCGCCCGGTGCGTCCGGGGGCGCTGACGGGGATGTCGACGGCCTCTCCGGGCTCGTAGACGCCGGTCGTGGCGACCCGTTCGAGGTCGCCCCAGCCGAGCGGCTCGCTGGTGACGTCGAATCCCTGCTTGGTGACGTACACCCAGTAGTAGTCGCCGCCGTGCGTGGCGGTGTCCTCGTAATGCAGGGTGAAGTCGTTGTTCAGCGAGGTGGTGTGCCAGGGGCCTACCTCGTCGAGCGAGTCGTAGCGACCGCCCTCGGCGTTGCCGCCGGAGCAGAGCGTGCCGTCGGGGATGCGCGACTCGTGCTGGCCCTGCATCCCTTCGCGCAGGAGGCCGTTCCAGTTCCACATGGTGTTGGGGTTGGCCTGCCAGGCCTGCCAGCACATGGGG